>JAVJRG010000005.1:1436425-2154638 GCA_040218535.1 Lacipirellulaceae bacterium | reverse complement strand
TCCCCTTGCCGGCATCACAAGCAGCAAGCACTTCCCCGCGACGTTCCTTCGAATAAACCATCGGGCTCCTCCTTAAGGTGAAGTTACCAAGTCTACTCGAATTTCCTAAAGGGCGCTATGGTCTCGGGAAGTACGCTCTAGGCGCACTTGGCCGAATCTCTAACTACGATTGTAGCAGAAATGTAGATCTAATTAAATCATTGAGAGAACTCGAATCGCAGCAACACAAAAAGCCTTCTCATCGGTCCATTTCCAGATCCAAGGCGGCGTCAAGTGAAGGTCGAATCGCGCGTCTGTTTGTCGCAATGTTTTCTCTAACTGCATGCTGATTGCTACGGGGTTTGCACCGGTAAAAAAGTTCCGTTGTCTGATAGCTTCTTGAGCGACTGCTGTCAGTTGGTTCTGTGGGAGGTCGGGCTGGAGTAGCTCGGGCAGGGTATCGCTGCTGACGAAGTCGGTGACGAGAATGCCTGCGGCCGTTGGTTTCATCAGCTCGAGCATCAGGTTCAAATGGCCATCGCGAATCGCGAGGATGAAGGCGAGCGACTCTGGCGACTTGTCCCCAAAGATTTCGACGGCGGATTGTACTAACTGACTTAAGGTGCAGGTTGAAAGCACGATGTCGTAGTGCTGGTCAGTGAACTTTGGCGGATGAGTCGCCCGTTTCAGTAGCTCTTCGTCGATAACTGCAGGAGCCGAGCCGTGTTGTTCAATCGTGTCGACAACGCCGGTGATATCCACGGAATCGAACCACTGAACGCGCTGCAGTATCGCTGGCTGTCCGGCGTAACGATTCTTGCTTCGTTGCAATGCCTCGCCGTCGAGGTCATAGAGGTGGCTACGCTCAAACGTCTCCAGCAGAGGCTCGATCGATAAGTCGTTGCCGTTGCCAGCTCCAAGAACTGCCAGGCTGAGATCCTGTTTGGTTGCAGCTTGAAGCTTTTGCGCAGCATCGAGAACCAGGTCAGTGATACGCTGACGGTGGTCCTGAAAAGCGTCCCAGTAGGTTTGAGACTGGGCGTTTTGTGACGCGTGCAGTTGTCGAATCGCCCCCACGGATGCTCCTCTGGTACAGCTCAATCAGTCGTTGATTTGGTTTTACACGCAAGGCGGTGCGGAGGTTCTCGAACTTCGGTAAAATCGCTTTGGAACTTGTTTTGAAATATTGGCGCCCTCACCCCGACCCTCTCCCGCAAGCGGGAGAGGGGGCAAGTGGTACCGCTTTGCGGTCGATTTTTGAATTTCAAAACGCGTTCTTAAGGTTCGGACTCTTTTTCTGTACTTTCTTCGTTAGTGTTCTCACCATTTCCCTCTCGCACTCCGCGCAATACCTCTTGCGTCTCCCGCAACTGCTCGCCGTAATCCCGATCTGCCGGGTGCTGACGCACTAACTCCGCGAAGCGGTCTCGTGAGCTTTCCAGTTTCTTGATTCCCTCGTCATCGCGACCGAGTTCGATCAGCACTTCGCCCAGGGTGCGCTCGGCGTGGGCGAGGTCGACGGCGTAGAGTGGGACGTCGGGGAATTGTTCGACCAAATCGATCAGGGCTTGCTCCGCCTTCTCCAACGGCCTTAGTGCCGCTTGGTTGTCGCCTGCATCGAGGAGGAGCCAGGCTTCGTTGGTTTGCGTGTTGGCGAGGTCGGCTTTGTAGCGGGGGACTTGTGGGTTGCGAATGCTGAGCTTAGTAAGCAACTCCGCAGCTTTTTCATAGTAGGCTTCGCCTTGGGTGACTTGGTCGGGCTCTGCTGAGTCTTGCTGGTCGCCGAGGGTTCGATAGCAAACGGCCAGGTTGTACTGCGAATCCATGTCGTTGGGGGAAAGTTCGACGAGTTTTTCGAAGCTTTCGACCGCCTTCAGAAAGTGCTGGAATGCGGTCTCGTATTCCTCCATTTGCTCGTGAATCAGCCCCAGGTTGAAGCTCCCCTTTCCGGCGTCGCGAAGCAGTTTGGCGTCGGGCGAGTTGGTGCTTAGGCGACTCTCGCGCATGTCTTGGGCTTCGTGCAGCAGCTTGAGTCCCGCTTCTTGGTCTCCCTCCCCAAGCTTCATGGTGCCTAGGTTCATGATGCTGTTGGCGAGGGTGCGGACGTATTCGATCGTTTCAGGTGAAAGCTTGACCAGCCGCTGGCGAACGTCGCGAGCCCTCGTGAAGTAATCTCGGGCGTCGTCGGTTTGCGAGAGCTTCAGCAGCGAAGTCGCTTTGGCGTTGAGCGTGCGACCGTATTCGTAGAGTCGTTCGCGTTCGATCTCTCTTTGCGGAGCCGCGGGGAGGTGCTTTGCTTTCTGAGCAAGTAGTTCTTCATACGAAGTGATTGCCTGATCGTAGAACGGAATCGCCGCGACGGGCGAGTCGATCTTGTGCTTGATGCGCCCGACGTAGTAATTCGCTTGGGCGATCTCGTCGCGCATCGAGTCGTCGACCTGGCCGCTTTCGAGAAAATCCTCGTAATAGGCGAGCGCTTGCTTGAGTAGCTCGTCACGCAGCGGCTGCATGCCGCTTTGGTTGAGGAGCGTATCCTCACTGACACTGATGAAGTAGTCGTTGACCGCTTCACGGGCCATTGTGAAGTTTTGCTCCGCCCGTGCGCGCTGTTTTTCCACGCGACGATTGGCGGCGCCCAAGAGCAAGATTCCCAACGTCAGACCGATGGCCGTCACCGTTAGCACGCCGGCAGAGCCGACCACGAGTGAACGATGCTTGCGCATCCAGCGGAAGATGCGTTCGGGGAGCGGGTCGGAGTAGGCACGCACGGGTTCGTCGGCGAGCCAGCGTTCAATGTCGTCGCTCAGGTCGCTGGCGGTGAGATACCGATCGGGGATCTCGCGAGCCATCGCCTTTAGGCAGATTGCTTCCATCGCGGGCGGGATCGTCGCGTCGATCTCACGGGGCTTGGCAAACTTGCCTGCCCGGACACATTCCAGCAGTGTCATCTGCGGAGCCTCGCTGAAGGGCGGCTGCCCGGTGAGCAGGTGAAACAGCGTCGCCCCCAAACTGTAGATATCAGTAGCGGGACCGAGTCGGTCGAGTTGGCCGGCGGCTTGCTCAGGACTCATATAAGCCGGCGTTCCGACGATGGTACCCATTTGTGTGGCGGTGGAACCATCGGACGAAAGCGGTTGGAGCGGCGCTTCAAGGGTGTCCGTTGGGACCTCATTCGCATCGATTGTTTTCGCCAGTCCCCAATCAACGACGAGCGTTTCACCGTACTTGCCGAGCATGATGTTGCCGGGCTTGAGGTCGCGATGCAGGACGCAACGGTTATGAGCGTATTCGATGGCGTGGCAGACATCAATAAATCGGCCCAGCAGTTTGCGAAAGCGGAGCTCGTAGTCGCCGCCGCGATTCTCTTTGGGACTGTTTTTTCCAGTTGGATAGGCGTTCTTAAACGCTTCGATTTCAAGCTTGAGATTATCGCCACGAATGAATCGCATGGCGTAGAACGGACGACCGTCTGCGTATTGCCCGAGACCGTAGACGGGAACGACGCCCGGGTGTTCTAACGAACCGGTGATCTCCGCTTCGACGAGGAATCGTGAGCGTGCCTCAAGTGAGTCTGCGTGTTTGGGAAGGATTTCTTTAAGTGCCACCTCGCGGTTGATCTCTTGATCTTGCGCGATCGAAACCTGCCCGAGCCCGCCCCGTTGGAAAGGCTTTATAATGGAGTAACGACTGGCCGCGGCACTGGCCTGGTTGAGTTGGTCCTCAATGTCGAAGTCGACCGTCGAAGCATAAGCCGGGGGCAGGGTTTGGGTCTGATCTTCAGCCTTTGCCTGCGTTGGTGGCGAATGAGTTGCTGGAGTGGGGGAGGCGGTACTTCCCTCAGGCAGTGCCGTGGCGAAGCGGTCGTCGGGTTCCTGCGGCTTGTTGGACTTCGCGGTTGAATCGCCATCAGCGGCGAAGAACTGAATGGTTTCCGCAAGTGAGCCTGCTTTGGGCGAGCCCTCTCGGGGAGAGCTCTCGCCGCACGCAGCGGCCACATCTTGGATGACCGCGTCGGCGTGGATGCTCGCCAAGCTTTCCATGGCGTTGTTGTTGTGACGCGCCAGATGTTTTTCGACGAGGCCCGAAAGGAGTTCACGCTCGCCTGCGTGCAGAGCTCCTTGAGTTTCCAGGACCTGCAACAGAGGAGTTTGCTGGGAGCTAGACCATGCTTTCGTGGCGGCAATTAACTGGTCTCGCGACACGAAATCAAGCTGCAGCGCGAGCACGCCAACAAGCAAGTTATGGTCCGCGTCAGACTGGCTCACCGAGAAGCCTCAGCAGGTGGCAGGATGAATCGAGGCGATCAGACGGGACGCTAGTCTACTCGATTTGTTTTGGAACCGCCAAGGATGCCTAGTTTGAAACCACAGATGAACACGGATAGACACAGATGAGCGTTAGTTTTGAGAACGAGCGGCACAAGCTAATGACCAATCTAATCACTATCAGCGTTTATCTGTGTTCATCTGTGGTTCCTAATATGATCCCCACAGGTTTATGCTTTAGAAACGCTTGTTCACCTGCAGGTTGTACTCGAAGTCGAACTGGCGGTCGTCGCTGATGGGGACGATCACGCCGTTGGTGATAACGCAGCCGCCGAGGTCGAGGGCGAAGCCGGAGCTCAGGTTCACGACGTCGAAGTCGCGATTGCCGCCGGCGATGGCCGTGAGCGGGATGTCTGGCAACGTTGTGCTGGCGTCGGTCAGAGTGCCCAACGGCGTGTTGAAGTTCTCGCCGTCGTCCAGGTTCGTAGTGTAGTGGACTTCAAACAGAGCCGCCAAACCGGTCGGGACGCCCTGCTTGCGATCTTGCTTGAGCCAGTAGCCAAAGCCGAGGTTCAAACGCAACAGCGTCTGACGTTGGATCTCGCCAGAAAGAGTGTTGCTGACAACCAGCGAGTCGTAATCCGTGTCGGGGACGATGTTGCCATCGACATCGAGGCTTGCATCCGAGGAGTTCAGTGGAACGTCGATTTGGAAGAAGCCTTGTTGGAAAAAGCGGGGCGTTGGGCGGAAGGCCCAAGCCAGGTAGGGGATCAGCCCGACGGTGTCGTTCTGGAATTGCCCGAACATGCCAAAGTCAGCGGTGCCATTGACGCCGTTGACCGGGTCGATGACGAAGGGGGTGTCGAAGTCTTGCTCCAAGGTGAAGTCCTCAGCGGTAGGAATGTTTACCGCGAGGCCCGCCCCCATGGCAAACTTCCGACGATTGGCGAGTAAGGCTTTGAAGTTCACGGAGATGTTCCCCAGTTCGCCGCTACGATCACCGGTGACTTGGCTGGTGCCGTTGGCAAAAAAGAGTTGGTCGGAATCGAGTTGCAATAGCAAAGGGATCCGGATTTCCGCGGAGACCATTCCATCGAGAGCCGTTTTTTCGAGTCCGACGATGAACCGCTCGATGTCCACTGTGTCGAGGTTGCCGAGGATGTTCGTCGAACTGGCGTTGTGCAAGTGGCGGTACGTGAAGATGAACCGGTCAGTTGGTAGGAACGATCCGGCTTCGGCCGCGTTGAAGCGATTGCCTGTGAAGAGTGGGTGATTCACTGAGGCGATATCGAGTCCGTCAATTGCGAATCCACCCGCCTGCATGGAGTGGGGGCATTCACCATCTAGCGGGCTATCGCCGATCATGTAGGGTGTGCGGGCCGAACGGCGCGAGCGGGAAGCAGTGCGTGTCGTGTTGCGTTGGTTGCCAGATCTGGCTTGGGTTGGTTCGACGAAGGCGTCTTGGATGAATGATTGCGACTCAGCAGCGACATCGTTGACGAGGTAGTAGTCGCTGAGATCGCTCGTGGCATCGATCGAGTCTTCTGATGCTTCCTCTCTCAAGGCTGTTTGCGTAGCTGCGAGGAACTGGTTTGTCGACACGCCTTGCTGTGCCGTTGCGTGACCGGCGAAGACAGCGAGTATTGTTGTAGTAGCTACGAGAGCGCGTAGTGAGAGGACCATCCGAGTTCACCTCAAAGAAAAGAAACATCCAGAACACCGCCCAGCCCGGACTAAGTTCATAAAGTCCGGGCGACTACTCGGATATTCGGTGGGTTGCCGCGTTCCGGGTGAGCCGATCGTAACGGCTAGAGAAGATTTTCGAGAGCTGCTAGCACCGAGTTTAACGGCGAAGCAAAGATTAACGTCGAGACTTGCTTGACTATCCCAGTGGCGCGGTGGCTAGGACATGGTAGCCGGGACCCTCGCGCTGCAAGCGGCTCGCGTAGACGATCACTTCATCCACGGGCATCGCTCCGGTTTCCAGTTCCTTAAGGTCCTTGAGACGATCAACCAGAACAGCCCGAAGGCTTGCGCCGCGCTGGACTCGACCGAGCGTTAGATGAGGGACGAACCGTCGTCGCTCTCCCCGAAAGCCCAGATCGGAGAGAGACTCTTCGATGCTGGCTTGTAAAGCGAGAAATTGTTCGCTCCCTTCGCCCGCCGCTAGGTAAAGAGTCTTCGGGCGGTCGGGGCTCGGAAAGGCGGAGATGCCGGTGCTGTGGAGCACAAAGGGCTCATACTCAGCAACGACCCGCACGACGCGACGGCAGACCTGGGCCATCTCGACATCGTCAATGTCGCCCAGGAATTGAAGCGTCCAGTGGAGATTCTCGGGCTCGACCCATTTCACTCCGCCGATGTCGATGCGGAGCTCTTCAATAGCTTTGGCCGCCGCCCCTTGGACTTCACCCTCGGCAGGAACAGCGATAAAGGTCCGGGTTTTGGGGAGTTGGTGGCTACGCATCTTAAGTCGAGTGCATGAATTCAAAAGAGAGTGTGCATGGTTTTCAGTCGCCAGCGATAGGGAATGTTTCGATCGGTGAACTGAAAACTGCACACTGACAACTGAAAACTAAAATGACAACATGCGGCGGTAATCTTCAAGGCGCTTCTCGATGTCGTCGCGGGTGATTTCGTGCATGCGTTCCAAGCCGAAGCCTTCGACGTTGAAGCTCGCGACGAGGATACCGTAGGCCATCGCGGTCTTGAGTGTTTCGGGATCGAAGTTGTCTTGCTCGGCGAGGTAGCCCATCATGCCACCAGCAAAGCTGTCGCCTGCGCCGGTTGGGTCGATGACGCTCTCGGTTGGAAAAGCTGGAAGCACGTAGGTTTCGTGCTCGCCGAAGAACATCGCTCCGTGTTCGCCCTTCTTGATGACGACGAACTTGGGACCCATCTCTTGAACGGCACGACCGGCTGCTACGAGGTTCTCGTTGCCGGTGAGCAGTTTGGCTTCGCTATCGTTGAGAACCAGTCCGTCGAGCTGCGTCAGCAGTTTGTCGAGATCTTCCCGCTGGGTGTTTATCCAGAGGTCCATCGTGTCGGCAACCGCCAGTCGACGACCGGGGACTTGTTCGAGGACTTTCATTTGGACTGCAGGGACGCCGTTGGCAAGGAACACGTACTTGGCACGTTTGTAATCTTCCGGCAGAACTGGGTTGAACTCACCGAAGACGTTTAACTGGACGTCAAGCGTTTCGCGGTCGTTCATGTTGGGCAGGTAACGGCCCGTCCAGGTGAAGGTCTTTCCGCCCTCGACCATGTGCAGGCCCGTGGTGTCGACCCCTTTGCTTTCGAGCATCTCCGTATGCTCACTTGGCCAGTCCGAGCCAACGACGCCGACGAGTCGGACGCCCGTGAAGAAGCTGGCGGAAACGGAGAAATGCGTGGCGGAGCCTCCGAGCAGGTTATCACGACGCTCTTGGGGCGTCTCAACGTGATCAATGGCAACCGATCCGACAACTACTAGGGGCATAACAAACTCGTCTCTCGTTGGAGTTGGCAGAGTCACCTGCCAAGTTTTGGGCTTATTGCAAACGGAGGATTATCGCTTGCTGCCGCGAAGGCTCGCAAGGGCCGAAAAAAGCCGTGACTCTCTGAGAGAGCCACGGCTTGAATGCGAATCTAAACTGCTAGTCCGAGTCAGACTTATGCGACGCGTCGTCGAGTTACCACGCCAACGCCGCAAACGAGTGCGATGACTAACGCGGTCGGCTCAGGAATCGGGGTCTGAGTAAAGTTGTTGCTCAGGGCATCGAAGGTGAGGAAGGTCGGAAACGCTAGAGGGTCTCCACCGTCAACCGTGGGATCGATCCCCGTGACCCGAAATGCCGTCGTGGGCGTGGGGAAGAAGAAGAAACCTCCTGCAGCAACGGTCGTTGAACCGCCGTTATCGAGGTCGAACACCTCGTAGAATCCGTCCCCGTCAGCAACTGCCGACAGAGGCGGTAGTCCTACGGCTAGGAAGCTCGAGGCATCGTCGGTTTCGTAGACGTAGCCAGAGGCAGCCGGGGGATCAAACCAACCGCTCTGCGGTGCATTCTCGAATTGGAAAGTCGGCCCGTCGGTGCCGTCAGGCAACATTGGGTTGTTCGGGGTATCGCCAGGAATGCTCTCGTTGGCGTGCTCTAGCGAGAGATTGATCGAGATTTCCGAATCGCCCTGGAAACCCTCCAGTCCCAGAGGGACTCCAAGCTGGAAGAAGTCTCCGCCCTGGCTATCACCTTCGAGAAAGAAATTCACGCCATCGATCGTCTTATCGGGAGCGTTGAAATCGTCGCCACCGAACGGGAAGTGCGTCCACGGCACACCATCGCTAAAGGTTTCAACTTGCACAGAATTACTGCTGAGAACTTCGCCTGTGGGAGAGCCTCGGCGGATCTGATAATTTACGTCAGCCGAAGCGAACATGAAGCCCCGTTGGAGGTCTTCCGGCCCGTTGGCGTCAAAGAAAAAATCGTAGCTTCCTGTGCTTGGGGCTGCCGGATCAAGAGTAATGTAGGTGAATTCAGGATTCGGTCCGCCGAAGTCTACAGGTTCGAGCGAGCGGAGTGAGAGGGCACGAATCTCGATATCGACTGTCGGCTCAGTAAAAATGTCGTTGGTCACGTCACCAAGACGTTCAACAATTGTGTCTGCCGTACCCACGTCGACCGCGCCACTTCCGTCGTTGAAGTCGAAAGTTCCCAAAGGATTACTGACGTAGGGAACGCCATTAAAGAAAGCAAGCGCGCCGATGTCGATGGGAATAATGATTTCTGCTGGAGGCGGTCCACCGTCGGCCACTGCGAGTTGGCTATCAAATAAGAATCGGTCGCCTGCGAGCTGGTACAGATCAAAGCCCGCTACCACGCAATCCGGGTCGGTCGGGTCAGAGATGCTCGCGTTAGCGGAGGCAAGGGGGAGTAAGCTCGCACAAAGAGTGAGAGCAAACCAAGTGTGTTTCCGATTCATGAGACCCTCCCAAGGAACTTATGCCGGTCTGGCAGAATAGCCTGTCCGTAAGAACTGCCAGATTATGGTCGGGGAGTTCCCGCAATGTCAACTCTTGCGGGTCGGACGGCGGTATCTTGCAATTGTCGCCCTGTTGTCCTAGGTTAATGAGATAAGTCAGGCGACTTTACGATCGGCCTACGAAAGCCCGACCGCAACTGAGCGGACGGGCTTTTTTCGTGCGCCTGATCAAGTGCCACTTCTTCTTCTGGAGGTAGATTATGTTGAGCTGGGCTTTGACTTTTTTGGTAATTGCACTGATCGCTGGAGTCTTAGGATTTGGCGTCCTTGCTGGTACAGCGGCTACCATTGCGAAATGGTGCGTGTTGATTTTCATCATCCTGTTCGTCGTCGGCCTTATTACGGGGAAGCGTCCACCAGCGGCCTAGCGGGCTGCCGAGTCACCGAAGCATCTGGCTCCAAAATGTGACGTGCTTCGTAGACCATTTCTTGAATCTGCGACTGAACGGCAGAGCGGACTTCCGTCGCATCACGCTCATCGGGTGCAATTGGCTCGCCGGCGACGACTGCCACTTGTAGTCGTCGCCGGGTTCCGATGCGCATCAGATGCGTCGTGAACTTCTCGTGGTAGTAATGCGCGTTGTCGTCTTCGTAGGCGATTGCGACCGGGACGATTTCTGCTTCGGCACGCTCGGCTGCTTTGAAGGCTCCTGGTCGGAAAGCGTGGACCTCGTCTCCCAAGTACGAAGTTCCTTCAGGAAACATGATCACTCCTTCTCCCTTTTTGAGTGACTCATCGACTTGTCCCAGCACTTCTGCACCGCTGCGGCGCGAGCTTCGATCAACATACAACGTGCCGATTTGTTTGCCGAGCGAACCGAAGAGAGGCCAATTCGCCAAGTCGTGGCGACTAATCGCGTGACCGGCACAGAGGTGCATCATGATGGGCACATCGACCGAAGAGCGATGGTTGGCAACGAAGATTCGTCCCGCTCCGGCCTCGCCCTTGCCTGGGTAGAGTTGGTCATCGCTGAAGAAGGGGCCCTCTCTATGAAGTTCGATGCCAAACAGCCAGAGGAAGCTGCCTGCCCAGCGTGGTACCCATTTATTAACGAATTCAATCGCAGCAGTCTTGCGACGCAGCAAGCGGTCAAGACGCATGCCGCCATAAAGGACGATAGTCACCGCAATAAATGCCACGATTCGCCAGACGAGTCGAATACGGGGCCAGATGCCGGGGGTAGGTTTTCTTTCAATCGTCATGCTGATGAAGTGTGCGCACGAAAAAAGCGGTCTGGGGTCGCCATGGGCACGTTACCGTACCACAACCCAGACCGCTTCTAAAACGTCAAACTCTTTGGCGAGAATGACTCGCCGGCTTCTCAAGCTTCGGCCACAGGGCGTTAGCCCCCGGTTGCCCACAGAACCGGACGCTAACGCGTTCCGGCTAAATTCTCGGAATCGTTCAATTGTTGGCTACGAGGTTGGTCAAAGCCGCTGGAAGTCGGTTGGTGCGATTCATGCTGACCTGTACCTCAGGGCTGTAATCGCGACTTTCTGCCAGGGTGTGGAGGCGTTTGAGCGTGGCGACGGCGGCTCGCCATTCAAGCTTGTCGGTTGGAGGATTTGCTTGGAGATCTTCGCGGATGTCTTTGACCAAGAGTTCCAGGCGGCGACGGTCGCTTGGGTAGCCATCGTCCCAGTTGCGTAGCAGCGTTTCGATCTGGAAGCGTTGCACCGCGTATTTTTCCTTGGCGAGCACGTCGTCCCAGATGTGACGGCGAGTTTGGATGTCTTCGAGTAGGAGCTGGGCACTTTCCTTCAGTTCCTTCTCTGCCAGTTCAACACGGCGACGGTTACGCTCAGCACGTTCTTCGATATCCTTCTGACGCAACTCTTCTTCGTAGCGAACGTATTCTTTGTGTTCGTGGATCAGCTTTTCGCGATCGCGGAGTGCGGAGATGAACGTCTTGTATGCTACGGAGCGGTTACGAATGTAGCGGCCCTCAGCATCCACGGCCTTCGCATAGCCACGCAAATGATCTCCAAGGACGGTGCCACCCCCGAATTGGACATCGACGATAACATCGTTTGCCTGAGCGGAAGGTGTGTAGGCGAGTGCGGCTGCGATTGAAAGTGCGGCGATTGAAAGTTTCTGTGAGCGGAACATGGCGAGGCTCCTCAAGGTAAAAGTGGGTGATGTGTGGGTCACTTCGTTACTGCTATTACAGGAAGCAACTGCTATGCCAAAAACCAGATCTCACTTTGTTCCGCGAGGTTGTTGTAGTGAATCAGCTTGAATTTCGCAGTTTTCGAAAGCACTCAACGAATGACAATGCTCCCGGTTTTGTAAGACTACGACGCCAGCGAATCAAAGTGGTGGCGCGAACGTCTATTTCTGAGCTTTGGGCGGAGCAACGCCCTGGAAACTGGGATATCTAGGGGATCGCCGCTGGCAGAGGTAGCTCAGCCCGTTGACGCGCTGGCCGAAAGATTGTCCCGCTACTACTCGGACTTCGCTTCCACAGGAGCGCCCCACCCGGCCTCGAAGTCGTGATCGCACTTCGGGCACCGGACAGTTTGGCCAAGATACTTCAGGGGCACGTCTTTGCCGTGATCGCAATCGGGACAAGCGATGTGGAAGCGGAGAGCCTTTCTTCCTTCCTCGGTCGTGAGTGGCTCGAAGACGCTCTCGGGGACGGTTTTGAAATCGATGTCGACCGCTTCGAGAGTTGTCAGTTGTTTCACCGAGAGCTCAGGGATCTCCGCAATGCGGTTGGACATGAGCCTGATGGCGTGCTCGAACAGGTTGCGCGAGGTTCGTCCGTTGCCGAAGTGGCGGTCCCGGCGGTCGTAGAGGTACTGCATGCCGAGCAGGACTTTGCCACGAGCAACGGCGCCCAGTTCGTAACTATTTTTGCCGGTCATCAGCCCAAAAATCTGAGCTAGTTCTAGCGGCTTGTAATCGATGAATTCCAGCTTGCGGCTGAATCGCGAGGAAAGGCCTGGGTTGGAGCGGAGGAGCGACTGCATTTCATCTGGATAGCCCGCAAGGATAACGACAAGTCGCTTGCGGTCGTCTTCCATTCGCTTCAGAAGGGTTTGCACGGCTTCGTGTCCGAACGGATCTTCGCCTTCCGCGATGAGCGTGTAGGCTTCATCGATGAAGAGGACGCCATCGAGGGCTTCGTCAATCTTCTTGTTGGTCTTAGGGCCGGTTTGCCCAGCATACTCGGCAACGAGGCCGCTGCGGTCGGTTTCGATCAAATGCCCCTTCTTAAGAACGCCCATCGCCCCAAAGACTTTTCCCACGATCCGGGCGACCGTGGTCTTGCCCGTGCCGGGATTGCCGTGAAACACCATGTGCAGGCTAAGCTTCGTCGTGGGGAGGCCGGCCTCCTCGCGTTTGGTTTGTACCTTGAGGAAGTTTGCCAGCGTGCGGACCTCCTCCTTGATGTTGTCCAATCCGATCAGGCGGTCTAACTCGGCCAGGGCTTCTTCGAGCGTTATCTTGGGTGCTTCAGTTTGCTCTTCCTTTTTGTTCTCACCTGAGGACTTCGAGGAATCGTCTCTTCCGCCGGAGGGTTTTCCCTTTTCGTCTTTGCGAAGCGTCTTGGGGAGCTTGTCGAGTTCGCCGTAGATTTTCTCAATCGCTTGTTGCCCGACGTGCTCAACTTCTTCGTGTCTGTTCGTCTCGTCGATGGGGATCTCGCGGAGATGAATGTGCAACTCATTTTGGATCATCTTGATCCGGCCCGCCTCGCTGCTCTTGAGGGGGCCGTCGGCTCGAGCGACCACGTTAGCCATGCGGGTGACAATCGTCTCGAGTTCTCCCACCCGATCTCGCAGAGGTGCGAGTTCATCGAAGGGTCTTACCGTGGCGTACCACTTGAGGCTGAGTGCCTTCTCAGACATGTCGCTGAGGGCTTGGTGGAGCGCTTCGTCTTCGAGCCACTGTCCCCACAGGTGAAATAACAAGACTTCCGCGAGAAACTTCTCATTCTTGCTCCAGCGACGGTCAGCTTCGCAAATGGTCACGAAAACTTTGACAGCCAGTGCTCGATGCAAATCGTCCATCAGTTGGACGAACGACTCACCCGTGCTGGGCAGTAACTGCGCATGCTCGCGGGCGGCAAGTTCGCCACTGGAGACATAAAGATCGCGGCATCGACCTAGCAGTTGCCGAAATTGTGAGGGGAGATCGGGAAAGTCGAACGAAGACATCGAAACCGAAGCAGAGAGTGGAGTCAGCCTAAAACACGGAGTTTTATTCTAACGTGATCGGTTTTCCCTCAGAAGTAGCTGAGGCTACGCACTATAGGAAGTCGTAGAACGGCCAAGAGTGGCCGTCCTACGTGCGAGATGCGTCACACGAGCCCGCGTCGGACAGCCCAGACAGCAGCTTGGGTCCGGTCGGCGACGCCCAACTTTCGCAGAATATGTTGGACGTGTTCTTTGACTGTCTCGTAGCTGATACCAAGCGCCAACGCGATTTCTTTGTTACTCAAACCAAGGGCCAGTTGTTTTAGCACTTCATCTTCGCGTTTTGTAAGCGGGACTTCCAGGTCAAGCTGCGAACGGGGTGTCGAGAGCGCCCCCGTGACGCGACGTGTTCCTTCTCGTGACCAAATCTGTTCGCCCGCTAACGCTTTGTTCACGGCATCGATGAGTTCGGTCGATTGGACACTCTTTAACAGATATCCAACAGCACCGAGAGCACGTGCCCGAGCGTAGTAGGTGGGATTGTCGTAGCCGCTGAACATCAATACGGGCACTTCAAGTGACTTTTCGCGGAGACTCGTCAAGCAAGCAAGTCCATCGGTCTGAGGCATCCGCACGTCGAGCAAGATGAGATCGGGCTTCGTTGTTTCTGCCAACTTCAACGCACTAACGCTATCACTGGCTTCTCCAGCGATCTGCATTCCTGCTTTTTCTAAGAGACATCGCAGCCCAATGCGGACCACTTCGTGATCATCGACGATCAGGACACGCTTTGACATCACTAAATCCACGGTCCAATGGTTCTGCACCTGCATTGCGGCGCAACGAGGAACGCAATCAGGAAGCGCAGAGAATCTTGTTAGTCCACAGCGTCGGACTAGAATGAGACCCCGCGCTTCAAACAAGCGAGCAGTTTCAACGCGATGAGCTGCTCTCGGCCGTGCTTCTCGTGTGAAGATCTCAGGCGCTGTGCCCTTACGCCGAGCTTTCCACAGCCAAGATTATCTCTTCGCGCGAATCTCCTCGCACGGTTACCACAGCCAACAATCCCCCCGGATTGCCCACGAATAGGCTCGCCTAGCCAACGGATGCTAGCATGCGCTGCTCCGATGACGCTAGAACGCCGGTGTCCTTTAATTTCACAATAACAAGTTGGCTTGATCCGGCAACTTATTGGGGAAATTTCTACCACGAGTATGCATTTTTGCTAGGGTGTTTCCGCCAAAATTTTTAGCCAATGCTAAATTGTATTGAATAGGCCTAAGAAAACTCATTTTGCCGCGTTTTTCCTGCCTGGTAGATCAGGCAACTATTCAGGAGTTAGGAAAAACTTGCGGCGAATGTTAAGCAAATTCGGTAACTCGCGGCTGAATCATCTGAATCGAAATAGAGTACCACTGGTAGGTGCCCACACCACATTTCGCGTAACAGTTGGGGTTGAATTCACAAGGAGTGGCGACGCCTTGCACATCGGTTCACTACTTGGTTGTTTTCCGGCGTGAGACTTCTCTTGTCAGACAACAACAAAATGCTTTACACATGGTGCGTCGTCTCACATACTCACCATCACGCTCGATTCGAATCTGTCACACGTGTTGTGTGGTGAATTCCAAAGAACCAACCCACCAAATTTCCTGATCGATGATGTTCAGGTTAGGTGGTTTCGATAAATAGAAAGCTTACAGCTATGCCTACGCTCTCTATGAACGAGTTAACAACCTATCGTTGGTCGTTCGAAGAGGATGTCCGGCGCTATCTTGAAGCCGGATACGAAGGGATCGGAGTCTGGCGACAGAAGATCGAGGACTACGGTCTCGAACGGGGCGTTGACCTCCTCGCTGAGAGTGAGTTGAAGGTCACGAATCTTATGTGGGCTGGTGGCTTTACCGGCAACGACGGGCGGAGAATGCCTGAATCGGTTGATGATGCTGCGGAAGCAATTCGTTTAGCTGCTTCGATGAACGCCGGTTGCTTGGTGGTCTACCCGGGTGGCAGAAACAACCACACTTACCGAAACGCTGAGCGACTTCTGCGTATCGCTTTTGATCAGCTACTGGACGTTGCTGAGGACGCTGAGGTTGATCTGGCGATTGAACCGCTGCATCCGGCTTGTGCTGCCGACTGGTCGTTCTTAACGGATCTCGAATCAACGATTGCTTTCATCGACAGTTGCCAATCTCAAAGACTGAAGTTGGTGTTGGATGCCTATCACTTTGGGCATGATCGCTCCGTGCTGGCGAATCTCGAGGAATTCGCGTCGTACATTGGGGTCGTTCATCTTGGGGATTTCAATGAACCCCACAGCCGCGAGCTCAATCGCTGCCCCCTGGGAGAAGGACGAGTCGATCTGGACGCTCTGATTGAAGGCCTGCTGGAAGCGGGTTACGAGGGGGACTTCGATGTCGAGCTCTTAGGATCGGAGATCAAGCCGAGCTCATACTCGCGTTTGCTCACGGATTCGCAGGTGAAATTTGAGAGTGCCTGTGCTGCGGCTGTCGGAAGCTAGTACGGCATGGCTCGTCCGCTTCACGTTGATCAGGAAACGACCATCCCAGCCGCAGAGCTGGAGCTCTCTTTCGCACGCAGCAGCGGTCCTGGTGGGCAGAACGTCAACAAGGTGAACACCAAAGCGGTGCTGCGGTGGAAGGTCGCTGACTCTCAGGCGATTTACGGTTCCGTGAAGGCTCGCTTCCTACGGATGCACGCCAGCCGAGTAAATCAGGCTGGTGAGATCGTCCTTTCCGCGGATACTCATCGTGAGCAATTGCGTAATGTCTCGACCTGCTATGAGAAACTGCGACAACTAATCCTAGCGGCCAAGACACCTCCAAAACGTCGTCGGAAGACGAAACCAAGCCGTGCTTCGATTGAGCGGCGATTGGCCGAGAAGAAAAAACGGTCTGATAGGAAAAAGGATCGCAGATTTCGGCCTGAGTAGCAGTGAGTTGGATGTCTGTTAGTCATACAACAGGTGCTTTGATGGACTTCTGCGACGAGTTCTGCCGCGTAGCGGCGTAAGCACGTAGCCGTTGGCGAAAGCCAACGGTGGCTGTGGCTCTAACATATCCAAGCCGCGAAGCGGTGAAAGCGTCTTCGGAGCCTCTGAAGCGCTTTCACCGCTTCGCGGCTTGGTCAAAGGAGAGGCTCACTTTCCCCGAGCTGCGCTCGGGGCTACGTGCTGCCGCAGCTTCGCTGCTTTTGCCTGTTGAGCGCAACTAGCAGAGTAAAGGTGTGCGGCTTCGAACGCCGTTCGTTCTCTCTGCAGGATCGTAGGCACTCGGGGACTAAGGGCAGACACATCAATACTTTATGGCGAATCCGGAAGCCCAAAAGGACAACTCTGTAGGAGGGTGTCCTAGGCAAAAGACAGCCTGGCAGTGTAGACTGAAAGCCTTGTCACTAAATGCGAGTTGTGTATTCGTTGACTTGCTTTTGAGTAGATTCGTAGGCGGCAGAACCTGGAGGGCATTGATCCTGCAGAAGATAGCCACTAACGAAGACCTTATCGATCGGCTGAGCCAAGCGGCACGGCAACTAATGCACACCCAAGATCCGGTTGTGGGAGGGGGAACGATTTTCGATTAGGACGCGCCAGCGTGGCTGCGTCGGTAACGCACATCTACTTCACTCTCAATAAAGGAGGGCTTTCTCATGCATGCGATAGACTCACGCTCGCAAGCCAGCGCCACTTGGATGGAACACCAGATTCTCGATCACGTGAAGCAAGCGTTACGGGTGACACTCGATTGGAAAGTCCCGGCAGTCGGAATGCCCCGCAAGCTGTCCAGCCTGCAATTCACAATGAAATCGTTCCATAGGCATCTCCAGCGAATGATGGAGATGGAGGAACGCGACGGGTACATGTCGATTGTGTCTGAGTCGAAGCCGAATATGGAGATTCGCATCGAGCACCTCCACCGCGATCATGATCAATTCCGCGAATGGATGGAAGAACTAGCTCCCGAGATTGAATCGCTGTCGGAATACGAGGAAGAGCGGTTCGAAGGGCTTTGTGAGCGAATTGGCGAAATGCTGGATCGCGTCGATCGCCACGATGCAGAAGAGATCGAACTGCTTCAGGAAACCCTGCTCTTTGACGAAGGCGGTGAAGGTTAGGCGACTTTCTTGTGGCGTGCCGCTAGCTTCCGCGACGCAGGTGAGGCTTGGGTAGCCTTGTGGGGGGAGTGCAGAGTAAAATGAAAGCGTCGGTTCTGTGCACCGTAAAAGGTGCACGAGAGCCGACGCTTTTTTATTTTCGCCGGAAGCTGAGCACCAATGGCCAAGAAAACCAGAAATATAGACCAACTCCTCCGAGAGTGGGATTACGAGCCGGGCCAGCCGATCGTCCGCAAGCTGGTCGGCTCCGACCAACGTGAACTCCTGCAGATTCGTGTTGATATGGGCGTGCTTCAAATGGAAGTCGAGAATCGCCCCGATGGTCAGCGTCCCGAAGGTTTCCCGACGTATTACGATTACGCGGTGGCTCTCGCCTTTGAGGAAGGTGCCGAGTTTGAGTTGGACGAAGAGCGTTGCTCGGAGATCGATCGCGAATTCTATCAGTTTTACCATCGTCGGATTGCCTGGCTCACACTCAAAGAGTACGACCGTGCCGTCGCCGATGCCGAGCATTCGCTGCGGCTGATGGACTTCAGCAGCGCGAACGCTCCCGACGCTCAATGGGCGATGCTTCATGAGCAATATCGTCCATTCGTGATGTTCCATCGTATTCAGGCGGGTGCCCTCGCGGAGTTAGAGTCGACCGAGCCACGCGCCGCCGTCGGTCTGATTGATAACGGCCTGGAGGAGCTCGAAAAGATCTTCCTCGAACACGAAGCAGAAGATCGCTTCGACGACGATCTTTTCGTCAACAAGCTCCGCGAGATGCGAATGTCGGTAATCGAGCATTACGAGCTAGGGCCGACCCTTGCCGAGCAACTCGCCGAGGCGATCGCTTCCGAGCAGTACGAGTTAGCGGCACAGATTCGCGATAAGTTGGATGCGTCGAAGAACTGATAATGAAGATCGACGACCTTTGTCTTCTAAGTTTGCGATGGTGGGAATTCTCATGGGCAGGATAGGCACTAAATAATGCCCGGAGGGCAGTTACAGCCCTAGCCGGGGCCGTCAGGCTCCGGGGTTCTTGTAGTGAGGCACCGTAAGACCCGGAGGGTCGATACAAGCTTCGAAGCTCAGGAATTTACAGGAGGGTGTCGGCCCTTCGGGCCTGTTCGACGTTGTGTTTGCTCTTTTTCCGGAAGCTCACGCTTCCGGCTAGGGTTATTCAGGCCCTCCGGGCCATCTTGTGTGCTAACAGCATCCGCTTCTCGACCGCGAAGTTTCGCTAACCGTCAGCTCTTCTCCCCGTTTTTGCAATTCTTTGGCAAATGTACACCGTAAGAGTGTACATGCTGTCATTGCCGGCATTCGCGTAAAGCCTTGCCTGGCAGGCATCTGCGGCGTGTTTCGGCGATTTCTTGGCCGTTCTCTGAACGTTGGCATGGCGAGTGCGTACTGTGTTGGCGTGTCAAACGCGTGGCTTCGAAGTGATCGGACGCCACCTTACTTTTCTACCAAGTGAACGGAGTGTCGCATGTTGGTTCTTACAAGGAAGCAAAACGAACAAATTCGTATCGGCGAGGACATCACCATCACCGTGATTCGCACCAAAGGAAAAGCGGTCCGCCTGGGGATCCAAGCACCTTCGAACATCAGCGTGCTGCGAGGCGAATTGGTTTTTGATAGCTCGGACGAAGCCGAAGTTGAGAAAGTCACTTCGAAGATGCACAACTCTGCTTCAGAGAGTGTCACGAAGAATCGACTGCACTCTCCAGTCGCCCAAGGCTCACCTTTCGTAGAAGAGATTACGCCCAAGGGCGAAGATCATCGCAGGTCAACCTTGCACTGGTCAGATGACGACTCGTCACGCTCCGGTGAAGAATCGGCCCTGGGAGCAGCGACGATTTCCGCAGTCACGATGCGCGACTTCCTAGATTCTCGCGTTGGAGTTTAGGCAGTGTTCCTGCCGCCCCTCACGCTTTAGGTTCGCTCTAGCGTTACCGTTTCGCGATGGTCGCGAAGCAGACTAACGAACAACAGCGGCGGGGGGTCGCCCTGCGGTGGACGAGGAAGCGGGCCCGATTGGAGGGAATGCGTTTTGATCTCTCGCGGTGCGTTCTGGCCCCGCACTGCCTGAGCCGAAACGCTGGTTGCCCGCGTCGCTTTGCCCTGCCAAGGAAGGCGCCACTGAAGGCAGCGAGTTGCTTTTCGATTGACCATCGCCAGAGACAAGCTCGACACTGCCAGTTGGTCCGCCATAGGGGAAAGCTCGTAGTTGCTCGATGTGTTCCATCAAGATGCGTCGGACTTCAAGGATACTAGCCGGATGACGATGCACACTGACGTGGTCTGACGGCACCACGATTTCTGACACGGCCGACTCGAATCGAGCGCTTTCTAGTGCGACAACCCCGTCTCCCTCGCCAGCGATTTTTGAGATCAGCGTGCTGCTGAGGCCTTTCGGCTTGGTGTGTCCAACGACGTTGTGATACTTCACCCAGGGGCCGGTCTCCGAAGCTTGCATCACCGGGAAAAGTGGAGACTTCGGCGAGAGTGAGTCGATGCTGGTCGAGATGCCTAGCGGCGCGTCGTTACGGAAGTATCCCGGATTGTTCGTGATGAGTTCGTGTCTCTGTTGCATCATCATGCTGGGGATTCGAATTAGCTTTCTGCCTAGCCAGCGCGTCACGTCGTTTGCCACATCGCTTCCTTGGTGCGGGGTGCCAATCGTGACCACTCTTCGGATTGAAGAATTGGGCGTGAAGAAGAAAGTGTTCGCAAGTTCGTCTCTGACATCTTCCTCCGCTTCGAGATCGCCAAACGGCTTGTCGCTGAGCGTCCTCCAGAACTGGTCACGGCTATCGATGGTCTGCAGTCGCGACACCAATCCGCCCATGCTGTGCCCCACTAGCACTGTCTGATCCAGAGCGGCGTGCTTTCGCTCCGGGTCGAGCGAGGCACGCATTTGTGCCATGTCGTCACGCATCTGCGCAGCGCTTAACCAGAAAGGTTGGCCGGTCGGGTAGAGATAGAACCAAAACTGGTAGTTCTCACGAATCGCCGGATCGCTGCGCAAGTCGTTGAACATTTCCATCCAAGTCACCGGGCTCGACCACAAGCCGTGCACCATGATCACAGGGATTTTGTCTGTGCGGAAAGGCTCAAGCATGTACAGCCCGCTGAGCTTGGCCACCTTCTCTGGTTTCAGCAGACCAGCCGTTGAGACCTTGTTGTCATCGAGAGCCGGTTGGCTGAGGTAGTGAGCTAGTGGGGTACTCAGGTCGGTTTCCAAGGGTACCGGTTTGCCGGCGATGTCGATCGAAGCCTCGTCGAGCGGGTCGCGCAGCTCCAGGACTGCCTTCAGTTGATAACCCGAGCGATCGGCCGCAGCAACGAGCGGTGCACGCGGATCATTGGCGATTCGCCTGAGCTTGCTCGACGGGTTGGACTCAATTCGCAAAAAAGCGGTGACTGGGAACGAAAGATCAGGCGGGTAGTAAGCCTCGCGAGGGTCGGCGTCCTCGTGGTGCTTTCTCACGGCGATCAGCGGCACTCCGAGGCCGAAGTTGTGGTAGTGATTCCTTAGGCCGTGCACCTCGAAGTCAGAGACGAATTCGATGCGATCGAAATCTTCGCCGTGCCAGCCGTCACTCTTGAGAACGACGTCGATGCTGCAATCGTGACTGGCGGTCTTGATATTAAGTGTGGTGTTGGGTTGCAGCTTGCCCTGACGCGTGACCATACGCAAGGTGTCTTCGAGCGCCGTGTTGTAAAGGTCGCACGCGCGGCGGAATTGGGGATCGTAGGGATTACTCGCGACGGGATATTCGTTGTCAAACAAGTAACGATACGAGTACAAAACCGACGATCCGTAGAGCTCTAACGCGCGTTCCTCATCATGGGATCGTTCTGCCCGTTTGGCACCGACGTAGGAGAGCTCCGCCAGTGCATAGAGATGGTCTCGCTGAGGATCGTTCTTGTCGATCTTGTTGAGCTCGGAGAGCAATTCTCCACCGTTGTCGATCTTCTTCTCATCAAGATCGTACCGCCGCAGAAGCTGCATCGTCCGCGGCGTTGCTTTGGGACCCTGACGGGTGACCAGTCCGAGCGTTTCTGTGAGTGGGTTGCGTGGCGTGTTGCGGAGTGAGACCCAGCGGCTTGAGGATGCGCAACCAGGGACTGCAGCGAGTAGCAGCAGCAAGCAAACGACCTGCGAGTAACGTAGGGCGCTCTGCGAAGTTTGCTGGCGGGTTGTTTTGGGTAACGGCTTGGCCATCCTGGCCCCATCGAGTGCTCTGATCCTGAGCCTGCAGCTTCCTTGCTTGCAGGCGGCGCATTAGCGCAGCGGGAGAATAAGGAAATCGCCACCGTGCGGTCAACCTCTGCCTTCGCTGTGAGAGACAGCTAGCTAGTCATTCGGTGGGTTGGCTCGGGGCGGGCCGGGCTGAAGTGCTGCAGGCTGATAAGTTCTCTGGCTAAGTTGCTAGACTTTGCAACCCTTTCGATTGCTGAGGCGACCGTATCTGCAATGGCTGTTGGATCGCTAGCAATGCGAGCATTGATGAGGATATCGGCCTCCTCGACGTTGCTATTTGAAGCTACGGAGAGTTCGACCGCCTCGCCAAGTGCGACCCAGTTTGCGACAGCGTTTACAAGGTTGCCTTCCTCGGTGAGTGAGGATCCGAGCACTTTCACGTGGCCAGGCTCGAGTTCAACTCGGGAGAAATCCATTGCGAGAGTCTCGACGAGCGCTGCCACAAAACCGTCCAAGGGCCAAGGGCTGGCATTGGATTCTTTGCCCGTTACCTTCACCGTTGCGTTGAGCCAGCCAAGCTCCGCTTCTCCCTCAGCATAAATGTCGTAGTCGATCTCCATGGCCGGTCGGTCTAGCGACGAAGTTCCCTCCAGGTGCCCCAGAAAATCCTCGAAAC
Source organism: Lacipirellulaceae bacterium (assembly GCA_040218535.1). NCBI lineage: Bacteria > Pseudomonadati > Planctomycetota > Planctomycetia > Pirellulales > Lacipirellulaceae > Lacipirellulaceae bacterium. The sequence goes on along the minus strand of JAVJRG010000005.1, from coordinate 2,132,230 downwards.
CGTGCCCCTCCTTGGCACTCAGGGAAACGATCGGCTTCTCAGGAAAGCGTTGACTCAATAGTTGCAAGAGTTTTTCTCTCTTGGGCGCGTCGAGTTTATCGATCTTGTTCAGCACGATCAGCTCAGCTTCTTCTAGCTGCTTCAGGAACAGATAAGCAGCCTGGGGTGAAAAGCCAGTGTGTCCCTCTTCGAGAATACGCTCGCCATGCTCCGGTTTGCAGAGGACCGCGAGGGGGGCCAGTTCGTAATCATCGCCGTACAGGTTGGCTAAGGGGCGCAAGACTGTTGAGACTAGGTCTGTGCAACTGCCGACCGGTTCTGCAAGAATGATGTCTGGGCGATGCTCTGCAGAGAGTTCAGCCACGGTGTCGATGAGGTCCGTGAACTTGCAGCAGAAGCAGGCCCCGGGGACCTCACCAACGTCGAAGCCTTGCGAACGCAATGATTGAGTATCGACCAGTCCGTAGGCCTGATCGTTGGTGACGAGTGCTACTTTCTGTCCGGCAGCAACGTAGTGCCGTGCGAGACGAGCCAGCGTGGTCGTTTTGCCGGCACCGAGAAAGCCCCCAATCATCAAGAATCGCATCACGTAATCACCTGTATCGTTTTTTCCGAAAGCATAGTGGTCTAGAGCACCGTGACATTCAGCTTACATGAGCGAGAAGATGCTGACGACCATTCAAGTGGGAGCTATCCCTGGCCGCTTGCTGATCAGGAAGTGAGGCTGGCCCTAGAGAAGGCCTTTCAAGACGGAAGTTGGGGAAGCTACTTCGGCGGAAACTCAGAAGAACTCACGGCTGCCTTGTCCGACTTTTTCTCGCTGGATCACGTTGCACTCTGTAGCTCAGGGACGATTGCCGTGGAGCTGGCGCTGCGAGGCTGCGGCGTTGAGGCGGGTGACGAGGTGATTCTCGCCGGTTATGACTTCCCAGGTAATTTCCGAGCCGTTGAAGCCATCGGTGCCCGACCCGTGCTCGTTGATATCAAGCCGGAAACGTGGTCGCTTGATCCCCAGCAAGTGGAAGAAGCGGCAAGCAGTGAAGTGAAGGCGGTGTTAGTTTCGTACCTCCATGGTGGGCTTGCTGATGTTGTTACTCTTCAAAAGATTTCGCAAAAGCACGGCTGGGCTCTCGTCGAAGACACGTGCCAACAGCCGGGGGCTACCGTAGGCGGAAAATTGGCGGGCACATGGGGGGACGCGGCGGTTCTCAGCTTTGGCGGCAGCAAACTCTTAACGGCCGGTCGTGGTGGTGCCGTGCTCACTGCTGATGCCTCCATCAAGCAGCGGATCGTTCGACATCAGGAACGAGGGAACGATGCGTTTCCGTTAAGTGAACTGCAGGCGGCTGTCTTGCTGCCACAGCTTGGAAAGCTGCGTGAGAGAAATCAAACTCGAACGAAACGGCTTGCCCAAGTCAGAGAGGTTACTGCAGAGGCGGGCGACCTTCTTCGTCCGGTGCAAATCAACGACGAAGACTCCCCCGCCTTCTATAAGCATGCGTGGTCGCTGGTCCCCGCTGGGAAGGATCCAGACGTAAGGAGCAGCTTGCTCGCGAAAACGCGCGAAGCGGGCTTGCCAATTGGTGAAGGGTTTCGCGGGTTCGCCAAACGGTCAGAACGACGCTGCCGGAAACCTGTTCCCCTAACCTGGTCTGAATGTTACGCGAACTCGACCCTGCTGTTGCATCACCCGATCCTACTGGCAAAAGAAAAGGCCGCCTTGGAAGCGGCCCATTCCTTCGTTGATTGCTTGCGATCACTTTCTAATGAGCATAATGCAGACTTATCTAGCTAATCACCGTATTACCCATGTCGAGGCTTGTAGGGTTGAGGCTCGTTAGCTTCTGGTGCTCGGACAGAAACGCATCGCTAGCAGCGATGGTCATACGGAGCCGATCTTCCGCTTCGCTCGTCTTCTCAGTCGATGCTATCGCGGCTGGCTGTTCCGACCCCTGACTATCTTCAGGCAGTTCGATTTCGAATTCAGTGGCCGCTTGCTTTAGTTCACCGCGAAGGATCCGCAGATCACGCGGGGCCTGAATGGCAATCGTGACGCGTGTCCCGGTGACTCGCTTAACTTCGACAACGATGTCGTCACCGACGTGAATTTTTTCCCCTGACTTTCTGCTTAAAACTAACATGGTCTCACTCCTTGGTACTATCCCTAGATAAGTCGGGCTATCGCTGCGAGCTGGCAAAGTTGCCTTCTTGCTCGTTGATGCCCGTCGCGTGATGCGACGATATCCTGTAGATGCAACGTGCGTGCCAATTCAATGATTGCGAGTTCTCATGTTACGTAAGTTCATTTTCATAAAGCATTTGCGATACATCGCGTGGAGTGCTCTCTGATCTCCTGAGGGTCGTCGGGCCCGGTCTTCGTCTCGATTCGAGACGGGCGGCGCGAGACTGAGACGCTAGCTCGGGTCGCGTTGATTCCGGGGCATTCTTGGTCGTTGTGACGAATGCGTCTGGCTTGACCAGCTAGGGGCCATCGCTATACTCCGCCGCCACGCTTAATCGGTTTCCCTTGGAGGCGCTATGTCGCATTCGTTCGTCGATATCCATTGCCATCTGCTACCTGGGGTTGACGATGGCTCTCCCGATTTGGCGACCACGCTGCAGATGGCGCAGATGGCTGAAAAGAGCGGCACGCGGGCGATGATTCTAACGCCTCATCAACTCGGAGCAAACTCCCACAATCACGGCGACGATCTCAAGCGACGCACTGAGGAACTACAGCAACAGCTCGCCGCTCACGGGTCGCGGTTGCAGGTATTGCCGGGGGCTGATGTAAGAATCGAAGACGGCATGTTCGAGAAGCTAGCGACTGGCGAAGTGTTAACGCTAGCGGATCGTAGGCGGCATGTTCTTCTTGAGTTGCCGCACGAGCTTTACTTTCCGCTCGAAGGCGTGTTAGAGCAACTTGGACGCATGGGCATGGTGGGGATTCTCTCCCACCCTGAACGGAATGAAGGCTTACTGCGAGATCCGACCGTCTTGCCTCATCTGGTCAATGCAGGCTGCTTGATGCAGGTGACGGCTAGCAGCCTGATTGGGGGGATGGGAGAAGCTCCGCGACGGCTGGCTGAGTGGATGGTTGCCGAGGGGCTGGTTCATTTTCTAGCGACTGACGCCCACGGCGTGCGATCGCGTCGGCCTAAGATGCGACGGTCTTTCGATCGACTGAGTCAACTCGCAGGTCTTGAGACTGCCATTGAACTTTGCTGTGACAATCCCGCATTGGTTGCCGCCGGTGAGGATGTGACCCCAGGCCGACGCCAGACTCAAACCAAGGGTTGGCGTCGTTTCTTTGCCGGGAAGGCGGCCTAATGCCCGGCATTTGCACCAGAAGAAACTTCACGAGAAGAAACTTTCTAAAATCCGCTTGCGGCTTAGCCGCGGGCGGCTCGATTCTGCTCGCCGAAAGGTTGACACGCGCTGCAACTGCGGGCTGGCTCGACCGTCGCAGGTACGGCCCATTCGAGATCGCGGCCGCCTTTCCTTTGGCCGACTACGACCAGACGTTCGCCAATCTGGGCCATCTAGAATTCGAACTCCAACGTACTCTAGGCGTTCCCCCCGCCGAGACGCCGGTCGAGGTGTATCTGTTCAGCGATAAGAACTCGCACCGTCAGTACCTGAAGCAAGCGTTCCCTCGCGTGCCTTACCGTCGAGCCTTGTACGTGCAACGCGGAACGGCAGCTTCGGTTTACGCCTACCATCACGAAGAACTCGGGGTCGACCTAAGACATGAATGTACGCACGCCTTGCTGCACAGCAATCTGGCGATGGTTCCGCTGTGGTTGGACGAGGGCCTAGCTGAGTATTTCGAGGTGCCTGCAGAGGGGCGTGCCTTCGGAAATCCCCACCTCGCGCGTCTGCGTTGGGACCTGCGGCTTGGTCGGCTTCAGAAGATTGAAGCCCTTGAGCAGGCTCGTGATCTGAGAGACATGGGGGCCTCAGAGTACCGTTTCGCCTGGGCATGGACCCATTTTCTGCTTCATGGGCCGCGCGAGGGCCATCGTGTGTTGGTCAACTTTCTGGCCGACATTCGCCGAGGAAATCCTCCCGGACGACTTTCTGAGCGACTACGTGCGGAGCTTCCCCGACTGGATACTCAGATGGTCCAGCACTTCAAGCATTGGCGACGCGGCTGAGCAGCCTGCGTCACCTTCGCTATGCGACTTTGAGCCTGGCAGAATAGGAAGAATCTGACGATTTAGTGGAATCCCTGAATAGTCAGCTCGATTGACTACAGACAGCTCGCCCGGCTGCCGATGATTCTCAAAGCGGAGTCTTTCTCGGCGTAGCTGACGCTAGCGCTGGTGGGAGGTCTCAGCGGCAAGCGACTCTGGATGGAACTGCGAGCTATTCGGAGTCGAAAGGAAGCTGTTTGAAGGCGAAGCTCTTCTGAAACTATCCTGTGCGGACTCTGAAAAGGATTTCAAGACAATGAAACGAATCAAGATTCAATTTGCTGCCGCTGCTGTCGCCTGTGCCAGCATGCTTATCTCACCAATTGCGATGGCAGCCCCAGCGGCTAAGCAAGCTCGACCCTCGGATATCGCACTCCGTGATGGCGGCGTTCTCGTGGGACAAATTATGACTCCGCAGGGAACCGCTGTAGCATCCGCTCCCGTTTCGATTCAAAAGAACGGTCGCGAAATCATCCGCGTCGCCACCAACGCCAAAGGCGAATTCACTGTGGCTCACCTGAAGGGCGGAGTTTACCAAGTAGCTGCCCCCGGACATCAAGGTTCGTACCGTCTGTGGGCACCCAAAACGGCTCCACCAGCCGCCAGCACTGGTCTAATGGCAGTTGCCGGTGATCAGGCTGTGTTGGGCAACCATGGTGCTGGTCCTTTCGCTACGGTCACGAACTGGGTCGCAACTCACCCAATTATGACTGCCGGTATCGTTGCCGCTGCGGTTGCGATTCCTTTAGCAGTCGATGACGACGACGACAACGCAGCAACGGGTCCTTAATCGTTGCTAGCAATGCGGGACATCCGAAGCCGCCCGGTAGAAATACCGAGGCGGCTTTTTTTATGCGCTGGGTGGGTGATGCTATGGCGACATGATCGCCCGTTTGCTACTTTCCGCGGCAACGGTGTGGGCGATGACCCACGCGAGTTTTCTCACGTCGGGGGGAATTCCGGAGGATTTTAGAGATGAAACGTCACACATGGTGGCAGCGGACATGCGCATGGGTGGCCGCAGCGACAGTGGTTGTTCCGATGCAGGTCATGGCGAAACCGCCTGTCGTCGCACCTCAGGTGCAAGCGAAGACACAAATCACTCAACCTGCGGTAAAGACCGTAGACGTGGCATTGGATGCCAACGGTCGGCTCATTGGCGAGATCGTCAACGTCCAGGGACAGCCTCAAGCGAAGGCCAAGGTGGCTTTGATCCAAGGCAAGAAAACTCGTTTTGTGCAAACGAGCGCGCGCGGTGAATTCCGTTTCGACAACGTGGCGACAGGCAGTTACCAATTGCAGGTTGGTAAGCAGCTCAAGCCTTGTCGCGTCTGGAAGCAAGCGGCCGCTCCGCCGAAGGCCAACCAGGGCGTGATGCTGATCTCAGGCGAACAGATTGTGCGTGGCCAAACGTACTGTGGCAGCCCCGTGGCAGCCGGATATGGCGGGTTCAAGGAAGCGATGACGCACCCCTTGGTTGTCGCCGGCGTGGTCGCTGCAGCCATTGCGATTCCTGTCGCGATTCACAACTCTGATGATGACGATAACTCTTCGACAACTCCGTAGTCGCGTGTTTGAGAACTGAGTTTCCTCCATCGCCGTAGAACCAAATCGGTTCTACGGCGTTTTTCATGCCTACATTCCCAGATTGCAGAATGGCAAACGATCGGTGGGGAGGGTACATTGCCTGACATCCCCTTTCGGTTCTGCCTCTTCGAATTGAATCTGCATGAGTGTCGCGTTAATTATCCCCCAAGATTTTCAGCCTGAGTTCTATCTCAAGTGGGCAATGAAGATTTCCTCGGCACGCGGTCAGAATTTGGTCGTCTACGATGTGCGAAAGTCGAAGAAGGAAGTCTTCGAAACGGTCGACTTAGGGCAAGAGAGTCTCTCAGAAAGCGGAGAAGTTGAAGAAGTTGCTGGCATCATCCAGAAGGCACACACAGACGCAGAACCTTGGCTTTCAGATTGCAAGCTCAAGAAAGTACGACTTGCCGAGCCGGTTGATCCCATTCTTGCTGACCTATTGGAAGTCGAAGCGGAGTTTCTGATCCTCCCGCGGCATCGAGGCTCGAAGAGTAAGTCCGCAGACTTTGCCCTACAGCGAGAGTTGTTTCTGCAAGCGCCCTGCACCACCTTGCAACTTTGCCTGGGCGAGGGAGATCCGTTGGCGTGCAACAGGGTGGTTGTTCCAACACGCGGATCACGGAATACGGCCGACGCGATTCGCTTAGCGACCGATCTTGCCGAGGACTGCGATGGCCAAGTTGAGGCTATTTATCTGCAAGAGGATGTCGACGAATCGGCAGCACTTGTGGGTGAGCGTACGATCAGAAAGCTCGTCCATCGGTACGCGGATGATCAAGAGGAGCGGGTCGCTACGCGATCCCTCGTCTGTGACGAGGTGATCAGCGGGATCAAGGATGAAGCCAACGATCGGGCTGACTTGCTGATTCTAGGGGCGAGCTATCATTCGATTGTCCATCGCTTTTTCTTTTCATCGATCACTGAGCAGATTGTCTCCTCAGAACTTCGACCGACAACGATTGTTATTCGGCCCTCAGCGCCTTGGCGAAGCCGCTTCGTTGCTGCGTGCCGTCGGGTGGTGAGCGATATCGTCCCGCAACTCGATCGTGGCCGTCGGGTTGATCTTGTGGAGCGGGTGCATCGAAGTTCTCGCTGGGACGTGGATTTTGTCGCGCTAATTCTGCTCTCGACTTTGATCGCCGGGTTAGGGCTCCTGCAGAACTCCACGGCAGTGGTGATCGGAGCCATGCTGGTCGCACCGCTGATGACGCCGCTGCTGGGAGCCGGGCTGGCGCTCGTTCAAGGAAACCGTCTTTTGGCCCAGTCTTCGGTCGGGGCGGTGACGAGAGGGTTTCTCGTTGCGCTGGCGGTCGGCGCTCTGTTGGGTCTGCTCGTCCAACCAGAATCACCAACCGCTGAGATGCTCGCCCGCTGTTCGCCACGGGTCCCCGACCTCATCATCGCATTCGCCAGCGGACTGGCCGCGGCTTATGCCAACGGTAGGCCGAATCTGTTGTCCGCACTGCCTGGTGTGGCCATTGCCGCGGCCTTGGTGCCGCCGATTGCGACTGCCGGAATCTGCTTAGCGATGGGAAGGCTCGAGCTGGCGTTCGGGGCCGGACTGCTCTTTCTGACGAACATCGTGGCGATCATTCTGGGCGCCGCTTGCAGTTTATGGGCGGTGGGGATACGCAGCGCTCACGCGCATAGCTTCGTTTCCTCGTGGGCTCCCCGTGCCCTGGCGGCACTTGTGGTCATCATGGCAGGCTTAGGGATCTACGAATGGATCTCTCCCGTGCAGTTGCCCCGAAGTTTTCGAAAGGCGGTCGCCCAGCGCGTGGCCGAAGAACCTGACACGCGAGTCCTAGAGGTCAAGCTACTGCGATCCCAACAGGGGCAAGAATTGCAACTCGTCGTGGCCTCGCCGCAAGAAGCCAGTGACGAGCTCCTGAATGATCTTGCGGAGATGGCGAGGCAGGAGTTTGTGCGAGCAACCGACGTGCGGGTTGAGACTCGCCTGGAGCAGCGAATTCGAGCTGATGGACGGAGTGGGTCTTAGCGAGCTTTGAAATCTCTTGATCACTCTCAATGCTACCTGACTGGTGTCCTGAACGAATGGAATTCTAACTGTCCAGAAAATGTTGTTTCGCGTTGCTAGCGTGCGAACTAAGAACGCCGAGGAATAATCTATGTTTGGGGATTCTCAGCGATGTCCTCTCAGTCGCCTAGTGAATGCGAGGCCGCCGATAGCAAGCAGGATGATCGCGGTGGGCTCGGGGATGGCGGTGATCGGCAGGGTGCCGCCGGCGAAGGTGGTGACGGTTTCGTTGGTGAGGAGTTGGTTGGTGTCGGCGTCGCGGAGCTCGAAGCCGATGATCTCGAGGGTGTTGCTGAAGTCGGCGGCGAGTGTGTCGCCGTCCAAGTCTAACATGGGGTCAGCGTCGGCGGAGACCTGAATGTCGACGGAGAGTTCCTGGAAGCCGCCGCCGTGTACGTAAGCCTCGGTGGAGACGACCTCGTTAAAGATACCGACTTCGGTGAAGAAGAAGGACTGGGCGGGCTGTTCAGCGTGTTGGATCGTGACGACGACGAAGGCACCGGGGTTGTCGATACGGCCCGTGAGGCGGAAGAGGAACCGCGAGCCGTAGTTGGTGGCGGTGCCGCCGTATTGAAGTCGATCGGTGAATCCGGCATAGGCGCTAAAGCCGGCGGTCGTGGGGATGCCTGCGGGGTCGTCACTATCGTCAGTGAGGAAGGGGACGCTGAAGTCGGAAACGGTGTTGTCGGTAACCGTGGTGCGAGCCGAGGCGCGCAGGATGCCGGCAACGGACTGCGCCGAGGCGTTGCCGGAAATGGCGAAGACGCCGTTGTCCTCTTCGGTACCAAAGGTGAAGTTACTGTTAAGGGTGACTGGCACAAGGCTTGGCCCGTCGACTTGGTTCTCTTCAAGCACGCCAACGAAGCCAGCCTCATCCTGAAATGCGTCGAGCTGAGCGTTGGCGTAGTTGTCTAGGTTGGACAGGCCGGCGAAGAGGCCGCCTCGTAAGTCCTCGGCACGGGCGGCGTTCGTAGAAGCCAGCAGTGCGACGGCGGCGAGCAGAGCGCGGGCCGCGAGATTAGTTACGAGCGTACGGAAATTCATGATTGTTTCTCTTTCGAAGATGCAAGAAGCTGGAGGTGATCGCTTCGGAGACAAACCTAACGAAATCGCCAGTAATCGGAGGAAGCATACGCTCCCCGCTGGCGAGTGGGACCCCGATTCTAGGGTCGAGTCGGGGGTAAATCAAGCAACCCGGGAAGATTGCTTGTGCTCGCACGGCAGACAAAAACTACACGAACGCTGGACAATACTCTCGTGATCATGAGAGCTAGGCCGCTAGCCGTTTCGCGCTGGCCGTTCGCTTCCCAGTCAGCGGAATAATTTCCTGCAGCATCGCGGCACAAACATCATTAGGTCCGTTGGCGACTTCTTCAAGCCGTGAGAAATCATAGATGATTTCCAGCAGCGATCGTGTCTTGCTTTCGGCGACCATGATTTTAGGGTGAGGGGTCTCGGTATGGTTTTCTTCTGTGCCATACAGTTCCTCGTAGAGTTTTTCGCCTGGGCGGAGGCCTGAGAATTTGATTTCGATATCCTCATCGACGCGCAGTCCTGACAGGCGAATCATGTCTTTGGCGAGGTCGACGATGCGGACCGGTTCGCCCATGTCGAGGACGAAGATCTCACCCCCTTGCCCCATCGCACCGGCTTGGATGACGAGTTGGGCCGCTTCGGGAATCATCATGAAGTAGCGGACCATCTTCTCGTCGGTGACGGTAATCGGTCCGCCCCGGGCGATCTGTTCGCGGAAGATGGGCACGACGCTGCCGGCTGAATCGAGCACATTTCCGAAACGTACGGTGACAAAGCGAGTGTCTGAGGTTGAGGCCTTCGCCTGCACATACTGCTCCGCGAGGCGTTTGCACGAACCCATGACGCTGGTCGGGTTGACCGCCTTGTCCGTCGAAATCATGACGAAACTTTCGACTTCGAAGTCGTGTGCCAGGTCGGCCAGCTTGCGAGTTGCCAGTGCGATATTCTTCACGCCCTCGCCAACATGAGCCTCCATCAATGGCACGTGCTTGTAAGCAGCCGCGTGGAAGACGATGTCGGGCTGGTACTGCTCAAACACTGCTTCGAGGCGATCGCCGTCGTTGATGTCGGCCAGTGCCACTTCAATGTTTGAACTCGGATGCAATCGTCGTAGCTCACGTTCCAGGAAAAACTGACCTGTCTCTGATCGGTCGAGCACGACTAGCTTCGCTGGATTCATTTTCAGTAGCTGACGGCAAACTTCCGAGCCGATGCTTCCTGAACTACCAGTGACAAGCAACGTCTTTCCGTTAAGCCAATCTCGTGTGTCTGAGTCGTCGAGCTCGACATGGGGTCTTCCTAAGAGGTCCGCGATGGCGACCGGTCTCGGCTGAACGGCGACTTGTTCCGCGAGCAGTTGATCGTAACTGGGAAGGACTTTGACCCTGAAGTTATTTTCTTCTGCCAAGTCCATCAACTGACGCACACGCAGACCTGGGAGTTCGCCAGCGGTGATCAAGACTTCGGCCACATGGTACTGTTTGACGAGGCGTGCCGTGTCGTCGAGGCCGCCTAAGACCTCGACTCCGGCGAGTCGTCGACCTCGGTAGCGTGGTCGATCATCGAGAATACCGACGCACTTGTAGGCAAGGCTCGATTTGCCGTGCAAGGTTCGCAGGAGGGTCTCTCCAGAGTCGGTCGCCCCGACGATGAAGGCGCGGACACCTTCGTGGGCCTTCGCTTTCCATTGCAAGTTGCTCATGACACGAGGCAGAGCACGCACCGTGGCCAAAGCGACGAGCGTAACTCCCCAGTCGAGCAAGATCACGCTGCGGGGAATGATGATGTTGGGAAGTAGCAACGCGTCCAGCAGGGTGAAACCGAGGGTGGCAATTGTGACTGCTTGAGCAAGAATCTGTAGGTCGTGGAGGCTGACATATCGGCTCCACAGATGATGAGCGCGGAACCACACCAGCGAGGTCGCTTTAATGGCCAGCATGATGGCGACGGTGCTGGTGAACGCGTGCTGCGCGAATTCTGGAATCGCTCCAGAGAACCTCAGCATATACGAAGCCCAATACGCGCAAACCAGAATCGGCGAGAGCAACGCCAATTGAGCCAGGACACGAGCGATTCGTTGTTGGTGGGTCATGGTAAGATTCGGGTAGCACTGAATGTTGCGTCATCTATTGGAACGACGTTGGTGTCAAGCTCGTCTCGCGGTTCTCGCTTCGTAGCGCTGCGAGCCGGGCTTTGGAAATCGCTTGAATCGTCTGTTTCACGCTTTCGTCCCGGGGACGCCGAATGAGGCACCAGTCGAGATGCGTTTCTGCTTCCTCGATTCTACCTGCCTCGGCAAGGGTTAAACCAAGCAGGCGTCGCGTGCCGTAATTCTCAGGGGTAACTCGTACCGCCGTTGCTAGGCTTTGCAGCGCTGCTTCCGCTTGATGGGTTTCGATCTGCATGGTCGCCAGTCGCAACCAGAGGCTTCCCGCTGCTTCGCGCGAGAGCGAAGGCATCTCACGCTTTGCCTGAGCGACTGCATACTCCGTGATGGCTATAAGTTCTTCAGCAGTACGAGCTGAAGCACGATAGTGGGTCCAGAGCGGGCGAAGCGTATCCCATTTTGGCTGGAACATTTCCAGAAAGGCAGGAGCAGGCAACTGTGCTGCGAGCAATTGAATAATGCGTTGCTGATGGATGCCTTCGTCCTGAAAAGCGTCTTGCCAAAACTCAAAGGCTTTGGCTGTCTCTCCTTGGACCAGCTTCTGCTGACCGGCTGAGAAAAGGACGTCACCGCTCTGAGGCTGAGTAAGCAGTGCCTGGGCAACGCAGGCGTCAATCACGTCGGGTCTGTCGGTTCGTAGGAAGCAGAGATCAGCCAAGTGGAGGTAGGCCTTTCCCAAGAGGGGACTTAGGGTTGCGGCTCGCTGCGCGTGGTGATTTGCTTCGTAAAGCATCTGGCTATGCTCGCCGAAAGCCACGACGAGCCACTCTTTGAGCTCCTGCGGACTGGCGAAACGCCCCAGAGCAGCGTCACGGATCTCTAGGACGGGCATCGCGTTTTGGGCTTTCATCGATTCAAGCATGAATGCCGTCTTCGCGCGGGTCGCCAGCATCAGGTGCGCGTCGGCATTGCCCGGATGCCAGCGAACGGCAGCCCTCAAGTGGGTGAGCATTCTCTCGTAGAGTACTGATTTCTCAGTGAGTTCGGCTCGTTCCGACTCGGGATCGTACTCGCTATGCGGTTTCGCTAGTCGGGCGTGTGAGAGCCTCTCTCGTGCCCTCGAAGCAAGCAGGTAGCTATCCCAGTGCAAGGCGCCAATTCCCGGGCCAATCATTGAGAAAACAAGCGCGGCTCCCAAAGCGGTAACACCGATCGGTGTGACCCAGCGAAAGCTGTCGAGCGGCGCTTTGTCATACGCACTACGGCGGGGCGAACCCTCCGCGGCAAGTCTGGCAAGAACGGCGAGGAGAAAGAGAGTCGCTGCGAAACAAGCCGGGTTGTACCAGACGAAATCCCAAGTTGATTGCAAGAGACTTGCCGCCAAACTGGCAACAACGCCGACTGCAAGCAAGTAAGACTGATTCGAGGGAGCGAAGTAGATAGCCACAAAAGCCCAGCGTAAGCCAACTGCCAGGGCCAGAACCAAAAGGAATCCCCCAAGGAAGCCATTTTCCGTGAGGACTTGCAAGTAGCCATTCTCTGCATAGACATAGAGGTCGCGCTGCGACTTCTTCAAGTAGGCGTGGTAGATACGCGAATGACTCCCCGTACCCGAACCGAACCAGCCGCCTTGTTTGATTGCACCAACATTGGCGGCCCAAATACTCCTTCGCCCTCCGTCTTTGTCGAGTTGCTCTAGAGAGGTCACGGTTAGGTCGTCTAGGCGATGGGCAACTTTTTCGTACCCGTAGACGGTCAGTAGCGCGAAGATTCCGAGGGCGAATCCTCCGAGAGTTCCCACTGTTCGCGACGTTAGCAGTCCTCGGACCCAACAGGCGAGCAGCGTCAAGCAACTCACAAACGCGACCGTGATCATTGCTCCTCTTGAAAGTGTCAGCAATGCGGTAAACGCGACCAACAGAGTTGCTCCGCCGAGCACGAACGTCTGCCAGCCGATGTCGGAAAGAGTTTTTTGGAGGGTCTGGGGCTGAAAACTTGTCGGCTTCGTTTTCGATGCCTCGCGGTCGAGCAGATGGGCTATCGTTAGGGCCAAGAGCGGACCCAAGGCGAGAACGAGGAAGTGACCGAGGTGATTGCGATTACCAAAGGTGCCTCGGAGATCAAAGTCATCGAGAAAGCCAGGTCGCTCGTAAAACCAAAGAAACAAGCCGTTGCTGCCAAACTTTTGTAGTAATCCAATGCTTGCCGCTAAGGCAGCACCCCCGGCAAGCCAGTAAAGCCGTTTGCGGAGATCTCCTAACTCAACAAGTCGCTGAGAAGCGACGGTAAACAGTAAGCCGTAGGTCAGCATCATCACCAGCGCGATACGACTTGAGTCTGGCGCTAACGAAAGGGTTTGCCACTTGCCTAGGCCGATCCCATTGAGACCGCCGGGGCTCCACATGGGAAGCAGTTCGCTAATGCGAGGCGAAAGCGATGCAATCCAGCTCGTCGGCAATTGCACCAACTGCAGTCCCACCACCAAGGTCGCCAGTCCGAACAACCAGAGACCCGGTACGGATCGAGCACGGTCGGCGTGGGTAAAAGCCTGCCTAGTGAACCAAGCGATTGCCACGGCGCAAGTAATTGTGACAAGAAGCAGTCGCCCAAAGTGATGATTTCCGCCGAACGCCAACGGGACGATCAACGAAACTGCCGCTAGGCCCCAATCAACCGTCTTTAGGCAGAAGTCCCCTAGGGTTCCACCAGGCTGCGGGTGCGACGAATTGGTTCGGTTCCATTGGGACATTTTTACGACTTGAACAATGCGGAATTTCTTAGGCAGCACGTCGAGGTTTGATAAGTGGCGTAGGCGACGGGCTACTCTTGCTCAATTCAGGAGCCCTAGGGGGTAGCGGAACCGTTGTGGCGACAGGTGGTATTGATTCAGGACTCGGCGGGGTGAACGAGAAGGTCTCGGCTGGTAGGCTCGGCTCCTCTGACTCGTCGAGAGACTCCTCATGCCCATATCCGTAGCCATACCCGTATCCGTAGCCATAACCGGCCGCCTCCTCGGAAAGCCCGTTGGCGACGATTCCGAAGACGTTACTGCCGCTCGCGGCAAAGCTCTCGACGGCACGCATGACGAGTCGGCGGTGGTTCTTTTCGGGGCGCACTACGAGTACTGCACCGTCGACTAATTGGGCGACGATTTGGGCATCGCTCACGGCCAGCACGGGCGGGCAGTCGACGATCACTTGATCGTATTGCGAGTCGGCCCAGGCTAAGAGTTCCGCGAATTGGCGGCTGCTGAGCAGTTCAGCAGGGTTTGGTCGGCGAAGGCCGGCGGGGATGACGTCTAACAGTTCGTTTTCCGTATGCTGGACGACTTCAATGACCGTCTGCTCAATGGAAGTGTCCTCAGCCAAAATATCTGCTACGCCGCGTTGACCTTTGAGATCAAGTAGCGCTGTCATGCCCGGTTTGCGAAGGTCTGCATCAATCACCAAGGTCCGTTTACCTGCCTGAGCAAATGAAACGGCCAGGTTCGAGGAGACGGTCGTCTTTCCGTCGCCAGGCTCGGTGCTGGAGATCAACATTCGATCGGTCGATTGACCGTTCAGAGTGAGTGAAGTTCGGAGCGTGCGGAACGCTTCTGTCTCGACAGCATGAGGTAAGGCGTGCGTTTGTACGGAGGCGAGGCCCTCACCGGAAAGTGGGTTGAGCGTGCGAACAATCGACAGGACGGGAACGTTTAGCAGCGCGGTCAGTTCTTCGGGCGAGCTGAATCGGTCGTCAAGCAAGTCTTGCACGTACACCAGTAGTCCGCCGACGGCCAGACCACCAAGCAACGTCATGACGATCACGTTCCGCAGCAGCGGTGAGACAGGGATTGGCTCCGGTCGCGGGTCGCTTACAACTTCGACGCGGATCGGTGCTTGAGCTTTCTGGAAATCGACGTCTGAAATTGCAACTGCAAGGTTGTCGATTTGCGTCTCAAGCCGCTGGATCTCGCGATCCAGGCCTTCCAGCATGTAGAGCGAGCCTCGATGACGAGAGGCTTCGTCCCGTGCTTGAAGATAAGAAACCTCGATCTGTTTTTCGCGGTCGATCGCTTGCTGAACCGATTGCGTTAGCATGCGTTCGACAACAGGCCCAAGCTCGCGACTGCTGGAGTCGCCGAATCGTTTACTCACGTTGACGTGATAGTTCTCAAGGAACTGTTCGACGCTCTGTATTTCCTCTTTTAGTTGGATGATGCGTGGGTGGTTCGGTCCCTCGTAAGAAGAGGCTTCATGCAGCTCGTTTTGCGCGGCGAGTAGGCGACGTTGGTGGT
This sequence comes from Lacipirellulaceae bacterium, assembly GCA_040218535.1. Classification (NCBI taxonomy): domain Bacteria; kingdom Pseudomonadati; phylum Planctomycetota; class Planctomycetia; order Pirellulales; family Lacipirellulaceae; species Lacipirellulaceae bacterium. The sequence continues at coordinate 2,116,991 of JAVJRG010000005.1, read as the reverse complement.
CGGCCAAGACTTGGTGGTCTTGTCGGCTCATTCCTAGTCCAGCGAGAAGCATTTCACGACCAACCACGGTTTCGACGCCGGCAAGATGCTGGGTGATGTCTTCACCGCGTTCGCGGGCCGCTTTCACGGTGGTCATGACCGAAGTCAACTCGAGCCGCCGCTCCTGGGCCGTCAGGAGTGCTTGGTTGAGCATTAGAGCACGCTGAATGATGGGGTCGATCACTCCATCTTCGCTATTTACATCGAGATGCCCTACCCGATGGCTCAGCTCTTGAAGCTGTTGCTGTTTGATACTTAGAAGCTTCTGCTTCTGGCTATGCTCGGTACGCAGGTTCTCGAGCTGCAGCCCCGCAGAACCTTGGTGAGTGCTGCCAACGAACTCGAGATACGAGGCCAGAACCGCTCGGACGACTGCTGCTGCGGCGACATCTTTTCGGGAACGATAGCTTAGTTCGATGAAGTTCGTATTCCGGGTGACTTTGACCGCCAAACCTTTTGCTAGTTCTTTTGCACGTTGTCGTTCGGGTGTACTAACCAGATCAACCCGGTATTCGGGTTCGAGCCGTTCGATCGCAGCTTCCAACACACGCTCGCTTTTCACGAGATCGCGCTGGGTAGCCATTGTTGACTCGTTGCTGTCGTGATCGCCGACAGAAGCAACTTGGTCAGGCCGATGCTGGATAATCAATATCTTGGCTGATGATTCGTACTTTCGTGGTGCGAGCGCGTAGTAGACTCCGCCACAGATGACAGCGACACAGAGAGTGCTGTAAACCACCTTGCGACGAAACCTAGCGATGCGCAGAAATCGCAAGAGACCTGGCACCAAGTCTGCGGACGGGGCCGCAATCGAGGTGCTGACTTCGTTGTTTTCTTGCGGGGGAGTCATCAAGGTGGTCTTTGAGTCGTTTTCGATATGCGGGGAATTAAGTTGTGCTAGAAAAGCGCCGTCGAGCCGCTGACTGCGACACGGAAGAACTTGCCGATCGTATCCACCACGATTGTGGCGGGCGTTCGTTCCACGGAAACCATATCGCCGGGGGCTAGGCGAAGATTCTCAGCACCGTCAGTTTTCGCCCGAGCTAGGCTCGCCTGAATGACGACGGGCTCGGTTTGATTTGGCAAACGCCGAATGACCAACACTTTATTGGCCACCGGTGAGCTGATCCCTCCGGCCATGGCCACGGCGTCAAGCAAATAAACGTCTTGGTTAGGTGGCAACTCGAATTGGTTCGGTTTCTTTACAAGGCCGGAGATGTGAACGACACGTTTTTCCTTGGGCAACACCATCACGACATCGCCATCAGACAGGGGTTGTGCCACTCCGCCTTGCTGACTCAGCTGTTCCAGATCGATACGCATGCTTCTGGGGCCAGCGTACCCTCGGCGCTGCCTGTTTCTCAGGAAGCCTGCAGGTTCGACTCCTTCAGCCGTCTGGCCATCGCGGTACCCTGCGAGTTGAACATCTGAAGGGTTGCTGCTTGCTTCGGCGAGCTTTGGTGGTTGCTGCATGATGTCGACCATCGTGCTGGCGTCCTCGGCCAGACCACCGGCAGCGGTGAGTGCGGCTAGCAGGTCACTTGAGTCGCGTGGAAGTTCATGTAGCCCCGATTTTTTGATAGCCCCGATGACAGTGATTTTGTTGACCGCCTTGGTTTTCATTTCCACGGAAATGTGCGGCTGCCGGTAAATTCCACGCTCAACAGCAGCACTGGAAACGACTTGGCTAGCGGCTGGTGGTTCGAGCCCGGCTACCTGCACTGGGCCAACCAAAGGGACATCGACATTTCCGGAATCATCGACACGAGCCAACGTTGGAGCTGGTCGCTCTCCGGTTCGTCCGGTGGAAACCGTCACTGAGAGAAGATCCCCCGCGGCGATTAACGATCCACCGTTGCCGGTGCTCGCCATCCTTGAGAGGTTGAGCATTTCGGTATTCTTCGTGGCAGCAACTTGGAACTCAGGAGGCAGCCGATTGGCCCGAATCTGACCGCTCTGGCAGCCAGCCAACCCCAACGCGCAGCCTGCCAACGCGGTAACTATTAGCGGGTGAGATATTTTGTTGCTTTGCTTCATTGGGTAAAGCAATTTCACTTTGAATGGGTTTATTGAAGGCTCGCGACGCATCGCTAGTTAGCTCGCGCACGAGGGATTCAGAGCGGGCGGATGCTACTCGGTGAGCAGTCCCCAAGCAAGGTGGGTTGGAGGGCCTTAAGAGATGCCAGCGTTAGGAACGCCGGTTGCCAAGACTCCGTTGACTACAAGGCTTGCTTCTCTCTATAAGCCTGCCAGCGATGCCTTCTGCATCAGGTACTCCCGAGACCCCTCACGACGCCGGCATGCCTAGCCTTTCCCAAGCTGCGATTCGAATCACCGACCGAGTCTCAGGTCGTGTGCTAGCATTGCAGTCGAAGCTCGGGCAGGGTCGGCTTACGCGAGGTGTTGCGACAATCGCGATGGGGCACGCTGGCGGCTATGCACTGATGTTGCTGGCAACACCGCTGTTGACGCGGCTGTACTCACCATCGCAATTCGGCGTGCTAGCAACCTATGGCTCGATGATGTCTCTGTTAGGCGTGGCGATCTGTTTGCGTTTTGAGGCCGCTATTCCACTTCCGAAAACCCGCCGAGCTGCTGGCAGGCTCGCTCAGCTAGCACTGCTCTCGGGTTTGGCTTTAAGTGTGCCCGCTGTCTGTGGCATTGGGCTCGCATTGCAGTGGTTCGGTGGGGACTCGAAGCTTGCTCCGCTGCGGCCCTACCTTTTTCCGCTCGCACTCAACCTCTTGGCTTATGGCCTGTTTCAGATCCTCACACTTTGGGCGACTCGTGATGCTCAGTTTCGCAGATTGGCGCAATTGCGTTTTACGCTGATCGTGAGCATGGTTCTTGCTCAGTTGGTTTTCGCGTTTCTATTTGACGCCTGGAATGGCTTGATCCTTGGCCAGTTGGTTGGCTACTCGCTGACGTGTCTGATTACTTTGGCATGGCTTGGTAAACGCCGGTTGCCGAAGTTCTCGTGGCGAGGCCTCAAAGCCGCGGCTGCAACTTACCGGAGATTCCCTCAGTTTGGAGTTGCGTCGGAGACGCTCAACATTTCGCAAACAACGGTGCCGCCTCTGCTACTGGCGAGCCTTTACGGTACCACCTGCGCGGGCTGGTTCATGCTTGCTTGGCGAATCGTTGGCGCGCCGCTCACGCTTTTGGTAGTTCCGGTCGCACGGGTTTATCTCTCAGAAGCATCGAGGATTGGTCCTCACGCGCCGAAGGAGCTACGAGATTTCTTCATTCGTACCCTACGCAAGTCGGCGCTGGTAGGAACTCCTGTGATTGCGCTATTGGCCCTGTCGGCTCGCGTGCTTTTCCCCTGGGGCTTGGGACAACAGTGGACAGAGGCAGGCGTCTATTGCCAGATTCTTTGCCCGCTACTGCTGATGCACTTATTCGCCGTTTCGATCCGTCCCACCTTTGACGTCACCCATCGACAAGATTTGCAGTTTGTGGCTGCCGCCATTGGGGCTTCGCTGATGTTGCTAGGGCTCTTCCTGCCTTCCTATTTCCTGGGCGATCCCCTCGTGACGATTGCTGCGATGAGTGCTGCCGGCTGTTTGTCGCACTTGATCTCCGTCAGCCTCAGTTGGTACGCGATTGGTCATCCGCGGGGGGCCGTTTCGTGAACACTCACCGCGTCGCATTAGCGTCCAACGCGAGAACCAGCTCGTCAGGGAAGCGAATCAGCCGGATGGGCGTTGAGAACGCCCTCTCCGCTGCCGTGGTGATTGGGCTGAACCTTTGGATCAGTATCTTCAGCGATCTCGATTCGCATGCAGTGCAATGCTTCGCTGTTGGGTCGCTGGTTGCGTTGGGTGGAAAGCTTCTGCTGGGGCCCTGTCTTCAGGTCTCGAATCTCACCATCCCCGCGATGTTCCTGATGGCTTACTTTTGCCTGATGGCATTGCCTTCGCTGATGATCTATTCGGAGATGGATCATTGGGCTCGCAGTAATTATCTCTGGTGCATCCAGAGCGTGTTGGTGACCTTTCCCGTCGGCGTGCTGCTGGCCACTTCTTGCTTCTCCGATTCGAGAAAGCGAGTCGCCGCTTACGCCGCTGATCGTTTACACATCACCGCTGGTGATGTGGCGTTCCGACGGATCGTCTACCTGGTGTTCTGGATCGCTTGCGGTGTTGCTGGCGTTTACATTGCTGTCTCGGAATTCATTCCCATTATGAAACTATTCGTCGACTACTCCGCAGAGATCGACGACCTCTCGTTACGCTTCTCTGTTAGTGAGTTGCCGCGTGCTTTACTCTTTGCCCTTGCGATCTCTCGTAGTCTGCTGATACCGCTCTGCATGCTTTATCTGTACTTCATGTGGGTAGCAGGCGGAGGAATCTGGCGACGCGATTTTCTATTCGTGTTCATCACAGGAATGATTATTGCTTGCCTGTCATTGGAGCGAGCCCCAGCAATGGTGCTTTGCTGCATGTTGCTGTTTGGGGTAGCAATTGCGAATACGCAACGGCTGTTTCGTGTGAAAGCGATCAGGGCCTATGCGACAGTCGCTTCGATTGCACTTGTCGTGACGGGGCTCATCTCGGCAATCCAATACGACAGCGAGGCAGACCTTGGCGAAGTCCAGGACGGCGTGCATCACGTTGTGGTGAATCGTATCCTGCTTGCCTCGGCGCGTACTTCGGCGATGGCGTTCGAGTACTTTCCAACAGCAGACCGACAACTGCGTGGGCAATACATTCGCATGTTTTGCTTGCTCACAGGGCGCGAGTATCTAGAGAGTCGCTATGCACCACGCCTGGTAATCTTGCCGGTGAGCTTTGTGGGCGATCTCTGGCGCAATTGGGGTTGGCCTGCAGTGTTGCTGGGAGGTTTGATCGCCGGCTTTGGTACCCAGGCGGTTCAAGTCGCGCTGTTGCGTCGGAAGAGCGTCATCTCCGCAGTATTTCAGGCCATTTTGATTCTCGTCTGGATTTGGCTTATCCCAGGAAATGCCTTCGGGATTGTTACCACTAGCTTGCTGTTGTGTTCGTCGGTTGGCGGATACTGGGCGATCGGGAAGAGCTTGGGCTTCACTATCCAAAACCAACAAATGCCGCAAAGAACGACGCAGCCTACTTCCGCCCGTGTTGCTGCTTAGGAAGCGCTGCTTAAGGAACATCGTTATGAAGGTCTGGCTGATCAACAGTACTGAACCAACCCCTGCCGACGCAGGCGCGATGCGTCTTCGACGCACCGGGATGATCGCTGAGCAGTTGCTCAAGCGAGGCCATCAGGTGGATTGGTTTACCTCCACCTTTTCGCATTTTGATAAGGAGCATCGCTATCGCAGTGATAGGCTTGTTGAACTCTCTGAGCAATTTCGAGTTCGCTATCTGCATGTGCCTGCCTACCAGAAGAATATCTCTCTGCAGCGATTGAAGAATCACTATCTCTTGGGTCGCAAGCTACGCACCGTGATGGCTCGAGAAACGCAGCCCGATGTGATTCTTTGCTCGTATCCAACAATTGAAGCGAGCTACACGGCTGTGAAATACGGTCGAGAGAATGACGTGCCTGTTGTGCTTGATATCCGTGACCTTTGGCCTGATCTGTTCGTGGACCATGCTCCCGGCTCAACGCAAAAGATCGCCCGTAGTGTTCTTGCGCCGTACTTCCGTATGTCGAGTAATGCCTGTGCGCAGGCAACCGCGCTGTGCGGTAGCACTGACGAGTTCGTCCGCTGGGGCCTCGAACGAGGTGGGCGGGGCCTTAGTGATTGGGACCGTGCTGTTCCGTTCGCTTACGACCCACCGAACTTGAGCGAAAACGAGTTGCAAGATTCACGTCGCCATTGGGATCAAGAAGGGATCGGAGTCGACCCAAACGTGCCGGTCGCCTGCTTCTTCGGAACACTCAATCGACAGTTCGACTTCGATTCGGTCATCGACGCAGCTCGGCGAGTGAATGCGAAACGTCACGTCCAGTTCGTCTTCTGTGGACAGGGTGAGGTCCTTGAAAGCTTGCGGGCCGAGACGGCTGGCGACAAGTTCATCAAATGGCCGGGTTGGGTCAATGCAGCCCAAATTTGGGCACTGATGCAGCACTCACAGTTTGGCTTGGCACCCTATCTGGAAACGCCCAATTTCCTGAGCAACGTCGCTAACAAACCGATTGAGTATCTCGCCGGAGGGCTACCGATCGTCAGTAGTCTGTCGCGAGGTGCGCTGCATCGGCTCGTCGAATCCAACGAGGTGGGAATCAGCTACAACGGCGACGCGGACCGCCTTGCTTCCCAGATGCTAGCCCTGCTAGCCGATACTGGGCGGCACCGAGAACTGGTGCAGAATGCTCGCGATCTTTTCCTAGAAAGATACTCAGCCGAGCAGGTTTATGGGGGCTTCGCAGAGCACTTGGAAGCTATTGCGGGCAGCACGGCTGATCGGTACTATCCCCGCCCGGCAGCATGATCAGTTCTTGCTGCTTCCGCAGGAGCTAGCAAGAAGGATTCATCAAGTGCAAAGTGCAACGAGTCGATCTCGAGAAGACCTGATAGCCACGTTGCGAGAAATCGATCGCACGGGCGACGATACCTGGCTCGCAAACGTCGAAGACCGCAAAGCAGAAGAAGCGCGCTTTCATGATGAGAAGGTCGACCGTCACGGCAAAGATCGCGACGCGGAAGACCTGCAAGAGAAGAGCCGTGGCAACAAGCGGTTCTATTCAACTGTTGAGAAATCCAAGCAGCATACGCTGCAGTGGATCTCTTCACACTCGCCGGGCAAAGTGGTTCTTGATTATGCCTGCGGTCAAGGCTCGTTAGCGATGCACGCCGCACGTAGTGGAGCCGACTTGGCCATCGGGCTCGACATCAGCCGCACTTCGATTCTTAATGCCCGTTCCGACGCCAAAGCTGACGGGCTGGAAGGCAACACATTCTTCCTACAAGGCGATTGTGAAGCGACAGGGCTGCCAGACGATAGCGTGGACGTGATGATCTGCTCAGGGATGCTGCATCACCTCAACGTTGAAGAGGCCTTCCCTGAGATGTGTCGGGTTTTGAAACCAGGTGGTGTTTGCTTGGCGATCGAAGCCCTCGATTACAATCCGATCGTCAAAGCTTATCGATTGCTCACGCCTGGTTTGCGAACCGAATGGGAGAAGCACCATATTCTCTCTCACGACGAGCTGCAGCTATCTGAGCATTATTTTGATGTGAAGAACGTCCGCTACTGGCATTTGGCGAGCATTGCTGCTTCGGTACTTCGCAAGACTCCACTTTTCCGCCCTGCCCTTTCGATCGGCAATGCGATTGATGCGGTGATCTTGCGAATCCCGCTAATACGTCGGATGGCTTGGCAATTCAGCTTTGAGCTTCACAAGCCAGCGGTCAGCCAGTCGAAACAGCGACCCACTCAGCCATCATCGAGGCAGGCGGCCTAATTGTGCAAGAAGTTGCCAAACGAACTCTCGACCTGGTAGTTGCCCTAGTAGCCGTTGCGCTGCTTTTGCCGATTTTGATATCGGTGGCTATTCTCGTGAAACTCACTTCGCCAGGGCCAGTGTTCTACCGTGGTGTTCGCACGGCACGCTATGGTGGCGAGTTCCGCATTTTCAAGTTCCGCACAATGGTTGTGAACGCGGAGCGCTTAGGTGGAACGACCACAGGCCAGAACGACGCTCGGCTGACGAGCATTGGTAAAACGCTACGCGACTTCAAACTCGACGAGCTGCCGCAACTGTTCAACGTGATCTTTGGCGACATGAGCCTCGTGGGTCCACGACCCGAAGTGGAAGAGTACACGAGTCAATTCACGCAGGAAGAACAACGGATACTGAGTGTTCGTCCCGGGATCACCGATCTCTCGAGCCTGAAATTCCACGACCTCCAATCCCATGTCGGCGGAGAAGATCCCGATAAAGTCTTCCGCGAGCGAATTCTGCCGCAGAAGAACGCGCTCCGTTTGCAGTACGTCGATACACGAAGCTTCTGGGGCGATATCGCTATCCTTTGGCAAACCTTCTGGGTGATCGCAACTCGACCACTGCGGAGGGCTTCCTGATGGAATCAACCACGCTCGGCAACTCGGGGCTCGAAGTCTCCCGTCTTGGTTTCGGAGGCTGTCCTTTGGGCGGGCACGGCTGGGGCAACGATTCGAGCGATGCCGAGGGAGTCGCTGCGGTGCGGAAGGCCCTGGAGCTTGGGGTTACCTTCTTTGATACAGCCGATGTTTACGGTTTGGGCCGCTCCGAAGAACTGCTTTCTGAAGCACTCGGAGACGCCCGCCACGAAGTAGTGATCGCCACGAAGTTTGGTGTTCGCTGGGATTTACAAGGTAACACGCGGAAGGATATCTCGCCTGATTACGTCCGCACGGCACTTGAAGCGAGTCTCCGCCGGCTGCGGTTGGAGTGCATTCCCCTTTACTACGTTCACTGGCCTGACGGCGTAACTCCCGTCGAAGAGATCGTCGGTGAGTTGGAGTGTCTGCGGTCAGAGGGGAAAATCGGTGCCATCGGCCTCTCGAACTTTTCGCCTGAAAAGGTCAAGCGTGCAGCCGAAGTAGCTCCGATTAGCGCTCTGCAAATTCAGTACAGCTTAGTGGATCGAAGTCTTGCTGAGGAAGCGTCGGAAACCACTCAAGCAACCGACACTCCTTTGGTAACCTGGGGCTCGTTGGCTCAAGGCCTGTTGTCCGGCAAGTACGACGTCAACAGCCGCTTCGAGGAGAACGACCGTCGGAGTCGTTACGAGAATTTCCAGGGCGAGAAGTTCCACGCCAATCTACGTGTTGTCGACGCGCTGAAACAGATTGCCGCTCGCGTCGGGAAGAGCCCGGCACAGACGGCGATGCGTTGGCTGCTCGACACCGATGGTGTCGGCAGTGTGCTGTTTGGTGCGAAGCGTCCGCAGCAAGTCGTCGAGAATCTGGGAGCTGCCGACTGGCAGCTTTCCGAAGCAAGCTACCAGCAATTAATCGAAACCGCCCGTGATGCTGACCGAGCAAGAGCAGCCTGATTGAATCCATGCTATCGATGCAAGAAAGTAGGCCCGCGATGAAGACACTCAATAATGTAAATGAGCAGACGGATCTCCTGCGATTCTATCGCTCGATGCTCAGGATTCGACTATTCGAAGAAGCCGTAGCCGATGTTGTCGAAGCCGGCGAGATCCGTACACCTTGTCACTTTTGCATTGGTCAGGAAGCTCCGCCGGTAGGGGTTTGCGAAGCGCTGACCACCGACGACCAAATTTTCGGAGCACATCGCTCGCATGGTCATTACCTGGCGAAGGGCGGCGACATGCAGGCCCTTATGGCGGAAATCTTTTGCCGCAGCACGGGTTGTTGCGGCGGCCGAGGTGGTTCGATGCATGTGATTGATACGAGCGTTGGCGTGATGGGCACGGTACCAATCGTTGCTGCGACGATTCCCATTGCCGTAGGGGCGGCGCTCGCGGCGAAGTTGCGTGGTGAGGACCGTGTGGCGGTGAGCTTCTTCGGTGACGGTGCCACCGAAGAGGGGCACTTTCACGAGTCACTCAATCTGGCCGGCGTTAACAACTTGCCAGTACTCTTCGTTTGCGAGAATAATCTGTACTCCAGTCACATGGGAATTCACCAGCGCCGCCGTGAGGACAACATCCTCAAGAGTGCCGAAGCTCACGGCATTGTTGGAGAGAGTGTCGATGGCAACGATGTGACGGCTGTCTTCGAAGCAAGCAAGCGAGCCACGGCCCGTGCTCGTGCCGGCGCAGGGCCGACGCTGCTTGAGTGCCGCACGTTCCGCTGGCGAGGCCATGTTGGACCGGCGTGGGACTATGACGTCGGTGTGAAGCGTAAGGACGAACTCAAGGATTGGATCAAACGCGATCCGCTGCTCCGTTGCCGACAGGAACTCGTAGAGCAAGGTGTTACCGAGCCAGCGCTAGCAGACCTCAGGCAGGAGGTTGAAGAAGAAGTAGCGGCAGCGTTGGAATACGCGAGAAACTCCCCTGAACCGATGGGATCCGAAGTTTTACGACACGTCTATTCGGAAGCTGCCTAGCAAACTTTGACTATTCGGGTGGCACTGCTGGACAAGTCAGCAGTGGCACACAACAAGTTAGAACGGATTCGAGATGCGAAAACTCAATTACGCCGGAGCCATTTGCGAAGCCCATCGTCAACTTCTGGCGAGCGATCCGCGGGTGTTTATCTTGGGCCAGGGGCTTTGGAGTCCTTGGTACGCGGGTGCGAGCATGAAGGACTTGGATAAAGAGTTCGGTTGCGAACGCGTAATCGATTCTCCGGTAAGTGAGAACGCCACAACGGGGGCGGCCATCGGTGCGGCGATCGCGGGGATGCGTCCCATTGTATTCCATCCTCGGATGGATTTCATGTTGCTGGCCGTTGATCCGATTGTGAATCAGGCGGCCAACTGGTCCTACGTGTTTGAGGGGAAGGGTTCAGCTCCGCTGGTGATCCGCGCAGTGATTAACCGTCGCGGCGAGCAGGGGGCTCAGCACTCGCAAGCTTTGCAGGCGATGTTTGCTCATATTCCGGGCTTGAAAGTCGTGATGCCTTCGACGGCTTATGACGCCAAAGGCTTGCTGGTTGCTGCGAATCGAGACGACAGCCCCGTCATGTATATCGATGATCGCTCGCTATACGACTTGGAAGAAGAAGTCCCTAAGGAGCTTTACGAAGTCGAGATTGGGAAGGCGGCAGTTCGTCGTGAGGGCACGGACCTTACGATCGTCGCCCTTTCGAGCATGGTTCCCAAGAGCGTGGAAGCAGCTGAGCAATTGGCTGTGAAGGGGATCGATGCAGAAGTCATCGATCTGCGGTCACTGAAGCCGTGGGATCGTGAAACCGTAGTCGCCTCCGTGAAGAAGACAGGTCGGCTCTTGGTCGTCGATGAAGCGTGGAAGACGTGCGGCTTCGCGGCGGAGGTTGCTGCCACGGTCGCAGACGAAGCTTTCAGTTCCTTGCGAGCCCCAGTGCGACGCACGACGCTTGCCGACGCCCCCGCCCCTTCAAGCTTTGCCCTTGAAGAAGCCTATTACATCACCGCAGAACAGATTGCGGAAGATGCGAGTGAATGTGTGCTTGGCGAGTACGCGAATCCGACAGCGGTTGCAGCCTAGTCTTACCAGGCGCCGACACTGCTGAAGATATAGTCAACGGCTTCAATGTCCGAGTCGTTGTCTCCACCATTCACGGCATGTGCTGATACGTTATCGAATCCGGCAGCGGTATTGCTGAATCCGGTTCCAGAGAGCCGAGTTCCCCAGTCACGGACCAGCAGGCTATCGTCGGCTATCGAATCGTAGAACGTAGCCGTGTCGTTGCCAGTGCTGGCATTGCCTGTGGATTGATCAAAGCCTTGGGCGTAGTTGTAGAATCCGTCGCCGCTCATGACAGTGCGGTCGCTCCAAGCACGGAAGAGATCGTCTCCCGCAGAATCGTAGACCGTAGCAATGTCGTTGCCGGTTGATGCATACGCATACGTGCGATCGAAGTCTTGCACGTAGTTGTAGAAGTGATCGCCTGAGATCACTGCGCGGTCCGCCCAGCCACGATAAAGATCGTCACCCGCCGAGTCGTAGAGGTAGGCCCGGTCGTCGCCATTGGTGCCGTAGGTGTAGGTGCGATCGAAGTTCTGTACGTAGTTGTAGAATCCGTCACCTGAGAGGACCGAACGATCAGCCCACGTTCGCAGGACATCGTCGCCATCGGAATCATACGAGTAGGAGACGTCGTTGCCAGTTGATCCGTAGACGTAACTTCTATCGAAACCAGCAGCGTAGTTGGAAAACCCGTCGCCTGATAGAACAACTCGATCCGCCCATGCACGGTACAGGTCGTCTCCATCGGAATCATAGGAGTAGACGAGATCGTAACCGGTTGAGGCTTGGGCGGTTGTTTGGTCAAATCCGCCGGCGTAGTTGTAGTAACCGTCGCCGCTCATGATCACGCGATCGTGCCATGTGCGATAAAGATCGTCTCCCGCGGAGTCGTAGGTGGTGACCTGATCGTGCCCAGTCGAAGCGTAGGCATACGTTTTATCAAAGTCGTGAGTCTCGTTGCTGAAGCCCGACCCACTCATGACGGTGCGATCAGCGTAGGTGCGATAGAGGTCGTCGCCTGCGGAGTCGTAGCTAAAGGCTTCGTCCTGCCCAGTGCTCGCGTAACCGTGGGTCACTGCGAATCCGTGAGCTGCTAGAACGTTGCCGGTGCTCAGTGACATTTCAACACGATCAACGTACGTGCGGTAGATGTCGTCCCCTGCGGTGTCGTAGACAGCTACCGTGTCTGATCCTCCTCCTCCATGAAGGGTGTTCTGTTCGACGCTGGTAGCGGTGACCGTGTAGTTCGCTCCGGTTAGGGAAGCGGAATCCTCGCGAAGCTCGCCGGTCTCGTCACCGGTTGATCCGTAGGCGACGAAGACGTCCGTGCCACTTCCGCCATCGAAGTTGACGGTGCTGACTTCGCCTAGGCTGAAGTCGTAGGCGACATCGTTGACGGAAACGTTGTAAGTACTGCCCGCCGTGAAGCTAAAGTTATCATCGCCGCTAGTGCCGGTGACGGTAACGACTCCGCCGGAGAGATTCACCAGATTGGTCATCTGGAAATCAACGTCGGCGTTGGTTCCCACGGCGTGGACGTAGAAGGCTTCGCCTGAGCTTGCCAAAACGTCGACGCGGGTGGCCCCAGCGTCGATCAGTTCCAGGTTCTCATTGTAAAGCTCAAGATTGATGTCTCCCCCGGCGGCGTCGAACGCAGCCTGTACCGTCATGTATCCATTCTGAGAAGCTTCAACTCGATACCAGCCTTCGCCAGCAACGACGACATCGTTCACTGCTCCAGAGAGGAACGCTCCCCAATCAACAAACGAGAAGCTGGACTCCGCGGTCACGTCGATGTCGAAGTAACCGAGCCCGTCGGAAGTTCCCAGGCCGACGGTGTAAGTTTGGCCAGCGACTACATCAAGCGTAATGGTTTCGCCATTCGCACCGGAAACGGTACCTCCTACCGCGGTCCACTGGGCGGCCAGCTCGTGAGTCATATTGGTCGCGGTAAAGCTGACCGTGCCGGTCGAACCCGCGGTGAAGCTGAAGTAATCCGCGTCGGCGATTTTCGAGATCACACCGCTGACCGAGGCCGTATCGGTGATGGTTCCCAGGCTATGGGCAGCGCCGGCGCTGTCGCCATAATCGTCGGTGGGCATCAAAGCATCGATGGCTGCCTGGATGTTCAAACGACTGTAGGAAGAATTCGAAGCGGAGTCGAAGAACGAATCCGCTGTCGCGATCATGTGATCGAAGATCGTGTCTTGCGTGATTCCCGTTTGGCCAACGAACTCCATCGCTTCGCGAACCAAGATACTGGCACCGGCAACGTAAGGCGAGGCCATGCTCGTGCCGCTCTTCGCGCGGAAGTCGTCAGTGACGCCGTTGTTGTTACCGTTGTAGTCAGGAACGGTGCTATAAATCGAACGTCCTGGAGCAGCAATTGCCCGATCGTGTCGCTGGCTGTAGTAGCTGAGATTACCGCTGTCATCGACCGACATCACGGGAATGACGTAGGGGCTAGCCGCTGGGTAGCTGAGGCCGGGCGCGTTAAAGCTCTGGTAGCTATTACCAGCCGAAACCGCGATGAAGATGCCGTCTGCTTCGAGCTGAGCGAACTCGTTCTCAAGGTTTGCCCAACCGGGGATCGCGCTGGAGTTCCAGTTCGAAACCCCCAGCGAAAGATTCACGGCGGTAATTGGGTTTTCGAACGCATCTTTGTTCTGGTGGACCCACTGCAAGGCACTTTCAACCCAGTGGAAGTAGCCGTTGCCATCGTCGTCGAACACCCGCAAACCGACAAGATCAGCACCAGGGGCGACGCCTTCGTGCGTGCTGTCCGTACTGCCAATGATGCCTGCAACATGGGTGCCGTGGGAACCTGAAGGACCGCTGTCGTAGGGATCGTCATCGCCCCAGCCGGTGAAGTCGTATCCACCAACCACGCGGTAATCGCTTCCGAAACCACCACCAAGGGCATAGTGGTCGTAGGCGATACCGCTGTCGATGACAACTACCGTCTGTCCGTTTCCACGAAAGCCGTAGTCTTCGCGGACGTCGTTCAGCCCGGTGGTATTGTGGGCGCTGTTGAGATGCTGATCGATCTCTTGGAAGTACGAGTCGAGATCGACTTGCTCGGTTGGGTCACGCCAAAAGTCGGCGGTCCGCTCTACCTGCTGTTGTATTTGTTGCTCAACATGTTGGTTGAGCACTGGGGGCTCATCAAACGAATGGTGCTCAATGCCACCACCCAAGAAACCCGTCAGCGGGTTAGCCGTCATCGCCAGCCGCTCTTCAAGCGACTCGATTTGGCTATTCAGCCGATTCGTGTCCGTTTTGCTCTTGGGCATCCGCCCGTTCCCCTCTCTCTGCCTAAGCTGGGTGACAGACGGCGTTCCCTCGCGACGACGCTGTTTGCCCAACTGGCAATTCAATGTAAACAAGAACAATCAGAAAAGCTTGCCGCTAATCTGCCGTAGTGGGGAGAACTACGAAGTTTGTGTAATTCAGCGGCTTGGTTGCACAAACTTCCGCAAGCCTTGCAATAGCTTGGGCAACATCTGAAACTTAGTTCAGAAACATGAGGATTGCGGATCGTTGAAGCGTGGCAAGCTTGGAAAACTTTGCCGCCGCGCACGTCACGACCGGAACCTGAGAAGGCAACGCGTTGACGACCTTCCACGTCGCGTGGCGTAGCGTTGCCAGAGGGCAACCTGATGATGCCCAGATGCATCATGGTGTACGACGCATGCCGCACGAGGGTTCGAAATGATGTAGAGCGAGCACGAGTGAAACGCTTGAAATCTAGTGGTTTCGCTGCCAGAAGTAGGTTCTTCTTCGCCGCGAGACTCGCTATTGGGGAGAGAGCAAAATTGACTACCACGTCGGAAACGAATTCTCGCTCGCAGTACCAATTGTTACTGGCCGTTTTCTGTGCCGCATCGCTGGCACTAAGTCTCATGTCTCCGATCTACCCAAGGCAACAATGGTTGCAACACGTGCCTACCGTCTTCGGCATAGCATTCTTGCTCGCCAATTCTCAACGTAGGTGGCTGAGTAATCTTTCCATGGCTTGCATCACTGCCTTTCTCTTGCTTCATATCGTTGGCGCACGGTGGATCTATTCGTATGTGCCTTATGACAACTGGATCAACGCGATTCTGGGAACCGACACGTCGGAAGCGTTCGGATGGAAACGCAACCACTACGATCGGTTCGTTCACTTGGCGTTTGGAATCCTGTTTACTTACCCGCTGGCCGAAGCTTGCGTGAAGCTTTGGCGTCTCAAACGGTTGCACGCCATCAGCTTGGCTTTCACGGCAGTATTAGCGGTGAGTGCGGCTTACGAGATTTTCGAGTGGTTGCTGGCGATCGTTGCCGCACCGGAATTTGCTGAGAGATACAATGGACAGCAAGGAGACTTCTGGGATCCCCAGAAGGACATGGCCCTTGCGGGAATCGGAAGCTTGATCATTGGAATAGGGCTGGCGATTTCAGGCAGGCGATTGGACAACTTGTTGAAACGAGAAGATGACAACTTATGACAGAAGAGACGACAGAGAAAAGCACACACTGGCCAGCACTAGCCGTATTTCTCGCAATCTCAGCGGCTGCGATTGGCGTTGGGCAGTTGTACCCACCCGGCCAGTGGTTCGCCTCGCTCAACAAACCGGCCATCAACCCGCCGGGCTGGGTTTTTCCCGTCGTGTGGACACCGCTCTATGTGATGATCGCTGTAGCCGGCTGGTTAATCTGGCGTGCGGGTCCGAAGTCACTGGGGATGAAGTTGTGGGCTGTGCAAATGGTGCTCAACGTCGCTTGGTCAGCGATTTTCTTCGGCGCTCACCGCCCCGGCTTGGCGTTGATCGAGATCACATTCCTCTGGCTCGCGATCGGGGCAACGATCCTCGCCGCTCGCCGGCTTAGCCAACGGAACGCGAAGTTGGCGGCCTGGTTGCTAGTTCCCTACTGGCTCTGGGTGAGCTTCGCGACGCTGTTGAATGCTTCGTTCTGGTGGCTGAATCGGTAGCGGTGACAATCGCTTATGGGGATGCCTGAACCAGTAGTCAAAGCTACAATGCCTTGAACTCACCCAAACTACCAGATTCGGAACTCCAGCAGAGCCATCATGGAAGCAGCAGAGTCAGAGAAAGAGCCTGAGAAGCAGTCCCGTAACTTTATCGAACAGATCATAGATGCTGATCTGGAGAAAGGTAAGAACGATGGTCAGGTGCATACTCGGTTTCCTCCCGAGCCCAATGGCTACCTCCATATTGGTCACGCGAAGAGCATCTGTCTGAACTTCGGAATCGCCGGTCAGTACGACGGAAAGTTCAATCTGCGATTCGACGATACCAACCCTGCCAAGGAAGAGCAGGAATACGTCGACGCGATCATCGACGACGTGCGTTGGCTGGGCGGGGATTGGGAAGACCGGCTGTTCTATGCGTCCGACTACTTCGGGCAACTCCATGACTGGGCGGTCCAGCTTATCGAAGCAGGGAAAGCCTACGTTTGCGACCTTAACGCGGAACAAATGCGTGAGTATCGCGGGACGCTCACTGAGCCTGGCAAGCCAAGCCCTTTTCGCGATCGTACGGTAGAAGAAAATCTCGAACTGTTCGCCAAGATGAAGGCCGGCGAGTTCGCCGATGGCGAGCGGACCCTGCGAGCGAAGATCGATATGTCCTCGCCCAATATCAATCTCCGCGATCCAGTCATGTATCGTATCAAACATGCTCATCACCAGCGGACGGGAGATGAGTGGTCCATTTATCCTTCGTACGACTTCACGCACGGGCAAAGCGATTCGCTTGAAGGGATTACACATTCCATCTGCACCTTAGAGTTCGAGAACCATCGTCCACTCTACGATTGGTTTTGCGAGACTCTGGAAATCCATCATCCGCGACAGATCGAGTTCGCGCGTCTCAACCTGACTTACACCGTGATGAGTAAGCGGAAGCTCCTGCAACTTGTCACGGAAAAGCACGTTGCCGGTTGGGACGATCCGCGCATGCCGACGCTCCGAGGGCTGCGGCGTCGCGGTTACACCGCGCAAGCCATCCGGTCGTTCTGCGAACGCGTTGGTGTGACGAAAGTGAATAGTACGATCGATATGGTCTGGCTAGAGGATGCGATCCGCGAGGACCTTAACGAGAATGCACAGCGCAGAATGGGCGTGCTGCGACCCTTGAAAGTTGTGCTGACCAACGTGGCTGAGGGCGAAGTGGCGAAGACGTGCGAACTGCCGAACCATCCGCAGCAGCAAGAACTCGGTACCAGAAAAGTCAAATTAGGACGCGTGATCTACATCGAACAAGACGACTTCCAGGAAGATGCCCCCAAAAAGTTTTTCCGCTTGAAGCCAGACGGCGCGGTGCGGCTGCGTGGTGCAGGTATCGCAGTGCTTGAGGAAATCGTCAAAAACGAAGCCGGAGAAGTCACGGAGTTGCACTGCTCATTCAATCCTGACACAACGGCTAAACACAATGACAAGAAGGTGAAAGGGACGATTCACTGGGTGGATGCCGAGCAAGCGGTCGAAGCAGAGGTGCGGTTGTATGATCACTTGTTCCGTGTCGAGAACCCTGATAAGGCCCCTGAAGGCGGAACTTTTCTCAACAACCTGAATCCGAATTCGCTAGAAACATTGATGGCAAAAGTCGAACCTGCCCTTGGGAAAGTGGAATCGGGAGAGCAATTTCAGTTTGAGCGGCTCGGTTACTTCTATGCCGATCCGATTGATTCGAAAGCGGGCAAGCCCGTATTCAATCGAACGGCGACCTTGCGTGATAGTTGGGTAAAAGAGGGTCAGAAGGCGTAGCTCAAAGCAAGCGAGATGATAATGCGAGGTAACTCAAGAAAGTGGTTGGCTCTCGCTTTCACTTTTCCATTTCTGGGAAGTTGTTCATTGCAGCTCGCTCGTGCCCAAGGCCCTTCGCGTGAACCACTCGCGAATGCCCTCACTGAAGCCCAATGGAATCAGCTCGACGCATCCGTCGATCGCGGGCTTGAGTGGTTACTTGCCAAGCAAGGCAACCAGGGCGAGTTCTACTCTGCTCGGCCAGCGGGCCAGCCAGGAATCACCGCGCTGGCTTTGTTGGCATTCATGTCGCGCGGACATCAGCCAGGTACTGGTCCTTATGGCAAGCAACTGCAGCGAGCGGTTGAGTTCGTCTTGTCTTGTCAGCTCGAAGATGGGCTCTTCAGCTACAAACGGCCCGAAGCAGTTCACGTGCGACGGCGACCGTCACATACAGCTACCTATAACCACGCGATCGCTGGCGTGATGCTCAGCGAAGCTTATGGTATGAACCCTGAGCGTCGCGACGAGCGACTACGGTCAGCCATCGAGCGTGCGATTGCTAGAACACGGCAGTTACAAACCAAGAGAAAGCCACGTCCTCAGGACGTCGGTGGCTGGCGATACATTCGACGCAGTACCGAGGGAGCTGACTTCGAGTCTGACTTATCGGTTACGGCTTGGCATCTGATGTTTTATCGCTCTGCTCTGAATGCTGGCTTCGAAGTCAGGCAAGAATTCGCTGAAGAGGCGGTCGCCTACGTGCGGCGATGCCACGTTCCACTGGGAGATCGGAACCGCAGGCGCGGTGCCTTTTCTTACTTCGCTGAGGGGACACACATGGCGAACCATCCCATGACAGGCTGCGGTTTGCTCACGCTTGCTTTGGGCGGTGCGGCGGACGATCCGCTCTGCCAAGACGCCGCCGATTGGTTGCTCGCCCACCCGAGTCGACGTTACGATGATTTGGAACGTTTTTCCTACGCGGCCTATTATTCGTCGCAGGCGATGGCTCAAATGGGAGGGCATTACTGGAAGGAGTATTACCCTTCTCTCGCAATGGGGATTGTTCGCGGGCAGCAGCGGGACGGTTCTTGGCTCTCGCAGCACGACACAACCGCCGACTTTGGTCCTTGCTATCCCACTTCGATGTCTATACTAGCTCTCACAACAGGCTACCAACTCCTGCCGATTTACCAACGATGACAGTGAAGCCTATGCAACCAGTCCAAAGCACATTCTTACTTTCATTTCTCATCACGAATGCTTTCTACCTCGCAGTACCTCTAGGCATAGCCCAAGAGTCGAGACCGAATGTCCTGTTGATTGTGGCCGATGACCTCGGCTGGACAGACCTCAGTTGCTACGGCAGCACCTTCTACGAAACGCCCCACCTTGATGGCTTGGCCGCAGAAGGGGTCCGATTCACTGACGCCTACGCCGCGTGCCCTGTCTGTTCGCCGACGCGTGCTGCGATCCAAACGGGCATGTATCCTGCGAGAATGGATACAACCGATTGGTTCGGAGCACCACAACCTAACCGCATGAGCAAGCATTGGACGCGAGATAAACCCCTCTTGCCGGCACCTTATGTTGAGCGACTGCCGGAGAGTGAAACAACCCTTGCCGAACTTTTTCAAAATGCCGGCTACCAAACCTTTTTCGCGGGCAAGTGGCACTTGGGGCCCAAAGGAAGTTGGCCGGAAGATCACGGGTATCAAATCAATAAAGGTGGTTGGGAACGGGGCGGCCCTTACGGCCCGGGCAAGTATTTTGTTCCTTACGGAAATCCACGTCTGGAAGACGGTCCTCCGGGTGAGCATCTGCCCGATCGGCTCGCTCGAGAGACGGTTGATTTCATGAAAGACTGCAAGGGGAAACCTTTCTTTGCGATGCTTTCGTTCTACTCAGTGCACACCCCGCTGATTGCTCGGGATGATTTGAAAGCGAAGTACGAGGAGAAACGAACTCAACTCGAACTTGCGACGGAGCGTTTTATCCCAGAAGGCGAGCGGCAGAATCGCGAAGTCCAAGACCACGCCGTCTACGCGGGGATGGTCGAGGCGATGGACTTGGCTGTCGGAAGAGTCCTGCAGGGCTTGCACGACCAAGGCCTCGAAGACAATACCATCGTCATTTTTACTTCGGACAATGGCGGGCTGAGTACGGCTGAAGGTTCTCCCACGAGTAATCGGCCGCTGCGAGCTGGGAAAGGCTGGCTATACGAAGGGGGAATTCGCGTGCCGTTGATCGTCCGCGTCCCCGGTTCAGAAGTCGCTGGAGAAACCTCGCAAGCGGTTGTCACAAGTACGGACTACTTCCCGGCACTGCTGACGCTGACAGGCTCCGGAGCGGAGGACCTCAGTGAGATCGATGGTTCTGACTTCAGCCCTGTTTTGACAGGTGATGAGTTTGAACGCGAAGCATCCTTTTGGCACTACCCCCACTACGGCAATCAAGGCGGTGCGCCGGGGGCAGCAATTCGCGAGGGTCATTGGAAGCTGATTCACTGGTTCGAAGATGGCAGACGGGAACTCTTCGATTTGGCGAACGACCTGGGCGAGAAACACAATCTCGCTGATCAACATCCGGATGTTGCGGAACGCTTAGCCATGCAACTTGAGAATTGGCAGCAATCTGTCGAAGCGAAGATGCCTACGCCCAATCCCAATGCGAAATAGGCCTAACGCGAAATCGACGAATTAGGCGTTCGCAGGAAGCTCGGCAGATTGACGCCGTCAGGGTAGCAGGGGTACGCTGGAAGAAGCGGAATGCCGCATGCTGTGGCGTCCCTTCTCAACTCTGCAGGAGTTCCACCATGCGTGCTTCTTATCCTCTGTTGCCTCGCCCGGGTCGTTTTCTTCACCAGGTTATCTGTCTTCTGCTGATGGCCGTCATGATCGGCGGTCCAGCCGCATCAGTGATTGCTCAGGACGCGGTGAAGTCTCGTACCAATTCAGACACCACACTCTTAGCCAAGAAGCCTTTAGCACCTGCTTCGGAATTCGATCTATCCTACGTCCTATCCGACGCCGCGGTAGTTATCGTTGCACGCCCGGGACAGGTTCTGAACTCGCAAGTGATGGAGATGGCGCCGACCGAAGTCATCCAGGCGGCGATGGTCAAGGAGACGGGCCTCGACCCGCTGAAGTCCGACCAAATTGTCATTTCGGTATCACCGCCAACGAACGGACCTCCGAACTACACTGCTTTGGTCCGCTTCACCGAAGCGGCAAATCTGCAATCGGAAGAATTAACCCGCCACACCGTGATGGGTGAAGTCAATGGTAAGGAGTATTGGAAGAGTCAGGAGTTCATGGCCCCCAGTATTATTCAGCCTGACGCGAAGTCATTCTTGCTCACGCCTGACTATTCCATGCAAGAATTGACGAAGCCGGTTCGACTGAACGGTGTTGGACCCTTAGCTGCTAAGGTGGCTGCTGCCACAAAGGGCGATGACCTGTTCGTCATGATTAACACAGCGACGCTTCGCCCCTTGATCAACATGGGCATGGCACAAGCCGACCTACCGCCGGAGTTGGAAGATCTAAGAAAGCTACCCGACTTGATCAGCCAGATCGAATTGCGTGTGAACTTTTCGAACCAGAGTCTCACCAATTTTATCATCACCGCCAACGACGAGGATGCCGCTGAAGAACTGCTTGCGATGGTGGAATCAAAAAAGGAAATGATCCGCCAAAAAGCACAGGGCGAGATCGTCCGGGCACTCGCTTCGGACGACCCGGTTGAGCAAGCGGGAGGAAGGTATCAACAACGGATGCTGAAGAAGATGGACGAAAGCATCCAGTTCGCTCAGGAGGGGGCACGGATCATCCTCTTCGAGGTCGACCCGTCCAAAGCGGGAGCTAACGCTCAGTTAACCTACGTTGCGACGACCGGCATTCTTGTCGCCCTGCTGTTGCCAGCGGTACAGGCAGCACGTGAGGCGGCTCGGCGAAACCAGTCCATGAATAATCTGAAGCAGATCATGCTCGCACTACTTAATTACGAAGCTACTCATGGGCACTTCCCCCCAAATGCGATTTACAATGATGAAGGGAAAGCTTTACTCAGTTGGCGAGTCATGATTCTGCCATTCCTGGAGGAGCAAGCTCTCTACGACCGCTTCAATCTCGACGAGCCGTGGGATAGCGAAAACAACAAGCGGCTTATCGAGCAGATGCCAGCGGTTTTTTCAGAGCCAAGTGCTCCGCTAGACCCGAAAGAAGGGAAGACTCATTACCTGTTGCCCGTCGCTGAAGATTCTATCTTCGATGGAAGTGCTGAGGGGATGAGACTTCGTAGAATCACCGATGGATTGTCGAATACCATTGCAGTATTGCAAGTCGACAGTACCGCAGCGGTTGAATGGACGAAGCCCGCCGATTGGAAAATGAATCCGCAAAACGTTTTGGGAGGTCTTGATGGAGCCGTTCACCCAATGGGATTTCTGTCAGCGTTCGCAGACGGTAGCGTTCAATTTATCTCTTCGGATATTGATCTTGGCATGTTCAAGGCCATGCTAACCAAGGATGGTGGTGAGGTAGTAAATCGCTGATGGCAAGAGTAAGTACGTCGGCAATTTTGGATTAGAAGCGAATAGTAGTTCTTCAAGATCTGAGTCCCTCATGCCTGAGCAACCTGGCAGTAATGACGAAACCATCATCAAGCAGCCCAATCAGGCGCTGTTAGATCAGTCTGCCGGTCAACAAGACGATAGCCTGCTTCAATCGGCTCGCCGGCGCGTAGCGCTTGTTGCTGAAACGGGTCCGCAGATGTCGGGCGAAACGCGTTCGCTCTTGCGACGTCGGCTGCGTATCCTGGCGGTGGTCTTATGTGGCGGGTTTGCCACTTTTCTGCTGTGGCGTGTGTTGATGGTTCCCAAAGGCGGCTTTGGCGAGACAGGTTCACTCACGACGTTATATGCTCACATCAGTGCGACGGTCGTAACGGGCTTATGTGCCTGGAAGCTTTGTGCGAAATGCGATCTCTGCTTGAAATCGTTGAGAATCGCTGAGCTACTGATTCTGGCGAGCTCAGCCGTGTTCTTCTTTATTCTGAGCTACGAGCGTCTGCAGCTTAGTGCAACGGCTCTTGCTGGACACACCCATGTGCCGAGCATTTTCGGGCCGTGGGAGTTTCTGATCTTCTGCTATGCCCTGTTTATCCCCAACACTTGGCAGCGGGCAGCAGCCGTCGTTGGCTCGCTTGCGGTAGCACCACTCGTTGTGCTTGGTATCGTTGCCGCTCAATCGCCCGAGTTCATGGAGCTCGCCCGCATGCAAGCTTTCCGGGGCGTCTTTACCGAGCATGCCATCATGGCGGTGCTGACGTCTCTGGTTGCCGTCGTGGGGGTGCATACCATCGGCACTTTACGACGTGAAGCGTTCGTCGCCAAGCAGTTGGGCCAATACCGTCTCAAGCAAATGCTCGGTTCTGGCGGCATGGGCGAGGTCTATTTGGCTGAGCACGAAATGATGAAGCGCCCCTGTGCAATCAAAGTCATTCGTCCTGAGAAGGCGGGCGATCCGCAGGTCTTGGCGAGGTTTGAGCGCGAGGTGCGTGCAACGGCCAAGCTCTCGCATTGGAATTCGATCGACATTTATGATTACGGTCGCACAGAAGATGGCACCTTTTACTATGTGATGGAGTTTCTTCCCGGGCATAACCTGGGAGAACTCATCGAGATCCATGGTGCACTTCCACCGTCACGAATCGTTTACTTGATGAATCAAGTGGCCGAAGCACTCGGTGAGGCCCACGAGCAAGGTCTGGTGCATCGTGATATCAAACCGGCGAACATTTACTGTGCGTATCGAGGTGGCCGTTTCGACGTGGCTAAGCTGCTTGACTTTGGTCTGGCCAAACCCACCAGTGATTTGAATGATTCAGGGCTGACTGCCGCGGGGGCGATTACCGGCTCACCGCTGTTTATGTCTCCTGAGCAGTCCACCGGCAGCCCTAACGTTGATGAGCGGAGCGACATCTACTCCTTAGGTGCCGTGATGTACTACATGGCGACTGGCAAGCCACTTTTTGAGTACGAGCAACCGTTGCGGGTCATGGTTGCCCATGCGTCGGAAAACCCCGTCCCTCCGCGTGAAGTCCGCCCCGAGCTTCCTATCGAGCTGGAAGAAGTCATCCTCCGCTGTTTAGAAAAACAGCCCGAGGACCGTTTTCAGGATGTGCAGTCTCTACTTGCCGCCCTGGAAGATGTGCCGAGCGAGCCCACCTGGACCGTTGCAGATGCAGCCGATTGGTGGCGAGATTATGGCTGTCCGAAGCGGAAAGCACTCGCCAAGCAGGTGCAAGAATTGGCAGCGGTCTGATCATCCGGCGAACCTCACCTTGCGACGCGGCTCTCTTCTAGTGATTAGCTCGCCGTAGAGAGCGGCTTTCGCGAGCCTTGAGTTCTTCGTAGAATGCAGGGCTCGCTACAACACTACGGCACAGGCAGTAGTCGTTAGCTCGCAATGACAGTTGATTTGAGGCCTAGAGATATGTCCGCTACCCCACGCCCCCGTACGTTGTTTGAGAAGATCTGGGACAACCACGTTGTCCACGCCGAAGAGGGCCGTCAGACGATTCTCTACATCGACTTGCATCTCGTGCACGAGGTCACCAGCCCGCAAGCTTTTGAGGGTCTGAGGCTCGCCGGTCGGCAGGTGCGTCGACCTGAGCGTACCGTTGCCACCGCCGACCACAATGTTCCGACCAGTGATCGCAGTCTGCCGATTGCCGATCCGATCTCCAAGCAGCAGATCGATACCCTGCGAGATAATTGTGCGGAGTTTGGCGTCCAGTACTACGATTTGAACGATGTGCGTCAGGGAATCGTCCATGTGATTGGCCCAGAAATGGGCTACACCCAACCCGGGATGACAATCGTCTGTGGCGATAGCCATACCTCGACACACGGAGCTTTTGGGGCACTGGCCTTTGGAATTGGAACGAGCGAAGTCGAACACGTCCTCGCCACCCAGACGCTCCTGCAATACAAACCAAAGACACTTGAACTCCGTGTTGATGGTCAGGTCGGTCGCGGCGTGACCGCCAAAGATATCGTGCTCTATCTGATCGGACAGATCACAACCAGTGGCGGAACCGGATACTGCATTGAATACACCGGCGAAGCGATTCGGGCTTTGACGATGGAAAACCGCATGACGGTTTGCAACATGTCCATTGAAGCCGGCGCCCGTGCGGGGATGATTGCCCCCGATCAGGTGACCTACGATTATCTTCGCGGTCGGGAGTTCGTTCCCGCAGATTTTGAAGCGGCGGTTGCAAAGTGGAGTGAACTACCCAGTGATGAGGGGGCCTCCTACGACAACTCGCTCGTCTACGATGCAGCATACATTGCTCCGCAGGTCACTTGGGGAACTAACCCGGGACAAGTCACGGCCGTCGATGCGAAAGTCCCCACGCCTGCTGATTTCACAGACGCGACCGAGCAGAAGACCACTGAGCAGGCCCTCGAGTACATGGGACTTGCTGGCGGTGAGTCGCTCACCGACGTGAAGCTCGACCGCGTGTTCATCGGTTCATGCACGAACGCCCGCATCGAGGACCTTCGTGCTGCCGCGGCCATCGCCAAGGGTCACAAAGTAGCCAGCAATGTCAACGCGATGGTCGTGCCCGGCAGCGGGCAGGTGAAGAAGCAAGCGGAGGAGGAGGGGCTCGACCAAATCTTTAAGGAAGCCGGATTCGATTGGCGAGAGGCAGGCTGCAGCATGTGCCTCGCGATGAACCCGGATAAGCTCGCCCCTGGCGAACGGTGTGCGTCGACAAGCAATCGCAACTTCGAAGGTCGCCAAGGGAAGGGGGGCCGCACCCATCTGGTCTCCCCCGAAATGGCTGCCGCTGCCGCGGTTTCAGGCCATTTTGTTGACGTCCGCGACTGGAACTGAGTCTCTTAGCTTGCTCGTAGCAAGTCTGTCTTCAGAAACAGGTAAGCAATCGAAATGAATCCTTTCACAACACACACCGGCAAAGTCGTTGCACTCGATCGTGCGAACGTCGATACCGATCAGATCATCCCGAAACAATTCCTTAAACGCATTGAGCGGACCGGTTTCGGAGAATTCCTTTTCTGGGACTGGGCTCGCAACGACGACGGATCGCCTAATGCGGACTTCGAACTCAACAAGGCGGAAGCTCAAGGGGCAAGCGTGTTGCTTGCACGGCGGAACTTTGGCTCCGGCTCGAGTCGCGAACACGCTCCGTGGGCTTTGGGGGATTACGGTTTCCGAGTGATCGTCGCTCCGAGTTTCGCAGACATCTTTTACAACAATTGCTTTAAGAACGGCATGCTCCCGATTCCACTGAGCGAAGAGCAAGTGGAGGAGCTCTTCCAACGAGCGGCCCAGCACGAAGGCTATGAACTAACCGCCGACTTGGAGAGCCAAACGGTTACCGATGGACATGGCTTTGAAGCGAAGTTCGAAGTCGAGCCGTTCCGTCGGCATTGCCTCATGAACGGGCTCGATGACATCGCGCTTACCCTCGAGCATGTTGAGAGAATCGAAGCCTACGAAGCGGCACTGTAGATGCAGTCACACGTGCGAGAATCGAGAAGCGTTGCGAGTCACTCGACGCTTCTGCTGATGACTTTCTGGGGCAGAATCTCTCTGCTTGTCGTGCTCGTTTCTTTCGCTGCTGACCAATGCTTGGCGGTTGAACTGGGCGACGAGTCGAGGCGTTTTAAGGTCGAGACAATCGCCACCGGCCTCAACAATCCCTGCGGATTGGCGGTCCGTCCAGGTGGTACGAAGACCGAAGAGGTTTTCTTCTCCGAGAGTGGTGCCGCGCGGGTAGTGCGTTTGAATACCAGCGATCCGCAATCGATCCAGACCGTCGTCGAAGGCTTTCCCACGGGCGGCTGGGCGTTGGATGAGAGCCTGCAGGTCGGACCGCTCGGGCTGGCGTTCTTGAAGCGTACGAAACTTGTCGTCGGTAGCGGTGGTTTAGGAGTGGGAAAGGATAGCCTGCGAATCTACGACCTGCCGACGGAATTGCCATTTAACGCAACAATCGACTACTCGGATATCGACTACGAGCTTGGTCCCATTGGGCCTGGCGCGCGAACCGCGACGGGCGAGGGAGGGCATTTTTCGCTGGTGGTGAAGCCGGACGTGGCGCTGTTTGCCAGTTCGCTGGGCGATCCCGAGCGTAGTTGGTTGCTGAAGGCTTCGATCTCCAAAAACAAGGCCTTTGACCTCCAGCCGCACGCGGCCACTCGTCAGCTGTACGATTGCGATCATCTGCTCGCGGCCACTCTGAATCTTGAACAGAGTGATCTTGGCTATCTCCTCGTCGGTTCATGTGGGAAGCTTGGCGGTGAGCGGCGAGACTCGCGCGTCGCCTTTTTAAGCCCGCACAGTGGACGCCTCGCCCTCGACTTACCTGCGAGCTTGAAAGACGTTGCTGCGTTGTCTTATAGCCCCAGTGGACAGCTTTACGCTGCGGACCTTGCTTGGGATGATGACGAAGGTGGGGGTATATATCGACTCGACGAAAAATTGATCGACGGCAATCAGGTCTGCCATCCCGTCTTGATCGCCAAAGCTGTCCGGCCCACTTCGCTTGTGTTTACGTCAAAGACAACCCTCTACGTCACTGCTTTTGGAAAAGTGGGCGAGAAGCTGTCGGGCGGTCAACTATTGAAAATCACGGGCGTTTTTTAGATATCTTCAGTTGAGCCACCTGGGAGCTACACAGTATGTCGCGACGCGAAAAAATTGAAGCGATGTTAGCCGAAGAGCCGGGCGACATTTTTTTGCGCTACAGCTTGGCAATGGAACTTGATAAGGAAGGCAACCATGACGAAAGTCTTTCCAATCTCGTCGAGCTGACTCGGGAAGAACCGCCCTACGTCCCGGCGTTCTTCATGATGGGCCAGCAGCTCGCTAGACTTGGCAGAGCCAACGACGCTCGCGAAATCTTACGCGACGGGATCGAAGCCGCTCGCACGCAAGGAGATTCGCACGCTGCCGGCGAGATGAGCGAATTCCTCGCTTCACTTGGCTCGCTAGGTGAGTAAAAGCACCATAAACCGCCAGTGTGTTCCACTCAGCTTATTTCTTACATGCCGAGGCCACTGCACAGGAAGTGCAGTCCGCGCAGCCTCCCTGTCCCATCGCCTCCTCAGTACCGCAACCGGGTCCGCAACCCTCTTCAAGCGTATCCGCAAAGCGTTTGAACTCCACGCTCGTTTCGTAGGTGGCAGCGAGCTGGTCAGTGATGTCGGTTGCTTCTGGAGGCGGATTGCCGAGAAAGTAAAAGAATAAGCCTTGCCCGTCGAAAAGATGCTCGACGTCCATCAGTACGGCATCGACCTCGTTTTCCGCAAGTAAGTCGGAGCAGGCCTGGAAAGCTTCCTCGCGATGCTTCTGAAGGCGAGCCTCTAGGAGCTCGTCCTCGACTCCCATAGGTCGTAGAATCTGGCCGTCTATCGCTTCGGGTAATTCGTCTTGTTCTGTTTGGCTAAGAACTTCCCCGATTTCTAGCCCACGGTCAGTCCGGAGAATCACACGCGAGTTTCGCGGATACCGCAAAGCATCGACCGTCGAAAAACGGCCTATGTTGCTTAGCAAGCCATAGCGGACGAAGTGGTGAGACATTGCGGTACGTTTTGAGGATTCAGCTCCCGAAACGGTTTATTCTTGCCGTTTCAGAGGTGGTTGCCAAGCGAGAATAGCTAGGTTTACCGGTCGAGGCGTAGCTCGACGGCTATTGGTTAGTACAATAATCTACGCTGAAATCAACTTTGGCTACTTCCTGGCGAATTCCTGAGTAAATAACCCAATGACAATTGCAACTGTGTCGAGTCAAACTGATTGGTCTCAACTAGCCAGCCGAGTGCTCGCAGGGCACGAGCTGAGTCGTGAAGAGGCGCTGTCGATCCTCGCAGCACCGGATGAGCAAGTTCCCGCGTTACTTGCGGGTGCCTTTGAGATTCGTCGCCACTACTTTGATCGTAGCGTGCAGCTCTACTTTCTAATGAATGCCAAGAGCGGCCTTTGCCCGGAGGATTGCGGCTACTGTTCGCAGTCGAAGATTTCCGATGCGGAGATCCCCAAGTACAATCTTCTCAACCGCCAGCAGTTGCTCGACGGAGCAAAAGCTGCCGCGGAGCGGGGAGCCAAGACCTACTGCATTGTGATTTCAGCACGGGGACCCTCGGAGCGGGAGATCGAAGCGGTCGAGCAAATCGTCCCCGAGGTGAAAAGCCAATACGGACTCGACATTTGCGCTTGCCTGGGTTTGTTAACGCCCGAGCAAGCACAACGCCTTGCCGCCTGCGGGGTCAATCGGGTAAATCACAACCTGAACACGGGCGAAGAGTTCTATAGCGAGATTTGTTCCACGCACACTTTCCAAGACCGCGTTGACACGCTTAAGGCGGTTCGCGGTGCGGGGATGGAACTCTGCTCCGGTGGAATCGTTGGAATGGGAGAGCAGCCAGCAGATGTCGTTTCGATGGCGATCGAGCTGCGAGACCTGGGCGTCGAATCCATTCCGGTAAACTTTCTGAACCCCATCGAAGGCACTCCGCTGGCAGGTCAGGAGGAGCTAACGCCAAGCTACTGCCTGAAAGTGCTAGCGATGTTTCGCTTTGTGAATCCAAGCCGTGAGATTCGCATCGCAGGAGGTCGGGAGATTCATCTCCGTAGCTTGCAAGCGATGGGGCTTTATGCTGCGAACTCAATCTTTGTAGGCGACTACCTCACCACGAAGGGACAAGTGCCCCAAGAGGATTACGACATGATTCGTGATCTTGGCTTCGAGGTTACCGGCTGCGTTGAGGGTGCAACCTCGGTCGTACCAAGCTAGCGAAAGCCTTGCTAGCACAAAGGCTTCTTGCCTATTTTACGGAACCGGAAAATTTGTGAAAATCGGTTCAATTGGTGCAAGCCGCCGTGTCGATGAACAGACAGAACCCCTCTCTATCTACTGTCTGTTACGCAGGGATGCGCTGCTATGTTGCGTCAATTTGTTGTTGGATTCGCCCTCCTCGGAATCTGCTTTTCCTCGCCTTGCTTCGCTCAGAACACGAGAAAGCCGGAGCCAAGACGCGCCACGCTGGCATCTCGGCTGAATTCGTTTCGCAATTCCTTTCGTCGCGATTCCAGTGACGAGCAAGAGACTTCAAGCTCAACTCGGTCGAGGTTCTCGCCCAGCAGCCTATTTGGCGGTAGCCGTAACACGCAACCAGAGGATTCGAAGCCACCCATGCCGTACGATCCGGCAGAGCTGAATGGCTCAGGTTCCGGTAAGACTTCGAACCAAAGTGCTTCGGCAGCAAAGTCTCCGCGTGAGCAATACGCTTCGCAAGTCGATCGAAATCGAAACTCCTACCAAGCTGCCAAACCATCGGCACGTAAGGCTTCAACTCCCATCACCAAGCCTGCCGCCGAGCCTGTCGCTCGCGCAACACGTCGCTCGCCCGTGTTTGGCAGTCGCCAAGACGAGCTGGATGAAGCGCTCTCTGATCTCTTCGCCCCAGCTAGTGACACGCCACCGGCAGCATCGGGACGTGAAGAACTCCCCAGCTACCTGCAGGGTCTAGTTGAGGAGGAATCGGTTCCCGAACTCAAAACGGAAGAGGCCAAGCCGTCCCTGATTGCAACAAAGACAACTGCACAAAACACCACAGATCGTCATGGCACGAAGAAGAGAAACCCATTCGATCTACACGGCGCATTAATCGAGACGCCAACGAGTGACAGTTCTGACGACTTGGACGCCTTCGCTGCTACTGAAGAGTCAGAATCTGAACTTCCAAATGTTGGACAAGACTTTCATGCCAGCTTAGGCACCCTGCCAGCAGAGTCGACGACGGAAGAATCAACTGAAGGTTTAGCAGAGTCGGATCCAACTCTAGAGGCAGAGGTCGAAGCACCAGTGAAGCCCGAGCCATCCGCTCTGGCGGGAAGTCTCGAAGCGGAACTGGCACCCAGTTTCGAGCAACCGATCACGCCAACAGTCGAACCGACGGAAACCTCGGTCACGTCGGAAGCAGAGCAGGCGTTCGCCGAGGCAGAGGCTCAAGAAGAGCTTGCTCCAAATGTTTCGACCGCGTCTCCGAACGAACTCGCTGCGAATTCGATGCGGCAAGAGAACGTCTTGCTGAGCTACCAACAACCAGTGATTCAGTCACATGTCGAGGGTCCACGGCGAATCGTTGTCGGGCGTGAAGCCACCTATCGAGTTGTCTTGAAGAATTCTGGTGAAACGGCTGCGAACAAACTCACGGCGACAGTCCAGATCCCTGCTTGGGCGGACGTGATTGATACCAGTGCTTCGAGCGGAATTGTTCAGCGAGCAGCCGGTAGCAGCCTCGCCGACGAATCACGCAGCATTGAGTGGAGGCTTCACGACCTACCAGGCCGTTCAGAGCAGCAACTAGAGCTTCGTCTGATTCCGCGAGCGGGCCGTCCTCTCCAGCTTGGCGTGCAATGGACCCATGCTCCGATTGGCGCACAAGCCATGGTCGAAGTTCAGGAACCAAAGTTGGCACTGATGCTCGCTGGTCCGAGCGATGTTCTCTTTGGGCGATCACAACGCTACCAACTCACCATCAGTAATCCAGGTACCGGCACCGCTGAGGAAGTCGCCATTCAACTCACTCCTCCCGGGGCTGCTGAGAACGAAGTGATCGACCACAAGATCGGGGTTCTTGCTCCCGGAGAGTCGAAGGAGCTGGAGCTTGAACTCACCGCTCGCGAGGCGGGCGAATTGACGGTTCAGGCAGCTGCGGTCGCGGCTGGCAATCTCAAGGCGGAGACCACCAAGAGCGTCATGTGCCGTAAGCCGGAGCTTGAGATCGACTGGCGTGGACCTGAGAAGAAGTACTCAGGCACGGTTGCGACCTACTACTTCCGTGTGCGGAATCCTGGCACTGCTGCGACGGAACCATTCACCGTTTCGTTGGGTCTGCCAAAGGGCTCCGAATTCGTTTCCGCGAGTGAAGGTGGACGCCAGACGGTTGACGGTAAGGAAGTCACTTGGAAAGCGCCAGCTTTGGCACCAGGTCAGGAGCGTTTCCTGCAGATGCGTTGCAAGCTGACAACCGGTGGCGTGAATCAACTAATCGTTACCGCTGAAACGGCAAAGGCCGAGCTTCGTGATGTCGAAACCATCGTCACTAATGTGGTGGCTCTGGCGGATTTGAAACTGCACGTTTCTGATCCCCGTGGTCCTCTACCTGTCGGCGAGCCGGCCGAGTACGAGATTCGTGTCGTCAATCGCGGCAACACGGCTGCTCAGAACGTGAACGTCACCGCCTTGTTCTCTTCGGGCATCGAACCTGTTACCGTCGAGGGAGGACAGCACTCTATACGCGACGGGCGTGTCTCTTTCAAAGTGATCGAAAGCCTAGCCGCTGGCGGTGAAGTGAAGCTCAAGATTCGAGCCCAGGCATCTCAAGCGGGAACACACATCTTCCGCGCCGAAGTGGGCTGCACGGATCTGGACATCAAACTGGCTGCGGAAGAAACCACGCGTTTCTTCAAGGATGAAAACCGCTGGGAAGACGCCTCCACCGCTTATTCAAGCAGTGAATCAACCAAGTAATGGCGGGTCACGCCTGGTAGTCATCGAACACAAGCGGATCCTCATCATCGAGATTGGCGATCCGGATCGACTTCTTGCCATTGAGTAAGTCGTCAATCAGGTTGCCAACGAGCTCACCTCGCCAACCTTGTGCTAGCTTGGGGAGCTCTTCTGTCTCGCTGAAGCCCATGCGATGGGCGATGAATTCGCGAAAGTCGGTTGCTGTCCCGACCATGCTGGCGGCTACTTCCGCTTGACGGCAGATGGTTGTCATGGCGGGAGTGAGAAACTGACCAAGCAGGTTCAGTTGCGTAGGCAATTCGCGCCGTCGTCCGCTACGATTCCGTTTTTCAGGATTCGCGATTCCACGCCGGACACAGTCAGCCAACTCGTCGACCTTTCGCTTGAGCAATCCCCGTTGCAGCCCACGGATGCCAAGGATGCGTTCGGGGTTGTCGGTCTTGCGATTGGCGATCTCCACCATTAGGTCGTCGCGTAGAATGCGCTTTTGCGGCTGGTTGAGCTGCTTCGCTTCCTCGTACCTCCAGTGCCAGAGTTCGCGGACGATCGCCAGTCCCGTAGGGTTGAGCCGTCCGATGCCCGACGTGCGACGCCAATCGCGACGGTCTTGGGCTTCAACAACGGTTTGCGACCAACGCGCCATTTCCTGTTCGAACCAAGAGATCCGCTGTCGCTCTTCGAGCAACTCGACGAGTGTGGTACGTAAGTCGAGCAGATACCGGACGTCCTCGAGTGCATAATCGATCTGTGCGTCGGTCAGGGGACGTTTCCGCCAATCGGTCCGCTGCTCTCCCTTTCGCGGCTTGTGGTTGAGAAACTTGTGGACGACCGAACCGTAGGCGGCTGGATACTCGTTGCTGCACAGGCCGGCCGCAATCTGCACGTCAAACACATCCGTCGGCAGCTTGCCGACTGCCCGCAGAATGAAATTGAACTCCTCACGCCCAGCGTGCAGCACGGTCGTATGCTCACCTTCAACAAGCATCTTCCAAAACGGCAACACATCGACTTCTTGCGGGTCGATCACGGCCATTTCATCAGCCGTCGCAACCTGAATCAGGCACAGTTCGGGATAGAACGTATGCTCAGAGACAAACTCCGTATCGATGCCAATCACTGGCGACGGGGCGATGCGTCGGCAGAGGGCATCTACCTCGGCTTGTTGGGTAAGAATCTGATCGGGCAAAACGAGAGCAAACAGGATGAAAGGCGTTAGTGGTAAAACGTGTTCGCCCAACATTCTACGGCGCTAGCAAGGGCTAATGCTAGCGACTATCGACTCCTGACCCTCATTTCGGGCTAGACGATAAATTGCCAGACCGTGAAGCCAAGAATCGGCAGCAGGATCAGGCAACTGTAGACCATGTAGCCGAAGAAGCTTGGCATCTTCACGCCGGACTTTTCGGCGATGGCCTTTACCATGAAGTTCGGGCCATTGCCGATGTAAGTCATCGCGCCCATGAAGACTGCCCCCATGGAAATGGCGATCAAGATCGGCTCAGGAACCCCGCCGGTTGGTCCAACAAGGCCTGGCTCCTTGGCGGTCTGGAAGAACACCAAGTAAGTCGGTGCATTATCGAGGAAAGCGGACAGGCCGCCCGTCGCCCAGAAAAACTCTTGAGGTCCCATATTCCACTTCTCGACCAACTCGCTACCCATCACGGCTAGGATCTGCAGGGCCGGTTGCATGCAGATAAAAATGCCGATGAACAGCGCGGCGACTTCGACGATTGCATCGTAATTGAATTGATTGAGCTGGCGGATCTGCTTCGATCCGAAGTAGAGCGAAATCCCCACGAGGCCAAGTTGTACCATCTCTCGCAGGTACATCCAGGAATGCCAGTGAGTGCCTGGAATCGCCTTGCTGGGATCCAACAGAGCAACCGCCAGGACAACGCCCAGGAGGAGCGGACCGTTGAGCTTCAAACCGCTGATGCGCAGACGGCGAGTTTGCGTAACGTCGCGTTGAATATCGCCAATCGTTTCTTTGCGATAGTAGTAGAGCTGATCGACCAAGCAATACGTTAGAAGCAGCAGACCATTGACCAACAGGAATGGTTTCCAAAGCGTCAACGTCCACAAAAAGTTCACGCCGGCTAAGTAGCCCAAGAACAGCGGGGGGTCGCCAATGGGCAGCAAGCAGCCGCCGCAGTTACAGACGACAAAGATGAAGAACACGACGGTGTGGGCAACATGATTTCGTTCTTTGTTGGTTTCCAATAGTGGGCGAATTAAGAGCATCGCTGCACCGGTCGTGCCGATGAAGCTCGCCAGAAGACCACCAGCCGCCATGAACGACGCATTGGTCAGCGGATTCGCTTGCAGGTCGCCTTCGATCCGCACTCCACCAGCAATCGTGTAGAGGCTAAACAACAAAACGATGAAGGGGATGTATTCCTGCAGAATCGCGTTAGCCAGTACGGCTTTGACGAAACCGACCTGCACGACTGAATCGCTCGCTTCAACCACATGGTGCGATGGCCAGTGTCCTTCGACGGGGGTGTGATGCAGGAACGCATAGTAGCAGAGCGTGACTATTCCGAGCCCCGCGGCAACTTTGAAGCGGTTGATATTCTCTTCCCACCAGTGCTCCGTTTTGTGAAGCAGTGGCAACACGGCGATGCAGCCGAGCAGGATGACGAAGGGAATTACCGTCCAATAAGGAGGAGCCTCTGCCTTATGATGCCCCGCGTCATGTGGCTCGGGATGAATGTCAACGTCGGAATGTTCCGCGTGAGCCCCAACGACTTCTGCCGTCCAGCTCTGCGGCAGTTCAGCAACGAGCAGGGCGCAGTAGGCCGTCAGGAGTCCGAAAATCGCCCAAACGACAACGCCGCCCCGACGCTCACCAGTTCTACTCATGCTGCTAATGTCCGTTGCCACGACTGCACTTCCTCTGACTGCGGCACCTCCCTCGGGGCATAGCACCGCGTGAGGTTCCAAGGTTACGGATTGAATGGCGGATCGTCTACGCCGCCTCTCGGGCGGAATGCGATCCAGGGCCTCTTGGCTGGGGGCTTACGCTAGAGAATTCTGTCCACGAATAACCTAGGTCACTCTTGAGGGCTCAGAGCGGCGAGTTCTTCTCGCCGCCGGGGCCAGGGAAGCTTGCCGGTCGTCTCTGAGCCGTATATCCGCTAGAATCCGACCCTCGGCGATGATCCTCTGTGGGATATCGCAGCACGATAGTCTCAGAAAGCATGAATTGATGGAAGTTTGGTTGCAGCCCAATCGAAGGGTCCTCATGATGGCGATGGTTCCCGCTGGGCTTCTGGTCGTGATCGGCGGTTTACTCGCGAAGCTCTCCTCGACCTCGCTGGTGACGGCGTTGGCTTGGGTTTTGGTCGGTCTGGGGTGCCTCCTGCTTATTGGGCTTATTGGACAACTGAGACGGCCACGGATCGCTTTTCAGGATCGGAGTGTCCTCTTCTTCCTCCGTGCTCGCCAGCCAGTGGCCGTCCCTGTGGAGCATGTCGAGGCGTTTTTCCTAGGCCAAGGGCCGACGAGCCTGCCAACCGTTGCAGGCAAGACGGCTGAGACAGTGAATCTAGTCGCGCGGATTTCACAGAAAGCCCCCGAATGGGCAGAAGTCGAAGTGAAGCAGGCGTTAGGCAACTGGAAAGAGGGCTACGCTACGATTCGCGGAACTTGGTGCGAGCAGCTTACCACGGATGTCATCCGTCGCTTGAACAGTCGACTGCGTGAGGTCACTGAGGAGGCAAAGCAGCATCCTCGTGAGGGAGCCAAATGACAATGAGTCGAACGGCATTCTCAATGTGTGATGCGAAAGCGAACGAAGCTGGGCAGCAGGCGGGTCTGCTTGTCAGCGTGCGAGACGTTGCCGAAGCTCAGATCGCCATGAGAGGAGGCGTTGATTGGATCGATCTTAAAGAGCCGGGCAATGGTGCGCTCGGCGCGGTCTCAGGTTCAGTTGCACAGCAAGTGGTTGATCTCGTAGAGAGACGTCTGCCCGTTTCGGCAGCCGCTGGCGAGTTGCTCGAATGGCCAACTTCGCAGGCCCGAGAATTGCTTGCTGTCGAGCACCTCCAGATCCTCAAACTTGCTCTAGCGGGGTGCAAAAACGTTCCCGGTTGGCGTCAACTCTGGCAGGAAGCGGCAAGCGAGATTCAAGAATCGGGGAAGCAACTGGCTGCCGTCGCCTATGCAGACTTTGGCCGGGCTCAGGCACCAGCAATCGAAGTCGTCCTTGCGGAGGCAATCGAGCTTGGCCTGCAGACGCTTCTGATCGATACGTTCGACAAATCTGCCGGGCCTCTGACGACGCATGTTCCTACCGCTACACTGGCCAGTTATCTCAGGAAGGCTCGAGCAGCGGGGTTGAGAACGGTTGTCGCTGGAAAGCTGACCCCAGAGATCATCCGCGAATTACCGCTCGAATCCGTCGATCTCGTTGCCGTCCGCAGTGCGGTCACGACCGGGGATCGAGAGGGGCCGATTTCACCTGACAGAATCAAGGAATTGAGCACCATTCTTGAAGCGGCTCAATAACTTGCTGGGCCGTAATTTTCTTGACATCGGCCTCTATAACCTGATACTCACGGTTAGATGGTCTGGTGCTAGCGGTATGCTGAGCACACGCATTTCGTCCTGTTCACTTGCACGCTTGGTGGGAGGTTTGCCGTGCCGAATTCGGTTCTCGACGCAATCAAAGAGGGGCAGTGGGACTTCGAGCCTAGCGAGATCCCCGAAGAAAAATTCAACAGTACGAAGGCCATGCCTGGGTCCGATGAAAAGCTCGAGGTCCTCGCCCAGCGAGTTCGAGCCGGGCTACCACTCTGGCACGGATCGGACCGGATCGATTACGATGAGGAAGAAGAGTAGGCGGTGCGGTGTCATTCATCAATGGGCCGTTCTTTTTCGCAGACTCGTAACCTCATTCCCTCAGCCGTGCGAGACCATTGTGCCGAAGTTCAACCTGACGATCCCCCATAACTATTCCGTTGAAGAAGCGAAATCTCGCCTCGAGCGGTTTGCCGAATCCATGAAGGCGAAGTTCCAAGATCAAGTCAAAGATATGGAGCAAAGCTGGGACGACAACACGCTATCTTTCGGCTTCAAAACCCTCGGCATCAAGATCGCTGGCGAAATGACGGTTGAGGAAGAGGCCCTAAAAGTCACCGGGGACCTTCCCTTCGCGGCTGCGATGTTTAAGGGCAAGATCGAGACCGAGATGAAAGAGCAACTCGGGCGGATCATGAGTTAGTTGGTCACTGCTTGGTGATGCGGTAACCATCTTTATTTTGAGTTGCTTTCAGCTTCGCCGGCGCAAGGACCGTCGCCAGAAGTTCTTCAAGCGATGCGTCGCGAACTTGGCAACTGACAAGCTGATTGCGTAGTGGCTTGGTCTCCGCGGCCCAAGTTACGGTTAGCTTGAGCTGTTTCGCCAATTGATCTGTGACGGCACCTACAGGTTGATTCTCAATCTTCAGCGTGAATACGAGTTGCTTTGGTCCCCGGGGCGAACTTTCTTTCGTGCCGGCAGGGGAATTCTGTGACGGACTTTTTCCGTGCAGATGCTCGGCAAGCGCGTGATGATACTCGACCGTACTAAAGACGCTGATCTCTTCGCCCGAGCGTTGGGTTGCGGTTGGTGGATTGGTCTCAAGGAAGGTCAGCAGCTTCTCGCTTGATTCGTAGGACTGTTTTACGGCAACGGGGCTTCGTAGTTTCTCAATGATGAGATTGCCAGTTTTCGGATCGAAGACTGCCTGTCGTTCGAAGCTAAGCAACCACAACGTTGCCAGTTCGTAGGCACGTAGATCAGGAGCCTTCCCAGCTCGCCAAAGATCGTGCGGCACCAGGTTGTTTGTAACCAACTCTCCTTTGCAGTGGGCTGCCAATTCTCCAAGTAGTAAGGAGGGCTCCGCGGGAGACTGCCATCCGAGCTCATACCGACCGAGCCAGCGTCGCTGGACTTTTGCAGGACAGATGTTGAGCCGCTCCCGAGCCAAAGCCATCAGCGTTGCGAACTGATTGGCTGACTCCTTCGGCCCTACATAAATCAGATCCCCATAAACTTGGTAGCCAGCTTTGCACTGCTCTGTAAGTTCCTCGAAGACCTCTCGCAGCGGTTGGTCGGTGATCTCTAGATCAAAAGTCTGTCGTGGGTCGAGGCGTCGGTCGAGCCAGATATCGACGTCATAAGCTGCTTGAATCGTATCCAGCGACTTGCGAAGTTGTTGCCCTTGCCAGAGCAGCGTCACGGAACGATTTAGCTTTGCTCGCAACGATTTGGTGCCGTGCCAGTCGGCTGCATCGATGCTCGACGTTGCCATGTTGCAGAATAGCAACGCCGCAAGAGACGCGATGGCGAAGCTTCGCTGGCGATACGTGTCAAGCATTTTCTGTTCAGTTGGGCGAAAGTCGTGCAAAGTCGAGACCTCCGATCATTTTCCGTTGAGAGCGTGAATCCTGCAATTAGAATCGGTAGATATCAATCACAAAATCAAAGTGCAGACGGCAGAATCGATCGAGTTATTCCGTGGATAACGAATACCAATCCGAAGACTATCAGGCCGGGGATTTTCACCCTGGGCCGCTGCTAGTCGAATGGTACGAGCAATACCTTGTTGACCAGGATATCACTGCCTTTGTGAGGCTGACTTCGCGTCGTTACTTCGTTGGCACGTTGGAACGACTAGCCCTTGAGGGGCACCGCTCCTCTCGCCGAGCTGCAATTCTGGCTTTGGGTCGCCTAGCAAGCTACACGTCGAATAACGTTGTAGGATGTGCTCTCGCCGATTCAGACCGCGGGGTCCGAACTTTGGCCGAGCAAGCGATCCGCCGACTTTGGATGCGTGTCGGGGCTGCCGCAGACCAACGGATGCTCGTGGCCATCGAAGAGCAGCTCGACGACCGCGACTACGACCAGGCGGCCAAACTAGCAGCGAAACTTATCCAGCAAACTCCCTGGATCGCCCAAGCCTGGTACCAACGCGGGGTCGCCTACTACCACCTTGGCCAATTCGACGCGGCCGTCCGCGACTGCCATCAGGCCCTCGAGATTAACGCCTATCACTTCCAGGCCGCCTCGATCATGGGGCACGCGTATCTCTCGCAGGGAAACCTTCTATCCGCCTTGGAAAGCTTCCGCCGGACTCTGCGGCTGAATCCCAGCATGGAAGAAGTCCGTGCTCAAGTGATCCGACTCCAACGGACGCTCAAGCAGGACAAGCCTGAGTAGTGTCAGGCTGCCTCGCAGGCACCTCACAAGGCACTAGGTTCAGCTAGTTCTCTTCCTGCTTTGGTTGCTTCGAAATCGAGAAATCAAAGACAAGATTATCAGGCGAGACATCGATTGTGTCTCGATAGATTGGAAACATCAGCGGAATCATTGGCTCTTTGCTGGGGTAGCCCTCGATGGCGACTTTCATCGGGCCTGAGACCACTCCCTTGCCAGCGAGATCGTCAGTGGAATACTCGCCATCGGTGATGACTGCTAAGCCTTGAGGGCCGCTGCCTCCTTTCTCACGATCTGGTTCAAATCGAATCTTGCCGTGCGGAACGGGTTTCCCTTCGTAGGTCACGGTTCCAGTGATCGTGTTGCGTTCGACACCCGAGCCTCCCCCACACCCGAGCGTGACGACCAACGCGATTGCGAGCATGCCTGCTAAGTATCGTGAATCCATTCTTTATTACTCCAAGAACGAGCCGGTTGGTTGCTCATCGGCACGACGGCCAAGCGAGCGATATAGTTCGAGATCCATGTCTTCAGAGAGGAAATGGACTGAGCCGTCGGCCATGGCAAACGTTGCCCCGCCCGGATGGAAGCTGCCCGCATTGATGCAGCGCCAGCCCTGAAGGATCCAGTCGATGTACATCAGCCCTGCCGTGCGACCATCGGCATTGATTCCGTTTGACGCTGCAAAGGCGGTAAGGGGAACTCCAAACCCGGTGGACTCATTGACTGAGGAGGACCAGAGAGAATAGCGTTCTGGTCGACCACCCTGTGTGTTGGCTAGAAAGTGCAGCTTATTCTCGCCGATCAAAAGTGTATTCGTGGAACCATCAGTAATCTCGCCAAAACCGATCTCCGAATTCCCGTAGGCAATGCCGTTGGTGTAGTTCGCCAGGAAGAATCGTGAGCCACCACCGCCCCAACACCTGGCCCCTAAGTTCTGTTCGTATTCGAGGGTGCTCGTGTTCGTGTCGTTGGGCCCCCCGCCTTGGCAGATGCTGTAGCAGCTGACCGTTGGCTGATCGATCGCGAAAGGATCGCTCGGGCAGTGCAGAAACGATGCGGGTGACAGTTGGGCTGCGTAATTGTCCAAGTTCTTCTGGCTACTT
Source organism: Lacipirellulaceae bacterium (assembly GCA_040218535.1). Taxonomy (NCBI): domain Bacteria; kingdom Pseudomonadati; phylum Planctomycetota; class Planctomycetia; order Pirellulales; family Lacipirellulaceae; species Lacipirellulaceae bacterium. The sequence goes on along the minus strand of JAVJRG010000005.1, from coordinate 2,076,258 downwards.
CCACACTGTCTTGAATCGGTGAGGTCCTTTAAGGGCACAAACCCCGTGTCCAGATGAAACCGATCAAAGAGGGAGGTTTGCTCCATGAAGGGAAGAATCAACACGGTCCACGGTGGACCGCCGCAGCCGTTCGGATACTTCCGCTGGGGAGGAGGAGAAGAAATATTGCCCGGATTGTTCTCGTCACACGGTGTGTCGTAGTTGGTGCGTCCCGCGGGCGTGAAAACGCCGTTTGCCGATTCGTAGTTCAATTCGGCCAGGGCAACTTGCTTGACGTTGTTCAAGCACTGATTGCGGCGAGCAGCTTCGCGTGCCGCTTGAACAGCCGGCAGCAGCAAGCCTACGAGTACACCAATAATGGCGATCACGACCAGCAGTTCGACCAAAGTGAAAGCAGATCGCTCTAAGTGACGTGTTGGCCTCAAATGTTCCTTAGCCATAGAACCGGTTCTCCCTAGACCGTAGGGGATTTATGAAAAAAGGAGCCGCTGCCCCGCGGCTCCTGAATACCTCCTCCCGCATGTACGGGAGGAGGTGGACTCATTTCTACTAATTGCTTAACTAGCATCCACGACGACGCGTGGTTGACAGAGCAGCAACGCCGCCGAGAACGCAGATCAAGAGCGAGCTTGGCTCGGGTACGCTCGCGATGGCTGGTGGTGACGTTCCCGTGCCGTAGTTGGCTTCCCAGGTAGGAATCTGGGTGGAGTCGTTCACTTGGTAACCCAAGAAGTCCGCACCATCCACGTCGAGGTCGCCGTCGAAGTCGCCATCGACACCGGGATCGACTTCCGAGGTGCTAAATTGGAAGTCATAGGCACGGGCAACGATGCTGCCAGCGCCGCCATCACCCATCCCATCGAAATCAGAGTCGCCTGAATTACCAATCTCTAGGATTGGTGTTGGGGCGAAATCAATGCTCTCGGTGAAGAACTGGAATGCCCCAGTCTCTGCAGCGGTGAATGAGATCAAGGTGCCATTGACTTCAGCATTTCGATCAATGCCGCCTGTGTTGCCACCTGCACCAAGCGTGGCGCCTGTGAAACCATCGAATACGATGAAATCGTCGCTATCGGTTGTCTTACCAGTTACGCCAATGACACTTACCTGCATATCGCCCAAGCTTCCAAAGCCTGTGTCCATCCCTTGACCGAAGCTAGCAAGGAAACCGCCTTCGTTTCCGTCGTTGTCGAAATCGACCTTTTGCCACCTAACGGTGAAAGTGACTTCGTCATTTGCAGTGGCATCTCCATCCAAATCGAGGCCTGGGTAGGTGATCGTCACATCAATAGGATCGTTGGGGGTGCGAGGAGCTCCAGGGAAAGCACCACCGTTGTACGAAGAGGCAGTAACGTTTGTCTGGTGGCTACCTTGGTCACCGAAGCCGAAGATACCGGTGCCGCGGATATCGAGGCCATCAATGATGACTTGAGCATTCGCTGTGCAAGTCAACATGAGCACCGCTGAAGCGGCGATCGTTATTTTTTTGAGGAACATGGGTTTATCCTAAGAATATTTTGGTTGCGGAAATTTGTTTGAATTTCAAAAGAGTCCAGCGTGGTTGATACGTTGGCGACCCTAACACAGGAATCCGCCGATATTCCGTGGATCAAGCTGCTCTGAACCGTGCAGGCCTACTTTGCCTGGGCTGTTTTGATCTCTCTGCCCCAGATGCTGCGGGCTAATCGCAGCGGTAAAACGATCCCCGCCGTTCCGGCACAGTGGCCGTCCCGGCGGGGGCGTTTCTAGTTAGCAATTCTGCTTGCGTCTCTTAGCGACGACGGCTAGCTGCCAAGCCGAGCGTTCCGAGACCGAAAAGGATAAGTGCAGTCGGCTCAGGTACGGCACTGAACTGCAGGTCGTGGTGGCGAGCAGATACAGCACCAAAAGTACCGCCGGAGTTGTCGTACAGTACAGTTGCTGTCGGAGCGAAATCAACAGCGTCGATTACAAACTGGAAACCGCCAGTACTAGGAGACATGACGCTCGCAAGCTGTCCATTGATCTCCGCATTCCGATCAAGGTCGCCGTTACCGCCTACACCAATAGCACCGCCAGTAAAGCCGTCGAAAACGATGGCATTGCCACCGTCGGTGGTTGTGCCAGAAACATTGATCACAGAGAAGGTGACGCCGTTCAAGCTGCCGAACCCAGTATCGACACCTTGACCCCAAGCACGCTGGCCTGCACCGCCAGAAGCACGCACGGTGAAGTTGACGGTATCGTTGGCGGTGGAATCGCCGTCGAGATCTAAGTTGTTGTAAGTGATATCCCAATCGAGGGGATCGGCAGTGGTATTGCCGGGACCAGAATTCAGCGTGGCGTCGGCATGACCGAAGACACCAGTGCCGCGTAGGTCAAGAGCCTCAATGGTGACCGTCGCGGCTTGTGAAACTGCCGCGGAGCATACAACCACAGCCGTGGCGATGCTCAGAAAACTCAACTTCTTCATTAGAACTTCCCTCCAAGAAAAAAAGTAACAGATCGCTGTGAAAAGGCTTTTTGAGGAATTCCCCACGTGCCGAACGGCAGATTCTAGGAATTCGCTACACACGACCCATTTTGCACGGGATCTGTCGATTGTCAACAATTTCGGGGGGGGGGGTAATCAGAAAAGAATCGCGTGAATCTGGTTGAGAACCGCGACGTAAGGGTTTGTTGAGGTGTTTAGGCCTAGAGAAATCGATATATCGGGCCCTTTCAAGGCGATTCCAGAGGGGATGCTTCATTTCTCAGAAGGGGCCCTGCCCCGAACCTCTGGTCAGAATTCAGCAAGAAAGCAAGAAAGAGCTGCTTCGACAAGAAAACCCGTATCGTGGCAGGTTGGCGCGCAAAGAAAAAGCCTCTCCAGTCTGGCCGTCTCAGGTTAGCCGGGCTCTCGAGGTACCCGGCTGGATTACTGAGTCTTAGGTCCAGTTAGCCGACGGCATGTCGACTGGAAAGGCTAAGTGAAAGAGTAGTTGGCGGTTCAAGATTCGACAAGTTAACCGCGCAATCCCCTTGTTTTCTGCCCCACGAAAGAATCGCGAGACCAGAAACGGCTATCGCCGAATCGTACCGCCGCCTTGCAGACTATCGATAGTGGTCATTGCTTGGCGAACCTGCTGCGAGTAGGCGTCCGGATTCTGGGCGAATTTCTGCATCGTGATCTTGTTGGCGAACAGATAGAACGACCCGCGGTGGCTGTAGCCGTATTGCCGCGAACCGGGCACTTCCTGCTGCTGCTCGAGCATCAACACAGGATCGCAACCTGAGAACACGGGGCTGAACTTGTCAGGATTGGAGTAGAACCTTTGGCGTGCTTCGTCGCTGGCGAAGAGATAGAGCCGATTGCGATGGACAACTCCATGCTCGACTTTACCCTTCACCCATCTCTTGTGGTCCTTCAACGATACAGGACAGTAACCATCGAACCCTAGTGGGGCGGTTCCCGCCTTCTGGCCTGCGGCTGCGCCAGCCGCAGCGAAACCTTGAGGCGTGGGAGTGATGCTGTTGTCTGCCGTTGGTGTGACCCTTCTGTCGACGAAAGGGGCAACCGGTTGCTGGGATGCTGAGGTTGCGTTCGCCTGATCTGCAGGAGTCGTGGTGGCTGCAAGGTTCTGTTGTGGACTTGTAGGAACCTGAGATGCAACTACTTGTGCAGACGACTGTGTATTTACTGCCTCAGGATTCCGCTTGTAGCTTTGGGGCATCGCGTTCGCTGGCATTTGGGGCTGTGCACGTTGTCGCTGAGCCTGTTGTACATGGGCCACGCTTGGCTGCGCTGTCGGTTGGGGAGCAGCCTGTGCTGGAGTGGCTTGAGCAGGAGGTGTTGCGTAACGACCTCCAACCGAAGCGGTGGTTGCAGGCTGAGTGCGAGCTTGTGCAGGCTGGCTACTGACATAAGGATTCTGCGTGACCTGTGCTACTGAACCAGCTTGTGGCGTAGAAGCAGTTGGTTGTCCGGTTGGCGTCGGCTGAGCGACTTGCAGGTTCGCGTAAGCGTTATTCACCTGAGCAGGTTGCTGGTGAGAGGTTCTTACCAATTGCTGAGTCGTTTGACGGAAGTGATTAGCGACTTGGCCTAGTCGACCGACGTACTCATCGGCTTTCGCTGGGCTGCCCATGCTGGCGACTTGATTGCCTTCGGGAGTGATGATCACCTCGGTCGGAACGCGTTCGATACGGAAGGCTCCACGCAGCGCTGGCGAGGCCTCGGCATCGACCTTCACAGGCACATAGTTCTTCTCGATCGATTGGGCGATCTGCGGTTGGCTGAAGACGTTCTTGTCGAGCTTTCTGCAAGGGCCACAGCTTTTCGTGTAGAAATGCAGCAGAACTAGGCGATTGCTTTGAGCAGCCTCAATTTTTGCTGCGTCAAGATTCGTTCGCCATGTAACCGCTTCTTCCGCAGAAACAGCCGCGGAGCCAGCGAAACAACCCAGGAGAAGTGCGAAAACCGGTAAGGTGTATCGATAAGCCATTGCGATTCCATTCGCGTTTTTGAGTTTAGGAGAGGAGCATCCGCCTTCGTCGACGGAATGACGCCGTCCAGAGAGTTATCGGATTATTATCCTTGGGGGCTTTGGGTAAAATTTGCCGATTTCTGAGATCGTCGATCTCGACATCTTTCCATCACTTACGGGCGAATCCCGCAGGTTCGTGATGCTCTCCTTAAGGCATTAACTTGATTGGGTTTACAGCGATACTTGGTAGCCACCACAGCCCGGCTTGGGTAGTCTTGGCGAGATCTAGCCATTTCACATAGGCCCCACCGATATTGAGGTATTCTCTTACTCTGCTCGGATTCGCGAGTTCGAACCGCGAAAAACCCGTTGTTTTGCGGGATTCGCTTGACATAAGTGCTGGCATAACTAATATTACCGCGTAGTTCAAAACCTCAGTGCTTCGCACCGAGTTCTTCACAGCCAATCAGGGCTCTTTCGTGTTTGCCAAGACACCTGTTTGTGTCGCGGGCAGTAGTTCTGGGCGAGGCAATTGTTGAGAGCGATTTAGCTCTCGATCCTGTCACACGGTACTACTCCCCGAGAGCGGTTTCGCACGTTAGGGAAGGAAGTCAGAAGCTTTCCAACTCACATCCAACTTTCGTGATGTCACGTTCGGAATGAGACAAATGACCTTTCGCTTGGGCCTTGGCCGTGAGCAGAGATGACTCTGATCAAAAACGTTTTTTCGCCTGTGCTGGCAACAAATTTGTTGGGTAGTTGTTAGCATGAACAAAGGGCGGCTTTCTCAGCCATCACCATTGGCTGCAGGAATAAATTCATTGGAACCGAGCAACTGAAGTAAGGGCATCATTGTTCTACGCACCTGCTCGTTCTGGGAGATGTCGACTCGATCTTGCTTGTTCTCGCCATCGGCAGAGCCAGCAAAGTCGGCAGTAACAAAATCCACAGATTCACCCGTTGAAGGGTAGCTGCTGGTGTGCCAACTCTCGTAGGAGTGGCTCAAGGAAGGGATGTTTGTAGTCACTTGCTCGTTCCACCGGCTTTGTTTGCTGGAGAAAAGAGCAAGAACATGGAGGTCGAAGATCTCGGCTGGCACGTTCAGTTCAAGCACGAGGATGATGGTCTGTAGTTCGGATCGAGCTTATGCCTCGGCGGCACGTTGTCTCGAATCAAATCAAGAAGGCCCGCTAAGGTCAGTTTGTGCAACGGTTTTCTCTCGGCATGCCTAGAGTGAAATCACTTTTAGAAGTCTCGTTAGGAATCAAATAGAGTTTTCGTATGGCAAAGAAGCAGCGGTCTGGCGGTCGTTACCGCGGACGAAATAACAACAATAATGGCGGTGGCCGCAACCAGAAACGTGGCGGACGTGGCGGTAACCGTCGGCGCAATAACAACCGCGATTCGCGACGCGACGACTATCCCGATAACGGCGAACCATTGCCTTTGACCGCAGGTTCCGGCGTGCTTGAGATGCACCCCAACGGGTACGGCTTCCTCCGCGACCCGGCAACTAATTTCACCCGCGAGCGAACGGATCCGTTCGTGCCCGGCACGATGATTGAGAAGTTTGGGCTTCGCGAAGGGCTCTTGCTCAGCGGTATGGTCCAGCACCACCGCAAGCAGCAGGGCCCGCGACTTCGTGAGCTGCTGGATGTCGACGGCATGGCACCCGAAGAATACGTCAACATCAAGTCGTTTGACGAACTCACGCCGATCACGCCCGAAGAGTGGCTGCGGTTGGAAACAGGTGCTGAACCAATCAGCACACGGATTATCGACCTGCTCGCTCCGCTCGGTAAAGGCCAGCGGGCACTGATTGTCGCTCCGCCGCGGACTGGTAAGACGGTGCTCATGCAGCAGATCAGCCAAGCGATTTCGGAAAACCATCCCGAAGTGACGATGGTGGTCATGCTGATTGACGAGCGCCCCGAGGAAGTGACCGACATGCGTCGGAACGTCCGCGGCGAGGTTTTCGCGAGCAGCTTGGACAACGATGTCGAGAATCATGTTCGCCTCGCCCAGCTAACGGTTGCCCGTTGCCAGCGTCTTTCGGAAATGGGCAAGGACGTGTTCATGCTGATGGATTCGATCACCCGGTTGGCACGAGCGTTCAACAAATACGTCGGCAACACCGGTCGCACAATGAGCGGCGGTGTCGACATCAAAGCGATGGACGTGCCGAAAAAGTTGTTCGCTACGGCTCGTGCGTTTGAAGAAGGCGGATCGCTGACGATCGTCGGCACAGCGTTGATCGAAACCGGCAGCCGCATGGACGACTTGATCTTCCAAGAGTTCAAAGGCACGGGCAACATGGAACTGGTGTTGGATCGTAAACTGTCCGACCGTCGGATTTGGCCAGCCATGGACATCGAGCAATCGGGAACTCGCCGCGAGGAGAAGCTGCTGGAGCCAGAGACTCTGCGAGCGGCTACCATGCTCAGACGGACGCTCTCTTCGATGCACCACGTGGATGCCATGGAGCAGCTCACGACGAAACTCGGCAAGTTCAATTCGAACGAAGAGTTCATTTCGTTGCTTCAAACGACGGCTGACTGATTTGATTGGCTTTGAATTCGACGGGTTTCGAGCGTTTCCGTGAGTACCGTCACGCCTGCTAATTCGTCCCCGCCGTTTCAGCTTGAGAGCATTCAGGCCTTGCGAGCTTTTGCCGCTTGGCTGGTAGTTCTGTATCACCTGGCGGAAACTCCCGACGAGCGTTGGTCGATCGTCGAGGGTCAGGCCAATTGGTTGCACTTCTATCGAGTCATTGGCTTCTCCGGGGTTGATCTGTTCTTTGTGATCAGCGGCGTGGTGATGATGGTCACCTGTTACCACCGTTTCGGTAACGCGGCAGAAGTGCCCCGCTTCCTCTGGCGGCGAGCGACGCGGGTTTATCCGCTGTATTGGTTCACGACGTTTGCCGTGTTGACGGCTGCCTGGTTGGTTCCTTCGCTGGCAGTGCGCGACAAGTTTGTCGGGGCGAATCTCGTGAAGTCGCTCGTGTTGTGGCCGCAGCAAGACTTCCCCGCCGTTGCCGTTGGTTGGACGCTTGTTTTCGAGATGTACTTTTATTTGGTCTTCGCGGCTTTATTGCCGTTTTCCAAGAAAGCAGTTCGCGCTGACCTACTGCTTTGGGGCGCGGTGACGCTCATCTTTTTCTTTCATTACGACCAGCCTGATTTTCATTCACTCCGCGGCAACTTGAGTTTGCCGATTTTTGCTTCGCCGCTCACGCTGGAGTTTCTCGCTGGGTGCCTGATCGGTTGGTATGCGTGTGAGCGAAAGCATTGTTTGCCCGCGGTTAGCTTGTGGGTTGGAGCGGCTTTGCTGTTGCTGGTCGGTTACTTCGTTGGGAATTATTACCCGGACGAATCCCAGTACGGTTTGTTGCGTGTGTCGGTCTACGGAACCGCGGCAGCGCTGGTCGTGGCGGGTGCGGTGGGGCTGGAGCAGTTGGGCCGTTGGCCGCGGCTGCCGGGCCAGGGTCTTTGGGATGGATTGGCGTTTTGGGGGAATGCTTCGTACTCGTTGTATCTGTCGCACGTGTATGTCATTGCTTTGGTTGCCAAACTGCAAAGCGGGCTCTCTCCCGAGATGACCCCCGCGACCCGTTTCGCGTGGACGCTAGTTTGCCTCGCTTGCTGCGGGCTGGTGGCAGCCCTGGGACACCTTTTGGTCGAGCAACCGCTGTTGAGGCTCTTCCGAAGTCGACAATTCACCGGCAAGACTCCCGTTGCGAAGTAGGTAAAACGACTTAAAATAATGAATTGCCAGGCCACTGTTTGGTGGTCGCCCTTCGGAGGGTAAGCGAATGGCTAGCGGCCTCATTGGAATTGAGGTGCCGGGCAACCGGTTGTGGGTTCGAGTCCCATGCCCTCCGCTCGCGAGATTCTTTATGATCTCGTAGGTTCTCTTCATATCGCCGTAGCCGCAAGCGAACCGCCTGCCGGCAACTCTTTTTGGCATGTGGCCCGATCGCTCAAAGAAGGCCGAGAACCATGCGAATGCGGCTTTTCAGCATGAGGGGGATGAGTTACGCGCGTTTCTGGGGTCTCAAGTGAACGCTGTCGTCGTCTTTAGCAACAGGCATTGGCAATATATGTCCGTCGATCCGAAGACAAAGACGCGCGAGTATAGCTGCGGCCCGGCTTCCAACAAACATGCAGGAGGTTGGAGTAAAGAAGACTTCGTTGCAGAGTACCACCGTTTCCTTCGTGTGAAGGGTGGATTTCTCTCAGTGACTGTTGAGAGAGTTAACTCAGTTCCAACGCTAACGGCAAGATTTCATGGTGTGGATGGGACCGTTCACCATACGGACGTCGCGACAGCGAATTGAGGTTACCAATCCGCTTTGTCAGCTCAGTAGAGAATGTGCCACTAACTCACCACCGGCAAGCAACTCGGCCCGAGCGGCTCGAATTGCTTGTATGTCATGATAAATTCTTGGTGGCCGAGCGCTTCTGAAGCCGTTGCGTGGCCAGCGGCAGTTTCCAGTACGCAGTCGTAGATTTCTCGGCCGACTTGGGCGATGTCTGCCTTGCCTTCTAAAACCGCGCCGGCATTGATGTCCATGTCTTCTTCGAGTCGGTGGTAGGTCTGAGGGTTGCCGCAGATCTTGATCACGGGGGAAATCGCCGAGCCGACGACGGAGCCGCGTCCGGTGGCAAACAGGATGACGTGCGCTCCGCAAGCGATTAGTTCGCCGATTTCTGCGTTGTCGTTGATGTTGGGGAAGCCGAAGCGGACTTCGCCGTCAGGGACGACATCCAGCAAGTACAAGCCGCTCCGACTGGGCAAGTCGCCAGGCTTGAGTAGTCCGTGGATCGTTGAGGTGCCGCTCTTGGCGTAGGCGCCCATCGATTTCTCTTCCTGGGTGGTCAACTCGCCGACGGCGTTGCCCGAAGCGAAACTGCCGTGCCCTAGGGTCTGATAGTAACGGCGGGCTTTCTCAACCGAGGCGGTCAGTTCAGTCGCCAGCTCGGCTGTCGCGGCACGACGGGCGAGGTGCGATTCGCAGCCGACGAGTTCCCCCGTCTCTTCGAAAATGCAAGCGGCTCCTTCCTGAACAAGCTGATCGAATGCCATTCCGATGGCCGGATTGGCTGTGATTCCGCTGGTGGCGTCGGACCCGCCGCAGATAGTTCCCACGACGAGGTCGGCGACCGTCAGTTCGACGCGTGGAGTCTGCTCTAGTTGCTTAAGCATCCGCTGCACACATTCGCGACCTTGCTCAATGGTCGATCGGGTGCCGCCCGTCTCTTGAATGACGAGGGTTTCCACTGGCCGTCCTGAAGCTTCGACTGTGGCGGCCAGTTCGGCTGCGGTTAAAGCTTTCGCACCCCAGCGAAACAGCCAGTACGGCTCCGACATTAGGATGGGTGCAGAGCTGGCTAATCATCTTCTGGGCGTAGGCATTGGGATAGCACCCGGGGAAGCCGATCAGGTGAGCGCCTTGTTCCCGAAACGGCAAAGTCACTTCACGCGCTACATGATGAGCGCATTCGACGAGATAAACGACCGCGACGACATTGCGGATGCCTTTTCGTCCATCTTGTCGGAGGTAGCCTTGCATCGTTTCTCAGTGGCTCGCAGTCGGGATGTAGTCGCTTTGCAGGTTATGGGTATGCACGTAATCGCCGGCCGCGATTTCGGTACTTGCCGAGCCAATGGGCTCGCCGAATTTGATGACCTTCTGACCAGAGCCGATGTCCGCTAGAGCGATCTTTGCTCCTAGATTTACATCTTCTCGGACCGTCACTCGACTTCCATCAAAGGTTGCTTGATATCCTGCTGCTAGCGGCAGGACGGCGACCGCCACGTTATCTGCAGGGTTGATCCGCAGTAATCGCACCTGGGAAGTCTCACCATGAGTCATGGTCTTTCCTCACGTGATTTCAATGGCACGCACACCTGAGGTGAAAAAAGGCCATTCGGCTGATATTTCACCTGTGAAAATAACTTTCATGGATGTACGATATGGGAAGTTGGGCGGCCAGTCAAGAAACTACGGCATCCATGGCAAAGAAACGTACAACAAAGACCAGTTACGAAGTCCCTGCCCTGGAGAAAGGTCTCGACATCTTAGAATTGCTGGCAGTGCACGAAGCCGGACTGACTCAGCAGCAGATTGCTGAGTACTTAGGGCGAAGTCTGAGCCAGCTTTACCGCATGCTTAACTGCCTGCTGAAGAGAGGCTACGTCCAGAAGGCAACGTCCGACGATCGGTATCGCCTCTCAGCAAAACTGTTCGTACTCGCTCACCAATACCCGCCGACGCATCGCTTGCACGAAACAGCAATGCCGATCCTCCGAGGGTTGGCTCAACAGATTGAGCAATCTTGCCATCTGGGTGTGCCGGACGAAGGTTTCTTGCTAATCATGTCCCAGGTCGATGCACCGGGGTTTTTGAGCTATACCGTCCGCGTTGGCATGCGAGTCCCGCTTGCCAAGACCGGCTCGGGGATGGTTTTGTTAGCGTTTCAACCCGAAGATAAACAAAAGCAATGGATCGCAGCGTCAGCAGAGAACGTCAATAACCAACAAAGGACGGCCCTACTGAGACGTCTGAAGCAAGTTCGCCGTCGCGGATATGAGAAGCGAGCGAGTCAATTCGTCGGAGGCGTGACCGATCTATCGGCCCCGGTCCTCGACCATACTGATTGTGCCGTAGCAGCAATCACAGTACCCTACCTGGCCCAATCTCAGCACAGCCGTCCGGTCGATGTCGTGTTAGAAGAGGTTGTGGTAGCCGCAGGCAAACTCTCCCAGAAACTTCAGGCATCCAACTAAGGTAAGCAGAAATGATCAGGCAGTACTCACCTGTGTTTTCGGAGCCTTCAAGGTATGAGTAAGCGACTCACTGAGAAAGTCGCCGTTGTCACGGGAGGTGGCTCCGGCATTGGCGAAGCGATCTGCCTGCGGTTCGCATCCGAGGGTGCTCGAGTGGCGGTACTCGACCTCGACGGCAATGCCGCGGAGAAAGTCGCTGCTGCGATTGGTGAGAGTGGCGGAGAAGCCCGGCCTTACCAGTGCGATGTGTCAAATATGGCGAGTGTCGAAGAAATGCTGGCTCAGGCCGCGAAGGATTTCGGCGGACTGACAACGCTGGTGAACAATGCGGGCATCGCCCACATCGGCAATGTGGAACAGACCAGCCCGGAAGACTTGGATAAGCTGTACCAGGTCAACGTGAAGGGCGTCTACCATTGCCTACAAGTGAGTATTCCCTATTTGAAAAGCAGTGGCGGTGGGTCGATCGTCAACATGGGCTCGATCGCCTCGACGGTAGGTATCCCCGATCGGTTCGCGTATTCCATGAGCAAGGGGGCTGTGCTGATGATGTCACGCTCCGTGGCGTGTGATTACCTTGATGACAACATCCGCTGCAACTGCATTTCACCGGCGCGGGTTCATACCCCCTTCGTGGATAAGTTTTTGGCAGACAACTATCCCGGCAACGAAGCAGAGATGCTGGCGAATCTCTCCGCCACTCAGCCTCTAGGACGAATGGGCCAGCCCGAGGAGATCGCCTCGCTGGCCGTGTATTTGGCTTCGGATGAAGCGACGTTCGTCACCGGCGCGAATTTTGAGATCGATGGCGGATTCCACAACCTAAAACCCTAAACACTTCAACGAGACAACGATGAAACTAATACGATTTGGCGAAGTCGACCAAGAGAAACCCGGTCTGCAGCTTGCGGACGGAAAGCGGATTGATTGCTCAGCGTTCGGCGAAGATTACAGCGAAACCTTCTTTGCCACCGACGGACTCGCACGGCTGGAAGCGTGGTTCGCGGAACACGGATCGTCCTGCGAAGAGATTCCCAGTGATGCCCGTTTGGGGCCGCCGATCGCTCGCCCGTCGAAGATCATTTGCATCGGGCTCAACTTTAGCGACCACGCCGCCGAGTCCGGCATGGCGATTCCCGAAGAGCCGGTTGTCTTCTTCAAGGCGACCAGTTCGCTGGTCGGACCGAATGACGATCTGGTCCTTCCTCGTGGCGGTGAGAAGACCGACTGGGAAGTGGAACTTGCCGTGGTGATTGGCAAGAAGGCAAGCTACGTCGAGAAGGAACAGGCGCTGGATTACGTGGCTGGCTATGCTCTACATAACGACTATTCCGAACGACACTTCCAGCTCGAAACCGGCGGCCAGTGGGTCAAGGGAAAGAGCTGCGATACGTTCGCTCCGCTCGGACCGTTTCTCGCTACGAAAGACGAGATCGCCGACGTCAATTCGTTAGCCATGCAGCTTTCAGTCAATGGTGAGCAGAAGCAAAACGGCTCGACATCAAATTTCATTTTCGACGTGCCGACAGTCGTTAGCTATCTGAGTCAACACATGTCGCTACTCCCAGGCGATGTCATCTCCACGGGGACCCCGCACGGCGTTGGTCTAGGCTTTGATCCGCCGCAGTACCTCAAGGCTGGGGATGTGGTTGAGCTGAGTATCGAGGGATTAGGTTCCTCACGGCAGGAAGTGAAGCCTTCGCGGTAGCGGTAGGCTGAGGTTCAAGTGCGTTCAAGCACTCGTCCCGAGAATCGTGATTTCACTGGTATGTTAAAAAGACTCCCGGCACAACGAGAATCCCGACATTGTCCTGGTTGGCAGTGACATGATGACTACTTCCACCCAGGATGATGTCATCCAGGACGCGGAGCGACGTAGTTGGGATTGAAGTCTGGGTTCAGGGTTTCCGGAATGTTCGCTCGGTGTTGGTCTGCCACGCTTTTAACAGCGATAGGAGTTCTTTGACCTTGTCGCGGTGGTCGGTTGCGAGATCACTTTGCTCACCTGGGTCCTGCTTGAGATTGTACAGTTCCGTCGTGTCGGTTTCGAAAAACTGAATTAGCTTCCAGTCGCCATGGCGAATCACGCTGCACGGCGTTGTCCGCCAGTGCATGCGATCGGTGCTAAAGACTGGTTTGGTCTTCACACGTCCGTCAAGATAAAGAGGATAGTGCCAGTAGACAGAGCGTTCCGCAAGCGGCTGCCCCCTCAGCAACGGAACGATCGAAACTCCGTCAACTGGCTGTGTCGTCGGAGGAACCGCGCCTGCCAATTCGGCGAAAGTTGGCATGTAGTCGACTCCTGTGACTGGTGTGTGACACGTGGTTCTCGGCTTGATTTTTCCGGGCCAACTTATGCACAGCGGCGTGCGGATGCCGCCTTCGTAGAAGCTGCCTTTTGAACCTTTTAGAGGTGTGTTCCAGGTGGCTCCACCATACCCACCGTTGTCAGAGGTGAAAATCAATAATGTATTCTCCTCCAAGCCATTGGCTTTGAGCGACTGCCACACGCGGCCAACCGATCGATCTACCGCCTCGACCATTGCTGCATAGACAGGATTCCAGTTACGATTCCACTTTTGGGTGGCCTTCTTCTTGCGGTACTTCTCAACCACTGCGTCACGGGCATTGATCGGCACATGAACGTCATAGTGATTCAGATAGATGAAGAAGGGCTGCGTTCCTTCTTTATTTTCCGCGATGTATTCGACTGCGGCGTCGGTCAGCCACTCGGCCACGTCTTTGTTGCCGTAGAATTTCTGGTCCTTCTCCAAACCAGCACCGCGGCCATTGACGTCATTCCGATCGAATCCCAGCGGGTTCTCCCGACCGAGATGCCATTTACCCAGATGCAGCGTCTTGTAGCCAGCCTGCTTCAGCACGTGAGCCAGTGAGACCACGGATGGACCCAATGAGCCCTTCGTTGGGATTTTTCCATCACCACGGCGATTTTTCTGGTTTGGCACCAGAAATCGCATGAAGCGGGGATCTCCTTTCGCCACCCTGCCTGGCGTCCACATTTTCGTTCGCGGGGTGTACATTCCACTCATGATGCACGCGCGGGACGGCATGCAATTGGCACCGCCGGGATACGCCGAAGTGAACTCCATGCCGGACTTGCACAACGCATCGATGTTCGGCGTTTCATAAAACTCCGCACCGTTATAGCCAACGTCCGACCATCCCAGGTCGTCTGCCATGATGAACACAATGTTGGGTTTGCGCCTAGCTTGGTTTAGCTGTGCCGCGTTGCACTGATTGATGATTCCACTGCTGGAGAAAGCACTCGCGATTGCTGCGATGTATAGCGTCCGGATCTTAGCTCGCCGCATACTCTTTCCTCACTGGTTTTTTGTCAGTTGACTTTGTAGGCAGAGATGATTGAACGAAGCTTCATTATTTTTTGGGAGACGAACGCCGCGGACTGGGTGGTTTGGCAGTTGCGAGACGCTTTTCTTCAAGAAGTTCCGCTAGTTTGGCAACGAGCTCCTTATTTTCGGGCCGCTCTGCAATGTTGTGGTTCTCGAGCGCGTCAAGTTTGTGGTCGTACAGCATGCGACCAAGATATTTGCCTGATGTCATATTGTGGTACTCACTGTAGCGGTAACGATCCGTCCGGAGGGAATCACCTGTCCGAAATCGGCTGAAGGCTACGTCAGGCCACGCTAGGTTGGGTTGCTTCAGCAAGGGAACCAAGCTCCGACCTTCGACCGTCTTTGGCACAGGGAGGCCGGCGAGCTCGCAGAGCGTTGGGTAGATATCAATCGATTCGACGATAGCATCTGTTTGCTGTCCTGCCGAATGCCGGGGGGTCTTGATGATCAAGGGAATTCGCAGTGATGACTCGTAAACTGAATGCTTGCACCAGAGCGTGTGATCACCAAGATTCCAACCGTGATCTCCCCACAAAACCACGATGGTATTGTCAGCCAGGTCGAGTCGCTCCAGTTCATTGATGACTCTGCCAATCTGAGCATCAACGTAACTGACGCAGGCGTAGTATCCCCGTATTAGGTGGAGTGCTTGCTCGTCGGACAGTGGGCCTTTTTTACTAACGTCCGAATAGTTTCGCAATTCTCCGAATCGATGGAGGGAGGCTTGCGGAGCGTTCTCGGGAATTCTGTAGTTGTCAGGCAGTACAACTGTATCGACGGGGTACAGATCCCAATACTTTTGCGGCGCAACAAAGGGAAGGTGCGGTCTGTAGAATCCGACCGCAAGCAGGAAAGGCTCCTGCGAGTGTGTGGTCAGCTCGCGGAGCTCGTTGACTGCCTGTAAGGCGAGTTCTCCGTCCGGGTACGTCTCATCGGAAACATCAGGGACCTCCGTACTTGGCCCTCTTCCTTTAGCCGCCGCGAGTGTTTGGTTCTCTTGGAGCGCGTATAGATTGGTCTCAGGCTTCCATGGTTTCTTGGACCAGCCTTCCTCGTTATCGCTGGCTTGATGATAGATTTTGCCTAGTGAAATCGTCTGGTAGCCGTGCGATTTAAAGTGAGTGTTGAAGGGAACGGCCCAAGGCGCATCCACGTCGGCTCTTGTCTCCTTCGCCGTGACGAATCGAGTGGGCGTAGGCCGAACACTGGTGAGTAAACTTGCTCGTGACGCTCCACAAGTCGAGACGGAGCAATAGGCTCGATTGAATTGCGTGGCTTGACTGGCAAGACGGTCTAAATTCGGCGAATTGATCTGATCCGCACCGTAGGATGCAAACTCGGGCCGCAAGTCGTCGACCGCAATGAACAGAATGTTCGGCCGGTTCTCGGCTTGAATCGAAGTCGATACCCCGAGTATCGCAAGCAACGTAAAGAAAATTCTCATTGGTTTAATCTATGGTTGATGTTTGTAGAAATCGAAATCGTCGAGCGAGTTAAGTAATTCTGTCGGGAGGCTAGTCTTTCGTCGTGGATGTCTTTGATCTAAGCGGTAAGTTTTGCTTGTGTGCAGCAGGGGCATCTTGCCGGGCTCCTTCAAGAAATCGTTTTGAGCGACCAGCCACTCTTGGAGTTTCTGCTTCAACTCTGCCTTGGTCGCTTGATAGGCGGGGTTCGTCGCCAAGTTGTTTTGCTCTTCTGGGTCGTCATCAAGATCGAACAGCTCCTCTTCCGGCACGCCAGGGTGTAGTTCAGCTCCCATCCTTAGAAAAGCACTGAAATCCTCTCCTGCTTTCTCTCTGCGCTGGACGACCGCCATCGCATTGTAGTTCCGAATGTATTTATATCGAGCCGACCTGATCATTCTTCCCGGGAACACATGGGCGTTGATGATTCCCTGATTGGTCATCACGCCATAGCCATAGTCTTGGTGCGTCGTCGTGCGCCCCTTCAAGACACCTAAGAAGCTCTTACCGTCTAGGTCTCTGACTGGGTCAACGCCTGCTAGCTCCAACATCGTTGGGAGGACATCAGCAAAAGAGACAAGAGCAGTGGTTCTAGTTCCCTCCTTAATCACTCCCGGCCAACGAGCAATGAAGGGAACATTGAGTCCTCGATCGTAGACGGTCCATTTACCGAAGCGTCCGTGATCAGAAACATAAATGACAAGCGTGTTCTCTGCCAGTTCGTATTTGTCTAGCAGGGCGAGTACCCCTGCAAGTTCATCGTCGCTATTCTTAATGGCTTGGCAGAATCGGGCTTCAGACTCTCTGGTGCGTCTGTTGTCATTTTGAAAGCGGGTTACGCTTACTTTATCTGCGGTAAATTCAGTGCTCGTAGGATGCTCTCCATGAGGATAGAAGCTCGAAGCTATGATACAGAAGGGACGCCCATTACTTTCGTCCTTCGCTGAAAGGTAGCTCTCCAAACGTTCCAGCGGCATCGCAGGTTTCGTATACATTGCCGGATTACCAGCAGGCTCGGCGGAATGCATGGTAATCGTCCAAGGGAACGCATCATCTGGTTTGACGTGTGATTTTCCGCAGAGGATCACGTCATAGGATGCATCTCGGAGATAATGACAAACGCTTCGAGTGCCTTGATACACTCGCGAATGATTCATAAACGCTCCGTTTCTTAACGGATACTTGCCCGTGTAGAGCATCGAACGCGACGGAGCACAGATCGCCTGCCCGGTAAATGCGTTCTCGAAAACCATGCCCTCCGCCGCTAACTGCGAAGCGGTCGGCGCAGCCGTTTGCTCGTTGCCATAACAACCGTAATATTCCTTGTTCAGGTCGTCAGCGATGAAAACCAGGAAGTTTGGTCGAGTGCTTTCTGTGATTGGCTCTGCATGAGTTGGATTGACCTCAGCGGCAACTATAAATAACGCAACTACCCATTTGCTGATCGTCTTCTTCTGGCAAAGCAAGCTTGAACCTTTCGGAGAGTCTCGTAGAAAGTGAAGTTGTTGGGCCCTATATTCGAAATCACGCTGCGATCGTTTTTCAGAGAGGGTTGGAAGAATCGCAGTCTATAAAAGCTTCCTGTGCATACAGCTAGAGGCTTACCAAATTGTCTTAGTTGGACAGAACTTTTAGTTCCTGAAACCTCTCTCGCATTTCGCTCAACTGCTCAGCATAAGCAGGATCATTCGCCAGATCGTTCTCTTCCCGGGGGTCGGCCTTGAGATCGAACAGTTGTTCGCGGTCGAAAGCGGGCCAGTAAAAGTACTTCCAATCTTTACGGACAAGTGCCTCTGAGGCGGGGATGAAGTCGTTGCTGCGAAGCATGGGGTGCTCGTAGAAAAACTCCTCACGCCACGGTGGCTGGGTGGCTCCCATGTAAAGTGGGCTGAGGTCTTGGCCTTGCATCGTGTCGGGCGGATCGATACCCGCGGCAGCGAGGATGGTGGGGGCCAAGTCGACGTTGAGCGTGAACGCATCGTTAGTGTGGCCTTGCTTTTGCGTTTTCATCCGAGGGTCGCGGATGATCAGGGGGACGCGGATGCTCTCCTGGTGCGGATACCATTTGTCGGCTAGGCCGTGCTCAGCGTGGTAGTAGCCGTTGTCGGTGGTGAAGATGACGAGTGTGTTGTCGGTGACGCCCTGCTTGTCGAGTTCAGCCAGCAAGCGTCCGCACGTCGCATCGACTTCGGTCGCCAAGCGGTAGTAGTTTTTCATCATCCTCTGGTACTTCTCAGGCGTATCGAAACGCCAATGCCAGCGATTGCGTCCTTCGTTCTCTTCGGTCGCGACAAACTCAGGTAAGCGATGGAACGATTCGTCGGTCGCATTCGGCGGAACAGGGATCGACACATCCTGATACAACTCCATGCTTTGCGGCTGCGGAAGAAATTGGAGCGGGTTTTTGTCCTCGGCGTGCGTTGCGAAGAAGGCGACCGTCAGACAGAAGGGCTTATCGGCGGGGCGCTTCTGTAGGAACTCAAGAGAGTCTTGCTCGTTCTTGGCAGTGACGTGCACTTTCGATCCGTCGGGCTGTTCGATCCAGTGGGTGCCAGAATAGGCGCGGCCAAAGTCGAAGTGCTCCGCGGGGAAATCACCGTTGTGCCATTTGCCGACGTGGCCGACGTGGTAGCCCTTGTCACGCAGCAGTCCCGGGTAGGTTTGCTCCCAGGGTGTCTTCCACATTTTGAAGTTGCGGCAGCCATGTCGCGACATCCATTGCCCAGTGAAGAGCGTCGCGCGACTGATGCCGCAGATCGATGTGGAGACGCAATTGTGGGTGAAGCGAACACCCTGACCGGCCAGGTCGTCAAGAACCGGCGTCTGCACAACCGGGTTTCCCGCGACTCCCAGGGTGTCGTGCCGCCAGTCGTCGGCGAACAGCACCAGGATGTTCATCGGCGATTGCTCAGCGGCACGGCTAAGCCCGCTGAAGACCGCGATCGCTGCGAAGCAGCAGAGTTGGGCTAGGATGCGGAGAAGATTTGATTTCATGGGGAATGAGTATCTTCGCGTAAGGTTGGGCGGGGTTGGTTCGTTTCACCTGCCAACGCTACTCACTTTCGGGAGCCTGGCATTGAAATCGGTGCATCCCCGCGGTAACGGTCTCTTGAGGCCGCCCGTCGGGGAACTGAATGGTGGCCGTCGTGTTCGGCGGGACGGTGATGTTCATTTCGATCTGGCCATCGATCTTCTTCCAACTGCTCGACGCTTTGCCGTGGGGGGTTTCGAGTTCTGCACTGGCCGAAGTGAGTGGCCCCGTCACATCGGGCAGGACGTAAAAGTGTTTGTAGCCGGGGTGACTGGCGTCAGGCGAGAGGCCGGCGATGCGTTCATACATGAATTGACCGATCGCACCGTAGGCATAGTGATTGAAGGAATTCATCGCGGCGTTGCCAAAGCCATCTTTGTGGCTGTAGCTATTCCAGCGTTCCCACATGGTGGTCGCCCCTTGATTGATGGAAAAGAACCAAGAGGGGTAAGTCTCTTTGAAGAGTACGGCATAGGCTACGTCGAGATGGCCGGTTTGATCGAGAGCCGCGGCAAGAAGCGGCGTACCAAGAAAACCGGTGCGTAGGTGGCCATCGGCTTCCTCGATCAGGTGGACCAAATGCTTCCCGGATTTTGCGTGGAGGTCGGGAGGGATCAACTGGAAACCGATCGCCAGGATGTAGGCAGTCTGGGTTTCGGGGACGTTCTTGAGTTTTCCTTCCCCGTCGAAAAAGTATTCAGCAAACTCCTTCTTCGCTGTGGCCGC
This sequence comes from Lacipirellulaceae bacterium, assembly GCA_040218535.1. Lineage (NCBI taxonomy): Bacteria > Pseudomonadati > Planctomycetota > Planctomycetia > Pirellulales > Lacipirellulaceae > Lacipirellulaceae bacterium. Next base: position 2,056,427 of record JAVJRG010000005.1, on the reverse strand, counting down.
TTCGGCGCCGTACGTTTCCAAGTCTTTCTCTTTCCCGAGTACGCGAGCTGAGTTGGCAAGAATCTGCACGCTGTTCACATAGAACGCAGTCGCAAGGTATCGGTGTGGTGTTTCGCCTTTGTTGTCGGGTGCGTAGGGTTGCAGCCAGTCGCCGAAGCCGACGACTTTTTCAACGACGCCGTTTTTCAGACGCTTGCGATACCAGCCGACCAGCCGCTCCATCATCTCGTAGTTCTCTTCCAGGATTTCTTTGTCGCCTGTCCTGACGTAGACTTGCCAAGGAATAATGGTTGCCGCGTCCATCCAGCCGGGGCTCCCCCCGCGATTGTTCAGCGCGTCTGGGATGACATGCGGAATGCGACCGTCGGGGAACTGATCGTCTCGCATCGAGCGGAGCCAGCTTTTCCAGAAGGCGTGGCAATCGTAGTTGAACATTGCCGTGGGGCAAAACGCTTGCGCATCGCCCGTCCAGCCGAGACGTTCGTCTCGCTGGGGGCAATCGGTGGGAATGTCGAGGAAGTTGCCCCGCTGTCCCCACGTGATATTGCTTTGCAGTTGGTTGAGCTTTTCGTGTGAGGAGGTAAACGTGCCGATCCGCCTCAGGTCTGAGTGCAGGACCAATCCTTGGACCCAGTCCTTCTCGGGAACGACTCCCTCGGGCAGTCCAGAAAGTTCGACGTAGCGAAATCCATGAAACGTAAACAGCGGCTGCCAAGTAATGGTCTTCGATTCGGCAGCCGTGTACTTATTGAGTGATTTAGCGGAGCGGTAGTTCTTCGTGTAGAGACTGCCGTTCTTGTTGAGCATCTCGGCGAAGCGGATCGTGACGGTTTTGTCTTTTTCGACCGGTATCTGTAGCTTCGGTAACCCGACAATGTTCTGACCCAAGTCGAAGACAAAGCGGCCGGGCTGCGGCTCGGTAACTTTGACCGTCGCAACGGTCTCCGTGACGCGCACCTGGGCAAAGGGCTTCGGCGTTAGTTTCACATCGCCCAGTTCTTCGCGTGCGATCGCCGAAGTCCAAGTGGATGCGTCGAAACCGGGCTGATCCCACTCCGGCATTTCCTGGCGGGCATCGTAGGCTTCGCCGTCGTAGATGCTTGATGACCGAATAGGCCCTTCGAGCGTCGCTTTCCAGGCGTCGTTCGTGACGATCGTTTCGGTGCGGCCATCTCCGTAAGTGATTTCTAACTGTGCGAGCAGTTCCGGGGAGTCGCCATAGAATTGCCGCTGGTCTTTCCAGCCGATGCGGCCCGCGTACCAGCCGTAGCCCAAAGAGGTGGCCAGCGTGTTCTCACCGTCACGAATTAGATTGGTCACGTCGTAGGTTTGCGTATCGATCCGCTTGGAGTAGGAGGTCCAGCCTGGGGTAAAAGCATCACTGCCGATCTTTTGTCCATTAAGCCGCATCTGGTAAAGGCCGCGTGCCGTTGCGTAGAGACGGGCACGTATCACCTTGCCAGATGAGTTGAAATCGCGACGTAGCCGTGCGACTTGCTCTATCTGCTCGTCAGCATCCCACTTGGGACTAATCCAACTAGCCTGCCATTCTTTTGAACTGAGGAGCCCCAGTTCGAAGCTAGCGGGTTCACTCCATTCAGAGTCCTCACCAGCCTCATCGCGGAAGCGAACACGCCAACTTAGTTGTTGACGCGAAGCCAATGGATGACCGCCGTAGGGGATGAGGATCGATTGATCGGAATCGATCCACCCGGTGTCCCAGGCCTTCTCTTCCTGGAGAACGTCTCGCACCTCGATCTGATAAGCCGTTTGGCTAGCGGTGCCAACCGGTAGTTGCCATGAGAAAGTCGGCGTTGCGTCGTGGAATCCTAGAGGGTCTTCGAACCCTTCGCCCACAATGAGGTGCGTCGGTGCAGGAGCCAACCCAAGGGCAAGTCGAACCAATAGAAGCTGTAGAAACAATCCTTGAAGGCAGCGTACGGTCGTCATGTCTTGGGTTCAGGTTCGTTATGGACGGTGGGTCGGAGGTCGCCGCCTAAAGTAGGGTGCGAGAGCCAGCGAGAGAAGTATAAGGCTTGATGGTTCCGGAACAGCAGTCGCTGAGCTTAGCAATTGAGCCTGAGTTCCATAGTTTGCTTGCCAGTCGGCGAGGTTGCCAACAATCGTATCGCGTTGCCAAGCTAGGAAGTCAGCACCATCGACATCCCCGTCCCCGTCGAAGTCGCCAGTGTCATCGATCTCGACGGCTGTGCCAGAGATAGCCACATTGTCGAGGTACTGATGATGACCTGATGCCCCCAGCGTGCCCCCAGTGAATTCCAAGAGGAAGGTCACTGTTCCATTCGCATCCAAGGTGTTGTCGGCTAGGCCTGTGAGATCGATATCGAAATCATGCCAATCAATGGTACCGCCCGTTATGTTTGGGGCATCTCCGCTCGCTACTGATCCCAGGGTGAGATCACCTGAGATCACGGACAGCTCCCAGTTATGAGAAGAGTCTGGCCTGAAGGTGCCTGTGTCGAAGTGGAATTCCGTCAAGTCTCGATCGACTCCGCTTGAGTCAGTGAGCGTAAACTCGATCGAACCTTCTTCGCCATTGACCAACCGATATCCATCGAAACTATCATCGGTCGTTTGATCTGCTGTTGGCGTCGCCAAGGTTCCCCAGGTTCCGTCGGTATTGCCGCTGGCAACTAGGCCAAACTCGACATTGTTTCCGGTCGTGGCTGTGGTGTTTCCATCGGTTACGCTAGCAGCTTGAATCCCATTGGAAGCCCATCGATCCCAGCCGGCGATGAGAGTACTAGGCAAGGCTGGTACTTCGCCGGCTATCGCCACATTGTCGAGGCCCTGGTGGTGCCCCCCGGCCCCAAGAGTTCCTCCTGTGAAATTCAGCCGGAAGGTGACCGTTCCGTTGGCATCGAGAGTGTTGTCAGCGACGCCAGTGAGGTCGATGTCGAAGTTCGACCAGTCCTGCTGCCCCCCAGCAAAGGATGGGACATTGCCTGTCGCTACAGACCCCACCGTCAGATCGCCTGAGAGGACTGACAGTTCATAGTCTCGAGCGGAGTTGGGCCTGAAGGTAGCCGCATCGAAGTGAAACGTGGTTAAGTCTCGATCGATTCCGCCTGTGTCGGTCACCGTAAAGTCGTAGTAACCCGAGGCACCGTTGGCCAACCGTGCCGCATCATTGATGTCATCGGCAGTGCCATCAGCTGCGGGAGTATTCAAGGTTCCCCACGTTCCGTCGGTGCTCGACCGCATATCGGAGTCGAGGCCAAATCCACTGCTGGCAGATGTGCCTGTGGTGATTCCGTCGGTCACGTTGGGAGATTGCACTCCTGAGTTCTGCCAAGTATCCCAGCCCGCGATTAGTGTGCCTTGCGTGACAGGCGGTGCGGTAGTGCTGAATTCAAGGACACGTAGTGGACTGCTGGTCGGATTGGTTGGATGAGGGCTACCTTCTTCTTGAATAAATACCGACAAAATCCCGTCATCGAGCAAGCGCTGGTTGTCGACTAGCGGTGTGCCATCGTAATTGTAGGTTTGGTCTACGTGCAGAATCTCCCAGTCATCGTAACCGCCTAGGACTTTCTGGCGCCCGGCGATGACCAGGTCGTCGCCTTCGGTGAAGAGACCGTAGAGATGACCGTTGCTATCCACACTTATCCTGGGACGGCTCCCCACCGAAGTCCCGGCTGGAAACGCGCTAACATCCCAGGTCCCCGATTGCGGGTCGCGATAATAGTGGAAGTACTCCGAATTCGTCCTGTCACTGAACGGTGAATTCGTGAAACTATGTCCCGGAGTGCGATGAAACATTAGCGCGTGAACGCCACCGTCTGGATCCACGATTTGGCCTTGCTGATTGAGTAAGGCTTGGCGACGGTCGAGATCGACGACCTCAATGCCAGGAGAGTTCAATGTAATCGGCGAAGAATTCGTCCCTACTAGTTGGCCGTCGTTGTTTCGCCAAGTGACTCCCTTGTCATCACTGTAGGCATACATGATGTCGTGATTTCCATCCTGAGTGCCTTCCCGCCAGTTCCAAGTGGTGTGCAATCTGCCGGAACTGTCGAAGTGAAATCCGTTGTGGTAAGAATTACGACTGCTTGATGGGTTGCTATTAGCATCGTCATAAACTTGGCCAGTTGATCTCCCTTTGGTCACAAACCGAGTGCTGCTCCATTGCCCTGTTGCCGAGTTATAGTCGGCGATCCGGTGGTCACCGTTGCCGCTGCCATAATCGCGATAGGTCAAGACCAAGTCATCACCCACGTTGGCAAAACGGGGATAGGTGACACGGGGGATTGTAGAACCTCCAACGTTCAGCGAATCTCGCTCAGCGTTTAGTATCGAGCTATTCCAAGTGCCGCCAGTAGCGGCTCCAGCATTCGTGGTGACGTAACGCAGTGAATCCACGTGATGATCAAAGGACAAGTGGATGCGTCCATCCCCGGAAATTCCCAACCCAATGACGTTATGGGAATCCCATTCTCTATTGGGTGATGAGGCTGTTCCGTCGCCGTTGTCCAAACCAAAGCCGGTGTCAAATGTTTCCCAAGTCGTCCCAGTTAAGTCGCGACGCGAAAGATAGATGTCTTCATTGGTGGGACTATTGTGATACCAAGCTGCATACTGATAGCCGCCATGTGTGATAAGTGCTTCTTGCTGGTAGGGCTGACCGTTGATCGTCGTGGCAAAGTTACCACCCGTAGGTAAGATCAGAGCGTCGGAATCGAGCAACATGTCGCTCAGTGGACTCACGCTGAACTGCGCAGACGCCTGTGGCAATGTGCTTGCCGTAAGAATCACCGCAACTGCAAAAATCGCTTTCCGCAGACGTCTAGCAAGGAACCTTTCAGAATTTCTCGCGCCAATTTGCATGGTACATCCTCTCTGCCACTATGTTCCGAATCAAATCCGTGTCTGGCTCATAAGTTCGCACGATGCCTGTGCCTCGCAGCCATCTAGCGCACTTCGATCTTTACCGTTCCCTTGATGTCCTCCGTGAGCAACCAATATCCCTTCTCTAGCTTGGCTTCCGCCTTTTTGCCGTTCACCAAGACGCTGCTTGCCCCAGGCTTCGACGGTACCTGTACCGAGGCGTTCATATCCTTCGGTAGTTCGACGGTCATCTGGAATACATCGCCATCGGCCCATTCTACCGAAACAGGACCGTGCGGAGTGGGAATCACCCCCTCGGCAAAGTCGAGCCCGCTCGGGCAAGGACGAATCTGTGCGCGATCCCAGCCGGGGGCCAGTGGTTGGACGCCCAGAACGTAGCGCGGGAGGAGATTGGCCGGCGCCGCTCCCCACGCGTGATTCCAATCGAGGTTTTTCTTGACTTTCTCATTCCACGATTCCCAGGTAATTGTCGCGTCGGAGTCGAGCATGTGACGCCAACTTCTTTCTCCCGGGGCGATGATCAGTTCAACAGCGGCTTCACCCGCTCCGTTCTCGAAGAGTGCTTCCAGGAGATACTGCGAAGCGTAAGTCGAGCACCGCATGCCTCGTTCAACGAGCCAGTCGACGATTCCCTGCTTGTCCTCTTCCTTCACGAGGCCAAAGGCGAGAGGAAAAAGGTTGGCGTGTATGGAGTGATGATTCACACCAAGACCATCGCGGAACAGACCTTTCTCGCGATCGAATAACTGCGCGTAGAAGACTTCGCGTCCGCTCTCGGCGTGAGCTCTGTAACGCTGGGAATCTTCTACGAGTCCTGCTGCGGCAGCCAAATCGGACATCTGCTCGACGGCAGCCAAATGAAATGCGTTGACGACGGTGTTGACCTCGGTTCGCACAAATCCGTCACGTTCGCTGGGTGGCCAGTCAATAATGTCGTTCCAGGCAATCTGCTGCTGGTTGCTATGAACCAACTCCGAACTGAGGCAGCGCTCCATCAGGGTTTTCGATTTGAGGCTCTCGTAGCGCTGAGCAACCCACTCAGCGTCGCCATTTTGCATCCAGTCGGCATGAGCCATAAATACCATTTGAGGGCCCCACTCCGTCGGCCACGTCGGGTAGGCGATCAGCCAGTCGAACGTATCGCGGGCCATGCTCGGGTCGTGATCGACGTAGAAGTGACTCAACTGGTTGAGGTACGCATCCGCTTCGTAGGGAATCCGCTCTCGATCTCCATCGACGTACACTCCAGCAAACATGGTCGCCTTGATCGAATAGCGACAGAGTTCCCAGACGCGGTTGAGAGTTTCATCGGAACATTTGAAGCTGGCGGCATTCTCATCCCAATGTTTTGGGAAAGCCGCACGGCGAACGAGTTTGATCTCGCTGGCATCCAGACCTGCCGGCAAGCCTTCTATTTCAACCCAACGAAACGGAGTGACAACGCCCCACTCGTTTGGGGTCAGAACGGCCGGAGGCGTCGGCCCGGAGCGTCTGACTTCTCCATTCTGTTGGGTATTCCTCTCGTCTGGTGGGGGAGCGAGGACTGTTGTTTTGCCAGGTTCGATCTCCACTGCGATTTCGCTGAAGCGTACGGTTCCAGGCGGATCGCGATCGATCACTCCATCTTTCAGTTTTTCGCCAAAACGAACCGTCAGTGTGCCTTGGAAACCAGCAGGTGGTGAAAACTCCAGATTACCAAAGGCCACTCGCCCGAAGTCGAAGAACACCGCCTCAGAATCAAGCCGCTTGGCCTTCTCAGGCAACTGTCGCTCAAGAGCAATGATTCCCTCGGCAGGAGGCTTTGCGGGATTGACCTCGGCGAGAGGAACTCGAATCGCCACTCGCTCGGGCGAGAGTGCGTCTTTCGACTTCGCTGGGCTGTGTAGCGCGACGAGGAGAAGACCCATCATCAGGATCACGCACGTCTGTAGAGACCTTCTTGCGGCGAGTTGCATGGGCTTCGTGTCCAAGTTGTCGTTTTCAAAGGGTAGATTCATCGAGGCCCAGGATGTTACGGCCACAGCAGAGACCACACGTGGCGAATCTCTGCGACTTGCCACGCAATTCCATGCCCCGGCAATTAGTCGGACTTTGTGTGGTCCTACTGCCTTGGAAGGTCAAGAGCGAAGGAGATCGCGGGCCAGGTTGATCCGTCGAAAAGGTCGGAATCGTAGGCAGCATCGTTGAAGTTATGTTGCCTTCCGAAGGCATACCACTCAACTCTCAGTGCCATCGGGTTGGGGATCACGCTGAGCACTGCCGCTCCATGCTTCCAAACTCGTTGCATTCCATTCCGCACATCGACTTCGATAACATTCCTGCCTTTGACGAGCCCCTCAGTGACATTGACGAAGCGAAACTGAGTGTGGCCAAACGGCTGATACTTAATGTTGTCGACCCATGATTGAACTTTGACTGACTGGCCATTAACGCGGACAGCAGCAATACCGTTATCCGCTAAGAATCGACCGAAGAGCTGCATGGTGGAAAGGTCATAGCCCTCCAAGTCAAACTCGGTTTGGAACGTGTAGACGGAATTCGCCGGTGCCGTTGTCCAGTCGGCAATGGAAATCCACTGAGATGCGCTAGGATCGTTTTCCAAGTAACGTTCGTGCGGGACACAAACGGTGGCGAACTCTTCACCTTGGAATGCGCCGTCTGGACCAGCGACGACTCGCCAGTGTTGGTCTTCATCGCCGACCGCAAGCCCTATGCCTGTGTTGTTGAGTTTGACAGGTCGATACGGTTGCGAAACGCCGAAGTCTAAATCGGCGAGTCGCTGCTGAGCAGCCTCTGGCTGTGCATTCTTGAGAAGTCCGTTCCCATCAACGGAAACTTGTTGTCCCTCGGTGACGAGCAGCCCCCTACGCTGTTTCTCTTGAGACTTTGTGGGGTGAACCCGGACCAAACCTTTAAGGACTGTCGTTTCGGAACGCACTCCAGGGGAAGCTGAAACGGTGAATGTTGTCCCGAGGTCCACGATGTCCATTTCTTCGGTGACGATCGTGAAACCTTTAGCCCATGAAGCGACATCGACGGCGACTTCGCCATGGTTTAGGCGGACGCGGTCGTTCGCCAGAAAGGTAAGTGAGCAAGGCGCTTCGGCGACGATTTCAGCGCCAAAACCGACACTTATCCGCGCGTCGCCGGACTTGAGATTGACGGTTTCACTTTCATAGAGGGCTTGGCCGATCTCGAGTTGCGAATCCTCCCAAACAGCTTCCTTGGCAGCCGCCAAAGTGGCAACAGGGGCTGGCGGCCTTCGTACCGATCGCTCACTGGACTTGCCGTGCTCCTGCGAGTCGCCTTCCGAACCAGCGTTGGCTACCGTCTCGCTTCGATCCGGATTGCCGAGTCGATCCGCTGAGGAATCCCGAGTGTAAAGATACGTCACCGCGAGTAGCATGGTCGCTGCGATACCAACACTCAAGGCGGGAAACCAACCAAGTAGGCTTGTGAGTTTATGAGTCGATCCAGCGGACGCTAATGCAACTTTCCCTTGTTCAGCGTTGGAGCCGCCTAAGGCACTGGCGACAAGTTGTTCAGGTGTAAGGAGGCCACTGGTGTCAGCGAACTCATGGAGAGCCACATCGAGTTGGGCGTATTTGCGAAATTTCGTGCGAGCCGATGCTGAAGAGCGCAATTCTGTTTGCAGTACGAGCGAATCTTGCTCGCTAAGACGGCCATCGAGCCAGGCAGCTACCAGTTGGTCAAAGTCCTTTTCAGACATTACACGCCCTCCTTGGCCATGGCTTTCGAAACACACTTCAGGAGTGCTGACCTGAGCCGTTGTACCACTTTGTAAAAAGCCTGTTCGCTCTTGCCCGATTGTTTGGCCACTTCACGGATTAGGACTCCCGGCGAATAGACCTTCAAGAGGATTTCACGACCGGCAGCGTCCAACTTCTGTAGGCACTCTTCGAGGTATTGCCGACGCATTTCCCCACGCTCTTCTTTGGCCCCTTCGGCGGCCAGTAGGTCCCAGACATCATCGGAAAACACCAATGGAGTGCGTGCAAGTTTCCGACGATAGCTCATGGCCTCGTAACGAGCGATCGTCAGGAACCAGCCACCGAACGAGGTGCCTTCCTGGAAATCTGAGAACTTTCGCCACGCGACCAAGCTTGCTTCCTGAGTCACTTCTTCAACGTCCTGCCAAGTTGGGAGCAAACCCCGCAAGAAAGCGCGTACGCCTGGCTCATGCTCAAGCAGATGCTTAACGAAAAGCTCGTACTTCATGGGGTCTGTCGGCGGACCCGGTTTTTCTGGGGAATGTTGCGGCATGTAAGGTTACGCCCCAGCAACGGGGATTTGGACATGCAAACCACATAATATGGGAAATTTTCGTTGTAAGCATCGGCATTCCAAGGAGCCCGACTAGGCGGAAATCGCGAGCAATTACCTGGAGATTGTCTTAACCCCTGAGATCTACGATTCTCCCTAAAAAATTCGAAAATGCTGCTTTTCCTGTCCATTTCCGGGGCATCTTGGCGTGTATTTGTAGGGATTTTTGAAAAGGCCGTATTTCTGGCTTCCGGACAGCCCGCATTAAACCTTTTTCGCTGAGAGAAAGCGGATTTAGCTTCCTAACGTCGTCGGAGCCACTCTTGGTCGAGACGGAAGCGAAAAACTCAGGCAGACTAGAAAGGACTTTTCACATGATGGGCCCTGCTCAGGCACCCTCGAAGCCGACCTCGATCGCGTCTCTACTGAGAAATCAGGATCGATTCGCGGAGAGGGATGTAGCGTCCTCTGCTTTCAAGAAGCCAGCACGCACGAACGGTTTTACGCTAGTCGAGCTTCTTGTTGTGATTGCGATTATTGGCGTTTTGGTTGGGCTGCTTCTACCGGCGGTTCAGGCAGCTCGCGAGGCCGCTAGACGCAGCCAGTGCCAGAACCGGCTGCGCCAGCTTGGCCTTGCCTGTCAGAATTATGTTGCCGCCCGTGGGCAGTTCCCACCTGCAAGCGGTAAGTTGTCGCCAAAGCAAGTCAAAAACAATTCTTGGGACGTGGGAAACTGGGGATATCTGGCTTACCTGACCCCGTACGTTGAGCAGGAATCTCTCAGGAATCTTTTGGTACCAGAACTGCCGTACGACCGGCAACCGCAAGATGTCCGTGACTTTTTGGATAGTACCCCGATCTACGAATTCAAATGCCCCTCCTTCTCCGAGACGCAACCGGTCAACATCGGCAACTTTGGAAGTAGTGCAACCGTTGAGGACAATGCATTGGCGACTGCCTACTGCGCGGTGCTGGGGGCGAACCTTGATGAGTATGCGGGGACCGACCTGATCCCTGGTTGCGGTGCCGGGAATCGGATCAATGAGAATAGCCCTTACCCCATGCAAGAGAATAACTCGGGTAACGGTCGGTGCCATTCTGGAGGAGAGGGAAAGCTAGCGATCAATGGTGTCATTACCTTCCGCGGTGAAACGGAGTTCCGGCAGATCACCGATGGAGCAAGCAACACGTTCATCATCGGTGAATCGGCATTCGGCTTACCTGAACAGCAAGGTACGCGTCCGTGGTGGATTGGTGCAGCCACGACGTGGTTCTACACAGCCCATAATCTCACTTACCCACTCAATAGTGCGACCGTATCTGAAGTACAACGGAACGATGTTGGGTTTGGTTCGGAACATCCGGGAGGTTGCCACTTTGCCATGGCGGATGGCTCTGTTCAGTTCATCCAGGACAGTGCTGATCTCCCAACCCTTTATGCTTTCGCGAGCCGTGGCGGGGGCGAAGTGATTTCATATCGTTAAATCAAGTCATCTCTGCGGAACAGAGACCACCTGCAAGTCAACAAAAGCTGCTAAATTGGATGTAGCGAGAGGCGAATACCAATGACAGACCATTCAAGATTGAAACTACCACTACTTGCCTGTGTAAGCTGGATTCTGCTTGCAGTCAGTGCAAACAGCTTCGGCCAGAGTTTGCTCTACACCGAAGGGCCGGGGGTCAACCCGCCCTTTGAAGACATTCGCGATGACATTACCAATGGCTACGCGGGTACCACGATCGACGTGAACAATGCGTTGGTGGAAGGTGGTCTCTACGGTTCGTTGGGTGTGCAGAGCAATCTCCGCTTACACACGCTCGCCAATAGTTCGCTCAGTGAGAGCACTTTCGGAAACTGGAGCCGTTGGTATCAGACCGATGGGGCCACACAAATTTTTCGATTGTTCCCTGGCGAGGAGAACGTCCGTAATAGTCGGCCTCTAGCGGCTCGTGTCGAAGCTTTCGATGCCAACACGAATTGGAATGTGAGCGACGGAGAATGGCACGATTGGGTTGCGCGTTACACGATCATTAAGCCTATCAATGCAGCAATCTTTCAGGCGAAGGATAACGACGACGAGGCTTGGTCCGTGCATCTGAACATGAACGCGGACGGAAGCGTCGACGTCACCCATCGACGTCCGTTGCCTGGGCAGCCCAAAACGCAGCGGCTAGTGGATAACGCCATCGGTCAGCCCTTTGATGTGCGAGTTCGCGATAACGGCCTCGACTACGAAGTTTACTTTGGCGACCAATCCGAACCGTTCGCTGCCGGCCAATATGTTCGTAACGCGGATCCTGGGGACAATTCTGACACACGCTTCCGCTGGGGGATCTACGTCGGAGCCCAAGAGGTCACCAGCGAAGCGATGATTTTTGTGAGCCATGCGACCGTGGATTCAGGGATCCCCATTCCCGATGGTCCGCAGCCGATGCCGGGTACGCTGTTGGCTGGCTGGGATACGTTCAGCGGTGGGGGCTCATCGCCGGTAGGCGCTTCGCAGACGGCAGCAGGCATTACGGCTTCGTTTGTTTCAACTTCCGAAGGGATTTCCTGGCACACAACCGACGAGCGTGGTGCCAGTGCCGACGGTGATTGGGGAAGTTTTGCTGGACCGCCAACAGCGGACACCTCGGTCGCTGACACGAACAATCAAAACCTCGAACTCTCCAACGCGACAACCGGCGGGACGATCACCTTCACGCTCACGAATACGAGTTCTACAGACATCGAACTAGACAGCTTTCATTTCGACGCATACGCCTTTCGACCGAATGCTGCTCGAACGTACGAGTTGAGTGTGGCCTCGGGGGACATCACCAACGGCGTGATTTACACTTCGGCTGCAGACGAAATTACGACCGTCTCTGGTGCCTGGGATAATAGTGCTCACGACGATATCGATCACTCCCTTGCCGACCTTGCGGACAGCACCCTTGAAGCTGGAGGCAGTGTCGATTTTCTATTAACGTTCTCCGGCGGTGCGGGAGATGGGTCGGGGGGCCATGACCTTTGGGTTGATAACATTGCCGTCACGGGCACGTTCGATTCACTCCCTGGCGACTTTGACAACGATGGCTACGTCGATGGTTCTGATCTCCTGCAATGGCAAAGCAGCGAGACGACGCCAGGCGGATTAACCGCGTGGGAAGGCAACTATGGTTCGTCAGCCTCGGTGGTTTCTGCAGCCGCAGCGATTCCTGAGCCCACGACAGTCGTCTTGGCAGGTGGGCTAGTTTTGCTACTCGCCTCTTGCCGAAAAGCTCGTCGTTAATCTTTCAGTCGGTAATCGATCACCCTAAGTGGCGCAGGGAAGCCATCAACGGGCTCTGAGGTTTTCGTTCTGATGAGTCTGTCGGGTTCTTCCTGGATATAAAGCGAGAGGAATCCCTCTTCTTGCCAGCGATCATAATCCAAGACGGCATCGCCGTAGCAGGATTGATGTTGTGGGAGATCAATGGCTGTCCACGTCCAATTGTCCTTCTCAGTTGATGGGGTGCCCCTGGCGAGTAGCAACTGATTCTCATCGGTGTAGGTGAGAACCAGTGAGCCATCCTTCGCCCCCACCAACTTGGGGCGATCTCCTGTGAACGAAAGTTGTTTTCCGGACCAAACTCCTGTGGCGCTTCGCCAGTAGTGGTGGTAGCTACCGTCCAGGGTGCCTGCAGCGCGATGACGCAAGACGATGTGGACGCTTCCGTCTGGATAAGCATAGTGCGTGTTCGAATTGGCCAGGCCGGAACCCCGCGGGATGGGCACAACTACAAGACCTGGAGAATTCAGATGCACGGGACGATCACCGATTCTGCCGATTAGCTCACCCGCGGAGTTGTGCCATGTGCGGCCGTGGTCGTCGCTGTAGATGTAGCAGATATCGTGCTGATTTCGCGGATGGGTCCGCTCGAAGAGATCACGCCAAACCCAGGAGGCATGAAGCCGCTGGCCTGCATAGGACAAGGAGTTTATGTAAGGGCAGCGAGCGGTGCTCGTTTCATCGCCGGCAGTGTAGGTACCGATGTCCCGTGCGATGAATCGTCCAAGGCCGGGCGTCCAGTCATGCTTCTCGCCATCGTACTCCTCGATCATGCCGTCGCCGTTGCCCGAAGTGACGGCTCGGTAATAAAGCATCAGGTTGCCATCCGGCGTGCGAAAAAATCTTGGATAAGTCACCCGCTCGGCGGGTTTCACACTCCCGAGCGTGTGCAAGACGGGTCCAAACAGGTCGACAGTCCAATCGGTAGTTTCTGGATTGTGGGCGGCCCCAAGTTTCGAGACACGGTAGTTCAGTGGTGACGCGTGATGATCGAAGGCCATGTGAATGGTGCCATCTCGCTCGCAAATCCCGATAACGGCAGTATTGTGTGAGTCGTTGGATTCAAAACGATGATCCTCAAACTGAATGATCTCCCAATTGCCTTTGGGTAGCTTTCGACGGCCAAGGCAAACACGTCTTTCATCATCGAAGTAGGTGACGTACTGATAGCCGCGAAAAGTTGTGAGTGGAGTTTGCTGATGCGTCCGACCGTTGGCGGTGCCGGAGAATCGGGCGGCTGGGCCTTCCGCGAATGTGAGGGTCTGCGCATCGACGGTTGATTCGCCGATCAGCTCGAGGGTTCCTTCCGCAAGTGCGAACTCTGCGAACTGCAACCAAAAGCCGACTATTAGTGTCAAACTCCAGACGTGAATTGGCATGAACGCTCTAATCTGACCCATTTCGACCTCGATTAAGCTTTTCGGTACTCATAACTTACTTCTCGGTCGATTCTTATGGCTTCTACTTACCCAGGGTAGGTCAACAGCTCGCTGGGGCTCGCTATTGACTGACCCTGGGCTCTAGGATGCAATCCCTTCGGGATAGTACTCGGATACTTCCATGCAACTGACGATTCTTAATCTCGATGCTTTTCTAGTAGTTGCACAAAGCTGCTGTGTACATCTGGGTACTGCTTAGACAGCTCTTTGGTTTCACCTGGATCGGTCACAATGTCGTACAACTCCACAGCAGCGTCTTTGCCGTATTTCACGGCCTTCCACTTGCCGCGTCGGGCTGCTTGGAAGACCTCGCCTACGACGCCTGAGTTCGGGTCTCCGGCCTGCTTGCCGAACTCCCAGTAGAGTGTGCGCTCTGGGATTGGTGCTGGATCATCCTTCAGAACGCCACGGATCGAAACGCCATTGGTTCTCACACGCGGCACAGTTTCTAGTGAAACCCCGGCAACCTCTGCAAGTGTTGGCAGAACATCGGCAAATGCCCAAGGAGTGTCATCGACTCTTGCCTGAGTGATCGACTGCGGCCAATGAACAATCATTGGGACGTGGATTCCGCCGTCGTAGACGTCGCGCTTCATTCCCCGATACGGCTTCGACGCTTCGAAGAATACGGGGTCCCCACCACCTTCATCGTGAGGTCCATTATCAGAAGTAAAGAAAATCAACGTTTCGTCCAAGATCCCCTGTTCCTCTAGTGCTGCAACGATCTGACCTACGTAGTCATCCAAGGACGTCACCATACCAGCAAGCGTTGCCTTGGGCCGCTCGACTGGTTCCGGGTAGTACCATGCGTACTTGTCGCTTGGCTTGCCGCCCGACATGCCAGTGTAAGGTATCTCCTGAAACTGGTCCTTGTAGCCGTCAACGTATTTCTGCGGGGCTGCCAACTCAGCATGGGGTGATGAGTATGCGAGCATTACGAAGAAAGGGTTGTCGTGCGGCTCGTTGATGTAGTTGATTGCTTCTCTGGTGAACAACTCTTGAGCGTAGGCACCTTTTTTGCCGCCTTCGTTCGCTGTGATTCGCAGTTTCTTGCCGTCACGCCATAGGATATGAGGATACTGACGATGGCCTTCGAGAATCGAATACATGCCAAACCAGGTGTCGAATCCCATCGCAAGTGGGTCGGTTACGCCCATCTGTGAACCGATTGAGTACTTGCCAAACAGTGCCGTATCGTAGCCCGCATGCTTCAGAACATGAGCCATCGTGACATCGATCTCGCGAAGCTGAACCGTATTAGAGTTGTTCTCCATTAGACGGCCGTCGCGGCCCGTGAACAGCGACACACGCGATGGGGAGCAGACCGTGTTGCCTGAATAAGCCTGGGTGAATCGAATCCCTTGGCTCGCTAGCCGATCAAGATTCGGCGTCTTGATGGGAGTGTTTCCGTAGCAACCAAGCTGGTTGAAGCCGAGGTCGTCGGCGAGGATGAAGATGATGTTCGGTTTTCGCGTTCCCTCGTCTGCTCGCGCGTCTATGTCACATAGCGCGCATGCCATTGCAGCTAGACACATTCCCATGAAAAACGAACGGACCACTAGCCTGCAAACGCAGCTGACATTTAATCTGATACTTTGCGGTTCGTTGGTTATCATGAGTTTTCCGAAACTGAATGATTATGGTCGCGGCGCCTCGGCGTCACATAGTCGTCGTAATCGATCTGCCATTTCCTGCCACTGCTTACTCGCAATGAGGTTGTGTTGCTCAAGCGGATCGGCATCAAGGTCAAACAATTGCTCGAACACCGGGCTCTGCTCGGGGTAGCGGACGTACTTCCAGCGTTCCGTGCGAATGCCTTCGGTCCGTGGAATTGGCAGACGTTTCTTGTCTTCTGGCGTGTAAGTATGTTCGTAATAGAAGTGAGATCGCCACTCTGGTTTTTTACCGTGCAGCAGCGGCAGCAGGCTTCGTCCTTCCATCGTTTCTGGGACGGTCAGTCCAGCAAGGGAAATAATGGTCGCTGGAATGTCTAGGCTGAGAACGAGTTCGTCTCGTTGTGCAGACGATTGTTGCTTGGGACGAGGGTCGTAGATAATCAGAGGTACGCGAATGCTGCTCTCGTACATCAGCCACTTGCCAGTCAACCCATGATCGCCCAGGTGGTCCCCGTGGTCGGAAGAGAAGATGACCACAGTGTTTTTGTCTAATCCTAAACGCTTGAGCGCGGCAAGGATTTCTCCCACGGCTTGATCGGCACGGGTAACGGTCCGGTAAAACGTGCGCAAATACTGCTGATGGCGATCTCGGTTCGCAAGGAACTCGCTACTGCTTGATGCGTTTAGCGAATTGCGAATGAATGGAGGTTGTTTTTGGAAATCCTCTCTCGTGAATGTTGGCGATGGTGGTAGCTCCACATTCTCGTAGGGGTCCTCAACGTTTGGATCGAAATAACTGAACGGGCCATGAGGCTCCTTGAAGGCGACCGTTAGGCAGAACGGTCTGTCGTCTTCCTCCTCAAAGAAATCAATCGCCTTCTCGGTCATCACGCTTGTGAGGTATCGGGGTTCGCCGTTGACCGATTGCTTGAATGAAATACTCTGCGGAAATCCATACCAGGTGTCGAACTCAGACTTTGGTAAGGCCTCCTCGGGATGCATGTTGGGATTTCCGATGGCGTATTTTCCTAGGTAGCCAGTTCGATAGCCGGCTCTTCGCAGTAGTGCTGGATAGGTATTGGCAAACGCCTCCTTCGAGAGCGGCGCGCGAAAATCTTTGATGCCATGACGATGCATTGGCTGACCTGTCATCAGGCATGCGCGATTGCTGCAACAAATCGCAGTCGTCACGAAAGCGTTGTTGAACACCGTCCCGCGACGCGCAAGCGTATCTAAGTTAGGAGTCTGAATCGCTTGGTTGCCCGAGTAGCCCGTGCAATTCGCCGGCTGGTCGTCTGTGAAGAGGAACAGAATGTTTGGGCGTTGGCTGAGAGGTTCAGTCGGCTCAGCGTGGCATTGAGGATGCGTTAGTCTTGATACTGCCAGCAAGACAGAAAGAAGGCTTGCAAAGGGAATCTTCTTCATAGATTGACTTGTCTCTGACTTCAGCTGCTCTACGGGCCTCAGGGGCGGGACCGACTAGGGAAAAAGAGGGGCAACCTGACCGACGAACAAGAATACCCCCGAGAATACGACACTACCGAGGACTAATGGACAAACTATCCTCAAAGAATTCACGGTTCTTTTCGAGAAAATGAGGTAACGTCAACGGACAGCAATTATGCAAGAATCATTGCGGATAGCATGAGCTGAGCTAGTTACAGGCGCTACAGTTGCTGTCCAGAATACTCGATTCGGAACGTGTTATTGGCAGGCTTTCCCTAGAATCGCTGCCGACTTGCGGAATCAAATTATGAAGTTGTGGAGAGAATCTCGAGTCGCTTGCACTCTCTTGTTGCTCTTCTGCGCACTCACTTTCACTTGGTTCACTTCGGCATGCGCTCGTCCTAATGTTCTGTTCATCGCCGTTGACGACTTGAATGATTGGGTCGGGTTCCTTGATGGCCACCCTCAAGTCCAAACTCCAAATATGGATCGTTTGGCGAAGCGGGGGGTAGTCTTCTCCAACGCTCACTGTGCCGCGCCGCTTTGCGGACCTTCGAGAGCGGCGATTTTTTCTGGAATGCAGCCATTCCACTCGGGCGTGTTCAACAATCAACAGCAGATTCGCAAGCTGAAGCCTGATTTAGTACTTTTGCCACAGTATTTTAAGAATCACGGGTATCGGACTCTGGGCACCGGGAAGTTAATGCATCGTAAATTCAAAGATTTGTACGACGAGTCTTTCTTCACGGAGCAACGCTGGAGCCCATACGCGGACAAGTATCCGCAAGATAATGTTGAAATGCCTCGCTTTCCCCTGCGTCCTCTGAACGAGATGCCGAACGATCGGCAGCAACTCCAGCCCGGTCGGTTCAGCTCGTTTGACTGGGGGGCTGTTCCCGTTTCCAGTGACGAAATGGGTGACGGCAAGGTCGCCCGTTGGGCGGCGGAGCGTTTAGTTGAAGACCCAACCTCGGATGCGCCATTCTTTCTGGCGGTGGGGTTTTACCGACCGCACATTCCCTTGTACGCGCCGCAAAAGTACTTCGATCTTTACCCCGCTGAGTCCACGGTCGTCCCCGAGGTGCCTTCCGACGATCTAAACGACTTAGGCTCCGAAGCGATTGAGTTATCTCACTCCATTCAAACGGCCGGGTTGCACAAGAGCGTACTTCAACACGACCAGTGGAGGAATGCTGTCGCTGCCTACTTGGCTTGTGTTACGTTTGTTGACGAGCAAGTTGGCCGTTTGCTGAAGGCGCTCGATGAGGGACCGCATGCAGAGAACACCATTGTGATTCTCTGGAGCGACCACGGCTGGCATCTTGGGGAGAAAGAGCACTGGGGCAAAACGACCGGCTGGGAACGCTCGACGCGAGTTCCTCTGATGATCATATCCGCCAAGTCGAAAAGCGATGGCTGCAAAACGGGAAGTCGTTGTGATGAGCCCGTGGGACTGATCGATCTTTATCCAACTTTGATTGAAATGTGTAGCCTTCCGGCTAAGTCCGAACTAGATGGCGAATCCCTGCTTCCCCAGTTAAAACGTCCCCAAGCGAAGACCAATCGCGTAGTCCTATCGACCGTGAAGAAAGGAATCTACTCCGTCCGCAGTAGGCACTGGAGGCTTATTGAGTATTCGGATGGTTCCAGCGAACTGTACGATCACCGAAGTGATCCGCAGGAATGGCGAAATCTTGCCGATGATGAGCGCCACCGCGATGTGATAGAAAAACTGAGCGATGCGATTCCCAACCATGTTCGCCAAACAAAATGACCCAATTGACGGAAGAACGATAATAATGAAACGACTTCTGAGCTCAACGCTTTTGTTCCTACTCGGCTGCTGCTTGAGCGGTCCCCTCCAAGCCGGGGAATTCGACCCACAGCAACAACAGTGGTATCCGCGCTACAGTAAACAGCCCAATGCCCCCAAGCCGGAGGATATGCTGCTCAATACCGATGCCGAACCGGCACTGTCTGACGGGTTCGCTACACTATTCGACGGTAAGACACTCGACGGCTGGACGCCACGAGGCGGGAAGTGCAAGTTTGAAGTCCGGGACGGACTGCTTGTCGGCACCTGTGTTCGGGGCTCGGAAAGCACCTATCTATGCACCGAACGCGCCGACTTCACGGACTTCATTTTCACCTGTGATATGAAGTGGGAGGTTGAAGGGAACAGCGGCGTGATGTTTCGCGCCCGATCGAAGCAAGACAAAAAGAATCAGGAGATCGTCTATGGTCCTCAGGCGGAGATGGAAGAGTTCTCCAAGGACCGAGACTGGTCAGGTGGGATCTATGGCCAAAGTTGCGGCGGTTACTTCTATCCGTTGTGGCTGAAGGAACATAAGAAGGCTCGTGCGGCACAAAAGAAGGACGGCTGGAACCGGATCACCATTTCTGCGAAAGGCAACGTGGTCAAGACCTGGATCAACGGAGTGCCGGCAGCTCACTGGGTTGACAAAGGGGATTACCCCAAGGGCTTCTTTGGGCTGCAAATCCATAAGGGTGCTAAAGGCACTGTCCTCTGGAGGAATATTCGCATCAAGGAATTACGCGGCGAGCGTAACCAGGAATCGAACGAGACACCAAAGGTCACTCAGGAGAGCGATCCACCGCCCAATGTTGTGCTCATTCTGTCCGACGATCAGGCGTGGACGGACTATGGCTTTATGGGGCACGAAGCCATCGAGACCCCGCACCTCGATCAGCTAGCGCGTGAAAGCGTAACGTTTCGACGCGGCTACGTGCCAACGGCCCTCTGCCGACCCTCTTTAATGACTCTGGTGACCGGGCTCTACGCCCATCAACACGGCGTCACGGGCAACGATCCGGCCGACACGGCAGCGAACCGTGCGCATCAGCAACGAACGAAGGTCCATCCACGCGAGATGTTGATCTCGAACATCGACAAGCACCCTGTGTTACCTAAGGTGCTGGCGGAGCAAGGGTACCTAAGTTTTCAATGTGGCAAGTGGTGGGAAGGCAACTACAAGCGGGGCGGATTCACCCATGGCATGACCCGCGGCTTTCCAGAGCGAGGCGGGCGTCACGGGGATGATGGACTCAAGATCGGCAGGGAAGGTATGGAGCCGATCTACGAATTCCTCGACACAGCAACCGCTGCCGAAAAGCCATTCTTTCTCTGGTATGCCCCTTTTCTGCCGCATGCTCCCCATAATCCGCCTGAGAGACTACTGAAGAAGTACAAGAAAGAAGGCCGGCTCGATTCAGTGGCCGCCTACTACGCGATGTGCCAGTGGTTCGACGAAACCTGCGGGCAACTGCTCACGCGGCTTGAAGAAAGGGGCCTCGCTGAGAACACGCTAGTGATCTACGTCACCGACAACGGATGGATTCAAGGTCCAACCCTCAATCGCTATGCCGCACGCTCGAAACAAAGCCCCTACGAGGGTGGCGTGCGGACGCCGATCATGTTCCGCTGGCCGCAGCAATTTCAACCGGCGGACCGCGAAGAACTCTGCAGCAGCATAGATATTGTGCCAACTATCCTTGCCGCGGTCGGCGTAGAGATCCCTGAGTCGATGCCGGGGATGAATCTGTTGCCCCATCTTGAAAGCGGTCAAGCGATTGAGCGTGATGTGATCTATGGCGAGACGTTCTCGCATGACGTTGCGGATCTCGAAAATCCAGAAGCCTCTCTGTTGCACCGCTGGGTCATCCGCGGTCACGACAAGCTTTTGCTCACTTACGATGGACAGAATGGGCGAAGGAAATTTCCCGCCAAGAGCGGCGAGCCTCAACTGTTCGATTTGCAGGCAGACCCGACAGAACAGGAGAACTTAGCGACGAAGCACCCGGCGAAAGTCACGAAACTTCGTGGTCTGCTCGACGATTGGTATCAGGTTCGCGAGCGTACCGTCGATGCGGTATCCAAGGAGAACTCTACCGCTAAAAAGTCAGCTCTTAAGACAAGACTGTCTCGTTGAGAGCCATTGAGAGCCATCGTCAGACATCGCACAGACTCACAGCCTCTCGGAAACTCTCGACCGGATCGCCTGAAGGGATGAACTCCTGGCCGACAAAACCTTGATAATCGAGTTCTAATAGCTTCCGCATGACAGCCGGGTAGTTGATTTCCTGATTTTCGTTAATTTCATTTCGTCCAGGGACTCCTGCGACATGCACATGACCAAGGAGTTCTGCGTTCTCTTCCAAGCGTCGCAGAATGTCGCCATGCATGATTTGAACATGGTAAGCGTCGAATAACACCTTGATTCGAGGGGATCCGACTCGGCGAATAATCGAAGCCACATAGTCAATGTCATCGCCCTGATATCCTGGATGCCCTTTCATCGGATGACTCTCGTCACGTGTGCTTAGATGCTCAACACAGACTGTCACGCCTTGCGATTCAGCGTAAGAAGCGAGTTCTTTCAATCCTGCGACGCAGTTATCGGCCCCCTCTTCGAGCGAGATTTCACCGCTTGTAGGATCTTCAGCATCGCGCCATTTGAAGCCGGTAAACGCGATAATGTTCGGGAAACCCGCTTGCCGGCACGCATCGATCGTACTTTTCGAGCGGTAGATTAGCTCCTCGTGATAGAGGCGATTGTTATAACCTTTGACAAAAGGCATGCCGGGCATGCCGATCAAAGTCATGGCACAGATTAAATCGTAACGCTTCAGAATGCCCCAATCTTCTGGGGCGACGATCTCGACCGCTTGGCAACCGAGCGACTTCGCCAGTTGGCAAGTCTCTTCAACTCCCCAGTTTTCGCTACTCGATTCCAAGCACCAGTGAACAATCGATTGCTTAATGCGACGATTCGTAACTGCCATCGATTAGGCCCTCCTGCGCTCGAGCACAACACACTTGGCGAGAGCCAAGCGTAATTTCTTCCTTAACGGCTAGACACGCAGACTAGACTTGAGTCCACTTCCCCTCGTCGTCGGATTTCAAGACCGCATCACAAACAGCTTGCGTATCTAAAGCACTGCGAAAGTCTGGCTGGCAAGGCTGCTGCTTTTCTAGTCCGTGGAGAAAGTCAGCGACTTGGTGTACGAAGCTGTGCTCGTAGCCGATGCTCAGTCCGGGTACCCACCAACGGTTCATGTAAGGCATTTCTCCCTCCGTCACGTGAATCGACCGCCAGGCACGCACTTGGGAGTCGTCGTTGTAGTCAAAGAACTCCAGGCGATTCAGATCGTGCAAGTCCCAACGCAGAGAGCCATGCTCGCCGTTGATCTCGAAAGTGAAGAGCGCTTTGTGCCCACGAGCATAGCGCGTGGACTCAAAGACGCCCAACGAACCGTTGTCGAAGTAGCATAAGAAAGCGCAAGCATCGTCGATTCCAACTTCCTGAATCTCCTTTGTTTCGGCATGCACGCGCTGGGTCACGAAGGTCTTGGTCATGGCACTGACATCAGTGATCTGCCCGTTAAGCCAAATGGCGGTGTCGATGCAGTGGGCTAGCAGATCGCCGGTCACCCCAGAGCCCGCCGCTGACGAATCCAGCCGCCAGGTGCCGGCCCCTCCCTGTGGCACTTCACTGGAGATCGTCCAGTCCTGTAGGAAATTGGCACGGAAGTGGAAAATTCGACCTAGTCGCCCTTCATCGATCAACTGTTTCGCAAGCGTGACCGCGGGAATTCGTCGATAGTTGTACCAAACCATGTTGGCGACGCCTGCTTCCTCCACGGCTTGGCACATCGCTTCGCCTTCCTCGGCGTTCATGGCCAAGGGTTTTTCGCAGAGCACCATCTTTCCTGCCTGTGCTGCGGCGACGGCAATCTCTTTGTGGAGGTTGTTCGGCACACACACATCGACGGCGTCGATGTCGTCTCGATCCAGTAGCTTCCGCCAGTCCGTTTCAGACGACTCGTAGCCCCATTGTTGAGCGAAAGCCTCTACTTGTTCTTTATCGCGACCACATGCTGCGCGCAGAACGGGGCGTAGCTTTAGGTCGGGAAAGAAATCGCTTACCCGCTTGTAAGCATTGGTGTGCGCACGACCCATGAAGCCGTAGCCGATCATGCCGATATTCAGGGTTTCACTCACTTTGATGCTCTTCTGTTAGGTTAAGTTGACGAGCCGTGTGCCTCTCGCACTTTGATCAAGGTGCGTAGGATGGTGTTCCACGTTTCAGGATTTAGCATGGTTTCATTCGGAAACATGCAGCCGTCCCAGCAGAGATGCTCGAACCGATTAGTGAGATTGCCTGACTCATCACGAAGCCAGTACCCGGCTGCACGAGGGATGTCCAGCTTGCCTGCCGAATCGTCCGGCAGGCAATGCTTGCCGGTCTTGTCGTGGGATCCTGAACCAAAAACCGTCGCGTCGTTCTGAGCTACATGAAAGTCGATCGTCCAAGGTCGGAGCGTGTCAGTCAGTGTTTTGTACTTCTCGTAGAATTGGGTCTCATCCTCCCAATCAAAACCTTGATCCAGCAAGGCATGTTCAGGCGCGTTGTAGCCCAGCAGATACAGCAGCGTATGAGCCATATCGGCTTGGAATCCTAGGGTCTGGGGACGGTCGACTCGCTCAAGCAGCTCAACCATATACTTCCAACTGTGCATGCCACCCCAGCAGATTTCTCCTTCAGCAGCAAGCCGTTCACCGTAGCCTTCGGCGATGCTGCAGGCCTCCTGAAACGTCTCCGCGATTTTCATCTGGTTCGTGTGCGGATCAGCCGACCAGCTTGCCGGATCGCAGGCGGAGTCAATGCGAACGATGCCGTATTGTCTCACGCCCAATCGTTTCAGTTCGGCACCGATGTGGCACGATTTTCTGACTTGGTCCAAGAACCGGGCTCGTTCCTCACGCGTCCCCATGGCTGACCCACCGCCGGTTGGCGGCCAAACTGGCGCGACCAAAGAGCCGACCACCAAGCCGCGATCGGTGACTTTCTTGGCCAGTTCTTCGAGTTGATCTGGTGAGGAATCGATATCGACATGTGGCGACAGCAAGAACAAGTCAATGCCGTCGAACTTCACGCCATCGACCTCTGCCGCCGCAGTCAGGTCGAGAAGCGTATCTAACTCAATCGGCGGCTCACTGTCGTCGCCCTTGCCAACCAGCCCAGGCCACGCAGCATTGTGGAGCTTGGGAAAGGAATTCACTTCCGTGGACATTCGGAACTCCAATATCTTCTATCACAACTTACGCAGAGAGATCGTACGAGAAGAGTTCACACCGGCCTGCAGTGCTATGCCAGTACTGGATTTACACCAGGACCAAAGTGCTTGAGCATGACGATGGGATCCGTCTTGCTGGGGTTGGTGATCACAATGCCTTCTTTCGCCGCCGGTTCGGAGACGAAATACTCATCGTGAGTGAGTTGCCCAAAGCGAATCAAAGAAGGCGTTTCGATATCCCAAGCTCCCAAGGTGCCATGGCCTTGCAGTACGATTAGCCCGTAGGCACCTTGGTCCTTGATGGTGACCGAAGCCCCCGGAAGTACCGTAAGCTCCTTGGCGCTGTAGGCTTCGCTGCGATAACAGATCCATTTCTCCTCATAGCCTTCGGCACGCATTTCGCTGAGATCGTTTACGGGAATCGGAGCCATGAAATGATTGGCTTTGAAGTTGGGGTCAACATTCTGCTCCCAGTCGAGAACCTCAACCAGATAGTCGAAGTTGCCCACTTGATCTTCGGGAGTATCTTTCCAGAGCAGTTCCTCGGGAATCACCTTGTCGTGGGAGACCGACTCGTACATCGCGAACACATCGGAAGCCTTCTGAGGTTCGTAAGTACACATGCTCCCTGGGGCGTGTAGGATCCCCGGAGGAATGTCCCAGCCGGTTCCGGGGGTCAAACAGTAGGCGGCTGAAAGGTCGGTGATGCGATTATCACCTTCGGTGAATCGCACGAGCGTCTCGCGAAGCTGGTCCTTGGTGACGCCTGGTGACAGGCCCATAAAGGTGTAAGGGAAATCACCGCCATGATTGTTCACTTGTGGAGGGAAGTAATACGCTTCCGGCTTCCCCTTGGCATGAACACGGGCGGCGTACTCATCGTTGTGGTGAATGTGGAAAGGGAGCGCACCCTGGTTGTCAAAAAACTTTGAGTACATGGGCCAGCATTGATGAGTATCCCAAAACTCTTCGCCGAGTAGTTGGCCTTTAAGCTGGTCAACGACATCACGCAGTGTCATCAACTGCGTGTTGCCGCCATCTTCAAAAGCAACATGACTGAGCCCCTCGTTCTTGCTTGTCAGCGGACCGTTGTCCGCGGGCGTTGTGGAAGAGAACCAACGCTCGTCAATGCCGCCGCGATTGGCGCCCAACGCATAGTAGTCGTCGGGGTGAAGCTTGATTCTTCTTCCAGGAATACAGAAAGACCGTGGTACCCAAGTGGGGGTCAATCGCAAGACTCCTTGCCCTTGATCTAGCGCCTTACCAGCACTGGCCGCCTCAGCCATAACGCTTCACTCCTGTGAAAAACTTGGCCTTTTAGATAAGTAAAGACGGGTGAAACCCGACTCTTTCGAGCGTGGATAATTGAACCACACGGCTCTCCACTGCATTGCTAATATGGCTCATTCGTCCGCCGATAGGCAATGTATTTGCCAATCAAGTTATGGTATAAAACGCGCATGGGTACTTTTCGCGGTGATCTTGAAAAGCGGCAGCATGAGTTCTTTTCGGCTGTCAAAAGTCCGATCCCACTGTTGGCTTTGATCGATCATATGCCAGCGACGTATTTCTTTGCCAAGGACAAGCTCGGGCGATTCGTGCACATGAATCGTGCTTTGCTGGAAGTGTTGGGTCTACCCACAGAAACTGAGGTTTGGGGCAAGACCGACGCCGATCTGTTTGTTCCCGAAGTGGCCGACCGCTATCGCGATCAAGACCAGCAAGTGATGACCACTCGCAAACCTGTTGTTGATCATGTCTGTGGCGTGCCTGATGCCACGGGTTTGCTCAGGTGGTACGTTGAAACGAAGATTCCGCTGATCGATGAGAAGGATGAGATACTCGGCATTGCGGGGATTATGCACGACTTGGAGAAAGCCGGGGCAACGTTGGCACCTTATCAGCGTTTGACCCGCGCGATCACTCATATTAACAATTGCTACGCCGAGAAGATTAGCGTCCAGCAGTTAGCAGAGCTTGTTCATCTGTCGATCAGCCAGTTCAATCGCACGTTTAAGCGATTGTTTAAGATCACCCCTGCCCAGTACATTACGCGGGTACGGATCAACGCGGCTTGCACGATGTTACGTTCTTCCTCGAAAAGTGTCGAGCGGATTGCCAGCCGCACGGGATTCTATGACGCGAGCCACTTTGTTCGCCTCTTTAAGAAAGAGATGCAACTCACCCCGCGGAGTTATCGCGAGCAGTGGGTCGACTCGGCAACGAGCCAGTTGATCGAAACCGCAACAACTCCCCGCAATCTGGAGCCAACGCGTGCCTAGTCACACCTGGACCTTGACCGATGTCGAACGAGGAATTCACGAGAATAAGTTCCGCGTCTCGGCAAGCGACCTGCCCGGAGCCGTGGGCAACTGGGAAGTAACGCAACAAACCCTGCAGGGTGGACTCAGTGAGGGAGTCGACCTGCTCACGATTGACAACGGATTGCAGCGGATACACGTTCTGCCGACCCGAGGAATGGGGATATGGAATGTCGAAAGAGACGAGGGACAGTCGTTGGGCTGGAGGTCACCTGTGCGAGGACCGGTCCATCCAAGTTTCGTGTCCATTCACGACCCGAGTGGGCTTGGCTGGCTTGAGGGGTTTGATGAACTAATCGTGCGTTGCGGTTTGGAAAGTAATGGAGCCCCGGAGTTCGGCGAGAACGGCGAGCTTGTCTATCCACTACACGGTCGCATTGCCAACCGACCGGCTCATTGTGTCGAAGTGACGGTCAATGAAGAGGATCGCACGATCATTGTGCGGGGTCTCGTTGAAGAGAGTCGATTCCACTTTCAGAAGCTGCGCCTGGAGGTGACGATCACGACGAGTTTTGATGCTTCCTCATTTACGCAGGTCGACCGCGTGGAAAACTTTGGTGGCACCGCCGCGCAGATGCAGATGCTTTACCACATCAATGTCGGCGAGCCGTTGTTGGGACCTGGCGCAGAATTCGTCGCTCACGTCCGTGAAATCGCTCCCAGAGATGCCGGGACTGAGATGAAGGAGGATTGGCGGAAGTACGGCCCTGCTGTCGCTGGTCAAAGCGAGGATTGCTACTTTCTCGAGTTGGTCGGTGATGAGCATGATCACACCAAAGTGCTTCTCAAAAGTGCAGACGGCGCGCAAGGCTTGGTGCTTGAACATGACACAAAAGAACTGCCCTACTTTTCGCTCTGGAAAAACGAAGTAGCGAGCGAAGACGGCTACGTGACTGGCCTGGAGCCAGCAACGAATTACCCCAACGGGCGTTCCGTCGAGGAACAAGCAGGGCGGGTGATTACTTTAGAGGCGGGCGAGAGCTGGTCAGCGGAGCTCACTCTTGATTGGTTGGCTAATTCAGAACAGGTACAAGAAGCCCAAACGGAGATCGAGCGACTCTCGACTCAGGGAAGTTGAATCTTCAGTTGCACACCGCTCCTTTCCAGAGTGGTCGATACTACTTTGGTCTGTCCGTCATGCTCAACGGTGATCTTGTAGTCACCTAAGAATCCCCGCAGGCGACATTTCCCTTGCTCGTCAGTCTGTAACGTCTCATCGGTCCACCACTGGTTGGCGACGAGATCGACGAAGACTTCTCCAGCTGGCTTGAGCGTCCAGTCTTCTCGCCACAAGGCGGCAGCCGGCTTCCAATGGACGGGCTCCCAAAACCCCCACTGCACGATCGCCTCGAAGTTGGGGTGACTGAAGGTCGCGATCATCACGTCGCGGTAGTAGTCCGCCTGCAGCTCATCGTCGTCTCCCGCCTCAACGTCGAACTCGCTCAGTTGCAAGCGGGGTGCGATCTCAGCGAACTCATCGTACACTTGCAAAAGTTCCTCTGGGGGCGTCAAGGTCGTTAGGCCGAAGTGAGCCATGAAGCCAACGATATCCGCTGGCTGACCTTGTTCATTGAGAAATCGAATGATGCGTTTGTAAGGCTCACGCTTGTAGCCGTCGGGCAGCACCTTGCCCTCATTGATGGCGTGAGTCGCATTGGGCGCGAGCCGTCGGGCCTCGGCGAGAATCTCGGCATAGATCTCAGGCCCGCCGTATTCCGCTTCGTAAGTGTGCTTGCCCCAGCCAATGATGTGATTGATCGTGTCCCATTCGGTGACATACGCGGAGGTTGCGGGCAGAACGTCCGCCATGTGGTCCCACAGCCATGCCCGGTGCTCTTTTGGTTTCCCCAAAAACTGTTTTTCGATAGCGTTGAAATCCATCGGCGCCCAAGCGATGTAGTGGCCACGCGCGTCAATGTTGTTTTCCTGAAGCCACGGTAGGGTCTGAGTCATCAGAATCCTGTGCTTCCGTTGCCAAGCGGGATTACCTTTCTTCATGGCTTGCCAGTTTGCAGGCCGCAATTCGGACTCGAATGTGACGCGATCAAAGTACTTCTTGACGACTTCGCGATATTTCTGCGCGTCCTCCCATTTGACAGTTGCTTTTCCTTTGGGACGAATTGGGAAGTCCTTCTTCTCAGCACCGAGCATCTCTGAGTTCACCGCGTTGCCGAACCCAAACGCATGCTGCTGCATGGCAATCTCGACGTTTGCGTCGATGACAGGCTCGCCAAGAGCGTCAACCACTTTGACAGCGATCTCGCCTTTGCGAATCTCTTCGATGCGCTTCAATGCTTCCTTTCGCCACTGAGCGTCTGGCGAACGCCCTGGGTAATTGACGGTCGATCGAGGGAGCGTGGCCGGATCGCGATCAGGGCCGTAGTTGATGAGTTGAATAGCAGCGATTTCGGCAATCTTTCCGGCTTCGCCGAGATCGAAATGAATGGCCGCATCTGTCGAGTCGCAATCTCGCGGCGCGATAAACGACCTCACATGCTGCTTCCACACGCGGTAGGCAGAGAGTTGATTCTCGTAGATTGCCGGCGCGTCTTTATCACCAATCGAGAGGTAGATGTTATTGGGCTGCCCACCTGCCCTAGGGCGGTGGACCCAGAACGAGAGAAGCAACACATCACCCTTACGAATGGAGGCTGCGAGAGGGATACTCAACTGCATGTTCTTCGGATCGCTGAATCGCGTGTCCGACTCGATGCGGTAGACCTCCTTGAAGGGCATATCCTTGGCGGCTGCCCAGCGACCAGTAGCCTCAACATTCTGGCTTTGAAACTGAAGAGGCAAATCTTGATCGAACGCAACGATCTGATTGCCACCTTCCGGGGGTGTGATAAGGTCTTCTTCTGAGGCGATGGCTTCTGGAATAGCGAAAGACAGAAGAACGACGATCGCGAACGTCTTGAAAGAGTATTTCACTTGGCAGGTTTTCTCATGCGAGACTTTAGTTGCTTTGATAGGCTCGCAATGAGCTTGGCATATCCTGGCTCTTCACTGAGATTACGACCGGTTAGGTGAGAGTCTTGATGGTCGTAGAGTTCGCGAGCAACTATCTTGTTCTTCTGCGAATTGAACCATTCGGTGTATCGCCAACGATCAGTTCGAAGGCTGTAGCCCATCGTTGAGCCCCGTGGGTATTGGCTCAACGCGGTACTGCGAATCGCTTGGCTGGGATCTGTGAGGAGCTTTTTTAGGCTCGCTCCCTGGCAAGACCCAGAGATATCGCCGCTAGTCAGTTCGGCGAGCGTCGGGAAAACATCGACGATTTCGACTAATGCCTTCGAACGCTTACCTTGTGTGTGACCAGGAGCCGACACGATCAAAGGAACACGCGTGTCGAGTTCAAGATTCGTGTGCTTGCACCACAATCCATACTCACCCAGCTTATAGCCGTGATCGCCCCAGAGGACGACGATCGTCTGTTCACGCAGGCCCAATTCTCCTAACTCGGCCAGCACTCTTCCGACTTGAGCGTCGGCATAGCTGACGCAAGCCGCGTAGCCGTGCATCAACTCTTGCGTTTGCTCATCGGTCAATGGTCCCTTGGCGGGCATGCCTAAATAGGCTCGCAATTCACCCCATTTGGTGAAGGCCAGCGACGGGGCACCTGCAGGGAGTTGTCGCTCGGGAACTTGAAACTGCCCCCGCTCGTACAAGTCCCAGTAGCGCTTCGGTGCGGCGAATGGCAGGTGGGGTTTCGCAAAACCGACACACATGAAGAACGGTGTACCCTTGCTACTTCGCAGTTCTTCGATAGCCTGATTGGCGACAGCGCCATCGCGATAAGCCTCGTCCGGCACGACTGCCATCTCGATCGCTGGTCCTTTGGTCGCTGCCGAAAGCGCCGTTCGCTTCAAGCCTTTCGCAACCGCTTCTGCTTTACGCTGGGCGATCGATTTCAGCGTGGCGGGATCAACGTACTTCTCACCAGGAACTCTTGGGAGCTTCGACCAGTAAGCTTGATCGTCCGTCTGATGGTGATACACCTTCCCGAATGATGAAGTCTCGTATCCTCGCTCTTTAAAATACCGCGGCATGCTCATTACGTCTGGGACCGTCCGCCGAAGCGGTGACCACAGGTCGTAAATTCCGAGTGTGTCCGGATACTGGCCCGCCATCATGCTAGCGCGTGAAGGCGCGCAGATCGCCTGCTGACAATAGGCTCGCTCGAACAGCACGCCCTGCGACGCCAACGCGTCAATATGAGGGCTCTTGATGGATTGCTCGCCGTAGCAGCCGAGTTCAGGCCTGAGGTCGTCAATGAAGAAGATCAGAACGTTCTTCTTTTCGACAGCCACTACAGCTGACGCGGAAAGGAAAAAGCAGAAGGCAAGGAGAGTGATACGGTACGCCATTTCCAGATTTGCCTTTGCGATGACTCTCACAGAAAGCACCAGTGTCTTGGATAGTGTGAGAATCCGCTTGGACAAGGTGGAACAGCTTACCCGGCCGCAGCTTCGGCCTCTTCTTGTAGCTCGGCTTCGCTCTTCGCCTCTTTGCGATTGATTTTGCCGCTCAAGAGTGCCTCGTACTTCTTGTCATTGGAGACTTCGAGGATCTTTCGATTGCCGAGTATCACCAGCCGCACGCCATTCTTGCCTTCTCGCTCAAACACTAGCGGCGTCTTGGCCCGTTCCGTGTCAGGATTAACGAACACACCCCAACGACATTCGAATTCTTTGCCATCGTTCTCACTGATGAACATTTCGTCGATCTTGGTTTGATCAATGCCCATCAACTCCAGGTTGCGCGAGATCTTCTCGTTCGTCTTGAGAAAGGTCTTCAACTCTTCCATCGACTTTGGTCCGGTATAGCCCGACCTAGCTGCATAGAGCTGATACGCGCTACAGACCTTCTTGATGTTGGTGTCGTTGAGGGCTTTCACATGGTCTGTGTCGGGCTTATTCGAGCAGCCGAGGAGAGCACAAACAATGGGAGCTAATAGGAAGATTATTGGCTGCTTGATTTTTCGACACATGGTGCGAACGAATCCTTATTGATTGCACGAGATTGAATCGAATGAAAAGGTATACAAGGTCCAGCTTCTTCCTGCCAGTGGCGTGACTATCCAACTCGAAGCTGGCCAACTCAAAGTTGAGTTTGATCTAGCACGTTGCCATCAGACCGATGGAAAAGCTGAAAGCGGACGAAGGCATCGACATCGAAAGTCACCGAATGAACCGAGCCATCCGCGTAAACGCAGTTGACCCCGCCAGTGTGCGGCGAACCAAAGCTCTGATTATGAGAGAACTTCTTGTAATTGCCAGAGGTTGAGAAGATGCTGTCGGGGTTGAATGCGATTCCCAGGCGTACGGTCGAGAATCCGCCAGCCCAATAGCCGCTGCGTTCCGTTGGATTATTGGCATAGTCCTCGTACAGGTCACCGGGGATGCCTTTCTCCCCGAACATCAAGGTATTCGAAGCACCATCGGTAATGGCTGAAGTATCGACCTTCTGAAACGCGGCTAGCGCACTCGGGGCTTGTGATGCACGCAAGTAACCGCCTCGGCCAATTACGCCTTGGCTAATGTGCTGCTCGAGTAGATCAATTTCACTGACATCTCCTCGCACCGGATCAACGCGATGACTTTCCGGGTTGGGATAGAAGGGCACCTCGATGCCGGACTCGCCCTTGATAATTCTCCAGAAGATGGCATCCATCGCGAACGAGGCGTAATCGCCGTAGAACTCTTCATCACCAATGCCGTTGACCAGCACACGCAGGCCACGGCTCGGGCACGTCAGGCCAGGCATTCTTTGCGAGAGGAGTTCGGGCACGACACCGATCTGCGAACGGAGTTCGTAAAGATTGTTGGCTTCCATCAGGGGCATTAACTGATAGGTCCACGACAAGTTTTCGATCCTGGCCTTAGTCTTAACGTTAGGCTGTCCATTAGGGCCCGCTACCCCGGACCCGTACCCATTGAGCGCCAATCCGTAGGTCGGAAAATGTCCGTTTGCCGACTCGTAGTTCAGCGCGGCAAGTCCCAGTTGCTTCATGTTATTGATGCACTGAGTCCGACGAGCTGCCTCCCGGGCCGCTTGTACCGCTGGCAGCAGCAACCCGACCAAGACGCCGATGATGGCGATTACGACGAGCAGTTCGACGAGGGTAAAACCCGTCGTCTTTCGTTTGAGCGAGCTGTTTGACCGATTGGCACTCATGTTTGTTCCTTCACCAAGATACGAAAAATAGAATCGAAATCGCTGAGCTTGAATGAGAGCCACAACGAAGAATGATAAGGTGAACGCGATGAATCCCGCGTGACTTGATGCAAAATCACCTGCCGCCTGTGGCTGGTGCTTACTGTAACACGCCAATAGCAATTCATTTTGGACGGCCAAAAATCGTTAAATATTTCGATTGGCTACCGCCACTAGCGCCAGAATGGGTCAATTCCAAGAATTAGTGCTTCTTTAGCCTTAAATTGCTGCCTCTCAGCAACTTAGGTTCATTTCGGCTCGAGAGCGCTGACGAGCGATTTTTTTGGATTCATGGAACTTTAGGAGAGCCGAAATGCTGCTTTTTTCCGCCGTTTTCGCCTAAATTCAAGCTGGGAGGGCCTTCTTCCATATTTCGGGGCAATAATTCCTGTCCAATCTTGGCCGACGGGGCAGTAATAGTGCAAGAGGACTGCGGGTCAGGAGGGGAATTTCTGCCCATACTAGAGTCGCGGTCAGGCGGTTCCTAAGGCTCGGGTCAGCTCCCTGAATTCTGGGCCTTAACTTTTCACCTTATTCAATCGAACTGAAACAACTCAGCGAGTACTTCGGTCTGTTCGACGATTTGTGCTTTGCCATCGGGGCAACAGGGTTTCGGCAAATCGCATAGAACGACAGGCCAAGCTGACGTGAATACCGTGAATGGATCGCCGAGGACACTGCGATTCCCGACTTAAGTTACTTCCACTATTTGAAACGCTACATGCCCAACTTTTTTTGAGAAGGAACAATTTGATGCGCTCATTCAATCATTATTTCGCCTCGGCTCTGATGGCACTCGTCGCCCTCTCGTCTACGCAATCGGCCAACGCTCAGACCATGATCTACGATGGTACTGCTAATACCCTCAACTTCTTTAGTGGGTCTCATTTGACTGGCCCTTTGATGCTGAATAACAACCCAGGCGATCCGACCAGAAACGGTATTGTCCAGTCGGGTTCCGATCCGAATGTTCTTGAACAGGGCGACGCTGCGTGGTTCCGCTCGACAGGGCGTCGCATGAGAGACGTGGTGAATCCCAGGGAGATCAACGGCATGCCGGATCAGCCTGTCGGTCTTGCGGGTGCCGCCACCGGAGTGAACGGCAACTTCATGTCCGCTCACTTCGATACCAACGTGGCTGACGGACTCGATGATATTCCCGGTGATCAAAACGGCGTTGGAGCAAGCTACGTGCTCTACGACGACGGGATGACCACAGGCCCGCAGCTTCTCAATTTCAGGATGTACTACAACGACCCCACCCCAAATCAGTCAGACGGGACTGGCAACGCAGACGGCGGAATTGTCGCCGTGAGGGTGCAAGGGGTGCAAGGCACGGGTGATGCCAACGATCCGTGGGGAGGCGATGAATTCACGCATCTCGCTTCCAGTGGTACTGCGGCTGCTGGGATTTCAGCAGGACAGCACCGAGACCTCTCAGGCGAAGAAGCCGGTCCCGTGGTGGATAACTTGCTGATTGAGAACAGCAATACTGGCGGTGCCCTAACACCCAGTGCCGATTGGCAAGACGTCAGCCTCTCGTTCGACCTGGGCACCGGATACGAGTACATCATCTTCTCATTTGCTGGCCTCACTCAGGCTGTGACGGCCGGCCCCAATGTTTTCGGCTTCGACGACATCTCCTTCGAGGACGCTCCTTTCACCGCGGGTGACTTTGACCAAGATGGCAATGTCGATGGGACCGACTTCATTGATTGGCAACGCGATACCAACATTGGTTCGCTTGCAGACTGGGAAGCCAATTACGGCACGACTTCGGCAGTGGCCAGTTTGAACGCTGTGCCTGAGCCAAGCTCCATGTTGTTGGCTGCCATGGGATTCGCCCTGCTTGCACGGTCAAGCCGCCGCAACCGGGGCTAAATAGAGGAAGTTCTTGGTCTCGCTCTTTGCAGAAATGAAAGGCGAGAACAAGAAAAGATTTTCGTTACGCAGAGATCACTAATCTTGTCTTAGGTATTACTACTTTTTGGGAGGAGTTCTAATGAAGTTTACGAAAGCATTACTCGTGCTGAGTGTGGCCTTGTGCCTGCACTCGAGCGCATCAGCGGCAATCATTGTTGCTGGCATCGATAATTGGGATAGCACCACAGCTCCTACTGTTCCTGTAACTGCTGCAGGCGTCACCGCAACAGCTACTGCTTCCGCTGTTGGCGGCACAGAGAACTGGAGCATCTCTGACGGTTCAGGCCGTGGATCCAGCGGGGATACCACATGGGGAACCTTTGATGGTAATGGGGTGCCGGCTAGCTCCGAGACAGAGGTCGGGCCTGCCAACTTCACATTGCAGAATGCCAGAACAGATGGACAGGTTACACTCACGATCGCGAACAACGGCGCCGCCGACATCGTTTTGGAAGCGTTTCACATGGACGCCCTTGCGTTCCGTCCCAAGGCAGCCAGAACGTACGCGTTGAACGTGCTGAGTGGCGATATTACCAATGGTAATGTTTTCACGTCCGACGCACCTATGAACGATAACAGCACGAATGCAATCACCCACCTTGGCGGAGGCCTCAGTGGGCATGACCAGCATGATGATCTCGATCTGGATCTGACTGGCCTCGCAGACAACGTCCTTGAAGCAGGTGGTTCCGTGGTGATCCAAATTGCTTTCTCGAACGGTGTTGGAGACGGTTCCGGTGGACATCACCTGTTCCTTGATAACGTTGCCGTTAGCGGCTCCGTTGTCCCCGAGCCAAGCAGTCTTGTCCTGTTGGGCATGATGTCGTTGGTTGCCGTGGGTAGAAAACGACGCTAATCGACGAGCCAATTTGGCTTGATGCCAATTTAGCTTGATGTTGGGGCAGCACAGGTTGGCCCGGTGTGTTTCATCGCGCCGGGCCAACTTTCTTTTGAGGCAGACTGTGCTTAGGCGAGTACGCCCCCATTCGGACACAGAGAAGACGAGGTCAGCATGAGGATCAATTGCCTAGCGTTCGCGTTAGTCTTGATGGCCTACTGCGCCGTCGGCCAAAGAGCGACGGCGGTCGACTATCCCTATAGCAGCGTCGGGCCACAAAACGCCAGTCTGAGCATCAATAGCTCGAGCCAGACGCCTTTTAACAATCGACTGCTGGGGCTGAATACCAACTTCCCCGAAAACCTCTACGGCCTCGACGGATACAACGACGCCGACGGGCAGGCCCTCATCACGGGTTGGTCTCCCCCCTCGCTCAGGTTTCCGCACGGCGTCTGGTCGAACTTCTATGACTGGGAGGTCGACGGCCGCCGGATCTACGACAACTACATGGGGACCTACTATAACGCGGTGGTCAATGTTCCGCAGTTGAAGTACGGGTACGACGGATTCAAAACCCTGCACGATAACCTGGGCTTCGATGTCTTGCATACTTGGAATATCAACTACGACAGTCCCGCCAAGGGCGTTGCCCGGCTGCAAGACCGGCGAGCGGACGGTTTTGACGTCAGCCGAATCGAACTCGGCAACGAAACCTTCTGGGTAAATCAACGCAGCGAAGCGGTTGC
This sequence comes from Lacipirellulaceae bacterium, assembly GCA_040218535.1. Taxonomy (NCBI): domain Bacteria; kingdom Pseudomonadati; phylum Planctomycetota; class Planctomycetia; order Pirellulales; family Lacipirellulaceae; species Lacipirellulaceae bacterium. The sequence continues at coordinate 2,020,317 of JAVJRG010000005.1, read as the reverse complement.
GACCCCTGAACTGTATGTGGGCGTTGCCCAGGCACACTCCGCTGCCCTCAAGGCAGTAGACCCAACGATCGAGCTTTCTGTACCGGTCTCGTGGAGAACCACCGGCCACCACGTTCCTTGGAACGCTGCACTCGCCGCTGATCAGACTTATTACGATGCGGTGACTTTGCACAAATACATCCGACCGGGTGATTCGACCGCCGGGCTCGAAGAAGTGCTCGACGCGCGAAGCCAAATGATTCAAACGGCTGAGGCGACGCGTGCTCAGTTCCCGGGGAAACCCATCTGGCTCTCGGAGTGGAGCGTGGATGCGGGCGAGAATGCGATCAGCGTGCTAGGGCTGTCTGATACATATTTGGGAATCATTGATCGTCCTGATCTGTTCGGTTCGGCCGAGTACTTTCAGATTCACAACCACGACCCGCTGGTGATTTACGACAAGAGTGCGAACCCCAAGCATGTGAAAACAACTCGCGGAGCCGCTTACGACATTCTCCGCAATGTGTTTGTTGATAGCGATCTGCTTTCGGGACAAGTCACTTCAAGTGAGATTATTCCCGGATTGGACGCGGCCTCAGCGAAAGCAGTCCTGAAGGATGGTGATGTTGTCGTTTACGCGGTCAACAAGTCGCCGGTGAGTGTTCCTTTTGATTTGAGCATCGACAACAGCTCCTATGGCGGCACCTACGTGCACGAGGCGCTCCAGTTCAACAACGTCAACGATTTCCCTACCTTCAATCTGGGTGACAGCGGTCTGACTTCGATCCCCTCGACGCCTGGAGCGATCTCACTGCCGCCACTTTCGATCAGTGTGCTGACGATTTCCGATCCTCCGCTGGCGGAACCTCCGACTCTGATTGCCGGCTGGGACACTTGGAACAGCGGTTCAGCACCAACGGCTTCGTTCACGGCGAGCGGCATCGCAGGGGCCGCAGTCACCACGTCCGAAGGGCTCGCTTGGCATACCAACGATGAACGCGGCGCCAGCGCCGATGGCGACTGGGGCACATTCACTGGCCCTCCCGCGGCGGACACGACGGTCGGCACCGACAACGATCAAAATCTCGAACTCTCCAACGCAACTACCGGCGGAACGATTACCTTCACGATAACGAACAATGGGACCAGCGACATCGAGCTGGAAGGTTTCCATTTCGACGCTTACGCCTTCCGCCCCAAAGCAGCCAGAGCTTATGAACTGAGCGTGTCGGGTGGTGACATCACCAACGGCGTGATTTACACCTCCGCCGACGATGAAATCACGCACGTCGCAGGGAACAACGATAACCTCGCGCACGACGACATCGATCACTCTTTGGCTGGACTCGCTGACAACGTACTAGCCGTTGGTGAGTCAGTCGACTTCCTGCTCGCTTTTTCCAGCGGCGAGGGTGACGGCTCGGGCGGCCACGACCTGTGGATCGACAATGTCGCCGTCACCGGAGTGATCCTCGCATTGTCGGGCGATTTCGACGGCAACGGAATCGTTGACGGTTCAGACTTCCTTCTAGGGCAGCACAGCGAAGCTTCGTCCAGTGGCCTGACTGCTTGGAACGATAACTACGGAACCTCAGCATCGCTGGCGGCTGCATCGGCCACGGTCCCTGAACCTAGCACTTTTCTTCTACTGGGATTGGGAATTGGTGTTTCGCGCTGCTGTTTACGCTGGTCCGCTGCCTGAGTTGGCATTCGGCGTTCTGCTTGATTCTTTCGGAAAATTGAGGAAGATGGAGAACCTCTTCTCTGGCTCATAAGGACTGACATCTTATGCGTGCTTCTCGATTGAATCGATTGCGGCGATCTTCTCTAGGTGGTTTTACGCTTGTCGAACTGTTAGTCGTCATCGCGATTATTGGCGTGCTGGTAGGGTTGCTGTTACCTGCAGTTCAGGCAGCGCGCGAAGCCGCACGCAGGACGCAATGCAGCAATAATCTTCGCCAGTTGTGTCTGGGGCTGCAGAGCCACGTTGATGCGAAAGAGGAATTTCCTAGTGGTATTTCCAAGCCGGTCAACGTTGGTGTCGCTCAGTTCAAGCATGCGGCCGCTTGGACTACTTATCTGTTGCCTTACATTGAGCAGCAGAGCACTTACGACGCGATCTTGCCGAACAATGGGACGCCGGAGATTATCTATTCCCCCGCGCTCGCAACCATTGTCAACTCGGCGAATGCCGCGTTTCGTTGCCCTTCATCGACCATGGAAGAGATCGATCCCAATCCCAACATTAACGATTCAACGACGTTACGCTTCGGAACAAGCAACTACCGTGGCTGCCGCGGTACGCGTGATAATCCGGCAGGAAGTAGCCTGGGCTTAGCGCGGATCGTCAGCGCCAATGGAGAGTCTCGCGAACTAAGTGGTTGGATCGGTACGCTTTATCCCGGCTATCGTGTGGAGGAGCCAACAACACTCCGGCAGATCGTTGATGGGACGACTCAAACGATCGCTCTTGGGGAAGTGGATGCAAAGCAAGCTCTGTTAGCGAGCTTCGAAGAGTGGGGAGAAGCGAATGCTTCCGACGAGAACCCTGACACAGCTCGTTGGCCGACTTGGCCCGGTGCTCATGGCGATAAAGACGATGTGCTGTTCAATATGTGGGACGCAGCTCGTTCTGCTTTGAATAGCGGTGATCGCGATTCGGCCAGCAGCAGCCACCCCGGCGGAGTCTACTTTGGGTTCTGCGACTCTTCCGTCCAGTTCCTCTCGGAGAATATCTCCTGGGATGTCTACACCGCCTTGGGAACCCGGGCAGGGAACGAGCTGCCCGTCGAGTTGCCGTAGTGTGAATTCGAAGCGACTCAAGAATTGTCAATTTCAATCGGGACCCTGTGAATGCCTCAATACTCCATAAAATTTCTTCCGCTCGGCCTACTTCTCTCTTTGGGGCTATGTGTGCTGAATGGTTGCAGCGGCAGTGATGTTGAGATGGGCCAAGTTTCGGGACAAGTCACGCTTGAAGGAGAACCGGTGGCCGACTTGTTTGTGATTTTTCATCCCCGTGTGAAAGACGGCGGGATCAACGCACCAACGCGTCAGGCGCTGGGTGAAACCGATGCTGAGGGAATATACAGCCTTAGCACGAAGACTCCAGGCGATGGCGCGGCGGTGGGGAAACACCAAGTCGAGTTGGCACCGATTCAGCAGGGCTCGCCAGTCCCAGGCAAGCTAGCTCCTGGGTTCGAAGCAGAAGTTCAGGCGGGTGAGAATACGATCGATCTGGTGCTTCTTCCCAAAAAATAGTGCTAGATATTGCATGCAATTGAGCGGGTTCTACGGACCTGACCTCAAAAAGCTCGCCATAAGCAACTCTGAGATTTGGGTTTACGTACTAGCTCCAAGCATCAATACGCACCGAAACGTCTCGCTTCGGACGAAAATCAGTTTTTGAGGCAAGCAATTCTGTCCAATCTCGTCAGTTCCGCGCGTGTCTTTTTAAGGATGGGTTGCACTTTTCTTGGAGGTACCAGGCTTGTCTAGTCAACGCAAAAATGGCTTCACTCTTGTCGAACTCTTGGTAGTCATCGCGATCATCGGTGTCCTTGTGGGCCTCTTGCTGCCCGCAGTGCAGGCCGCTCGCGAGGCGGCGCGAAGACTGCAATGTGTGAACAATTGTAAGCAACTTTCCTTGGCAGCGCTCAACCACGAAAGCGCACAAGGTGACCTACCTCCTGCACGGTTAGCCTGCGATGGCCAGCAGCAGCCGTGCAGAGATTTAGGCGTCAACTCGACGAGTAATTTACCAGGACTCACTGCAACTGATATGCACTTCCATGGGGCTAGCGTCTTCGTTCAGCTTCTGCCGCAATTAGAGCAGCAAGCTCTGTATGATGTGTTAGATATCAGGAATAGACCAATGCATCCTTTTCGAGGTGGGTCTATCTCGATACCCGCTTATCGCGACGCTGTAGCAACGCCTTTGTCTCAGTTCAATTGCCCAAGTGACATGAAAGAGCCGTATGCTGAGTGGAATCACGGTATGTCGCCAGATATCCTTATGCCGACCAGCAGCTATGCAGGCGTCGCCGGCGACGTGGGTCCACCCAACGGACGCGACTTGCTGTGGCCGAACCGTCATGATGGTGGCGTACCATTTCATTTGAAGCACAACAACACGGGAATCTTCTTCTATGCCAGGCGAATTGAACTTCGTGAGATCACCGACGGCATCAGCAACACTATGTTTTTTGGCGAGACAACCCTTGGACATCGAGCCTTAGCCAATAACACATGGGCGAATGGCAACCGCTGCAATTCCTCGATGAGGAGTACCTACCACCCGCTGAATACTCCTGTTGAGGCTGCCGGACTCGTGATCACTGCAGGTGCAGGTGGGGCAAATAAAACGCATTGTGGCTTCAACAGTTTCCATCCGGGGGGCGCGAACTTTGCAATGGGTGATGGCAGTGTGAGGTTTGTGCAAGATGATATCGACGAACGAACCTATCGAGCGATGTCGACTCGCTTCGAAGCTGCAGACCTCTATTAACCGGCTTGTTGCTAATTGCCGAGGAACGAATGTTGCGACAAAACATTTTCCTGCTTCTTTTCATTCTGGCAGGCCTCTCCAGTTCGGGATGCAATGAGCATCCGGAACTGGTGCCCGTCTCTGGTACCGTGACGATTGATGGCAAGCCAGTCCCGATCGGACAGGTGAAGATCTCTACCCCGGGGCACCGTGCGGCAGTTGGTAGCATCGATAAGAATGGCAAGTTTGCCCTGACTAGCTATAAGCTCAACGACGGCGCGCCGATCGGGACTCATCGCGTCACCGTTACCGCAGTGGAGCAGTTGACCGAGACGTCCAATCGTTGGCACGCTCCAATTGAGTATGCCAATCAAGTGGCAACTGACTTAGAGGTCACCATCGATGGTCCGACAGACAGCTTGAATATCGAGCTGACTTGGGAAGGCAGCGACCATGATGGTCCCTATATCGACCGATTCTAGGCCGCAAAGATGAAGGGACTGAGCGGATGCGGGCCTATTGCCTGAGAACCGCGAAGAATTCACAGTTATTTCTGTCCAATCCCTGGGAGTTGGGAAGTTACTGCTTGTAGGAGTAGTGCTGTGACACGGATCTGGCTGCTCCGAAACTTTTCTGCATTTTCTTGTCCAATTTGGTCTGCTTCTTACAAGCAGGATGAAAGGGCATTGCGAGGTACGCGAGCTCGTGTGATTGAAAACGATTTTCTTTTGTTTCCGGAGGGTGATTTGTTATGAAGTTTCTTCAGGCTTTAACATGCATAGGCGTCCTGTTGGTCGCCAGCTCTGCACAGGCCCAGACGGGTATTACTTCTTTCATCGATGGTTTCGATGGTGGAACCCCAGCCCCGACAGTATTTCATCAGACTGTCGCTGGCGATTTTGAAGACGGCGACGGTGACACCGATGTAGAACGGCAGGGGTGGAGGCCTGTTCGCATGGCAAATCTTGAAAGTTTCGGAGGAGCGCTGACCAACCGCAATGGTGGTGGCTTCGGAACGAATACGACTGGAGAAGGGGATAACTACATCCGTCTCGACACCGACAGGACTACCGCGCTTCCCGGAGTACCAGACAACTTTGTCGTGGGTGAACTTCCGGGCCAGTTCAACGTTTTTCAGTTTGACCTAAGGTACGACCAATTCCCTCCTGAAGACCCCAACAACCCTGGTTCAGGGCTGATTGAACCGCGGCTGAAAGGAGCGGCTTTCTTCCAAGGCGCTGTCACTCGCAGTGCAAACTTCCTCAGCAATTCGGGGCTACAAGCCTTGAAGGACGCAAACGACACCAGCTTCCACACTTACACGATTGTCCGTGACTTTAATTCCAGTGACTGGGGGGCAGTCCAAGATGTCCTTCGTGTCGATCCGGCCGATGGCATCAGCCGCTTCGACGCAGTCGGGACCTCGGCCGTGCTGGGGACGAAGTTTACGATCGACAACATCGTCCTCGGTCGCACGACCTCAACGGAAGCATTTCCCGCGATTCCAGTTTCCGTGCAAAACATTGTCAAGAATGGCGATGTCTCTGCGGTAAGCAACGCAGTCTTTACGGTTGACAGACCAGATACCTTCGACATCACTGGTGGAAACGGCAACTACGGTCCATTCCGAGGAAGCTCAGGAGATGTCGATCACTGGACGCCTTACAACAACAATCCGAACGGAATCGTCGAAGCAGTTAACGGCCCAGACGGCACCGGATTGAATCTCACCCATTCTACGCTTGGCATTCAGGGTTCCTGGTATCTTGATACGCATTGGAACGGGGGCACCGAGCAGTTCTCGCTGAACTCGGCAGCAGGTTACGTTAATGGGATGATGCAGGCCGATATTCTCAACGGTGTGACCATTGATGCTGGCAAGACGTACGAACTCAGGTTCGACCTGGACTTCCTTGATCGCCCGAGTGCCAATCCAAACACCACATTCACAGTAGCGTTGACAACGGGTGCCGATCCGACCGATCTCGGCTCGACAGTCACCGGTGGAGTCTTCTCTCAAAACGTGGGGCTTCTCACCACAGGCGACACGCATACTCTTTCCATTAGTGGTGCCGATCTGTTAGCCGCGCAGAACGGCAGTAATCCTGTGAATCTGGTCCTACAGACAGTCAACACGACAGGTATCTTCGGCTTCCCGAATGGTACTGTGGTTCCAGATGACCATCGTGATCCCCAGACAGTCACTCAGATGAACCCTGACAACTTCTTCCTTGGTCAGGTGTTCACTCCCCAGGCGGGCGACGTCAACAAGGATGGCGTGGTCACCCAAGCTGACGTCAACCTCGCAACGGACTATTTGAACGGCAACGGTGGCGAAACTGCAGCGAAACGCCAAAACGATTTGGCCAACGCTCCTTCGGCACCTTTCGCATCGGAAATCTTGGCATCGCTCAATTTGACGGATTTCGATCTGACAGGTGACGACTTCTTCGACCAAGCCGACGTGGACGCAATTGCCGCACTGGTGACAACCTCTCCCGGTGACTTCGACGGCAATGGCGACTTCGACGGAGCCGACTTCCTTGGCTTGCAGCAAACCGATGCGTCACAGATCCCCGACTGGGAGGCCAGTTATGGTACGTCTTCGACTGTTGCTTCAAATGCCGCAGTTCCTGAGCCTACTTCGTTAGCCCTGGTCGCATTTCTGAGCTTCACAGTCGTCACGACCTCTGGCCGACTTCGCAGCTAAGCGAGGAAGGTATCCGACCAGCTACGTGATCTTCACGTTAGCAACACGGGGGAGCGCTGGGGCAGCGCTCCCCCATTTTTATTGGATCACAAAACTACGTAATCTCACGCTCCCTTTTTAAAGAGCATTCAGCAGCCACACGAGACCCGCTAACCATCTCTTGCCTGCATCGCAAACCATGATCAGTTTTCGGCAAAGTATGAGTTGAGATTCCCCCTGAAGTAAATTTCCTAGTGGCGCCCAACGACCACTGATTGTGAATCACCAGGATCTTCTGGACAGAATTGCAAGGGTTGGGCGGCATCATTCTCAGGTCTTTCATTCCTGCCACCGCTTCTCGCGCGCGGTGAGCCTTACATGCGGGTGTCGGTTTGTCTCGTAGTGATTACTCTAAGTCGTTCTGAGATAGGTGTTTACGTATTTAACTTGAAGCGTCGTGGGATTTAACAAGTCAAGTTGCCTGCCAGAATCAGTCAGAGAGCGAGAATTTCTTGTCCAATGTGGCCAGCTCTGGTCGTGTTGTAGCACCAGACTAATATGGCTGCACTTGGAAGACCTCAAGCTGCCAAGACGGAAGCGAAATCTCGTCAATTCTCACCACTAATCTTAATTCGAAACTGCTAGCTGGACAGAAGTCCGGCACTTCTTTCGCTGTTTCTTCCCTAGGAAAGAAACTTGCAACTTCACTGGGAGGTGGACCTAATTATGAAGACTCTGAAAGCTGTTGCTTGTATCCTTGTGTCGTTAGCTGCTTGCTCAGCTCAAGCAGCCACATCCTTTACGGATGGATTCGACGACATGGGCAATCCGGCCCCAACACTCAATCATCCGTTGGTGATCGGCGACTTTGATGACGGCACCACTCAAGGTTGGACGGGCGTTCGCATGCCCGCCATTGAGTCTGTTGGTGGCGTCTTAACGAACATCAATACTGCTGGTCTGGGTAGTGATGGCAACGGCGACTCTTGGGTCTGGCTGAACACAGGTTCGAATCCCCTGTATACCGTGGGAGAACTTCCAGGGCAGTACGACATTGTCCAGTTTGACATTCGGCTTGATACACTTCCACCACAGCCCGCCGACTCTCGCATTCGAGGTCGACACTTCTTGCAAGGCGATGCCTTCGGTGGTGGCAACCTCACGCATGGAGTAACCTACGCTCCTAGTTCGTCCTATCCCACTGACAACAACTGGCGCACTTACACGATCGTTCGTGACTTTAACGATGCGGCATGGGAGGGTGTGATCAATCGCGTTCGCATCGATATGGTAGACGGGGTGCCAAACGCCGAGCCAGCACCTGTCCTGGGGGCAAAGTTCTCGATCGACAATGTGATCTTGGGCCGCACGACCACAACCGAGGCATTTCCCGCGATCTCCCCCGTCCAACCAAACATCGTCAAGAACGGCGATCTTTCTGACACCAGTAATGTATCACTGACTGGTACTAACCAGGGGGCGTTTAACATCAATGGCGGTAATGGCAATTTCGGCCCCTTCCGTGGCAACACGGGAGACGTCGATCATTGGACTCCCTACAACAATAATCCAAACATGATTGTCGAGGCTGTGAATGGCCCAGACGGAACGGGATTGAACTTGCTGCATACAAGCAACGGCAATCAAGGGTCATTCTATCTCGACACACATTACAGCGTTTCCGCCGAACAGTTTTCGTTAAACTCCGCTGGCGGCTATCAGAACGGCCTTATTCAAACGAATGTTCTCAACGGTGTCACTATTGACCCCTCCGCGAACTATGAGCTTTCGTTCGATCTAAACTTTAACGATACAAGACCTGCGAATCCAAGTTCTGACTTTACCGTTGCGTTGACCGTGGGGACGAATTCCACGGATCCAAACTCAGCTGTGACCGGTTCTCTGTTCGACGATAATTTGGGGAATATCACCGCTGGTGATCGTCAGACTTTGACCATCAGCGGAGCCGACCTGCTTGCCGCTCAGGGTAGTGGCGAAGTAAATCTAATTGTTCAGACGCAGGCCAATACCTCGATTGTGAATTTCCCAGGGACCCCCGTCCCCAACAATCATGTGGATTCGGCAGTGTTCACGCAGGTGCAAGTTGACAACTTCTCGCTGATTAAGGAATTCGTTCAGGTTACTGGCGACGTCAACAAAGATGGTGTCGTGACACAAGCTGACGTCAACCTTGCGACGGACTATCTGAACGGCAACGGTGGCGAAACTGCAGCGAAACGACAGAATGATCTTGCTAACGCTCCTTCGGCGCCATTCGCGTCAGATATTCTCGCGTCCTTAAACTTGGCAGACTTTGATCTGACAGGTAACGACTTCTTCGACCAAGCCGACGTGGATGCGATTGCCGCACTGGTGACAACGGTCGCCGGCGATTTTGATGGCGATGGTGACTTTGACGGTGCCGACTTCCTCGGATTGCAGCAGTCAGACGCGTCACAGATCCCCGACTGGGAGGCCAGTTATGGTACGTCATCGGCTGTAGCTTCAAATGCTGCAGTACCTGAGCCTAGCTCGCTGATCTTGGTTGGCTTTGCAATTGCTGCGGCTTCGATGGGAGGTCGCCGGCGTAGCTAGAAGATTCTTTCGGTTTAAGTCATACGAAGTATGAGCATGCGGAGGAGGAGCTGGGGCAGCACCTCCTTCGCATGTTTTTTTGACCGCAAAACAGTTGCCACCTCGTTGGCCTCGCATTTAACGGGCGCTGCTGGCTCTAAAGAATGCTCCGTATTGGAAGAAATGTGTAGTAGTCCGTAATGATTCGCACTCTATTGGAGTAATATTAAGGGCGGCCTCGCTGCCAAATCGAACCCATAGGGTGAACTTGGAAAACCCATGCGGCTGAAACAATCAAAGTAGCTTTTTTGTCGGCCATGCCGGCAGCATCTGAATCCATCGTTTCGAGATCTCCCTATTGTGAACAGTAAAAACTTCGAACACTTCCCTCGTGTTCTAGCGATTCTTCTTGCCTGCCTAGCATCTTCTTCACAAGCCGATCCGCCACGCCAACTTTTCAACGGCCGTGACCTGTCAGGTTGGTCCGGCGACCCGAAAATCTGGTCAGTCGTCGACGGAAAGATCGTTGGCTCAAGCGTTGGGAATGAGATCAAGCAGAACACCTTTCTCATTTGGGAAGGTGGTGAGGTCGAGGACTTTCGATTGACCTTCAAGGCCCGCGTTGAAGGGAACAACAACTCGGGGGTTCAGTACCGTAGCGAAGTGGTCAATCCAAAGTCGTGGAGGGTCATTGGCTATCAAATCGACATGCACCCAAAGCCCGAATACATGGGAATGCTTTATAGCGAAGGGACCGGTCGTGGCATCATGGTGCAACGTGGTCAACGGGTTGTCGCCGACGAGCAGACAGGCAAGACGAGAGTCTTGGCCAAGGGACCGAAGGCAAAGCCGGTCGACATCTCTCAATGGCACGAGTACCAAGTCATCGCCGAGGGCGACCGGCTGATTCACAAGCTTGATGGCAAGGTTACCGTTGACATTACGGATAGCTATAAGAAGCGGCGCGAGCGTGGCGTCATCGCCCTGCAGGTTCACCGGGGGCCACCGATGACAGCCTACTTCAAAGACATCCGTTTGGAGACTTACAAACGACCCAAGAAAAAAAAACCTCTCGGGCGAGCTGCTCAGGAAGGGTCGAACAATTCAGCCGAAATCAACTCCAAGTCCGACTTCCTGGTCGAGAGAATCTTTGACGTCCCCAAGTCGATGGGCTCTTGGATCTCTCTCACGCGAGGACCGGATGGCGAACTATTTACCTCGGATCAAGGGGACAAGGGGATCTTCAAGATCACCCCCGGCAGAGTTGGCTCTGACGAACTGCCAAAAGTTGAGAAGTTACCCGTTGAACTAAGCGGAGCACAAGGTTTGGTCTGGGCTCATGATTCCCTTTATGTGATGTCGCATGCTCCGCCCCAACCCGGGTTGCATCGCTTGACTGATGAGGATGGGGATGGGCAGCTCGACACGGATGAGTTGCTCAAAGCGATTGCCGGCAGAGGGGAACATGGACCGCACGCGTTGGCCGTTTCTCCCGATGGGCAGTCGCTCTTCGTCGCGGCCGGTAACATGACGAATTTGCCCGACCATTTTTCCGGCAGTCGACTGCCAACCAATTGGTCAGAAGATCACCTGCTCCCACGCCGCTGGGATCCGCGCGGCCATGCCGCCGGAAGATTGGCTCCGGGAGGCTGGATCTGCGAAATCGATCCCGGTGGGAAGAACTGGGAAGTCTACAGTATTGGGTACCGTAACGAGTACGACATAGCTTTCAACGCCGATGGCGAGCTGTTCACGTACGATGCGGACATGGAATGGGATCTCGGCATGCCGTGGTACCGACCAACACGACTGCTGCACGCAACCAGCGGCAGCGAATTTGGTTGGCGATCAGGAACGGGCAAGTGGCCGACCTACTACGAGGACTCGCTACCGCCAACCTTGGAGATCGGTCCCGGATCGCCCACTGGGGTTGTGTTCGGCTACCAGGCCGCGTTCCCCGCCAAGTACCAGAAGGCTCTCTATCTGCTCGATTGGACTTTCGGAACCATTTACGCGGTCCATCTCACGCCCGAAGGTTCTTCCTATTCGGCCGAGAAAGAGGAGTTCATCACGGGGTTGCCTTTGCCGGTGACCGATGCGGTCGTCGGTCAGGACGGCGCACTCTACTTTACTGTTGGTGGTCGAGGGACCGAGTCTGCGCTGTATCGCGTCACGTATTCGGGTAATGAGTCCGTTGCTCCCGTCGAGTACAAGAATGAGGCTGGTGAGGAACTTCGTGCCCTGCGGCATCAGCTTGAGGCGACACACGGTTCTCAGAACGGCGATCTCGATCTCATCTTCGCGAATCTCGGTCACGAGGATCGTTTCATTCGCTATGCGGCACGTATTGCCCTGGAGTCGCAGCCTGTCATTCAATGGCGCGAGCGAGCGCTGTCCGAACTCTCTCCGCGAACCACGATCAACGCGATCATTGCACTCGCCCGACAAGGGAAATCGGCAGATGCATCGGCTGCAATCGAAACGCTCAACCGAATCGAAGTCGAAGACTTCGATGAACAGCAGCAGCTCGCGATATTGCGAGCCTATTCGCTGATCTTTATTCGTTTGGGTGAACCAAGTGAGAAGCTGCGGCAAGAAATCCTGACGAAGTTGGACCCACTCTATCCGGCTTCAACCGACAGCAATACGAACGCCGAGCTAGCTAAATTGTTGGTCTATCTCCGCTCGCCATCGGTTATCGAGAAGACTTTGGGCCTGATGGATGAACTCGGACCGGATCCGATTCCCGACTGGGCTGATCTCGCTCGCCGAAGCGCTCGTTATGGAGGGACGGTCGAAAGGATGCTCAAGAAAATGCCCACAAGTCGAGCCGTTCTGGCTGCCTTCACGCTAAGGAACGTGAAAGAAGGCTGGACGCTCGAGCAACGGCGACGGTACTTCAAGTTCTTTCTCAAGGCGGCGAAGCGTTCTGGCGGGGCAAGCTACTCTCAGTATCTCACCAACATCAGAGACGACGCATTAGCCACCTGCTCGGAAGCGGAAAAAGTTGCACTTGATCCAATCACCAGCCAATCACTCACCGCGAGGCCTTTCGTTTCAACTCCTCCGCAGGGACCCGGTCGACAGTGGACGAAATCAGGAGCCATCGAGGTTCTCTCCCAAGGTCTCACTGATCGCAGCAAGAAGGCCGGCCGGAATTTGTTTCATGCAGTTTCATGTGCCAAGTGCCATCGCCTCAACGGCGAGGGAGGCGCGATCGGCCCAGACCTTTCCACGGTCGGTCGCAAATACTCCTACGCCGACTTCGCTGAAGCGGTGCTGGAACCGAGTAAGGTGATTTCCGACCAGTATCAGTCCCACGACGTTTGGACCGTTGATGGTCGAGGACTCACTGGTCGCGTCGTCACAATCGGAGACGAAATTCACGTCTACACCGAGGACGTCAACAAGCCACCTCAAGTGATTAAGCGTGAGGATGTCGAAGAGATGACCGTCTCAAAAGTCTCTCAAATGCCTAGCAACTTAGTTGACAGTCTGAACGCGGAAGAGCTCAAGGATCTGGCCGCCTACGTGATGTCGCTAAATACAGACGAATAATCTTTCGACTCGTTGAACACTTCTTTCTTATCGATTGATACCTTGGATCACTATTGTGCTTACTTGCGAATGAACTAGCCAGCCTCTCTACACGTTGTCGTAGCCGCGGGCGAACCGCCTGTCGGCGAGTACCACTGCTGGCCCTCCTTCGGCGGATTTGCAACTTGCCCAGCTTCGAGAATCGACTATAACCCAGTGCGGCCTCACCGTAGTTTGAGTACCCAGACGCCACGAGAATTCTCAGCTTCACGCTCCAACGAAACTCAAGCTGACGCATGATTGCTTGTCCGCTTTGCTTAAAGAAACTACCAGCGGTTCGACCTGCTAAGTGGGCTGCTACCCTGCGGTGTTCATGCGGGGCGATGTTTCAAATACGCTCTCGCTTAACGCTGCCGCACCTTCCTTCGTGGGGGTTGCGTCGTACCGAGCCCATCCGCTTGCCGCCCCCGAATCAGTATTTTGCTTACCGCGAATTGCTGACCTCTCACTTTTTAGCTTTGCGAATGGGCTGCGGTGAGGTTCGTCGCAAGCGTGCTGCCGCCCTTGCGCCCGTTTGCGATCTGATTCGCTTCGGCGACGAGCATCCTGCGCCGATTCACGTCGACGGGAAACTGCTTTTTGATTCGGAGAAGAAAGAGTTTGTCACCCCCGTCGAGCAGTGCACTTGGCCCGCTGATATCGACGATTTCGAACTTTTCCACATCAACTGCGACTTTGCAAGCTGGTGCTTGGTGCGGATCGGCGATGGCCGGTTCTCCGACGCGCAGGCCCAAGGCTTTGGCTACCTCTATCAGCATTTTCCCCAAGTCCGCGGGTACTGGGGCGACGACGAGGAAACGAAGGCCGCTTGGAAACGGGCAGCCAGCGGGCAACTACCCAGCCCGCGGCGTGCACAAGTCCGGTCGCGGCTGACTTGGTAGCACCTTTTCTTGATCTTTTGGCAGTCTACAAGTAGCATCGCCTATGTTACTCACGCATGAGTTGTTATTGACGCCGGCTCCTCATTTCTGTCCTTTACGTTTTGCTGTTCATTGGCCTAGCCAATTGTTGTCGAAGAAGAGTTAGCACCATGGCCTTCGATCTGAAAATTCGACTCCGCGGAACCGCGCTCAGCCTTGTTGGTGGTCTTGTTTTCTCCACGATAAGCATAATGCCCGCTGCGGGGCAGGTGTTCGCTCCAGGGCCTTCGTTGCCCGGGTTGTTTGATACGGTTCTTGATGTGCCGAGTCCGCCGCCGGTGGGCGTTTCGGTTTCCGGCGGGGTTGGTGGGGTTGCGGGGCAAACGGCGCAGCTCAACATCAATCCCGGTGGGGCCGCGACCAACAACTTCACTGCCGCGTTCGGTGCAGAAGTGAACATCGACGGCGGTGTCGTAGGTGACAACTTCAGGGCGCTGGGCGGAAGCGAAGTGAATCTTGTCGGTGGTGTCATTGGTCTCAACTTCCGTACTGAGTCGAATCGCGTTGGCATTTCGGGTGGAAGTATTGATGACAATTTCACCGCCGACATTGCCGCTGAGGTGAACCTCAGGGGCGGAATCATCGGCGATAACTTTCAAGCACTTGCCAGTAGTGAAGTGAATGTCACTGCCGGGAACGTGGGACGCGACTTCACTGCCTCGGGTGCGGCGACGGTGAACGTCTCTGGCGGCAGTATCGGCGAGGGTTTTACTGTCACTGATGGTGCCGTGGTTAACCTCACCGGTGGGACGGTGAGCAGTGGATTGACAGTTCAAAACAACAGCACGGTAAACATCTCTGGCACGGCCGACGTTTCGATTAACTTTGATGTTAGCTCTGGCGGCGTGGCGAACATTTCCGGTGGGTCGGTGGGCCCTCTTGTAAATGCCCAAATGGGCGGTGTGCTGAACATCAGCGGCACGGCCGATGTCAGCAGCTTTGACGCCGATAATGGCGGCGTCGTGAACGTTTCGGGTGGCCAGGTGCAGGGTTCGTCCAGGGCTGAGACTGGCAGCGAAGTGAATATTTCGGGAGGAACCGTCGGCAACCTGTTGTTGGCGTTCGCTGGCAGCCGCGTGCATGTCTCGGGCGGGTCCGTCCTCGACCTCTTTGAAGCCTTTGCTGACTCCGAGGTGGAGATTTCCGGCGGAACCGTGGGGCGGTTCATGGATATCGAAGGCACCGTGGACGTGACCGGTGGGGCTTTGGACTCGAGCGCAAGAGTCTTCGCGGGTGGTGTGTTGAACATCTCGTCAGGATCGGCGGGCAACGGCATAGAAGCGCAGGGCGATTCCTCGATCAACATTTCCGGTGGCAGTCTGGGCTTCGGCACGATGGCCCGTGGCTTTAGCTTGATCAACATCAGTGGTGGCAGCGTTGCTCATAACTTTACCGGCGATTTCGGGAGTGTGGTCAACATCTCCGGCGGCACGGTCGGTGACAACTTCGAGAGCGATGGTGTCGTCAACCTGAGCGGTGGTGAGTTACTGGGAAGTTTCGAGGCCACCGCCAATGCCCAAGTGAGCGTCCTCGGTAGCGACTTCGAAGTAGATGGCGTGCCCGTGGCCGGCCTCGTGCCAGGAGTGCCGACGACCATCTTCGCGCGAGGGGGCGTTCCGTTCACCGCGACGCTGGCGGATGGCACGCCGTTTGAAATTGACCTGAACACGCTTCCTCCAAATCCAGGGGATGACTTCGTCGACTTCAATGCGATTCTTTCGGTAACGCTCGTCTCGCCCGGCGACTTTGATATCGACGGTGATGTCGACGGGCTTGATTTCCTCCAGTGGCAGCGAGGCGAATCGCCCAACCCGTTGAGCCCCAGTGATCTGGCAGACTGGCAAGCCGATTACGGAACCGGAGCGACATCGACTGCAAGCGCTACGGCGGTGCCTGAGCCCGCTTCGGCGGCGGTACTTGCTTTCGTGGTTGCGATGATTCTGACAGAGAGGCGCGGACGAGATTCTAAGGGCCATCAGCAAGTTTAGTTTTTGGCTGTCTACAACGCATCAGATTAGCTAAAAGGCACGAAGTTTCGGAAGAGTGGCACTGGCTCTGCCAGTGTTTGAATTGTTATGTGGATTTCATTCCGAGAACGCTAGGACTTGGGTAACCTATGGCCAGAGTCAAACTACAAGCCCGCAGTAAGAATCGATCAGCTTGCGGTCGCGAGGCCACAGAGCTTCTAGAATTTGTTGCCTGCTACTGGCGTCTGCACTGGCAAAGCCAGTGGCACACGGCGTTGGCAGGGTGGTTTCCTTGCGACATGTATTGTCGGAAGAATCGCGATTTCCGGGTCAGCTCACCACCGGCAAGCAACTCGGCCCGAGGGGTTCGAACTGTTTATACGTCATGATAAATTCTTGGTGGCCGAGCGACTCTGAAGCCGTTGCGTGGCCAGCGGCAGTTTCCAGTACGCAGTCGTAGATTTCTCGGCCGACTTGAGCGATGTCTGCCTTGCCTTCGAGGACTGCGCCGGCGTTGATGTCCATGTCTTCTTCGAGTCGGTGGTAGGTCTGAGGGTTGCCGCAGATCTTGATCACGGGGGAAATCGCCGAGCCAACGACGGAGCCGCGTCCGGTAGCAAAGAGGATAACGTGCGCACCGCAGGCGATGAGTTCGCCGATTTCCGCGTTGTCGTTGATGTTGGGGAAACCGAAGCGGACTTCGCCGTCGGGGACGACATCCAGCAAGTACAAGCCGCTCTGGCCGGGGAAGTCACCAGGCTTTAGTAGGCCGTTGATCGATGCTGTGCCGCTCTTGGCGTAGGCGCCCATCGATTTTTCTTCTTGAGTCGTTAGCTCGCCGACGGCGTTGCCTGAGGCAAAGCTGCCGTGGCCTAGGGTCTGATAGTAACGTCGGGCTTTCTCAACGGAGGCGGTTAGCTCGGTCGCCAGTTCAGGGGTTGCGGCACGACGGGCGAGGTGTGATTCGCAACCGACGAGTTCGCCCGTCTCTTCAAAAATGCAAGCGGCTCCTTCCTGAACGAGCTGATCGAACGCCATCCCGGTGGCAGGATTAGCGGTAATTCCGCTGGTGGCGTCCGACCCGCCGCAGATAGTTCCCACGACGAGGTCGCTAATGGACAGTTCGACACGCGGAGTCTGCTGCAGTTGCTCAAGCATCCGCTGCACACATTGTCGACCTTGTTCGATGGTCGATCGAGTTCCGCCGGTCTCTTGAATGACGAGAGTTTCCACGGGGCGCCCCGAAGCTTTGACCGTAGACGCTAGTTCGGACCGGTTGAAGCTTTCACAACCCAGCGAAACGGCCAATACAGCACCCACGTTCGGGTGCGTGCAGAGCCGGCTCATCATCTTCTGCGCGTAGGCGTTTGGGTAGCATCCGGGGAAGCCGATCAGGTGGGCACCTTGTTCCCGAAACGGCAGTGTCACCTCCCGAGCGACATGATGAGCACATTCAACGAGATAGACGACCGCGACAACATTGCGGATGCCTTTTCGCCCATCTTGTCGGAGGTAGCCTTGCATCGTTTCTCAGTGACTCGCGGTAGGAATGTAATCGCTTTGGAGGTTATGGGTATGGACGTACTCACCTGCCTCAATGTCAGTACTTGCGGAGCCGATGGGCTCGCCAAACTTAATCACCTTCTGACCAAAGCCAATGTCTACTAGAGCGATCTTCGCTCCTAGATTGACATCTTCTCGGACCGTCACTCGACTTCCATCAAAGGTTGCTTGATATCCTGCTTCTAGTGGCAGCACGGCGATCGCCACGTTGTCTGCAGGGTTGATATGCAAGAGGTGAACTTGATTCTCAGCGGCGTTGGATTCAGAACCCATAGGTTACTTCGAGAGTTTTCGTATCAGTGATTGCCGGTCGATAGACTTGCTTCGATAACCATTATCTTAACCTGAAGCCTCTGCGTGAGATAAGGTCGTGCGTGTTTTTCCCCTCACCAACGCTGGAGTAAACGACTATAAAAACTGTTGCTGGTAATCACCTTTCTTCTCCGAGGTTTCTCAAAAAATGAGTAAACGACTCACTGAGAAAGTCGCCGTTGTCACCGGAGGTGGCTCCGGTATCGGCGAAGCGATTTGCCTGCGGTTTGCATCCGAGGGTGCTCGGGTGGCGGTACTCGATCTCGACGGAGATGCCGCGGAGCAAGTTGCTGCTGAGATTGTTGAGAATGAAGGAGAAGCTCAACCTTATCCGTGTGATGTATCGAATCTGGCGAATGTTGAAGAAACGTTGGCTCGTGTAGTAGAGGATTTCGGCGGACTGACAACGCTGGTAAACAACGCGGGCATCGCACACATTGGGAATGTGGAACAGACCGGCCCGGAAGATTTGGACAAGTTGTACCAGGTCAACGTGAAGGGCGCGTTTCATTGCCTGCGAGCAAGTCTTCCGTTTCTGAAGAGCCGTGGCGGGGGATCAATCATCAATATGGGGTCGATCGCCTCGACGATTGGCATCCCTGATCGATTCGCCTACTCCATGAGCAAGGGGGCCGTATTGATGATGGCGCGCTCCGTGGCGTGTGATTATCTTGACGACAACATTCGCTGCAACTGCATCTCACCCGCGCGGGTGCATACTCCCTTCGTGGATAGTTTCCTAAAAGACAACTATCCAGGCAACGAAGCAGAGATGCTAGCGAACCTCTCCGCAACTCAACCGCTAGGTCGGATGGGGCAGCCCGAGGAGATTGCTTCGCTGGCAGTGTACTTGGCTTCCGATGAAGCGTCATTCGTTACCGGCGCAAATTTTGAGATCGACGGCGGATTCCACAACCTTAAACCTTAACCCCACGACAACGAGAAAGCGATGAAACTGATTCGATTTGGCGAAGTCGACCAAGAGAAACCCGGCCTGCAGCTTGCGGACGGAAAGCGGGTGGACTGCTCAGCATTTGGCGAAGATTACAACGAAACCTTCCTTGCCACCGACGGGCTCGCAAGACTTAAAAAGTGGTTCGCAGAGAATGAGTCAACCTGCAGCGAGGTTTCCAATGCTGTCCGTTTGGGGCCGCCAATCGCTCGCCCATCGAAAATTATCTGCATCGGCCTTAACTTCCGCGAGCACGCTGAGGAATCTGGCATGGCAATTCCCGACGAGCCGGTTGTCTTCTTCAAGGCGACCAGTTCGCTCGTTGGACCGAACGACGATTTGGTCCTGCCTCGTGGAGGAGAGAAGACCGACTGGGAAGTCGAACTGGCCGTGGTGATTGGAAAAAAAGCCAGCTATGTCGACAAGGAGGAGGCGCTGGACTACGTCGCTGGCTACGCCCTGCACAACGACTATTCCGAGCGCCATTTTCAGTTGGAAACCGGCGGCCAGTGGGTCAAAGGAAAAAGCTGCGATACTTTTGCTCCACTTGGTCCTTTTCTCGCCACGAAAGACGAGATCGCCGATGTCAATTCGCTAGCCATGCAGCTTTCGGTCAACGGCGAGCAAAAGCAAAACGGCTCGACATCAAATTTCATTTTCGACGTGCCGACAGTCGTTAGCTATCTGAGTCAGCACATGTCACTTCTGCCGGGCGATGTGATTTCTACAGGAACGCCGCACGGCGTTGGGCTGGGCTTCGACCCGCCACAGTACCTCAAGGCTGGAGATGTGGTAGAGCTGAGTATCGAGGGGCTGGGTTCTTCACGGCAGGAAGTGAAACCTTCGCGGTAGTGGTAGGCATCGGCTGGGTGACCATTTTGTGGCCTGTCTTTAGTGCCAGTCGAACTAGGCTCGCACGAGCAGAAGTCTACGATTGCACCGCCAATTTTTTGGCAATGGTGAAATCGGCATCCTAGTTAAGAAAGGCATCGCGAGTATTACACTCGCGATGCCCCACAGAATGCAAGACTTATGCACTGACCAGTTCAGGAGCAACCGGGAAGTCGATCTCGGTGTCGGCAACATGGTTAAAGTAATTAGTGAAGATGTTCAGCGCAACATTTGCGACGATTTCCCCAATCTCGCCCTCACTGAAGCCTTCCGTTTTGAGCTGATTGAAGTCAGCGTCCGTCACTTTGCCACGGGCTTGAACAAGCTTCTGAGCAAACTCAAGAGCTGCCTGTGACCGACCCTCGGCAGCAGAAGCTTGTCTCGCCGCTAGCGCGGAGGTTTCGTCCAAGCCGACTCCTTTACCGATCGCCGTATGCGCTGAGACGCAGTAATTGCAAGAGTTCGCCTCACCGACAGCTAGAGCAATTTGTTCTCGCAGGCGGGCCGGAAGATTTCCGGTCGCTAGAGCTTGGCTGAATCCGAGATAGGCGTTGGCAACTGCCGGAGCCTGGGCCATGGTCGAGATCAGGTTTGGAACTCTTCCCATCTTCTTCTTGACGGTGGCTAAGATTTCTTGCGTTTTCTGATTGGCCGTTTCAATTTTCACAGGATTGATTCTAGGCATGTGATTACTCCTTTGAGCAGGTTTAACGAGTTGAGCTATTTGTTGACTTTTTTCCAGTGTGCTGCAGCTTTCTTCACCTGCTCTTTCTCCTGGCCCTTGTTCCAAAGCTTTAGGGCGTCAACCTTCTTGTTCCTCAGGAACACATGGAGTTTGCCATCAACAATCTTGAAATTGGTCGGGTCAACGGGAAACTTATCGCCAATCGCCATTCCGAAGGCACACCAGCCACCATAGGCGGGTACGTATTTTTCTGGATTCTTCAAGAACTCAGCCTTGGCATCTGCGTTCACGAGGTAATAGATCACTCCCTTGTGGTCGACCGAGTATTCCTTCTTTCCCATGACTGGATTATTTACTGCGAAGTAAGCCACGGGACAGTAGCCTTCGAGCGCCAAGCCGCTACTCGGAATATTGTTGTTGTTCAGGTACGCACGCGATTCTGCCTTTGCTGAATTCGCCGCTAAACCCAGCAAGAGGGAAAGAGCCAACATCGCTGTTTGTTGAGTGGTCTTCATTTCGGATTCTCCATTCTGAGGTGGAAGGGATTTCAATACCCCTTGAGGTGGTCGAATCGGAGCGAATCTTACCTGCCAACTAAAAATCGCATTATTATTCTTCTAAAGGTAAGATCTCCGTGTGCTAGAACACCATAGGTCGGGTGCTGGACTTGTCCTGACGAAATCGCAGCGATGATAAGATATGACGCAAGCTTTGGGCCAAGAGTGGGTAACAAAACTCTCGAATTCTGGAGAGGAGCAGGAGAGTGCTCTCACTGAACTTCGTGAGCTCTTGCGGAGGCGACTCGAGCGAGCCTTCTACTCGAATGCGAAAGTTGATGAGGCCTTTATTGAGGATGCGGTTCAAGACGGACTCCTAGCAGTCCTTGACTCATTGAACGACTTCCAGGGCCGTAGCCAGTTCACGACTTGGGCAACGACGATCACGATTCGCATCGCAATGACCGAGATGCGAAGACGGCGCTGGAAAGACGTGTCGCTTGATCAGCTCCAAGAAAGCCAGCCGACGGCCATTCGGCAGAGCAGTTCTGGGAGTAGTGCTGAAGGAGAGATGCAGCGTGCCCAAATGATCGAGAAGATGCAACAAATTATTCGCGAGCAACTCACGGATAAGCAACGAATTGCACTGCAGGCTGAACTTCAGGGCATGCCGCAGGAAGAAATTGGACGTCGCACCGGGAGCAATCGAAATGCGATCTACAAACTGGTTCATGATGCACGAAAGCGTTTGAAGAAGGGTATGCTTGAAGCCGGGTACTCTCGCGAGGACTTGGCCCCCAACCAAAGGACATCACGATGAAGATCACTGACGAACAAGTTCAAGCTTTGCTCAGCATGCTCTCCAACACCAAGGATGATGAGGCTGATTGCGGTCAGTGCATGCAGCACATGGCTGAGTTCGCTGAGACAACTCTTTCAGGGAAATCAATCCCTGCAGGATTACAGCGTATCGACGAACACCTCGAAAGCTGCGGTGAATGTCGGGAAGAGTTCGAAACCTTAAAAGCAGCCCTCGGCGAGGAGATGGCGAACCCATGAGTACCGTGGATTCTTTGCTAAGTGAAATCCGCGATTGCCGTGAGTGTGAAGCAGAGTTGCCGCGAGGACCACGCCCAATTCTTGCAGCGCATAAGGCTTCACGCATCTTGATTATCGGGCAGGCACCTGGGGCACGCGTGCATGAGTCGGGGGTTCCTTGGAACGATCCTAGTGGCGACCGACTCCGCGACTGGATGGGCATCACGAGTGACGATTTCTACGATCCTCGTAAGGTGGCTCTCGTGCCGATGGGGTTCTGTTATCCGGGTACTGGTCAGTCTGGTGACCTGCCTCCTCGAAAAGAGTGCTCTGCACTCTGGCATGAGCGATTACTTGGGCAACTAGAAGCTGTGAAACTGACCTTGGTCATTGGTCGTTACGCGCAAGCGTATCGGTTAGGAAAGCGAAACAAGGCAACACTGACGAAGACCCTGCAGGCTTGGAGGGAGTTTAGACCTGCAGCGATCCCCCTCCCGCATCCGAGCCCGAGAAACAATCGGTGGCTTAAGAATAACCCTTGGTTTGCGAGCGAAGTATTGCCGTATCTCAGGCGTCGAATTAAGAACCTGACATAAGCACCTACTCGCGCATTGAACCTCTTGTATTGCGCAATTGCCGCTTGCTTGAAGTAAGATTCTCGTACTCTTCAGCACCTCATCTCCTGAGAGCAGGGAACTTCCCTGGCTCCTTAACTCCAGGCGAAACTAAATGATTCAAGGAGATATCGAGATGAATGTGCGATTTGTAACGAAACGTATTCACGCTTTCTTGGACTATCCGGTTGCTTTTAGTTTGATGACGGCTCCACTTTTGCTCGGTTTAGGAAGTTCTCATCCAATGGCGAGGTGGCTTGCAATAGGTACAGGAATCGCTGCGCTTGTTCTTACGTTGCTAACGAATCATCATTTGGGAGTGTTTCGCGTCTTGCCATACAAGTTGCATCTTGCCGTGGACTTCGCAGTTGGTATTACCTTTTGGGTTGCGCCTTTTGTTTTTCGTTTTTCAGGTATTGATGCTTGGTACTACTGGGCAAACGCAGGGGCTGTGCTACTCGTGGTTTCGTTGCATAAGCCGGCAACTTCAGAGGCGGCTGATGAAACCTCTCAGCTGGTCGCAGCGTAAGTGGCGCTACGTAATATGAAAAGAAGGCTCGGCAACACGTTTCCAAGTTGTCGAGCCTCCACAAGCTTTCTTGAGATCGCGTTATCTTCGGCGAATTCCACAAACCGGAATCGTCGCGAACGCTGAGAGCACGAGCGAAGACGGCTCGGGGATAACGGAGAAGTCGAAGTGGAACGTGCCGCCCGACATGTACGTGCCGCTATTGTCGTTAAGCTGGAACGATGCAGAGTAAACGCCTGGCGGGGCATCGGCAGCTGTATAGAACGTCGGTGTAAAGTTGCCAGCGTTGTCGAAGATCGGTGCGGTGTCACCGACTTCGTCCATCAACACGTTGCCGGCAGAGTCGCCGACGGCGAGGCCTGGCGTGATACCAACGAGTTCGATTTCCAGATCAAGGTTATCGAGCGCCAGCGTGAAGTTCTGGCTCTCGCGGGTGTACATGTAGTACGCCGCGTTACCTAGGGTCGTGGTGCCGGCCTGACCGGTCGGGCCGTAGCCATCCGTATCGGGAATCGTTGTGTTCTCGCGAATCTCCAGATTCCCGTACTCGGCGTCGGCTGACCCGGCCCCCATGCCGCTAATGAGCATACCGTCGTAAGGCGAGCCCGAAGGTGCCGCGGCAAGTTCTAGGCTCAGCCCCGTGTAGGTTTCCGGCAAACGATTGTTCCCATTGGTAGGTACGACCGTCGTACTACCAATGTCACCCGACAAACTATAGTTGCCAATTGGGTGGTAATGGCTGTTCTCTACCGTGGTCAAACTCAAATGGTTAAACAGAAGCGTCACGCGGTTATGGTTCGGGTTAACCTGACCTGTGTACGGGCCGAAGCCCACGAATTCGTTGTTGTCGATGCCAATGTAGTAGTGCGAAAGATCGCTGGTGCTTACCGCATCTGCCCTTGTGGCTGCCATGCCTAAAGCGGTGCAAGCGAGGATGGCAAGGATAGTCTTCGTCTGAGTCATGAGAACGTATTACTTTCTTGGAGAGATAAAGGGATGTTCACAGCACGCGGCGTTCCGGTTCACGAACCGACAGAAACCGCTTGCTAACGTGGTTGGCTTCAATGGAACATTCAACGTATTGATTGGTGCGAATGTCCCTACTTCGAAAGGTCATCTAAGTGAGTGGCTGCGGTCACCTCCTCTCGGAATAAAGTTCGTTGAACGATGGCGATAATCACTTCCTTCTCGGGAGTAGCGCAAGCACGCTAAGACCCGCTGTAAACAACAAAAAGGCCTCTGGCTCTGGAACCGCCAGCGCACTGACGGTTGCCGCCGATCCCTCGCCGTAGTTCGTCTGCCACTGCATCAGTGCGTTGTCGCCGCCCAACGCAACGTGATCTCGCTGCCAGGCCAGGAAGTCATTGCCATCCACAGAGTTGTCCCCGTTGAAATCCCCCGGGATGGCGTCAACGAACAGCGAATCAACACGCGCGGTGACCCACGCTGCGGCGGGCTGAATGTCGGGCAGTATGGAGACTTCGGGCGTCGCCCAAACCATGTAGAACGGGTCTGAATCTTCCAGCCCGGCGATCTTCAATCGCATTCCCAGCACGTAGATGCCCGCTGCGGGCAAGCTGGTGTTCAGTCCGTCGCCGTTGTCGTCGAGAAAGAAATCGAGATGTTCGTGAATCGTCCCATTGGGAGGCGTGGGGGCGATGATGCTGCCTTCCTCGACATCGGAAGTGCCATGCGCGGTGGCGGAGCCGTGGATCCCGAAGAGGGAGAATTCATAGTCGTTCGTGGCCGTGGGGCCAAACTCGGGCGAAGCACTGTTGCCATCCCAATACAGCAAGGTTGAGCGATGGCCGGCATGTGGGCCTGAGTCGATCGTGAGAGGCAAGAACTCCCAGCGGAGTTGCTGGTTGCCAGGCAGTGGGTCGAGTCCAAGGACGGAAATGAATCCCGGGTTGTTGACGGTATAGTCGCTATCGAAGCGGGCGAGATGCACAAGTCGTTCACTAGCGCTCTGCGAGATGAAGTCGTACTCTCCAACAGCCGCTTTTCCGTTGGCATCAAACACAAGGATATCGATGTGTTGAGCGACGGCAGATGAAGTCGACAGCAACATCAGAGAACAAAGCAGTAATTGTTTCGGCTGAATCATGTTGGGACACAATCGATAGGGAAGGACTCTGCTGAGACAGAGCTATTGGGGGGGAATGACAAAGTTGAATCCTGCGTCGCACCACTCGGCGATTTGCTCTGCCGCGATGCCACGCACGCTACCGTCGGCATACAGGTAGTTGGCTACCGAACCTTGATGCCGGTTGACAGCTAGTTCTCCTGGAAAGCTGCCATCCGGCTCTCCGGCGACCCGTCGCCAGACGGCTCGTTCTGCAGGAGAGTTGCGGGCCAGATTCACCTCGCTGAACCACTCGTAGGTGTGGGCGTGGTCGTAGTTATTGAGAATCGCCCACGTTGTGGCCTCAATAGCGACGATGGTTTGGGAAGTGGACTGAAGCTTGTTGAAGTTGTCGACGAGCCCGGCATTTCTTTTCTCCCAGGCGGCCAGCACGGGGGGCGGCGCACCTTGCGGGCTTGGGCCGGGTTCGCGGAGGTAGCCGTTCATCGCATAGCTAGAGGGCGCGACAACCCGCTTGTCGCCATCATCGATTGCCGCTCCGGTCGCATCGGTTGCCTGCCGTCGGATGCGATAGGTCCCCTCAACCAGTTCGAGGTGTTCCGGACAGACCCGGATCGCATCAACATTTTCAAGGTAAGGCGCGAGCGTCTCGATCCAGGAAACATCCTGGGGATTCACGCCCGCGGGCAAGTCGTGGACGTGGCCCGCCAAGTGCGGCCAATGCCCGCGATGGACATCCACGAATTGCAGGACTGCTAGCCCAATTTGTCGCAGATTGTTCGCGCACTTCGTCCGACGGCTCGCAGCTCGGGCTGCTTGCACGGCTGGAAGCAGAATTGCTATCAGCGCTCCGATGATCGCGAAGACCACTAGCAGCTCAATCAGCGTGAAACCTTTCCTGCCGTTAGCTGCCCTGGGTAATTCGCTTTCGGACCATCGGATCCGTGATGGCGCGACCCGCTTAGGCGATCTGATAGTTTGGATTTCAGGTTTTGTCGACATTGGATTACTAGCGTTAGGCTGTCGACCCAGTGCTGTTTATGCGCGATGGAGTAACATGCAAACGACTTGCATTTGTAGGTGGATTGCAATTTGGTTGCAAGTGGGCCTTGGTCTCTTAATTGCGAAATAAAACCGATCTGTGTACTTGCAATGCAATTGCAATAATGCCAGAATTCCCTCTGGACTACTTGGGAGGAAATTAGACCGTGAAAAGAACTGAATCTGATGCAGCGTGGGCAAAGCAGGCCCTGCGCGATGCATCGCTCCGGGCGACGGCAGCCCGGGTGGCCGTGCTGAAATTGTTGGCTTCAACGGGAGCCCCGATGAGCCACGCGGAAGTCGTCGAAGCTTTTGCCGACTTCGGCTTCGACCAATCGACACTGTTTCGTTGCCTGAATGAGCTAGCCGACGCTCAGCTTGTCACGCGACTCGACCTGGGTGATCAGACACGGCGGTTCGAATTGCGCGAAACGAGCAACAAGGCAGAGTTCACGCATCCGCATTTCATGTGTGTCGATTGCGGGCAGCTCTCTTGCATGAATGACTTCACGGTTCAAATCAATCCCTCAAGAGGGCCGAGGCGTGAGAAGCTCGGTACAATTACCGAAATCATGATTCGCGGCCACTGTGGGCAGTGCCAGAAGAGTTGAGCAGCATGCCTAGTCTTGGTCGCCACGACACTCTCAGCTAGCGAGTATTGTGCGATCTGGTGATCGCCTTTGAGCTTGCCGGAAAATGGAATGGCGCTGCGAGCAAAGAATAAATTGCGAATCTAACAAAGGAAAATTGCCTTAGGGCCTAGTCGCCTTGATCCGTTTGAGCTGCTTCTTGTTCAGCCCCTGCCGGTAGTAGACATCGGGCCGATGATTGACACGATGCTTTTTCATTTCAGGATCGTCTAGGTCGAGGCTCAGGTCGCAATCAAACCGGACCAAGATCGAGTGATATTGGTCCTTGCCGCCCTGGTTGATGAAGTGGGCTAGGCCCCACGTGATACCTCGCCCGTTCTTGGTGTTGGTGAAAGCATCGGGTACGAAGGGCGCCGCCGCGTAGGGCATCAGTTCAGTGATCGAAGCGATCGAAAAGTTCACGCCATCTTCGGAATACTGGATGGTGTTATGCTCTGGGCCGTCTTTATAGACCAAGGCGGCGATCCCACCTTTGAAGGGGAAAAGTGAAGTCTCGTGACCGGACGTGATGACCGGATTCAAAGGATGTTTCTCGAACGGGCCCAGCGGATTGTCCGCGATTGCCAAGCCTTGCATGCGCACCGGGTTTGGATTCCTGCCGAAGTCGGACTTGTAGTAAAGGTAGATTTTACCGTCGCGTACTAAGGGATACGGATCGTGAATCGAATACTGATCCCACGCCCCCTCGGGACCGTTAGGAATTACGATCTGGTTGTAAGGAGTCCAAGGTCCGTCTGGGGAATCCGCGTAGGACAGTGCCACGGGGCAGTCGTCGCCGCGGGTGCCGCTCGCTTCCAGGAAACCTTGATAGTAGAGATAGTACTTCCCTTTCCAATGCAGGATGTCTGTGGTCGTGACGGAACGCCAGCCGACCAACGGCTTGGCGGGACGCTTGATGGCGACGCCCTGCTCTTCCCAAGTGAATCCGTCATTTGAGGTCGCATACCAGATTTCCGCCAAGTCCCAGTCTGCCGACGGAATGACATCGGTGGAGTTGGCGGCACCACGCGGCGGCGGTGCTGTCCGGCGGCACGTGTACCAGACGTAGTACTTGTCATTAGCAAATAAGATCTTCGAAGGGTCACGGCGCGAGATCGTGCCGTCTCCTCCGTTGTAGTCAAACCCTTTGAGCTCGGTGTACTTGAACTGACTGAAGAGTTCGTTGTCTTCAGGTTCTGGAGCCGGATAGTCCGTATAGATTCGCTCCATTGCCAGACTCATCTGGCGATCAGGTTTCGTCTTCGGAAGCTTGTAGGGAAACGGTCCCTGCTCTTGCGCAGGTAGGTTTGAAGAGACTGCCAGAACGGCTATTGTCGTGGAGAAGAGGAGCTTTCGCATGATGTGGTTCTACTGTTTCGCTGTGAGATTTAACTTCTTGTCATCCGCGCCGGGGGCGAAATTACTGCGATAGATCTCTGTGCCGTCTGCCTTCGGTCCCCAGTCCACCTCGACGCGATTGTCACCGAGGACGATGTTGAGCAATTTCTTCTGCATCTTTTCGGCTACTTCACTGTACTTCTTATCATGTGCCAGGTTTTGAGTTTCATGGGGGTCGGTCGGCATGTGGTAGAGTGCCGGGTCAAGGTCCTCCCAAGATGCACTACGGGCCCAATCAAGTTGTTTTCCTCGATTTCGGTGTGGGCGGGTCTGCATGGAGAAGACGAAGTCCTCCGTGCGAATGAAGGCTCGCGGCCCCGTGACGGCGTGACTCTCTCCGAGAACGTAATCGCGAGCTGGGATCTCTCCCGAAATGACATTCGCAAGATCATAGCCATCCAGATAGTCAAATTTTTGATCCTGCAAATTCGCGCCGCCCGCTGCCAGACAGGTGGGGGCAATATCAACGAACTCGGTGAAGTCCTTTACGACCTTGCCAGCGGGGAAGGTTTCCTTGTCGGAAGAAATCACGATGATCGGATTGTGGCAGTCGATTTTCCAAGGAGTGAACTTGCTGACCGAGCCGTGATCATTGAGCTTCCAGCCATGGTCGCCGCAAACGTAGACGATCATCCACGGTTGCTGGTGTGATTGGCTGTACGCGATGAATGCCTCGCTTGCTTGGCCAACTAGCGAATCACCGTAGGCACAGAAAGCGAAGTAGTCCTGAATCATCGCTTGTTTCTGCTCGTCCGAGAAATGGTTGGAAAAGCCGTGAGTCACTTGCTTCTGTAGCTGCTCGGGCATCGACTCGAGTTCGCTCTCGTCGAAAGTTGGAACTTTATAGGTATGCTGTTGAAAGCGGGCACGATAATCCGCCGGGGGCAGAACAGGCGTGTGTGGGAAGTCGAACCCAAGGTGACAGAAGAGCGGCCTGGCGGGATCAACGCCCTGAACGGTTTGAGATCCGACAGCGAAACTCTGGTTCTCGTTCTCCAGGAACTGACCAAGCACGGTGGTGTACCACCCGTCTCGGGTTTTTCCAGCGGGTTGGGAACTAACCCCAGCCAGGATCATCCCTTCGTCAGGGCTCTTGGGCTTTTTCCTGTTGTAGTGACGCAACAGGTCGTATTTCTTCATGGTTGCAGCCGCTGATCCGGCGTACTTGGGCATTCGTTTTTCGAGCTCTAGCGACGCGTACTCGAACTCTCCTTCGGGCGTTACGAAGTAGCGAAGCTGCTTGATGGGAGGGATAAGCTTCACTCCGTCGAGTTCATAGAACCAATCTTTACCCCAACCGGTGAGACCATCCTTGTGCATCTGCTTGAACTTTACGTCGGTTTGATAGATCTGGTGAGGGCGCACGCGGCCATTCTTGACTGTCTTGATCCGGACTCCCAGTTTGCCTACATGGCATGTTTGATACCCCAGCTTGGCCATCTGCTCTGGAAGCATCGGCCGACAATGTTCTGCGTTGTTATTGAAGTACTCGAATTCATACACCCCTGATCGAAACGGATACCTGCCCATGTGCATCGTTGCGCGAGACGGTGCGCAGCCTTGCGCTTGGCAGAACGTGTTGATAAAGGTAGTGCCCATCTTTGCGAGCTTATCGATGCTTGGGGAATCGACATAACCCAGTTCACTCGAATCGCGGTCGTGCAGCATACGATTGAAAGCACTGATCGAGTCGTAACGCTGATCGTCCGTGAGAATCCATAAGATGTTCGGCTGCACTTCCGCACGGACGAGCGTGGTCGCCAAACATAGAGCCGCAAATAGAATTGGTCTCATAAGTTTCGTTCGCTTAGATTGGGGGCTGCAAGTTAGTTCGGCATTGTACTATCAGTAACAATTTGAACTGAAGTGATTGTCGCACCGCTCTCCGAGGATATCTTCACGGAGTTGCTGGCCTGTAGCTTCGAGAGCGGGAGTTGCGTGCTGAGTGGTGCGAAGTATTCGGTAAACTCGTGGGCGTCTCCCTTATCGATAGCGATTGGCTCACCATTGAACTCGACCTGCAGCGGTTTGGTGACCCCGCCACGACGGTGGATGCCGACGATAAGCTGGGCGGAGCTAACAGCCTCTGGCTGATCGACTTGCACCTCGAAAAGAATTGGTTCGCCGTTCGATTTGACCGCCGTTGCATGTGCGTAGCAGCGTTCCCTCCTCAACTTTCCTCTGGGGCGAAGCGGTTGAGGTAGAATCAGCCGAACAATCGTGGTTTCGTTCACATCGACAGGGATGCTATCGACCTTAATGCTGTGTTCGGGTTCAAAAACGACTTCTCCGCGGTGATAGTTTAGTCGGGTTTGTACCGCTTGTTTGACACCAAGCTTTTTGGCGACCTTGGAAAGATCGACCGAGAGCTGCCGTCCGCCCATATTCGTGATCGCTAGCGAAATGCGATTATCTTGATGGACGGCGATGACATCTAACCATTGACGGTTAAAGCTCACAGGGAGTCGTCGACCGTCGAAGTCGCGCCAGAGTTCGAAATAATTGGCGATCGTAGTCGGTTCGAAGTCCTCGATTTTGTAGTGGCGTTCGCGATCCGTTTTTGGAGTGAAGGCGGCATCGCCGCTCATGGGATTCCATGACATGTGGAGGAAGACGAAGGGGACGAATAGATCAATTTGATCGGGTCGCTGCATCGACTTCGTCAGATAGGCGTTCCATGCGAGGAGCCGTAACCAATTGTCCGAAGGGTTGCGTCCGTTCTGGAGCGAGCCGCATTCGGTAATCAGGATGGGCAGCACGTTGTCGACCTTGTGCATGTGCGCGCGGAGCATGTCGAGAATCGCTTCGTATCGCCCTAGTAGGTAGTTCGAGTAGCCCATGCCACGTCGTTCGTGAGCGCCGAGCATGAGGGCGTTCTCATAAAAATGGTGCGAGAAGAAATCGAGGTGTCCGCGTGTTTCTTCGATAAACCGGGCCTGATTGTGATAGATCGTAAAGTCCTTCACCTGGACCTGCATGTAAGCGGAGGAAGGGCCGCCGACTTTCACCTCAGGTGCGCGTTCATGGACCGCATCAGCAACCTGATTATGGAAATCGGCCAGCAGCCCCCAGCCGTCGATTCCCTGCTTTTCCTTCCAATGGTGGGCCCATTCCGACTGTACCGAGCTCTCGTTCTTTACCTCCCACCAATGGGCTGTGAAACCACCATCTTCGATTTGATCTTCGACATAGGCGGCCGCCAGCTCCGCTGCTTCCGCGAAGCGACTAATTTGAGGTGTGCCGCGGCCGACCAGTGGCACAGACATGAACTCTGGCCAATCATTGAAGCAGAGGGCGAAGGGTTTGCTCTTGAATAAAGGAATCGTTTTGCGGTGCCTGACCCCTGCATCGTACTGATCGAAAAACGTCAAGTCAGCTGATCCTGGCTTGTCGTCGCGTTCCTTGAGCGGTTCCCATTTACCCCAGCGGCGGGTGATTGCCGGATTGAATTTGAAGGCACCTCGTCCGGGAAGAAAGTTCCGCTCAGCGGCCCACTTCTCAAAAGATTGATGCACGACGCCGGGCGTCTCATGCATGCGGAACCAACGGTCTCGCTGCAAGTCCGTCGACCCGCCGATCCACAGTTCGTTGTCGGTGTCGATCAGAATTTCCACCGCTTCGCGAGGGTGCTCCGATCCAAGGTCGCGGTAAGGAATGGTGTCGAACTCAGGTGGGATCGCCTTCTGAGCGTAGAAAATGAGGTCGTCAATCTGGCAGACGGCATCCTTATGCTTCATGAGAAACTTGATCTTCATCTGTCCGAAGGGTTCGTCAGACAGCGGGATCGAGGGCATTTGAACGCGGTAAAAGTCTTTCTTTTGCACACTGCGAGGCGGCGCCTTGTCAGGAGAAAAGGGAAAGACGTGCACCTCCTTGATGCGATCCAGATTCTTGCCATGGAAACCAAAGTGACGGAAAAGTCCGGCGATTCGTTCTGCGCCTTCGGGGACAAGGAGCTCGTAACCATCGCGAATCTGTCGCGTCTCTTCAAGCAGAGTAAGTTCTTTCAGGCCGCGGTCTGCCCCCTGGCCTTGATAGACGGTCTTGCGTCCTTCGGAGAAACTATCAAAGAGAAAGTTGTGAGTTGCTAGTTGCTCCTCTCCCTCGGGACTCAACGGCGACTGAGCGAATACTGCTGGCGAGAAAAGCACAAGGCCAGTGAGCAGGGGAAGCTGAAGTTGTCGGAGGAAACGAAAAGATGGTGCCATGCCGATTGTTGTTCATTCGAGGAAGTCGCGAAAGAAAAGAGTCGCTATTCTAGCGTAGACGAGATCGGGAATGTAATAGTCCTTCAGGGTGCGAGCAAGCGGTTGAAGCGGCCCGAAGAGGTAGCGAAAACTTGTCAATTCAATGTCAGTTTGGTTGTGAAGTGCTTCCTGGTCGTGTTCAATGGGGCACGCACGGTTGTCTCGGTGCTCGTTGGCTTTAATTTCGGCTCCAAAACATGAGTGGACTGAACAAGCTAGTAACCCCTCCCCAAAACAAACTGTAGGTATCTATGGGCGGTCGATCTTCACTCAAGGCTTTCTTTCTTTGTGTACTGCTGCTTATTACGGCGGCAACGACTTGCGTTGCTAATAGCGATCACTTGGGACGCCAGGCCTTCGATGACAACTGGAAGTTCCACTTAGGTGAAGCTGAAGGCGCGGAGCTTTCCTCCTTCGAGGATGGCGATTGGCGTGACCTCGATCTTCCTCACGACTGGGCGATCGAGGGCCCTTTCGATGAGAAGTACAACGCCCGCTGCGGCGGTTTGCCTTTTCATGGGACCGGTTGGTACCGCAAGCAGTTTCAAGTCCCTGCCGCGGCGAAGGGGAAGAAGGTGTTCATCACCTTCGACGGAGCGATGTACAACGCACACGTCTGGGTCAATGGGCATTTCCTTGGGAACCGCCCCTTTGGGTACATCGAGTTCCAGTACGAGGTGAGCAAGCATCTGAACTTTGGAGGTGAGAATCTTGTCGCGGTGAAACTCGCGCCGGAAGATCTTTCCTCACGCTGGTACCCGGGCGCAGGAATCTACCGCCATGTCTGGCTCGACTATAAGAATCCGGTACACATCCCTCACTGGGGAACATTCGTTACTACGTCGGAGGTTGGTTCTGATCGAGCAGCCGTCGATGTTGTGACTACGATCACTGGTGAGAAACCGGACGCAAATCTCCATGTCGAATACGAGGTCGTTGATCCGAAAGGAGAGGTCGTTGCACAAACTTCGGGCAGCATATCGGACGATGGTTCCTCAGCGACTGCCAAACTGAACGTCGTCGAGCCCAAACTGTGGGATCTCGACTCGCCACGTCTGTACCGGCTTCGCACTTCATTACAAAGCGGCGGGACCGTTGTTGATGCAACTGAAACGCGTTTTGGCATTCGCAAGCTGGAGTTCGACAAGGCCAACGGGTTTTCCCTCAACGGAAAGCCGATCCGCATCCAAGGAGTATGTTTGCATCACGACAACGGGCCGCTGGGTGCGATTGTGAATCGTCGCGCGGACGAGCGAAAGCTGCAGATCATGAAGCAGATGGGCGTCAACTCGGTCCGCACCAGCCACAACCCGCCGTCGAATGAGTTCCTTGACCTTTGCGATGAGCTGGGAATCCTCGTGCAAGTCGAAGCCTTCGATGTGTGGCGGATTGCCAAAGTGCCCAATGGTTACAACAAGTTCTTCGACGAGTGGGCGGAGCGCGACATTAAGGACATGGTCCGGCGCGATCGGAATCACCCTTCGGTGTTCATGTGGAGCATCGGGAACGAGATTCTTGAGCAAGGAAAACCGAATGAGGGAAATCGCCTGGCTGAGCTGCTCAACGGTTATGTCAAGGAGATCGACGAAACACGGCCGACCATCTGCGGCTTCAACTATTGGCCCGGCCCCTACAAGTCAGGCATGGCCGGGAAGATCGACATCGCAGGCATGAACTACAAGCCATTGTCCTACGGAGCGCCCGTTGCTGAGTTCTTGCCAGACAACTTGGTCGTTGGCTCAGAAACCTCTTCATGTACGAGTAGCCGAGGTGTCTATCACCTGCCGATCGAGAAATACAAGACGCATGAGTCGCTACAGGTATCCAGCTACGACATCATAGGCCCGCCTTGGGCTTACCCACCCGATGTTGAATTCGATGCCCTAGAGAAAAACCCGGAAGTGCTCGGTGAGTACATTTGGACCGGTTTTGACTACCTCGGCGAGCCCACTCCATACGGCGGCAGAGATAACAGTACCAACGGCTACTGGAATGCGGACTGGCCCGCGCGCAGTTCTTATTTCGGCGCGGTGGATCTGTGTGGGTTCCCAAAGGATCGCTTCTTTCTCTATCAGAGCCAATGGACCACGAAGCCGATGGTGCATGTGCTTCCCCATTGGAACTGGGAGGGAACTGACCAAGAGCGCATTCCGATCTTCGCCTACACGAATTGCGAAGAGGTTGAGTTGTTCGTCAACGGCAAGTCGCTGGGACGGAAGGTCAAAGGGAAGAATCTCACGAAGCTCCCGGTGAAGTTTCTCCGGTACGAAAAAGCTCACTTCATGTCAAAGTATCGTCTGTCGTGGGAGGCTCCCTTTGCCCCCGGCTCACTAAGAGTCGTCGGCTACATCGGCGGTGAGCCGGTTGCCGAGAAAGAAATAAGGACATCTGGCCCACCAGCGAGAGTTCGGCTGGTCCCCGACCGCAGCATGCTTTCCGCTGGAGAGAACGATCTTTCCTACGTCACCGTGCGCATTGCAGACGCGAAGGGAAATCTCTGCCCGCTGGCTTCCAATAAGGTCCGTTTCTCAGTAGGAGGAGCTGGAACCATCGCCGCGGTCGGCAATGGAAACGCCGCCACCACCGCACCCTTCATTGCCGACGAGCGCGATGCGTTCAACGGCCTGTGCATGTTGATCGTCAAGGCAGGCAAGCAAGCTGGTGCAATCACCGTGAAAGCTCAGTCTGAGGGACTTCAGTCTGACAGTACGACATTGAGCGTCATCCCGGAGGGAAGCGCAGGCCAGGCCCCCGATTTAGAAATCAAGTTAGGTCAAGTCAGCAAGACATCAGTTTTCGAAAACGAAACCTGGAGCCATTGGGGCGGATCGGTGGTGCAGGGAGAGGACGGACTTTTTCACATGCTTTATTCGCGTTGGCCGAAGAAGCTGGGCTGGGCCTGGGTCACCGATTCGGAAATCGCTCACGCGACTTCGAAAAGCCCCTTTGGTCCTTACGAGCACCATGGTGTTGCGCTTCCTCGGCTGGGCAAGGAGCCTTGGGATGGCTGGTGTACTCATAACCCGACGGTCCACAAGTTCGGCGACAAGTACTATCTCTACTACATGGGCAACACCGGGGCAGGTGAAGTCGTGGGATCGCCTGGGAAACAATTACTAAATTGGGAGCACCGCAACAACCAACGCATTGGAGTCGCCGTTGCGGAGCGACCCGAAGGCCCTTGGGTACGGATGAAGCAGCCAGTTATGGATATCAGCGACGACGATACCGCGTTGGATTCGCTGATGACCTCGAACCCTTCCGTTTGTCAGCGTCCCAGTGGTGAGATTCTGATGGTCTACAAAGCGGTCGGTAAGAAGTTCCCCCTGCCCGGCGGCGGTCCCGTGGTCCACATGGTGGCGATCGCTGACAATCCTCTCGGGCCATTCGTGAAGTCACCCAACCCCGTGTTTACCCACGGCGACGAGCGTTTTCCCGCGGAAGATCCCTATATCTGGTTTCAAGAAGGAAAGTATCGAGCAATCGTGAAACGCATGAAGCATCTCGGAGGGCAGCGAATCTTTTCGCTAGTGCACTACGATTCAATCGACGGAATCAATTGGCAGCCCGCGAAGTTCCATGAGATCTCTGATCGAACGATCACTTGGGAGGATGGGACGACGGAAAAGCTTGATCATCTCGAACGGCCCCAAGTCGTATTCGAGGATGGCAAACCGGTCGCACTTATCTGCGCTGCTGATCGCATCGACGAACTGAATGTCCGCCACGCCTTCAACGTACAGATTCCACTGATTGTGGAGGTGCACGAATGAGGGTTCAACGTCTTTTAGCGATCGGTCTAGCCTGTTTCGCGATTCTTTTTACGTTGATCGGATACAAGCGCGGTGCGGCAGCGGAACGTCCGAATTTGATCTTCGTACTCACGGATGATCAGCGCTATGACACCCTGGGATGCACCGGTAACGAGTTCATCAAGACGCCCAATCTCGACAGGCTCGCTGCCGAGGGCACACTCTTTGCCAATGCCGCGGTGACGAGCGCGATTTGTACCCCGAGCCGAGCCTGTTACTTCCTGGGACAATATGAGCGCAAACACGGCATCAATTTCAACTCCGGAACCTCGATGAAGCCGGAGGCTTGGTCGCAGAGCTATCCGGTTTTGTTGAGAAAGTCTGGCTACTACACTGGATACGTCGGTAAGAACCATGTACCGATCGGCGAGAAAGGGTATGACTCTGACCTGATCAACAACAGCTTCGACTTCTGGTATGCCGGTCACGGTCACTTGACGTTCTACCCAAAACGGCGTCACGAGATTTTCAAACAGGCCAAGGCCGACACGCAAATTGAAATCGTCAGCGAAGGGGCGAACAGCTTCCTCGACTCTGGCGTTGATTACATTGCCGGCGCTCAGTCGTTTCTGAAGATGCGACCGTCCGATCAGCCCTTTTGCTTAACAATCGCTCTGAATCTCCCGCATGGGGCTGGGACTCGGTCGATGGAAATGCTCGCCACCGACCCCCAGCTCTATCGCACTGCCTATCGCGATCAAATGGGGCAGCTCTCGATCCCTAAGACCTACGTTGCCAAGGATCAGATCACAGAGCCAAAGTTACCGACGGACGTACTGTTCGCCGAGTATCGGCAGATCAACTACGAGTATGTCGACACGCCGGATTTGCTTCGCGAGCAACTAGTCCGCAAAGCACAGACGATTACGGGGATCGACCGCATGATTGGTCGCATCCGTGAGTCACTGCAGCAGGAGGGGCTCGCCGAGGATACGGTGATCGTTTTCAGCAGCGATCATGGCATTATGGCGGGCGAGTTTGGTCTGGGCGGCAAGGCGCTTAATTACGAGCCCTGCCTCCGTGTCCCGATGATTGTTATGGACCCGAGGGTCGACGAGTCGAAGCAGGGACTGCGGACGACCGCCTTAGTGGAATCGGTCGACATCGCCCCGACGCTGCTCGATTTGGCGGGAGTCGATATTCCTGACGGCATGCAAGGGAAGAGTCTCCGTGGGCTAGTCGAAGGAGCCGTCGAAAAAGTTCGCGATAGCAGTTTTGCTGAGAATCTCTGGTCAACGTACTTTGGCAATCCGCGGATTGAAAGCGTGAGAACCGCCCAGTGGAAATACATTCGCTACTTCAAGAATGATCGAGCTCAGTTTTCGAGCGTCACAAAGAAAACGCTCTATCAGGTGACTCCAAGCCAAATCGAGAGCTACGCCGACTGGCTGACGAGCTCAATCCGTGGTGAACAGCCTGTCTACGAAGAACTGTTTCATCTTGCTTCCGACCCGAGCGAAAGCAACAACCTGGCTAGCAGAGTTACCTACGCAGAAGTGCTTGAGGAAATGCGTAGCGAATGTCAGCGACTGGTAACTTTCGCGAAAGGTGATGTCGACGCTCCCCCCGCTTCGATCGTGGTTGAGGGGATTCGCGAAGGTCGCTCGAAGAAGTAGCTGCTGCTCTGACCAATGAAATAGAATCACTACGAGATCAAATACTCGCATACAGAGAATTGGTTATGAAATACTCCATCTGCCTGGTCTTCTTATCGCTTAGCTCCTTAGCTTCTGCCCAGAGGCCGAACATCATCGTGATCATGGCCGACGACATGGGCTACGCCGATGCTGGCTTCACTGGGTCAACGGACATTCGGACTCCGCATCTCGACGCGCTCGCCGCTTCCGGAGTGACATTCACCAATGGCTATGTGACGCATCCGTACTGTGGCCCGAGCCGTGCTGGATTGTTGTCGGGGCGATATCAGCAACGATTCGGTTTCGAGACGAATCCCGCCTACGATCCGTCAAATCCCTACATGGGCATCGATCCCACGATTACCCTGTTTCCTAAGCTACTGCAGAAAGCAGGTTATCGAACAGGAGTCATCGGCAAGTGGCATCTGGGGGCTGCTTCACTGTTCCATCCGAACCATCGAGGCTTCGACTACTTTTATGGTTTCCTTGGTGGAGGTCACGACTACTTCAAGATTGACCTGCGAAAGCCCGTGAAAGAAGCTTATTTGCAAGCGTTGGAACGCAATGGCAAGCCGGCTGAGTTCAAAGGCTACCTGACGACTGCTCTCAGCGAAGATGCTGCTAAGTTTGTTGAGACCAACCGCGACAATCCTTTCTTTCTCTTCCTCGCCTACAACGCCCCGCATGCACCGCTACAGGCTCCGAAAGAAGCCATTCAGGAGTACGCGCATATCGAGCAGCGCAAGCGACGCATCTATGCGGCAATGGTTAGTACGATGGACGCAGGAATCGGCAAGGTTGTCGATGCTCTTGAGCAGAACGGATTGCGCGATGACACGCTCATCTTTTTTCTGAGCGACAACGGCGGACCTCAATCCAGTAAGAATCGGCCAGGCAACTGGAATGGTTCGTCCAATACACCGTTCCGTGGCGGCAAGGGAAATCTCTACGACGGGGGAGTGCATGTGCCGTTTATCGCCTCCTGGCCTGCGCAGATCGAGAAGGGTTCTACGTTTGAGAACCCTGTTATATCACTCGACATCGCGGCAACTGCCGTTGCGCTAGCGACGCAAAACGATCAGCTGCCGGACGGGTTTGAAGGTGTCAATCTCATGCCGGCATTGAAAAAAGAAGACTCCTCTGCCCCGCACGATTTTCTTTATTGGCGAGATGGGGGCGTGCGTTGGTCGATTCTCGATTCCAGTCGCAGAAAGCACGTCAAGGATCGACCTAACGGCAAACCCGAACTGTTTGATTTGCCCTCGGACATTGCCGAACAGCAGGACTTGGGAGCAGAGCGGCCTGAACTAGCCTCGCAGCTTCGCGATTCATGGCAGAGATGGAATGAATCGAACGTTCACTGCCGCATGGAGGGCTACGAACACTACCATCAGTTGCGGGATCAGTTCTTCCTGGATTCGATACCCAAGAAGGCAGCCGGCGAAGACTATACACCCGAGCCTGTTCCTACATTCAGGTAATCCTCATGCTTGTTCTCTTTCGAACGACGTTGTTTTCCTTGCTCTTGGTCAGTGTCGCTTCGGCCAAACTCCCGAATATCGTGCTCATCATGGCGGACGATTTGGGGCTCGGCGATGTGAGTCATCATGTACGGACACACATGAAGCTTGAGCCCAATGTCGAAACACCAGCGATCGACGAGCTAGCCCGTCAAAGCCTTTGGTTCACTGATGGGCATTCGGCGACTTCCCTCTGTTCGCCAACACGCTACTGTGTGATGAGCGGCAATAACAACTATCGCTCGAATGCACCCTGGGGCGTGTGGGGAACGTTTCGCGAAACGGCATTTGAGAAAGGCGAAGTCACCCTTGGCACGGTCGTCCGAGATGCTGACTTCTCAACGGGATTCATTGGCAAGTGGCACCTAGGCGGGGACTTTCGAGACCTCAACACTGGTGGCATTTACCGTGGAAAGGAACGTCACAAGGATCTGTCCGAAAAGGTCGATCTAACCAAGTGCCTTGGAAACGGACCGCGGACTTGGGGTTTCGATTACGACTTCACGCTGCCTTGCGGCATTCAAGGTCCCCATTATTTGGTCTATGAGAATGACCAATGGTTTCCGCTGTCTGAGGACTCGGAGATCGTCTTCCTCGACGAGTCCAACGCGATCCATCCGAAGGATTTGAGCTCCAAGGGGACCGGCATGGGAGACACCGCCTGGGACACTCGGGAGATCGGCAAGCTGATTTCCGCAAAGGCGGTCGATTTTATCGCGAAGCATGCGAATCAAGAGTCTCCCTTCTTTCTCTACTATTGCTCGCCGATGGTTCACGTGCCCCATTGCCCACCTGAGGAATTCGACGGGAAGAAAGTCAAGGGGGCAACACCTACAGCCCACCTCGACATGGTGTTGGACCTCGACCAGCAGGTTCGGCGGATTATTGATGCACTCAAGTCGAACGGAGTGTTCGAGGATACCCTCATCGTTTTCACTTCGGACAACGGGGGTCTCTCAGGAGGTAAATCGAAGGCGAACTTTAGGCACAATTCGAGCGGCGGTTTTGCCGGCACGAAGAACTCACCACTTGAAGGAGGGCACCGAAAACCGTTCTTTGCTGTTTGGAAAGGGCACATCGAGCCAGGGGTCACGCACGAACTGGCGGTCAACCTTGATATGGTGGCAACCTTTGCCGCACTGGTGGGAACGCACATTCCTGAGGGGCAAGCGATGGACTCCAATAACTTGCTTCCCCTGTTGACCGGTGAGGGAACATTCAGGCAACGTGACTATTTCATCCAGCAAGCCGGCTCGAAAAAGGAAGTCATGTTTCGCCGCTGGCCTTGGAAGCTCATTCTTCAGAGTAACCACACACTCTCGAAATTCGAGCCGATCGCGCTCTACAACCTTGCAGAGAATCCTCAGGAGCGGACTGCTGAGAACTTTGTCGAATCTGCAGAGCATCAGTTGCTCGTTGAGAAGTTGAAGAGTGACTATCTTCGTGTTTTTAAATCGCGTGAAAGAACCGTTCCTTCCAGGTCACGCTAATTATTCCTACGACTCGTGCAGATAGCCGGTGGTGTCACCTTGTCCCGACATTCGATGCCCCTCTGCAGAGGCAATCTTCATTCGAGAAATCACTCTTGGTCGATCGATTCGAAGCACGGTAGATTACAAAGGTCTGGTTATCCCTCGGTTACCGTTTAGGAGTTCACGGCCATGGACCTCGAAAGTGCACTTCACCAGCTACGTACTGGTGAGACCGCCCAACAAGCAGAAGCTGCTGAAGCGATTGCCGCGTTAGGTGATGGAGCGCAGCCAGCGATTCCAGCTTTGGTCCAGTTCTGTGGTGACGACGAAGAAAGTGTACGCAATTGGTGTGTTGCAGCGCTTGAGGAAGCGGGGCCACCCGCAACATCGCACTTGTCGGATCTGGCGAATATGGCACAGGCGGCGGACTCGGATGTCGCTTTCTGGGCGATTACCATGCTGGGCCGCGCAGGCAGCGAGGCGAAGGATGCCATTCCCGTGTTGCTAGAACGGCTACAAGATCGCCACGCTCCTACCGTCCAAGAACGAGCCGCTTGGGCGCTGGGACGCATCGGTCAGGGTTCCGAGCCAGTAATATTCGCTTTGGAGAAAGTCGCATCCCACAGCGGCGGTCCGCTGGCAGCGCAGGTTCAACGAGCGTTGAAGCGACTTAAGGCTGCCTAGCAATGAAGAAAAAATAACTTTTCTACTTCTGGTCCCTTCACCCTATCCTCTCACCAAAGGGCGAAGGTGCTATGGATGTTATTTCTTCGCTATGGTTGATGGCATGCCGTGTGATGGCACGAGTGAGCTTGCTCAACTAGAATGAT
Organism: Lacipirellulaceae bacterium; assembly: GCA_040218535.1. Classification (NCBI taxonomy): domain Bacteria; kingdom Pseudomonadati; phylum Planctomycetota; class Planctomycetia; order Pirellulales; family Lacipirellulaceae; species Lacipirellulaceae bacterium. The sequence continues at coordinate 1,978,352 of JAVJRG010000005.1, read as the reverse complement.
TGAGCTGACGGCGATGGTTTCATCGCAGCTTCGCCACTCGTGTATTTAAGCAATCGTCTCATGCGAATCCGCGCGATCCCCCAAATCTATCGTAACGTTGGCCGTTGGGGGGAAATTCTCTCGGTGCTCAGTAAGTACGGACTTGCCGGTTGGCTCAGCCAGTTTGAGTTCTCGTTTGGCAAGTCCTGGCTGAAAAATCAATCCGGTCAGGTGATCGCCAACCACGATCGTTGCACCCGGATTCGACTTGCCCTTGAGGACCTGGGGCCTACTTTCATTAAACTTGGGCAGATTCTTAGCACGCGACCTGATTTGGTGGGAAGCGAGTTGGCCGGCGAGCTTGAACGATTGCAGATCGATGTGCCTTCTGATTCGAGCGAGTTGGTTGAAGAGACAATACTCCGTGAACTTGGTAGCCCAGTTGAAGAGGTGTTCTCGCAATTCGACATCAAGCCGATTGCTTCGGCATCAATTGGGCAGGTTCATAAAGCGGTCTTGGCTGATGGACGAGTGGTGGCAGTGAAGGTCCAGCATCATGGCATCCAACAGCGAGTGCATGTTGACCTGGATATTCTCTCGGGACTTGCCCAGCTCGCAGAACGTCTGCCCGAGCTGCGTGCCTACCGCCCCAGCGCCACCGTTGCTGAGTTCCAGCGTGCCCTGCGGCGTGAGTTGGATTTTGATCGTGAGCTAAGGCACTTGGAGGAGTTCCGGCGAAGATTCGACAAACACGACACGTTGTGCGTGCCGAACCCGATCCCCGAATTTTCGAGCGATCGTGTTCTGGTCATGGAGTGGCTCGAAGGCAAACCGTTAAGTAGCGTTGCCAGCGGCAGCTATCCTCCAGAGGAGGCGACAGAAATTGCACGTGCTGGGGCAGAGATCTATCTCGATATGATTTTCGATTTCGGTCTTTATCATGCAGATCCGCATCCGGGCAATCTGCTGCTCATGGAAGGCGATCGAATCGGCTTGCTTGATTTTGGTCAAGTGGGACGCATCGACGAGTCGCTTCGTGAGGATATCGTCGAGATGCTGCTCGCGATCGTTGACCAAGACCCCGCCCAGCTCGCTGCCGTTCTGACGCGGGTTGGTTCAACGCCCGCTGGACTTGACGAGCGAGCACTACATCACGACCTAGCCGATTTCACGGGGCACTATGCCCATCAATCCGTCGACCGGTTCGAGTTGGCAGCGGCGCTGACGGAGATGCTCGATTTGCTGAATCGCCACGGGATTATTCTGCCCTCGACCATGTCATTGCTTCTAAAGGTATTGGTCATGCTTGAGGGAACGGGCGGGCGGCTGACGCCCAACTTTAGCTTGATGGAAGTCTTACAGCCGTATCGTAAACGGATGATGGCGAAGCGTCTTTCGCCAACGCGGCAATTGAAGAAAGCGCGTCGAATCGCCTACGAGTTAGAACAGCTTGCTGAAGTGCTCCCTCGCCGGCTAAGGGATATCTTGCAACAAGTGCAGACCGGCAGTTTCGATGTGCACTTGGATCACCGCGGTCTGGAGCCTTCGGTGAATCGGTTGGTTCTCGGCATGCTCACCAGCGCCCTGTTTATCGGCTCTGTCTTATTAGTGACCAACGATGTTTGGCCGATTCGCGGCGTCTCGACCCCAGGATTCTTGGGGATGATTCTTAGTGCCGGGCTGGGAATGCGATTGTTGAGAGCAATCAACAAGAGCGGCCATCTGGATCGCCGGAAGTAGGTTGAGCAAGGTTTTCGAGTGCGAGCTCAATGCGGTTCTCAAGAAAAGTGAGTTCCTCGATCAGCCGATCGTGATTCTCTGCGATACCGCGTAATTGCTGCTCGCGATTCTGCTTCGCAGAGGTTGAGTGGCTTTTCTTGCTGGCCAAGGAATTACTCGATGCGGGGCTTCGGGGTTGTCTCCGAAGGCTTATTTCGACGCTCAGCAGAGGACCCATCCAGGCAGTTTGTTCCCATTCCGCTTGTCTTTCGCCCGAAAATGGCTGCTTGTAAGGGTTATTTTGGTCGGCCCGACTTGGGGGAGTTTAGAGGGTAGAGATTGCGGCTGGACGCGTGCTTCTGCCGATGTTATCTTACCTGTTTGGTCGAAACGACTTAGGGCTACCAGTGCGACACAGCTCGGCTGGCATAGCTTATTCTTGACAAACGTGACTAGGTGACGAAGGAGTTTGAGTTGGTTAAGTTGACGCTCAGAGATAAGGAGACCGCGCAGGAGGCTGTCCGTCGATTCCGCAAGCTGGTCGAGCGAAGTGGAATCAAGAAAGAGATCCGCGTTCGCGAATTCTACGAGAAGCCAAGCGAGACAAAGCGTCGCGCCCGTTTGCGAGCCGCCCGCCGTGCCCGCCGCGAGCGTTTGTACGGACGCTAGGGCGATATTCCTGCGTCAAGCCAAAATTTTCGGGTTAGGTGCGACGGAATCGATTCAGGCACAATGGTTCATGATGCACCAAACCCAAAAATATTCGTTTGACTAACCATTAGGGTCTCTGGGATTAAAGGATTTCTGGTAGTTTGGCTACCTGTTCGCGAATCTCGTCGCGGACTCTTCGATAGTGCGACATCGCTTCCTCGGGTGTCGCCGCTTCTTTGGCTAACTTCGGCGGATCGTCGAAGGGCATGTGGTGCTTCGTGCAGTTAATCGGCAGCACGGGGCAGTTCTCGTCGGCATGACCACACACGGTGATCACGATGTTGAGCTTTTCCAGGCCCAGTTCTCGATCGATTTCTTCAAGCGTTTGAGATCTCTGCCCGCTGATGTCCACGCCGCTCTCTCGCATGACCTCGACGGCATTCGGATTCAGCCCGTGGGCTTCGATGCCCGCGGAGTAAAACTGGTAACGATCGGCAAGCAGTTCACGTCCCCAACCTTCAGCCATCTGGCTGCGACAGGAGTTGCCTGTGCAGAGGAACAAGACGTGCGGCAAGTTGGCATCGGCTGCTGACATGGGGGGTAATCTTTTCTGGGGTGCTAGAGCTGACACGTTCCAATTCTGAGAATCATAACCCGAAGCGTAAGCGAGGGGCTAGGCTAGCTGCGATATTCCCTCGCTTACGCTTCGGGTTACGATGTGTGAAACCTGCGATCTCGGTTCTAGGTTCACATGAAAACGAAAAAAGACCTGCCGCGAGAATACGCGACAGGTCTCTGATCGAACTTTTTGCAATTGAGTACTCTTGAGACGGACTACCCAGACTGCGAAGCGTAATGACATTTGCTTAGAAGGCAACCTCTGCACGTGCGAACAAGCCGTCGAAGCCAAGAATATTGGCGTCGTCGTAATGCGACATCTGCAAGTTGGTTTCATATTCGTCTCGCATGCCGAGGTCGTGCCACGCCGAGAAGAAGTAGCCGGCTGTGATTGAAGCGTGGCAACCAATGTGGTAGGTGCCACCCATTTCAACTTCGGTGACAGGCACGATATGTGTGCAACTGTCTTGGAAAACGCTTGGCGTGCCCCCGTCGACAACCGTCGTTCGAATGTTGATATCACCCAGTAGTACCGAGATATCGCCACCGGCGAAGACACTGAAGCGTCCTCGACGACCGAAGTAACGTCGGCCTTCTAGCCCTGTACGAAAGCCGAAGCCTTCGAAATCAAGCTGAGTCACATAAGAGTCGTCGGCGACTGCTGTACCCGTTGTGGTGTCAAAAGCATTGGCACCCCGGCTCCAGTCCACGTTCGCCCAGCGGATACCGCCACGCCATGTAAGATCCCAAGCTGGGCACCAACCGCAGCCACAACCACTTCCGCAGCAGGAGTCTCCGCAACATGAGTCGCCACAGCAATCGTCTCCACAACAGGTATCGCCACAATCACAGCACGTGTCAGCACAAAGTGGCGAGCCCAGAGGGATCGTTTTTTGGAAGCTAGCTCCATAGGATTGCAGATCAACACTTGCAAATCCGTTGGTGAATCCGTTTGCTGGAGGATTGACTTCGAAGGGTACGATATTAACGATGCCGGCAGCGGTATCGTCGGAGATCGGCCCGAATACAGCATCACTACGTAGTCGCTGAAAATCGAAAATGATCGCTCCACCACAGCAGCAATCGGCGATGCCGCCATAGAAACCGTATGACGAGTTATAATCGAAGTCATATTGATTGAAAGTGACGACATTGTTTACAGTGTCGTTTTCGATGTACGACAATGCCTGGCTGAAGTTAGCCCGAGCATAAATGTATTCTGCTCCTGCGATCAGCATGAGCGGGCGATCCATGATGCCACCCAGCATCCCCCCGTCGCCACCACAAGAACTGCAGCCGTCGACACTGCAGCCTGTGTTGCAGTCATTGTAAGAAGCGAGATCGACATTCTCGTCGATAACGGCATCTGCCGTTTGATACTCGCGACCGCCTTGCTGCTGAGCCTGTGCCATGCCTGTGATACACAAACATAGTGCAAGCGCAGCGGTACCCCATCGTTTGAGTCTCATCTTAGTTCCCCCCAAATGAGCGTTTCGAAGGCCACGCGGCCCTCTGCAGGACGCTATCCTGCAAGATAAGTGATTCGGAAAAGTCGCAGGCTTGCTAAGTCCAATCCCTCAGCATGGTAGCCATGCGAACCTAGGGTAGTAGTTCGGTAGCACACGCGGCTGCACTTTCCGAAATTTTGGCAAATGCGATAAAATTGAGAGGATTGCTACGAGACGTATAGCCCGGGTAATCGGCATTTTTTGCTAGTTTTAGCCAACTTGTCGTCTTGTGGGGGCTGTCAGCGCACGAGAAAAGCGAGGTCAACCTGAGGCCAACCTCGCTTTCCAGAGCACACATACGGTTTGGACGCTTGCCGTCCGGTGGCACCGTCTATCAGCTTGAGTTCGAGCAGAATTTCTCTTCTTTGTGGCTAGACCCGGCGGCGTACCCGCGATAAGCCAGCAAGACCTACTCCTAAGAGAACTAAGCTCGTCGGTTCGGGAATAGCTCCACCACCGCTTCCACCAAATGGAACAATTGGGTCCATCGCTTGATAAGGTCGGACGTTCATGCCTGTGTAGGGAATAGCCGTATCCGGTGTTACAAATTGCGTCTCAGCGACATTCACATTGTCAGCAAAGTTTGCTGAGTGATATGCCGGAACGGTAATTCCTGATCCGACATCGGAACCAAAGAGTACGCCGCGGAAATCTGGCAACTGGAATTCAGACGCATTTGATGTGTCAATGTCGATGTTAAAAATCGCGTGTTCTCCAGGAGCAAGACCGCTAAAGTTTACTGTTAATAGCTTGTCTGTTCCATTTTCGCTGCCTTGGTTCGTCACGTCGGTGATGGTTGCTCCTAGAATCTCAATGCCAGGCATATTGTAAGCACTAACACGAATGGGATTCCCATTGAAGTTGTCAAACGCGTTATCGCCAGTACCAAATAGATAGTCGTCCGCAGCGATACGCAATGTAAATGAAGTCAAATCACTGTTCGAAGTGGCGGCATTATCGACCCTTACAGCAGGGCGATTGCGATTCTGGATGCGATTGTTTGGATTGTCGCACATTTCTTCTTGAGCGACGATCGTTTCCATGGAAGTGTTCAATGACATGAGGAATCGATCGCTCGATGAAATATTCACCTCATAGTTGTTCTGGGCGTCTGCTTGTTCGGCTGCCACGCTAAAAATGGCGATCATTGCCAACGCGATTGTCACGCGTGATGCGCTTCTTGTCAGAAAGTCTAGTTTGAAATTCATGGTGCTCTTTCCCGTCGTTGGCCAGTGCATGCATTCCAGCTTGCCTGTGCCAGGTGACGTCTCCTGTGTGCTCTGTAGGGGAAAGAAACTCAAGAAAGCTTGCTGTCGGCCAACAAGGCCATAGGCAAGCGGCATCCGATAGGCGGATTCGCTCTAGAGAAGCAGCGCAGTGGTCGCGCAGCTTCTAACGGGATGTGCGTGAGACGCGCCACAATACGCAAGTCGATGCCACACAGGCAGCACATGAAGACCCAGGCGCAGGGCCCGAGGAACATCAAGGCAGCTCTAAGAATGAGCAATCAGAGAATCTCAAAGCATTGCAGATGACCGACTACCTGGATTGGCAGCGCAGTTCATCCCAGCAATGATCATCAAGCAGGGCTGTCAAAGTCCACCGTGATATTCAGCAGAGCGAGAATCGCCCAATGCTGAGAAATAAAGATGGTGTGACGGACCCGGCAGTTCTAATTGCCTGTTCGGACAACGGCTGAGCTTGTTGACTCGCCGCCGATCGAATGTTCATGAGGTCCGTTACCCAATCAAAAAAGTGAAAATATAGTGCTTGCGAGGAAATTTCCTCGCCTTTCCCTCTAGAATACACAGACTTTGACGACTGTCAAACGATTTTACCAAGAAAACCGCGATTTTTAAGGGAAAACGGCAGGGAGGGTCTGGCAAATTGGGCTGTTTCTCGTTAGACGCCTGACTGGCAACAGACTTCTTGGTTGAGCTCGTTAGCTCGCGTAAAAAGTAAAAAATGACGCGGCGGGCCCCCTCTCGCTCCCAGCGATGTTCCCGCCGCGTCGTGGACCGTACCTCTCCCCAAAGGACGGTTCTAAGGCAAAACTAGATCAGCTTCCGCCGGTGTCAAACTGAGCGAAACCATCAGGCGACGAAACGCTTGAATCTTGAGAAATTCGCCTTGCGAGAGCCGCCACAGTGTGGCCATCTCGCTTCAGCCGAGAAGCACCCGTTGCGAAAAAACAACCTCTCGGACCGCGTTAGTGTTGAACGTATTCCCCACCAGTCGCGATGGGGAAACTCAGCCGACCGAATTCCAGTCGAGCCCGATGTCGAGTGAGCAGGCTGAGTGGGTTAGAGCGCCCACGCTGATTCGATCGACCCCCGTCTCAGCGATTTGCCGTAAAGTTTCCAGGGTGACTCCGCCCGAGGCTTCGAGCTGAACACTCGGCGATTTCTCATCACGTAAGGCGACAGCAGAGCGGAGGTTTTCAAGCGACATATTGTCGAGCAAAACGATGTCTGGCTGGACCGGTAAAACGGCTTCTAGCTGGGTGATCGTATCAACTTCAATTTCAATAGGTATGCTCGCGCCAAGTGCCTCGTTTTCTAAATATTTACGAATGACCGTGACTGCTTCAGCAGTCCGGGGACCACCATTGCCCGAGCCCGTCGACGCACGAAAGTGCGCCAAGTGATTGTCTTTAATCATCACGGCGTCAAAAAGCCCCGTCCGGTGGTTGCAAGCTCCACCGCAACGGGTCGCGAACTTTTCCAGCCTCCGCCACCCAGGGGTGGTTTTCCGCGTGTCGTAGATACGGGCTTGCGTTCCCTCAACCCTTGCCACGTATTCGCTGGCTAAAGTGGCGATGCCTGAGAGACGCCCCACAAGATTAAGCAGAATTCGCTCGTAGGAAAGCAGGTCGCGGACCTTCCCTGAAAGCTCGCCGAGGCTTTGTCCCGCCTTGCACGGGTCGCCATCCTTTAGCAGCGGCTGCCACTTTAAGTCAGCGTCCAATGTTCCTAGGCACGTCTCGATTGCCGCAACTCCGGCGAGCACTCCTTCTTCTCGCGTCACGACTGTGGCGGAACCACGACTTTCTTCGGAAACTAGTCCATTGGTTGTCCAGTCGCCCGCCTCGCCGAGATCCTCCTGACGAGCTAGCTCAACAATCGCCTGGCAGTCCGCTTCGAGACGGTCGTCCCAGGAAAACTGCTCGAAATCGGTGAATCCTACTTTTGGAGTTTCTGATTTGCTCACACTGCCGCCCTCACCTTGATTGCCTTAGCCGGTATACTATCGGGTTGCCTTCAGTTGCGTTTCTAACAGCCTGTAGGCATTAAGTCCACGCGTCCTGTCCCGGTACTCTTTACAGACCTTCGTTCAGCCGACGATGTCTCAGCTTGACACCCCGCCTTCGCAAAAGCCGCCGCTATTGAATGCTCGTGACCAAGCGAGTGTTTGGGTGCTGACGCTGGCCGGTTTGCTTTTGCTGGTTTGTTATTGGTTTTACCGTGGCGGGCATCGAGGGGAGCTGATCCAAATCGATCGAGCCGAACCGTTGGAAGCAGAGTTTCTAGTAGATATCAACCAGGCCGAGTGGCCAGAGCTGAGCCAGTTGCCGGGCGTAGGAAAAAAATTGGGCGAGCGAATCGTCGAATACCGTGAAGCTCACGGCGATTTTCAAAGCTTGGACGAGATCAAAGCAGTCAACGGGATCGGCCCACGAACGTTGGAAAACATCCGCCCGTTTTTGATTCCGATACCCGGCGAGCAACAAATGGTAGGCGAGCCGAATCGGTTTGGAGCTGAAGTGAATTAGCCTGAGTTAGTAACGTTGGGAATTGAACAGGAGTCAACGGAGGAGATAGAGGTAATAGTACGGAGTTTCTCCGTTTCCTCTGTTACCTCCTGTTCAAAGAAGAGATTTAGGAAGAGGTTTCGATGGAGTTTCGCTTAGAGAGCCCGTTTCAGCCCGCTGGAGATCAGCCTGCGGCAATCGATGCGCTCGTGAAGGGCTTGAATGCCGAGGAACGCGAGCAGATCTTGATGGGTGTCACAGGCTCGGGCAAGACATTCACGATGGCAAACATCATCCAGCAGGTGCAACGCCCGACGCTGGTGCTTTCGCACAACAAGACGCTCGCGGCTCAGCTCTACTCCGAGTTCAAGGAATTCTTTCCCCACAACGCCGTCAGCTATTTCGTCAGCTACTACGACTATTACCAGCCCGAAGCTTACATTCCGCAGCGTGACATTTACATTGAGAAGGACGCTTCGATCAACGAGGAAATCGACCGCATGCGGCTGGCGACCACTAGTAGCCTGGTAAGTCGAAGGGATGTGATCGTGGTGGCGAGCGTGTCCTGCATTTACGGCTTAGGTTCGCCTGACGACTACAAGGAAATGATGGTCGGCGTGCGGGTCGGGCAGACGGTTGATCGCGATGATGTACTTGCTCGCTTGGTTGACATTCAGTACGCCCGCAACGATACGGACCCTGAGCGGGGCAAGTTCCGCGTCCGCGGGGACTGCGTCGAGGTCTGGCCCGCGTATGAAGAGTTCGCCTATCGACTGGAATTCTGGGGCGACGAGATCGAGAAGCTCTCGTTCATCGATCCCACCTCGGGCGAGACGATCGACGAGCAAGAAGAGCTTTACATCTATCCGGCGAAGCACTTCGTGCTGCCGGAGTCGCGGATCGAGCGTGCGGTCGATCTGATTCGCAAAGAACTTTCCGGACGGCTGGAATTGTTTCGCGAGCAGGGCAAGATGCTCGAAGCGCAGCGATTGAATGCGCGAACGCGGTTCGACATCGAAATGATGCTGGAAGTCGGTTACTGTCCCGGCGTAGAGAATTACAGCCAACCTCTGAGCGGTCGCCCGCCCGGGGAAGCCCCGTCGACGCTGTTCGATTTTTTCCCGAAGGACATGCTGCTGTTTGTGGACGAATCGCACGTGACGATTCCCCAAATCGGTGCCATGTACGCCGGTGACCGCAGCCGGAAGACGACGCTCGTCGAGCACGGCTTCCGACTGCCGAGCGCTTTGGATAATCGCCCGTTGAAATTTGAGGAATGGCAAGAGCGAATCGGCCAGGTCGTTTACGTTTCAGCCACGCCAAGCAAGTACGAGCTCGGCCAAACCGCTGGCGAAGTCGTCGAGCAAGTCATCCGTCCAACTGGTCTGCTCGACCCAGTGATCGAACTGGTGCCCGCACGGGGACAAGTACCTCATCTGTTGGAACAAATCAAAGAACGGACAGCGATGGGCGAGCGGGTTCTCGTTACAACGCTAACCAAGCGCCTTGCTGAGGATCTGGCCAACTATCTCACTGAGCAAGGTGTCAACGCCCGTTGGTTGCACAGTGAGTTAGACGCTTTCGAGCGGGTTGACTTGTTACGCGACTTGCGAGAGGGGAAATTCGACGCACTGGTGGGTATCAACCTGCTTCGCGAAGGTTTGGACCTGCCCGAAGTCTCGATGGTGGCGATCCTCGACGCGGACAAAGAGGGGTTCTTGCGGAGCGAGACCTCGCTGATGCAGACCATCGGACGAGCCGCGCGGAATGTGAACTCGAAGGTCATTCTCTATGCCGACAAAGTGACCGACTCGATGCAGCGGGCAATGGACGAGACCGAACGCCGCCGCAAGTTGCAGCAGGAGTACAACGAAGCGAACGGCATCACCCCCGAAACGGTCAAGAAAGCGATCTACCGCGGCATCGAAGCCGAAGCGAGCGCCCACGCCAAGGCCAACGCCGCCGTGGGCCGCACCGACGAGACGGAAGTCATTACGCAGGAGTACATCAACGAACTCGAAACGGAAATGCTCGAAGCGGCCGAAGAGTTGGAGTTCGAACGAGCCGCGAAGCTCCGCGACCGCATCGAAAAAATGCAAGACGCGATCGGTGAGCCGGTTGAATCCGTGAAGGAGAGCAAAACGAAAGGACGCGGGCGACGGCGGAAGGGTGGCAGTAAAGTGCCGCGACCGAAGCGGGGGTGATCGGTGCTACCGTCGAAGTGACCCTGATAGGATTTCAGGATGCTCCCTGCAAATCATTTGGAAGTGGTGTTCGCGACATAGGACACTCATTCGAACACGCTTCTGGTTACAGTCGGGGCGTTGGCAATACTCGGTTCCATTCGCATGCACTAAGGAGCGATAGAATTCAGCTTCGTCGATCTTTATGTCCGCAAAAGCTCCCAGCACATATCCAAGGCATACAAAAAAGAATCCGAAGGCGCAGAAAACCCAGGTCGCTTCGCTATCGCCAACAATCTTAAGTGCAAGAACGACGCTTGAAATCAGGAAGACTTCTCTCCAGCTCGGCTGAGCAACAAGAGACCATATTGCTCTGGAAATGCTGAGGGTACTTAGAATCCATCCTCCGGGAGAAGGCGTAGCAATAAAAACTACGTATGCACACATCGCCCAGATACATGCAGCAGAAACGGAGCGTACAGGACGAAATCTCTTACGTTCCAGGTTGCAGTATGTCCAACGCATGAGTTGTTGATTTACGGGGCAAGATTTACCTGCTTCGATTCATGTGTCGAGCCAAGACTTGGCTGTAATTACAAACGGGCAGACCCTAAGGGCCTGCCCGTTTCGTATTATATGTATCGAATTAGCTGAGCCAGCGATTCTACTTCGCGTCGCTGCCAGCTTCTTCTTTGGCTTCGCTACCTTCTTCGCCGCCGGCGTCAGCGCCTGTGGCAGGTGGGTCAGCAGCCTTCTTTTCTTCGCCGCTGCAGCCGACCATGCTGATGGTGCCTAGGGTCAGGCAGAATCCTAACATCCACATTCCAAGAGTCTTCATCTTTTCGTATCTCCATGTTTCGTTTGGGGACGCCGCCTAAAGCCGTGGGCCCTGATTGGGTAATTGGTGGCCCGTCCCGCTGTTTGTGATGATGTAAGCCTACCAGTGCGGCAGGCCGTGAACAATCCTCAACTCAAACTCCTCCGTCATCTCTGCTCTCTCATGCTGGCCCGCGACACTCCAGCGAGGCAGGTAATCCTCAAAGTCTACTCATATTTCCTCACCGTTAGCAAATCTTCGACAAAGGCCCCCCAGTTGGCAGGCCTGCTCAATGCGAGGCGGTTCGGTGGCCGATCAATCGATTGCACCTTCACTTTACGCGCTAAGTGTTCGTGCAGCGCGGTGCGAGCACCGCGGCGAAATGGGATCAGCCAACAGCAATAGTTCGCCCTCAGGCGCTGCTTCTTACGAAAATTGTGGAGAGACACGATGAAAAAGACTCACTTTTGCCAGTCCTTCCTAGCTCTCTGCATGATGATCGCGGTGGCCTCTTCGGCCCAGGCTCAAGAAGGTGGCGATGCCGGCAAGGTTGGCCCAGGGGAGCAGGGTTCAGGCTGGTACTATGAGCCCGTGGAACGAGCCGGCCTGCAGCCGACGATCGCCCAGCAACGATCGATGGCTCGCGCGAACCAACGAGCCGCCCGCATTGCCGCTTCGAAGGCTTGGGGATTCACACCAAGCCGACCCACGGCCAGTGGTATCCCTTTTACTTCGATGTATAGCCACTCGTGGCAGATGCCCGGCGGCCGCCCGTTTGGGTGGTTCACGACGCAACGGCCTGTCGTGGTTGTCTCGCCGGGGCACTACCATCGGTAGGATCTCCTGCGTGTCGAGAAATCAGCCGCAACGCGTTAGCGTCCAGTTCCCTGAATCTGGACAACCGGGGGCTAACGCCCTGCGGCTGATTGGGTCTTGCTACGCTGCGATTCTGCCGTGCGATTTCTGTAGCACGTAGCGGCATTCGTTCAGCAACTCTGCGGACAGACGCGAGATGCGTGTTGCCGGGGTTCGCTTGCTTTGCAGGGCCTCAATGAGTCTTTCAGCTGTGGCCCGCAGCGTTGGGCGATTTGCATGACGCGGGTCGCCCAGGATGCCGGAGATTGCGGCTAGGGCTTGCTCGCGTGAACTTTGGGCGATCGCGCACCGCAATCGTTCGAAGTTGGCGTCGCGCTCAGCCACCCACGCATCAACACGGTGGTTCTGTTGGCGAAGCCGCGTCGTCAAGACGCAAAGCTTTGGTAGCGACGGGTAGGCATCGCGATCCATAGACGGTTCTTTCCCCTCACCCTGCCCTCTCCCCACCGGGGCGAGGAAAACTTGGAGAAGTTGTACTGGTGTGAAGAGGCTCTACGCAGCGATGCGAAGTGGGCTGGCTTGAGGCTCTGCTGCTGGTACGGCAACGTTGGCTCGGACCAACTGACGGAGGACCTGCGGCACGATCCGGTTGGTCGCCGCCTCGACAATCATCGACCGGTGCTCGGTCACTGAAGCAGCTTCAGAAGCGAGCAGCAGGCGGGTTTGCTTGCGGATTTCGGCTCCAGCACGGGCACGGATGTAGCCGCGTGTTTCGCAAAGGGTCATGCCGCGGGTGGAGTTGGCGATCAATTGGCAGACAAAATCGACGCTTTGCTCGGCGACTTGCCGGCTGAGTTGCTCGATCTTCTTCTGGGTGGCAGCGCCGGAGAGTGGGCCGGCAATGAGAGTCTTCAAGTGCTGGAGCATGCAATTCCTTCCATGGAAATACGGGCCGTAAATACTCGGCAGGGCCTGAACCCGTGAGCCTAGATCGCCTGTCTAATCCATCGAATCGCAGGGAGGCGTCACTTCAGAAGAACGCTGCTGGCGTGTCGGTCTCGACTTTGCCGACAGGAATTCCTCATTTCACCTGGGGTGCCCAGCCGATATAATGGTTGCACTTGACCCAATCAGCACGATTTCATAGCTTTTTGAGAGATGAGGAGTTTTTATTTGCAGTTCATCTCGCGGAGCGAGGTGGCTACCTATGGCGCCGTGGCCAAGTGGCTAAGGCATCGGATTGCAAATCCGACATCGGCGGTTCGAATCCGCCCGGCGCCTCTAGGCCGCGGTTTTTCGCGGTCACAACCTTGCCGCTTGTTTCAGCCTCATTGAAATGAGCGGTTTTTTCATGCGCATGCGGCAGTGGGCAGTGGGCAGTCGGCAGTTTTCAGTCAAAATGTATGACATCTGACTGCCCCCTGCCCCCTGCCCCCTGCCCCCTCAATGAGCTTCATCAACGACGATTTTCTGCTGACCACCGACCCGGCTCGCCGGCTTTATCACGAGTTTGCCGAGAATGAGCCGATTCTCGACTACCACACGCATCTCAGCCCGGCAGATATAGCCGCGAATCGACGGTTTGAGAATCTTTCGGAAATCTGGTTTGCCGAAGATCACTACAAATGGCGGGCACTGCGGGCCAATGGCGTCGAAGAACGGCTCATTACCGGCGATGCTGACCCTTACGACAAATACCTTGCGTGGGCGGAGACCGTTCCTCGGACGCTGCGTAATCCGCTCTACCATTGGACGCATCTCGAATTGAAGCGGTACTTCGGGATTGAAGAACTGCTGAGCCCCGCCACCGCGGAGTCGATCTGGAAGCGAGCGAACGAGCGGCTTGCCAGCGACGACCTGACCGCCCATGGCATCCTGCGGAACTTCAAAGTGAAAGTCGTCTGCACAACGGACGACCCGATGGACGACTTGACCTATCACAATCAGATCGCAAACAGCGATTGCCCGGCGAAGGTGCTGCCGACATTTCGGCCAGACAAAGCGTTATGGGTGGATCGCCCTGAGCCTTTCAATGCTTGGCTCGCCCAGCTTGCCGAAGCTGCGGACGTTGAGATCAAAGACTTCGACGCATTTCTAGATGCACTCGAACGCCGGCATACGTACTTCCACGAGATGGGGGGACGGCTTTCGGATCATGACGTGACCAAAGTCTTGGCTGACGCATGCTCTCATGAAAACGCCGCAGCGATTTTCGCCAGTGCCACCAAAGGCGAAGCGGTCGCACCTGATCTGGCTGAGCGATTTGGTGCCTACATGATGCTCTACTTTGGTCGGTTGGACGCGAAGCGTGGTTGGACGAAGCAGATGCACATCGGCGCGTTGCGAAACAACAGTGATCGCCTGATGCGCGAAGTTGGGGCCGACGCGGGGTGCGACTCGATCGGCGATATGCCGTCCGTGGCGGCTCTCTCACGCTATTTGAATCAACTCGACCAAGAGGATTCGCTGCCACAGGCGATTCTCTACAACTTGAATCCCGCGGCAAACTTTGCCGTGGCGACGGTGCTGGGGAATTTCCAAGATGGTCGCTGTGCCGGAAAGCTCCAATGGGGAGCTGCCTGGTGGTACAACGACCAATGGGAGGGCATGACGAGGCACCTCAACGATCTGTCGAATCTGGGGCTGCTGTCGCGGTTCGTGGGGATGCTGACCGATTCGCGTTCGCTCCTTTCCTTTCCGCGTCACGAGTATTATCGCCGTTGCCTATGCGAACTGCTTGGAAGCGACCTAGAACGTGGTGCTATTCCTGATGACGAAGTCCTGATCGGCGGCATGGTGCGCGATCTGTGCTATGGCAATGCTGAAGCGTACTTAGGTCTCGGCTGATTTTGCCCTGGTAATTTCGCCGCCGAGCTTGCTCCGCGATCTACTGGCTATGTGACAAGCGCCGGGCACGCTCGGCGGCTAAACGCTTTCCTTGGTGGTTTTCTTGAGGCTCGGCTGGCATAATCTCGAGTGATCACTCGTTGCTAAAAATCCGATTGAGAACATCATGTCACAGAAACTCACTCCGAAACCATTCTCCAATATCGACCTAAAGGACTTCGATCCCCGCCACGTCGAAGGAGATTGGGACAAAGAATCTGCCGCTGAAAGAATCGCTGAGAATACTGAGATCACCCGTCACTTGGCGTATCGGCTCTACGCGGAAAATCGCCGCGCTGTATTACTCGTTCTGCAAGGCATGGACACCGCTGGCAAGGATGGGACGATTCGTACGGTGTTCACAGGAGTGAATCCTCAGAGCTGTCAGATCGTGCCGTTCAAGCAGCCTAGCGTCGAGGAGCTCGATCACGACTTCCTTTGGCGGATTCACAAGGCTGTGCCTCGTCGAGGGAACATCGGCATCTTTAACCGTTCGCACTACGAAGATGTACTCGTTGTGCGTGTGCATAACTTAGTGCCTAAAAGCGAGTGGGAAACGCGGTACGAGCGGATCAACGAGTTTGAGAAACTCATCACCGAAGGCGGCGTGGTGATACTGAAGTGCTTTCTCCACATCAGCAAGGAAGAGCAAAAGGAGCGTCTGCAGTCTCGGCTGGATCGACCGCACAAGCGGTGGAAGTTCAGCAAAGGGGACCTAGCGGAGCGAAAGCTTTGGGACGATTACCAGCAAGCGTATGAAGCGGCGGTGAGTAAGTGCAACACCGAGTATGCTCCCTGGCACATTGTGCCTTCGGATCGGAAGTGGTATCGCAACCTGACCGTTAGTAACTTGCTGCGGGAGACCCTCGAAAAGATCGATCCACAGTTCCCTGCCGCGGAAGAGGGGCTCGACGGCGTGGTGGTCGAGTGACCGCGACTTGTCGCTTAGCCGCTATCCAATACTATCGCGGCTAAGCCGCAAGCGGTGGCGGTTAATTATTCGAGGGGTCGGCGTTGCCAGAATTTAAGTGCTCGCGCAAGTAGCTGGCTCGCTCGATATTCCGATCCGTCGCGTCCAACTCGTTGCCCGAGAGCTTCTGCAAATGGGCGGGCTGGGTGTGGATTAGCAGCTTGTTGATCGTCGGGATCGGCAGATCGCCAATCAGGCCTAAGTTGATCCCCATGCGGACACTGGATAGCAGATGAAGCGTCTCTTCGGAGCTAATCGTCTGTGCCGTGCGTAGGATGCCAAAGGCACGGCTGACTCGGTCGTGCAGTGTTTCCTGGCTTTCGTGAATTAGAAATTCACGTGCTTGACGTTCGTAGCTGATGAGTACGGGGACCACGTCCGCAACTTTCTTTGCGAGCTCTTCCTCAGTTTGGCCCAAGGTGACTTGATTGCTGATCTGGTAGAAGTCGCCCGTGGCTTGCGAGCCCTCACCGTAGAGGCCGCGGACCGCGAGATTGATCTTTTGGAGGCTCTTAAACACTTTTTCGATTTGCCGCGTGATGACCAAAGCAGGTAGGTGGAGCATCACGCTCACGCGGACGCCGGTGCCGACGTTTGTTGGGCAAGCGGTCAGATAGCCGAGCTTCTCGTTGAAGGCATAGTTGACCTGCTCTTCGATTAGATCATCAATCGTGTTGATCCGTTCCCAGGCGGCTTCGAGGTCGAGCCCACTGTGCATTACTTGAATGCGGAGGTGATCTTCCTCATTGATCATCACGCTGTACCGTTCTGAACAGTCGATCACGACCGACCGCGCTCCTTCGCTTTCCGCATGTTCGCGACTGATCAGTTGCCGTTCGACAAGAAACTGACGATCGACTTCCGCCAAGTCGGTCACGTTGAGATAGAGTGCATCGCCTGGCGCTTTGCCCGCGTCTTGGATTGCTTGAAGTTGCGAATGAAGAATCCTTTCGATCTCTGCCCGGTCGGATTCCGTGGTTCGCGAGATGAACGGGAAGTCGGCCAGATTTCGCGCAAGGCGTATGCGGCTACTAACGACGATGTCCGATTCCGGGCCAGAACCGCGTAGCCATTCGCCGCTAGAGCTCACTAGGTCTTCGAGGTTCATGTTTAGGCTCGCGAGTTAGCTTGCAGGCAAAGTGCAGGGCTAAGCATTGTCTTTGCGGAATTGTTCTTCGATGCGGTGGATTTCGTCGCGTAACTCTGAGGCACGTTCGTAGGCTTCCGTGGCGACGGCTTCTTTCATTTCTCGGCGGAGCCGAATGAGTTGCGTTTGCTGGTCGGCGCCAGCAGCCCCGCGTTTGGGCGACTTGCCAATGTGCTGCGTGTCGTCGTGAATGTTCATTAACAACGGCTCGAGTTCTTCAGCGAAGAAGACATAATCGTGCGGGCAGCCGAGGCGTCCCTGTTTGCGGAACTCGAGGAAGGTGATTCCACATACGGGGCAAGATCGCTGGTCAAGTCGGGCGAGATCGTCGGCAGATTCCCCCACTGCCAAGTGTTGGGCAAGCAGGCCGGCCATGGCGGGCATGACTTCCGCGGCTTCTTCCTCGGTCGGTGTCAGGTACGTCTGCGCACACTCCTCGCACAGATGCAACTCACTGGGATCGCCATCGACGAGGTCCGTGATGTGGAAGGTTGCAGGTCGTTCGCACCGCTGGCACTTCATCTGTTCGCCTTGCTGCCGTCAAAAACATGTCTACTGTTTCGCTATCTTGCATTTGCAAGGGGATTCTATCTAGGGCCTATCGAGTGTCAAGGCAATTCGTTTCGTCCGTAAGCTGAGAATCTGAAACGAGATAACTCGCCTTTCCGGCTGCTGTTCGACAGTTGTTCGTCGTCCGATGCGATGCTAGATTGGGGCCCTCAGTGGAGAACCTCAGTGCGGAGTCGAAGCCGGGCTTGCGAACCTCGGTTCTTGGCAGGCTGTCGTCAAAGCACCGCTGCTGAACGTGAATCGTGCTGAATGCACGGTCCGGCCAATTCTCCACCTTCCACCCACCAAGAAGTAACGATGGCACACCAGCCTCATTTCGAGCGTTTTCAAGAGTTGGCGGCTCGTCATGATTACGTTCCCGTTTACCGTGAGTTGGTCAGCGATGCGCTAACTCCCGTGCAGGCGTTCAAGCGGCTTGACCAAGGCGTCGCAGCGGGGCTTTTCGAGAGTGTGATTGGGGGCGAAAAAGTTGGTCGCTACAGCTTCATCGCGAGCGACCCCTTCGTGCTGCTGACGGCTTATGGCAATCAGGTCGAAATTCAAAGGCGGGGAGAAGACGGGTCGGATTGGTCGAAGGAATCATCCGAGGCCGCAGATCCCTTGGAGGTGCTTCGCTCCGAGATTGATGCCGTCAATGTAGCGCACTTGGACGAGCTCCCGCCGTTCATCGGCGGGGCCGTGGGCTATGCCGGTTATGACACGGTGCGGTACGTCGAGAAGCTTCCCAATGCGCCCGAAAACGACCGCGGGCTGCCAGACTTAGCGTTTGGTCTGTTCGACCACATGGTCGTTTTCGATCATGTACGGAAAGTGGTTTACGTCTTGGTGCTGGTCGAGACGAAAGGACTTGAGTCTGACGAACTACAATCCGCCTATGAAGCCGGAGAGCACCGCGTTGATGGTTACGTCGAGCAACTGAATGCCGTAGAGGATTCCGTTCAGTTGGCCGACATTCAAACTGGCGGCGAGATCACGCTCGACTATCAATCCAACTTCACCGAAGAACAATTCAAGTCCGCGGTTGAAAAATGTGTTGAATACATTCGTGCGGGTGACATCTTTCAGGTGGTTATCAGTCAGCGGTTGGAAGTTCCCTTCGAGTTGCCTCCGTTCGAGTTGTACCGCACGCTTCGGGTTGTGAACCCGAGCCCGTTCATGTTTTATTTGCGGATGCCGGGGGCGACGCTCGTTGGAAGTTCGCCGGAGATTATGGTGCGTGTCGTTGATGGGCGTGTGACAGTTCGACCGTTGGCAGGGACAAGGAAACGCGGCGCTGACGAAGCGGAGGACCAACGCCTCGCTGAGGAACTCCTCGCCGATCCGAAAGAACGCGCGGAGCACGTGATGCTCGTTGATCTGGGCCGCAACGACGTGGGCCGCGTTGCCCAGTTCGGCACGGTTGAGATTTCCGACGTCATGGTAATCGAACGCTACAGCCACGTCATGCACATCACCAGCAACGTGAACGGACAGCTTACCGAGGATAAGGACTCCTTCGATGCCTTGGCCGCGTGCCTGCCAGCAGGGACGGTGTCGGGAGCACCGAAGGTGCGTGCAATGGAGATAATCGACGAGATCGAACCCCACCGACGTGGCCCTTACGCAGGAGCGGTCGGCTATCTCGATTTCGCAGGGAACATGGATACGTGCATCGCACTCAGGACATTCGTCATTGCCGACGGAAAGGCCTACGTCCAAGCCGGTGCGGGCATCGTTGCCGACAGCGACCCGGCTGCCGAGTATCAAGAAACGCTCAACAAAGCGGGCGGGTTGCTCAAAGCCGTCGAAATCACCCGTGAGAGATGCCAGTAAAGCGCCAAAATGAAATCACTCGTTGGTCATTTACTAGTTGCTTCGCCGAAGATGAAGGACCCCAACTTTGCGCGGACTGTGACGCTGATGCTGCGTCATGAGGAGAGCGGCGCACTTGGGGTTGTACTCACTCGCCCAGGCAACAAAACGGTGACCGAAGTCTGGGAGATGATCGAAGCCCCGCCGGTGGATTGCGATGACGATGTCTTCAACGGTGGCCCCGTTCCTGGTCCCATGATTGCATTGCATGATTCGCCTCGCCACAGTGAGCAGGAAGTGTTGCCTGGGTTGCATATGTCGATGCAACGCGATGCGATTGACGAAGTCGTGCGGAGTGCGGCCGAGTTTCGCCTTTATGGCGGTCACGCCGGCTGGGGCGGAGGGCAGCTTGAGGGCGAACTCCAAGCGGGTGGCTGGCTGAAGACCCCCGCTGACAGGGACTCCGTATTCTCTGACTATGAAACACTGTGGCAGAGAACGCTCAGTAAGATCGGTGTGAGCATCATCGCCCCGGAGATTGATCCCAGCCAAGTGCCGTTTGATCCCGGTATGAATTAGACCATAGGATTTGCCAGCAGCAGGGCTTCCAAGAGCCTATACTATGGTGGCGGTTTTACTCTGAAATGTACCCTCAATAGAGTTTTTGAGTCATGCGCCTTCGAAAACGCTCTACCTCATTCCGCATACAGTCTGTCTTCTTTTGTTTGATTGCCCTTGTTGGGTGCCGTGGTGCTTCCGGTCCCCAAGGCGGCGAAATGCCTCCGCCGGAAGTGACGGTCGCCCAACCTGCCAAGCAGGTTCTCATCGAATGGGACGAATACACAGGTCGCCTCGCTGCTGTTGATGCTGTTGAGGTGCGACCTCGGGTGAGTGGCTACCTGCGAGAGGCAAACTTCAGCGAAGGAGAAATGGTTGAAAAGGGCGATCCGCTGTTTGTGATTGATCGCCGTCCCTTCGAAACCGAGCTCCGCCGTGCTAACGCCCAGGTTGCCGAAGCAGAGGCAGCGCTGCTGCAAGCCCAGGCTCAAGTCAAGCAATCCAAAGCGCGCGAAGTGCAGGCTGCGGCTGCCGTTGGATTGGCCGAGACAGAAATGAGACGCGCCGAGACGCTCGTCCGTCAGAATGCGATCTCCGAGTCGGAGTATGACACCCGCGAAAGCACACTCACCCAAGCCCGGGCCGACTTCGATGCGGCTCAGTCAAACACTTCGGCTGCCATCGCTCTCGTTGGGGTTGCCGAAGCGGCAATCACAACCGCCAAAGCTAATGTGCACACGGCCGAGTTGCAGCTTGGTTATGCCGATGTGGAGGCACCGATTTCCGGTCGAGTCGGCGCGAAGATTGTCACCGAGGGAAACCTCGTCGTTGGAGGTGGCGGGAACTCGACCTTACTGACAACCATCATCGCGCAAAATCCGGTGCACTGTTACTTCGACGCCAATGAACAGGAGTTCCTCAAGTACGTTCGCCTTAGTAATTCCGGCAAACGAGAGAGTTCTCGCGAAGCGAAAAACCCTGTCTACATGGCTCTGATTGACGAGGAGGGCTTTCCGCATCTCGGACATATGGACTTCGTGGATAATCGCATCGACCCAAACACGGGAACGATGCGCGGCCGGGCGATTTTCCGCAACGACGACGGCACGCTCACCCCGGGGCTTTTCGCCCGAGTTCGATTGCCGGGCAGCGCATCCTATGAAGCGATCTTGGTTCCCGAGGAAGCGATTGGAACAGACCTGTCTGAACAGTTTGTGAACGTCGTCAGCGACGGCGGCAAAGTGACGCGACAACCCGTGAAAGTTGGCCCCAAGAGCCACGGTCTACGCATTATCCGTGAAGGACTCACCGGCGAAGAACTTGTCGTGATTCGCGGCAGCCAGAGCCTCCGTCCGGGCGTGAATGTGAAAGCGACCGAGGAAACGCTCGAAATCCTCCCCGAGGCCGATGGCCTGCCTGACGAGTACAAGCCGGTTCCACGCGAAGAGTGGATCACGCGAGAAAACACCACGTCGCCGGAAGTCTCGTCCGACTTCAAAAGCGACGCAAAATAGTTGGTTCGTAGTTCCGCCTTCAGGCGGCTTTCGCTAGGAAAGTGACTATTAGCAGAAATGAACTACACCGCCGCCTAAGAGCGGAACTACGAACTCATGAAACTTCCACACTTCTTCATTGACCGACCAATCTTCGCCACGGTGGTGTCGATCGTCATTGTGCTGGTCGGTTCGCTCGCCTACTTCCAGTTGCCGGTCGCTCAGTATCCGGAAGTTGCCCTTCCCACGGTTGTGGTGCGAACGGCTTATCCTGGTGCGACCCCGGAGACGATTGCTCGCACGGTCGCAACGCCGCTAGAGCAAGAGATCAACGGCGTCGAAGACATGCTCTACATGGAATCGCAGAGTACCGGCGATGGCTCGATGCAGCTGACGATTACATTTAAGCTTGGGTCCGACCTCGACAAGGCTCAGGTGCTTGTGCAGAACCGCGTGGCAGTGGCGGAACCACGTCTGCCGGAAGAAGTGCGTCGGATCGGCGTGACGACCACCAAGAGCTCGCCGGACTTGCTGTTGGTGGTGCATTTGCTCTCACCCGACGATAGCCGCGATCAACTCTATATTAGCAACTACGCCTATCTGCAGATTCGTGATCGCTTAGCACGCCTAGATGGCGTGGGCGACTTGCAGATTTTTGGGGGGCGTGAATACAGCATGCGAATTTGGCTCGACATGGAGCGGATCGCCTCGCTGAATCTGACCGCCGGGGATGTTGTTGCCGCACTGCGGAGTCAGAACATTCAAGTTGCCGCGGGCGTGATTGGGCAACCTCCACTTGAGAATGACGGTGCTTCCCAATTGATGGTCAGCACCAAGGGACGACTGCGCACACCGAAAGAATTTGAGCAGATCGTCGTCAAGTCGGGTGAAAACGGACGGCTGGTCCGTGTGTCGGATGTCGCCCGTGTTGAACTGGGTGCTCGTGATTACAGCGTAAATAGCTACCTCGACGGTCAACCAGCCGTCGCGATGGTGGTTTTTCAACGCCCCGGGTCCAACGGTCTCGAAACGGCCAATAACGTGATCGAGGCGATGGAAGAACTCAGCGAGGACTTCCCCGCCGGGCTTGGGCACGAAATCGTCTATAACCCCACGCAGTTCGTCAGCGACTCGATCGACGAAGTGTTCGTCACGTTGCTGCAAGCGGGCGCACTGGTTGTGCTGACGGTGTTCATCTTCTTGCAGAATTGGCGCTCGACAATCATCCCTGTGGTGGCGATTCCCGTCTCGTTGATTGGTACGTTTGCGCTTCTGCTGGTGATGGGCTTTTCTCTGAACATGCTGTCCCTATTCGGGCTCGTTCTGGCAATTGGCATCGTGGTGGATGACGCGATTGTCGTGGTCGAGAATGTTGAGCGTCTGATGGAGGACGAAGGGCTCGATCCGCGCAAAGCGACTCACCAAGCGATGGACGAGGTTTCTTCAGCGCTGATCGCTACGACGCTCGTGTTGATCGCTGTGTTCGTGCCGACGGCATTCATCTCCGGGATTAGTGGACAATTCTATCGGCAATTCGCCGTGACGATTGCCATCTCGACCGCAATCTCCACGCTCGTTTCCCTCACGCTCAGTCCGGCGTTGTGCGCATTGCTGCTCAAGCCGCCGGGGGCGAAGAAGAATTTGCTCGATAAACTCAGCGACAAGCTGCTCGGTTGGTTCTTCAAGACCTTCAACAAGGTCTTCGATGTCATCAACAAGATTTATGGCGAATTCATTTGCAAGCTCTTGCGTGTGAGTTTCATCGCGCTGCTGGTTTACGGCGGGCTGCTCGTGCTGACTTGGTTCGGCTTTACACGCGTCCCTACCGGCTTCATTCCGCCACAGGATCAGGGGTACCTCATCGTGGCGATTCAGTTGCCCGATGGTGCTTCGCTCAGCCGAACTGACGAAGTCACGCAGAAGGTGAAGGAAATCGCTCTCGAAACGCCAGGCATCACGCACGCGGTTGCCTTTGCAGGCTTCTCGGGTGCGACGCGAACGAACAACTCCAACGCCGCCGCCGTCTTCACGCCGTTGGCTGATTATGAAGATCGCGAGTCGGGGATGACGATCGATACAATTCTCAACGACCTGCGTGGACGCCTCAGCAAGTTGCAAGAAGCGCAGATCTTTGTGATCGCTCCCCCGCCGGTGCGCGGCATTGGTACCGGGGGCGGTTTCAAAATGCAGGTTGAGGACCGCGCTGGCGGCACGCCGCGGGAACTGCAGCAGGCAGCTTTCAACTTGTTTATGGCCGCCAACCAAGAGCCCGGTCTCGTGCAGGTGTTTTCAACCTTCCGCGCGGACACCCCGCAGATCTACGCCGATGTCGACCGCACGAAGGTCCGCATGATGGACGTGCCGATTGGTAACGTCTTCGACGCGCTGCAAGTGTATCTCGGTTCGACCTACGTGAACGATTTTAACTATCTCGGAAGGACTTATCGTGTTACTGCCCAGGCGGAGCCCGAGTTCCGTGACGATCCGGGTGACATCGCCAAGCTCCGCACCCGAAGCAACTCAGGCGCGGTGGTTCCCCTAGGATCGCTCGTGAATATCCGCACCACGAC
Organism: Lacipirellulaceae bacterium; assembly: GCA_040218535.1. Lineage (NCBI taxonomy): Bacteria > Pseudomonadati > Planctomycetota > Planctomycetia > Pirellulales > Lacipirellulaceae > Lacipirellulaceae bacterium. Next base: position 1,954,325 of record JAVJRG010000005.1, on the reverse strand, counting down.
GGCCCCCGACCGCGTTGTTCGCTACAACCTTTACCCTGCGGCCGATATCAACGGCGATACCCTCCCCGGCACAAGTAGCGGCGACGCAATTGCCCGCATGGAACGCCTCGCCGAAGAGATCCTCCCGCCTGGATACGACTTCGAATGGACCGACTTGGCTTATCAACAAAAAGCCGCCGGCAACACGGCGATTTTCATCTTCCCGCTTTGCGTGCTGTTCGTTTTTCTAGCTCTTAGCGCTCAGTACGAAAGCTGGCTGTTGCCGCTGGCTGTGATTCTGATCGTCCCCATGTGTTTGCTCTGCGCGATCGCGGGCGTTTGGTTCCGCGGCATGGATAACAACATCCTTACGCAGATCGGCTTCGTTGTTCTAGTGGGCCTCGCCTGCAAGAACGCGATTCTGATCGTTGAGTTCGCCAAGGCGGAGGAAGAAAAAGGAAAGAACCGCTTCGAGGCCGCCATCGAAGCGTGCCGTCTGAGACTACGGCCCATTCTGATGACCGCGCTCTCGTTCGTGCTAGGCGTGATTCCCCTGTTGATTGCCACGGGGGCGGGCTCAGAAATGCGCCGCGCGCTGGGCACCGCCGTTTTCTCAGGAATGCTCGGCGTGACGATCTTCGGGCTATTCTTTACGCCGATCTTTTACGTGGTGTTGCGGAAGTTTGCAAAGGACAACCCGGCGAATACGCCCGATGCTCGGTGCTGAAAGAGAATCATTCCAGCTCCCCAGATGCCTCCGCCCTACCCTCTTCGTCCAATGAAACGCGAATCACATTCGGGCAACAACAGACGGGGCAGTCTTCAACGTATTCCTGCTCCGTCCCAGCGGTAATGTCGATGGGGACGACGATTTCCTCGCCGCAACTGTCGCAGGTGTAGGAGGCTTCGGGTTGCATGGGTGCGTTTTCGGCCTGAGGATTGGATATTTCAAGACGAACTGTGAACCTAGTCCTCTGGTCCACGGTCTATTCAGTGTGCTGCAGCAATTTTCCCAGAAAATCGCCAGATCGCTCTTGCCGTTTTCGGCTCGCCGGTGACTATAATGCTGCTACGGGTCGTGTGAACGCAACACGACGGGCTATCGGGCCGCTTGAGACGCTTGGCTGCGTCACAGGCCGCCGCAACAATGTTTTACGGAAGGAGGTGGTCAATTGAATTCTATCAATCATAGCCAAAGAGGTGGTGCAAACCGTTGACCTCCGGCGGGTTGTCCACGGTGACAGCCACCACCTGCTTTCGAGCGCCCGCTGAGGACGCTTCAGCTTCCGACGCCTGCACTCAAAGCAACCCTACGACAGCAGCCCGATTGCTCAACTTGAGTGATCGGGCTGCTTCTTTTTTAGTTCGTAGTTCCGCCTCTAGGCGGCTCTAAGGTTACGAGATCAGGTAATTCCTAGCCGCCTGAAGGCGGAACTACGAACGTCGGTTGTGCGATCTCGCGCTTCTGCTACGTTGATGCGCATGAGCGATCAACCCCCGACGGACCAAGCTGCTGACCAGGCCGCCACGGATGCCCAGCAAGATTTGCTTGAAGACAGCCTCGCCCTCGCATTTGCGGAGTACGATGCCGCCTTGGAGCAGGGAATTGTCCGCCCTGTTTTCATCCTGATCGATTGTGAAGATGAGATCGGCAAGCAAATCGTCGGTGGTTGGCTGGGCGAGTCCGTTGTCGAGGATGCGATCGCTACGGAGAAAGCTCAGCAATCAGATGACCAGCCGATGACAACCGTCTTTGGGACGGCCGTCTCTTGGGCGGACGCATCCCGGAGGATTCCCGAGCTGTTCCCCTATCTGTCAGCGGTCTTCGAGTTCGTCTCGATCGAGGACGGGTTCTTGGCCGTTTCCGTCACCGCCGGCGGGGCCTGTGCTTTGACCGTGCCGTTCGATGCTCGACCGGGCGAGGCGTAGCTCGCCGGCTAGTAGGGCCACATCTCGAAACGACTAAGCGCAATAAATCGAATCGGAAGCTCACGCATGACACGACAGCTCGCAAAAATCCCCGGTGATGGTATCGGCCCCGAAGTGGTTGCCGCGGCTATCGAAATCATCGAAGCGGCTGGCGTGCAGGCCGAGTGGACTGAACTTGCGGCGGGGCGTACCGCGCACGAGGAATTGGGCGACCCGTTACCCGAGGCGACGCTTGAAGGAGTTCGACAAGCCGAAGCGACTTTGAAAGGCCCCACGGCAACGGCCAAGGGAAAGGGCTTCCGTAGCGTCAACGTTGCGCTCCGGCAGCAGTTAGAATTGTTCGCCAACTATCGTCCTGCCAAGACAATGCCTGGCATCCCGAGTCGTTACGAAGATGTCGATCTAATCGTCATCCGCGAAAACACTGAAGGACTTTACAGCGGGCTTGAGCATGAAGTCGTCGACGGAGTGGTCGAGAGTCTCCGCATCATTACGCGAAAGGCATCCGAGCGGATTGCCCGATTCGCTTTCGAGACGGCCCAACGGCAAGATCGCAAGCGTGTGACCTGCGTGCACAAGGCGAACATTCTCAAACTGAGCGATGGCTTGTTTTTGGAGTCTTGCCAAGTGGTGTCCAAAGAGTTTCCGGAGATCGAATTCGACGACTGGATCGTCGACGCCGCGGCAATGCAGATGGTGCGAAACCCTCAGGCGTTCGACGTACTGGTGATGGAGAACTTGTTCGGAGATATTCTCTCCGACCTTTCCAGCGGCCTCGTCGGAGGGCTAGGTGTCACGCCGAGTGCCAACATCGGGGACGGGGTCGCGGTGTTCGAGGCCGTTCACGGCACAGCCCCAGATATCGCGGGGAAAGGTATTGCTAATCCTACGGCTTTGGTGCTGAGCGGAGTTCTCATGCTGCGTTATCTCGGGGAAAAAGAAGCTGCCGAGCGAATCGAGAAGGCCGTCGCTGCTGTTATTCTAGAAGGAAAAGCAATCACCGGCGATTTGGGCGGGAAGGCGAATACGGCTGAATATGTGGCTGCGGTGATTGAACAACTGTAGTTATAAGAAAAGTCTCTCTTTTTTCGCGTGAATATCAGCCGAAGCACGAGGCGCTACGACCTCCTCGGAAGACCCTCCTTTGGTCAATCGTTTTGTGCCAGAACCAGTTTGCTGTCTATAATAGATTGCTGGTCATAAGTTGCTTACCAGTCTTTGGTTCTGACACGTAAATCGAGTTCTTCGATGCCGAAATCTCAATCCTCTCAGACACGCCTTGGTTCGGTGTTTTCTGTTCGCTTTGCGTTTTGCGTACTCGCCGTAAGCTTGCTCTCAAGCAGTGTGAGCGTGGCCCAGCCTGTTGGAAGACGGGGTGGGCGACCTTCGCCTGAACAAATCGAAGAGATGAAAGCCAAGTATGCGGCTCAACAGGCGGCTAAGGCACAAGCGAACGCACAAGAGCAGAACAAGCCCAAGGATGAAGAGAAAAAACCTGATGACAAAAGCAAAGAGAAAAAGGATGAGGGCAAAAAAGAGGAAGAGTCTTCTGGGACCGTCTCTCGACCTAACAAGCCATCGAAGGATGCAGATCGCGATGAGCTAAAAGTCACCCCGGACAAGGATGGTTACGTGCAATTCAGCTTCAAAGGTCAACCTTGGCCGGACGTGTTGCAGTGGTACGCAGACGTCTCAGGTCTGAGCTTCAACTGGACAAAGCTCCCCGAAGGCTTTCTCAACCTCACGACGCAGCGTAAGTATAAGCTCAATGAAACGCGTGATCTGCTAAATAAGCATCTGCTGCTCCACGGCTACACAATCGTTGTTTCTGGCGACACGATGACCGCTGTCGAAGTGGCGAAGCTCGACCCGAGCTTGATTCCTCGTGTTGAAGCCGACGATCTCGAAGATCATCTTCCGCACGATATTGTCCGTGTACGGTTCGAGCTACCCAAGAATATGGAGCCTGAGCAGGCTGCCAACGATGTGAAAATTCTCACTAGCACGAATGCCAAGATTCAGCCGTTGCTGGCCACGAAGAGGCTGCATGTTATCGACACTGTAGCGAACCTACGTAATGTCCGCGATCTGATCTATGCCCAGCAAGCGGCCATTAAGGAAGACATCCGCCCGGTGCAGTTCATGATCAAGCACCGCCGGGCGGATTATGTCGCTGATCAGGTGATGATTGTCCTTGGGCTTGATCCGGCGTCACGTAAGACGCCACAGGAATTGCAGATCGAACAGCAACGGATGCAGCTTTACGCACAGATGATGAAGAAGGACCCCAATAAGGTTTCAAAAATGTTGAAATCAGACGGCCCAGAGGTTCACTTGGTTGTCAACCAGCGACGGAATTCGATCCTTGTGAATGCCGATCCGGCCACGTTGGACGTTATTCAACGGACGATTGATCAAGTGGATGTCCCCGATGACGGCGGAGAGGTGGTGTCCGGGAACGATCTGACGTTTGAGAAGTACCAAACCGCAACGGCGAGTACGGATTCTATTATCACGGCGCTGAAGGAAATCGGCGGTTTGCACCCGTTGACGCAACTTCAGAGTGACAAGAAAACGCGCACCATCTTCGCGACGGCAACCGCCAGCGATCACGCGAAAATACGAAAACTCATCGATCGTCTCGATGGCAGCGGACGCTCAGGCCATGTGATTTGGCTCAATCGACGGGTCGCCGCTGATCAAGTTGCGGGAACCATTCGCGCGTTAATGGTCGGTGAAGAGAAGAAAAGCAACAACAGCCGGCGCAGTCGCTACAGCTATTTCGGGTACTACGGCTACGGGGGCGATGACGAGGAAGCAGATCAGGGTGAGATGCGCATTCAGGCCGACATCGAGAACAATCGCCTTTTGCTCTGGGCGACGCAGGATGAGCATGACGAAGTGAAAACACTCCTGGAAGAGATCGGTGCCCTCACCAATCCTGAGGCAGGCAACCCGAACAAAGTGCGTGTGCTTGAGTCTCGTACCCCCGAGGAAACTGCGCGAATGTTAGAACGCCTCCAGAATGCCTGGAGCGGAAAGAACCCTCTGCAGATTCAAGGCTTGCCCTCCAAACCCGAATCGGAGGCTCCAAAGCAAGAATCGAAATCTAAGCCGAAAGAGCAAAAACGTGACAAACTCACGGACGATTCTCGACGAGTACGGGCTAGCTTTGTTCAGCTCCAGGAAATACAGCCCTCCGAAGAAGCAGAGCCGGTCCGCATTACCGTGACCCCGGATGGGCGGCTTGTCATCGCCTCTGAAGACTTGGCAGCCCTTGATCGCCTTGAAGACCTCTTGGAGCAACTTGAACCGCCTGCGCAGGATTTCAAGGTTTATCAACTGGAAAACTCCAGGGCGAGTCTCGTCGTCATCAACTTGGAAGAGTACTTTGATGAGGAGCTGAAAGGCCAGAAAGAGACTCGCTACGACTATTGGGGCGATTACGCGGGGACACGCGACAAGAACATGGGCCCAGCGACACTCGGTAAGAAACGCTTATTGCGGTTCATTTGGGATATTGATACCAACACAATCGTCGTGCAGAACGCCAGCCCAGCTCAGCTCGCAACGATTGACGAGTTGATGAAGATCTACGATCGACCAGTTGGCGAGGACTCGGTCTCTGCCCGTCGGACGGAGGCGATTCCAATCAAGTATTCTAACGCGACGGACATTGCCAACTCGATCAAAGACGTTTTTCGTGATCTGCTCAGCTCCAAGGACAAGGAGTTCCAAGGCAAAGAAGGTGGCGGGAAGACGCGGACCGAAACCTATTATCGCTTTTTTGGCGGGGGCGGTGATGGTGACAGCAAGAATAAAAAGTCAGCCCCCGTGAAAATGGCCTTTGAAGGAGCACTTTCGATTGGCGTCGACGAAATCTCCAACACGCTGATCATTTCCGCGCAGGAGCAGATGTTTGACACGGTGGTGACGATTGTCAAGCAACTCGATGAAAAGGCCAAGCCGACAACTGTTGTGCAAGTGCACGAAGTCCGCGGAGCCATCCCGTCAGAGAAACTGCAGAAGGCGCTGACCGCCGCGCTTGGCCAACCCTGGGCTGGCAACAAGCCGCCGGGAAGCCGCGACCAAGGCAAGGGGAACAAGCAGGACAACAAAAATGGTCAGCAGGACGGTGATAAGGGCAAGAAGAACAACTAGCTGCCAAGCCAATGCTCGATTGCTATTGCCCATGAGCTTTCCTTGCCTATTTTGCCAGACCCGAACAACCCCTACCTCATTCTGCTAGTATCGCCGCACCGCTAAAAATGCCGAATCGATAAGAAGAGTCGTCAGGAAGACGACAGGCGGCAACTTCTCTGCTCGTACCTATTAGCTACCTGCGAACGCAGGCGGGCGACGAGCAATCGAGTTTCAAGGGATGGAAACGAATGGCTAGCAGCAGATCACGGGGCGACCGTCGTCGCCGAGTGCTCACCGACGAAACGCGTTCTCAAAGTAGCAACTTGGCTACTTCTAGTTCTTCCGCGGATGATGCTGTAGAGACGCCACGCTACGGCGCTCAGGCGAATATCGAGAACCACCCCCAAGTCACCGATTACGTTCCACGGCAGCGTCGAAGCGTCATGCTAGTTTTGACGTTGCTCGTAGGCGTTACTGTCGGGGCTGCCTTTCTGATTCAAAAGTCGGAACTCGTAGCGAGCAAGTTGCCGGCGATTTCCGCTACCCAACTCACGCAGCAAGTCAGTGGCGGAGTTGTGTCTTGGCTTTCAGCTGCGCTGCTCCTGCTAACAACGTTCTACCTTCGCATCGTCTACATGCTGCGACGGCATCGGGTAGACGACGATCGCGGCCGCTACCGTGTTTGGTGGTGGGCTGCCGCGGCGACGGTGCTAATGAGTTTCAACGCCGTAGTGGGAATCAACAGCATGGCGGCTGATTCGCTGGCGAGCTTGACCGGCTGGTCCTTCACAGCGAGTGGTGCTGAATGGTGGATCATTCCTACGGTACTCTTCGGGTCGTGGATCGGTGTTCGCGTACTGCTAGAGATGCGTGAATCACGCTTAGCGTTCCTGGCAGGCATCACTGCGGTCGCGTGCTACGTTGCCAACTTCGCTGTTGCTCTCAGCTGGATGCCCAGCGTGTTAGCCGAGTGGAGCGTTGCTATCTCGGCAGTTCTGGCCGCGACGGGTCACATCTTCGCCTTTGGGGCAACAGCACTCTTCTCAAGGCACGTGGTCCTGGATGTTCAAGGTTTGATCGAAGCACCAATCAGAAAGTCGAAGGAATCCGCGCCGGCTGAGGCGGCAAGCGAAGTAGAACCTGAGACGATCAAGCTCTCCGAAACCAAGGCAGCCAGCGCTAATCAAGGACGCAAGGCGAAAGAGAAATCCAAGCCTGCCGCCAAGAAAGAAGAGTCAAGCGCAAGCCAATGGGTCGATGGCAGCGAGCCGGAAACCTACGAAGACGAGCGTCCGCGGAAACTCTCAAAAGCGGAACGAAAGCGTCTGAGAAAGCAGAAGGCAAACCGCCGGGCTGCTTAAGACCAGCAAGCTCGAGCCCTTTCCGCGCGAACGGCGGCAGCTTAAGTTGGTAGTTTTGACTGCCTACTTTCATTGGTGTTCTTGGATGAGTGTACGTACGCGTTTTGCCCCTAGCCCTACTGGTTTTCTGCACATCGGGGGGGTTCGCACAGCCCTGTTCAATTGGTTGTTCGCCAGGCAAAACGGCGGGCAGTTTTTATTGCGGGTCGACGATACGGACCAGCAACGCAACGTCGAGGAAGCGCTCGAGCCCATCTTGAACGGTTTTCGCTGGCTGGGACTTGATTGGGACGAAGGCCCCGAAGTTGGTGGCCAGTACGGCCCCTATTATCAATCGCAACGAAGCGATCTCTACTCAGACGCTGCTCAGAAACTGCTCGACGCAGGACACGCCTATCGTGATTTCGCGACCACTGAGGAAATACAAGACGAACGTGAAGCGGCTCAGCAATCTGGCGAAGCCTTTACTTACAGTCGAAAATGGATGGCTGAGACTCCAGAGCAGGTCTCTGCGTTCGAAGCTGAGGGCCGGCAGGGAGTTGTGCGTCTCAAAATGCCCCGCGAGGGCACACTCGTTATCGACGATCTGATTCGTGGCGAGGTTCGCTTTGATTGGTCCCGCGAGCAAGACCATGTTATCCAACGCGCTGATGGTTCTTGCTTGTATCATTTGGCGACCGTCGTCGATGACTCACTCATGCAAATCAGCCACGTAATCCGGGCCGAAGAGCACCTGTCGAACACGCCGCGCCAGGTGTTCATCGCACAGAGTTTGGGCTATGAGCTTCCGCAGTTCGCGCATCTTCCGTTCGTCGCGGAACCCGGCAGCAAGAATAAACTCAGCAAGCGGAAGCTGGACAAGTACCTCAAGAACCGTGACTTTGCCGCGCTCAACAAGCATGGCCAAGCGATTGCCGAACGGCTGGGACTGCCGACTGCTGCGGAAACTTTCAATCCTGTGATTGTCGACTTCTACGAGCAGATCGGCTTTTTGCCTGAGGCGGTGTTGAACTATCTGCTGCTTTTGGGATGGTCGCTCGATGGTGAGCGGGAAGAGTTCACGGTCGAGGAGATGGTCGAACTTTTCTCATTGGACCGCGTCAACAAAGCACCGGCGAGCTTCGATCCACAGAAGCTCATGGCGTTTCAAGATCGGGCCATGCAGCAATACGACTTGAAAAAGAAAACCGCTCAGTGCGTTGGGTTCCTCCAACAAGCGAAGCTTGTCGAAACCCCGCCCGACTGCTCGACCGGTCCCAAGGTGAGTGCCATCCTTTCCGCCGCAGGAGACCGAGTGAAAGTTGGTGGTGATATTCTCGACTATGGTGATTTCTTTACCCCGGACGACCAACTTGAGTACGAAGAGAAAGCCTTCCAAAAACGCATTGTAAAACCTGAGGAAGCGGTCCGCCTGCTCACGAAGTTTGCAGGAGTACTCGAGGGCGTCGAAGATTTCACTGCTGAGAATCTCGACAAGACATTAAAGGACTTCGTCGAGAGCGAAGGGATCAAGATTGGCCAGATCATTCACGCTTTACGAGTCGCCGTGACGGGCAAAGCCGTCGGATTCGGCGTTTTTGAGACACTGGAGATTCTCGGCCGCGAGTCTTGTTTGGCGCGTATCCAGCGGGCGATCACACAGGCCGCCTAGTTAGGATTGTGCTGGTTAGAGCGTTCTTGCCGATTTTCTCAGGCACTTCTGTGGGCATTCATTCTCGCTGCTCGCTTGCCAATTTGCTGTCTAGCACCGCGTGACGTACGGTTTTGCAGATCAACCCCTGCCTGCGTGACGTCCCCATGCTTTCATCCCCCGCTCCTACAGACTCGACAGCAACTGCAGAAACTCCTGCGCCCACGGTCGCTCCTCATCCCGAGGTTACTTCGCGAAAAGAGGCGACAGAGACTCGCGTTGCTGAGATTAGCTCCCTACTAAGTGCTTTAGAGAACGCAGCCGCCGAAAGCGGCCTGGCGGCACCCCCAAAGCCGCAGCAACCTGTCGAGGCAAACGACCATGAGAATAAGCTTGTCCAGGTGCGCCTTGGGATGGCGAGTGGTCTGTTTGCTGCCTTGAGGCATAAGCATCCTCAAAGCGCATCGCACTGCTTACGCGTGGCGTTGGGATGCAGTTCTTGGGCATTTTATAAGAAGCTCGATCCTGAAACCCATGACGTGGTCGAGCTTGCCGCATTGATGCACGATCTTGGCAAGATTGGGGTTCCCGACAGTATTCTGTTGAAGCCTGCACGTATATCGCCTGAAGAAACAGAAGTTGTACTTGAGCATCGCCGCGGCGGCATCGAAATTCTTGCCGCTTGCTGCAGTTCGCAACGCGTTCTCGACGCGGTGAAGTACTCAACCGCTTCCTTCGATGGCAAATCGGGCGATTTACCGCTTTCAGGAGAACAAATTTCCGTTGAAGCACGGATGATTGCCATTGTCGACGCCTTTGACGCGATGACGACCGATCACCTCTATCGCCAAGCGATGTCACGAGACCGGGCGATTGCTGAGTTGTTCGAAAATGCGGGATCGCAATTCGACCCCGTATTGGTCAAACAGTTTGTTGATCTTTTGGGTCAGCGACAGGACCTGCTGACAGAAAAAGTCGCTTCTCGATGGCTAGGAGAGCTGAACACGCACCCACAAGAGATGCCTTGGCAGCTTCGTCAGGCAGCTTCCGTACCGGCAGACATGGTTGTTCAGCCTGTGGCGGCTAAGCCACAAGCGGTTGCGAAGGGCTCGCTGTTTGAGCAGAAACTCATCGAAGCGATGCACGACGGCGTCATGTTCGTCGACGCACAGTTACGGATTCAACTTTGGAGCAAGGGTGCCGAGCGGCTCACCGGAGTGAGTAGCGGAGCCGCGCAAGGACGAATCTTCACGCCCGACTTGCTCGACATGTGCAATGCCGAGGGTCGCCGCGTTGGTGGTGATGCTTGCCCTGTTGCCCAAGCCGTGAAGACAAGTTCTCAGATCAGGCAGCGTTTGCAATTGCTCGGTCGTCAAGGGAAACACGTGGCCGTTGACCTCCACGCGGTACCGGTTCTCACCGATGGTGGAGCCCTGCAAGGTGCCACGGTCATGCTGCACGACGCTCAGCCTGAGGCTTCGCTCGAAGAGAAATGCGAAGCACTCCACGCTGAAGTGACCAAAGACCCGATGACCAAAGTGGCGAACCGGGCGGAGTTCGACCGGATGCAAGCCCTGTTCATCGAAGCTCATGAGCAGGCCGGCATGCCTTGTAGCCTGATCATGGTGGATATCGACCACTTCAAGAGCATCAACGATACCTACGGGCACCAGGCGGGCGACGAGGCAATCATCACGGTTGCCAACCTGTTGCAGTCGATGTGTCGCTCTGGCGATCTCGTTGCTCGTTATGGCGGTGAAGAGTTTGCCGTGCTATGTGCTGATTGCGGTAATGCAACTGCCGCGGCTCGTGCCGATCAGATACGTCGCAAGCTTGCCGAGATGCCGCACACTTCGCTAGGCAACAAGCGAATCACCGCCAGCTTTGGTGTTACTGAATTGCAAGCAGGTGATAACCCCGAAAGCATGCTCCGACGTTCGGATCGAGCGCTACTCATGGCCAAAGAACAGGGACGCAATCAAGTCGTCCAGTTGGGAAATGGTATGGAAGAGAAACCAGAGAAAAAGAAAAGGTGGTGGAACTTCGGCAGAAGGCGCGGCAAATCCGTGATTGACACCAAGCTCACTAGCATGGTGCCCATCGACATTGCCATCGAGAAGCTGCGCGGCTTCGTCTCCGACCACCAAGCGAAAGTTCTCAAGACAAAAGAAAATCGTGTTGAGATGGAAATCACCAGCGAGTCCGTCTCACACCATCGGCGTAACGGTGATCGTGAGATTCGGTTTATCGTCGAGATTGAGTTCTCCGAAGAGCACTTCGAGAAGGCCAACGGAGCCGGCTTCGGAAAAGGCAAGCAAGTGCGAACTCGCGCCGATGTAAAAGTTAGCCCCAAGCGGGGACGCAACCGCCGGAAAGCGGAAACTGCCGAGCGTGCTCGACTGCTTATGCAAAGTCTGAAGGCTTACCTGATGGCCCGTGAAGATGACGGCACACCAGAGGATGAGCCACGACGGTTCGAGCCCACGGTTGTGTGATCGCGGGGCGAGTCCCGTGACGGAATTTAGAAAACAGTAAGTAGTTGACGTTAAGTTTCTTCCCACCCTTTAATCGAGTCATTAGACTCACCCTGCCCCACCATGAATGCCCCATCCCCGCAACGCACCCGCGAGAGCGTCTCGCAGGGTCGCCCGTCCTCTCATGGCCCTATTCTCGGACCTAACACAGTAGACGCCGCGTTTGAAGACCAGAGCTTCATCGCTCCCATCGACGAATCGCAATCCGTGTCGGCACTTGGCGCGAAAGCCAGTGATCCAAGCCCTCTGCTAGGCAACTTCGCTAAGCAACTCACTGCTTTGAAGGAGCAAGAGGCAAGGCTCCGCGAGTTGCTTCGCACCTCTCGCAAGGCATAGAGCGAACTCGCTGAAGTACGAGTGAGCCGATTGCGTCCACTCCTTGATTGCGGTAGGTTGGATGAACTCGGCGGGGAAGGAATCGAAGGACAAGGTCATTCTTGACTGCTCCGGTAAGATCCGTTCGAGCCCGCCTAGAATGCGTGTTTCCCACGTGGAGCACGTTCTCATGCAACCACACGCAATATCTTGAAGGAGTTTCTGCGATGGCCTATACACTCCCCGATCTACCTTACGCGAAGGACGCACTTGAGCCGCACATCGATGCCCAAACCATGGAAATCCACCATGACAAGCATCATGCCGGCTACGTCACGAAAGTCAACGCGGCATTAGAGGGAACAGGTCTGGATCACTCAATCGAAGACCTTTGCCGCAATCTCGACAAGGTTCCTGAGGACAAGCGTGGAGCCGTCCGCAACAATGGCGGCGGACACGCAAATCACTCGCTCTTTTGGAGCGTCATGAGCCCCGATGGCGGTGGCAAGCCTGTTGGCGAGCTTGGTGAAGCGATCGATAACGAGCTGGGCGGCTACGATGACTTCAAAGAGAAGTTCTCCCAGGCCGCAGCAACGCGATTTGGCAGCGGCTGGGCTTGGCTCTCCGTGGACGGTGCAGGCAAGCTAGTCGTCGAAAGCACCCCGAATCAGGATAATCCCCTGATGGCAGGGAATACGCCCATCTTGGGCATCGATGTGTGGGAGCACGCTTACTACCTCAAGTATCAGAATAAGCGCCCTGACTACATCGAAGCCTTCTTCAATGTCATTGATTGGAAAGCTGTGAACGAGCGCTATCAAGCTGCCAAGTCGTAGTCGCAAACAGCGTTGGTGCTATCAGGTAAATCGACGAGTCCCCAGCCGACATGCGTTGGCTGGGGACTTTCTGCTTGCTCCGCGGCGTCTTGCAAAGTGGTTGTCGCGGGATGCTAGCATCGGCTGTGGCAGCTGGTAGTGCTAGCGGTTTGTGGCGTAGGCGATTTCACAGTGCGGTTGACGCTTTGCGGCAGGCTTTACTATTCTTCCGCCGCTATCAGTTGGGAGGCATTTCCCGCACTATCGGAATACTTTTACTAATGTGTACGCCGGCTGGCGCCGAACTAGCGAAATAAGTAGAAGGATTTCCGATTGCCCGTTGCTCCAAGATGGCAGGAAGCCGTCGCAATCGGCGCAGAACACATCAATCTAAGTCTAGGCATGGAAGCCATGAAGAAGACATCTGTTGCATTGCTTATACTGTTCAGTGGATCAAGCCTCGTCGGCTGTAAGTCAGTGCCCTCGATGGCGTGGTGGAAGTCAGGCAAGGCGGAAGAGACCTCGGTGGTGTCACACTCCGCACCTACCCTACCCTCGGACGTTGCCAAGGAGGCTGGTCAGCTAGCCGCTTCTAGTGACGATCTTGTGGGCGGGCCCGCACCTTTCACGCCGACAGCTCCTACCACGGCTGCCGCCATGCAAGAGATGGTCACTCAGTCCCCGGCAAGCAACGCCACCACCACACCGGCTGTGACACCCGCACCTCGAACCTACGCATCGACGGGTGCCCCTAGCTACAGCGCTTCACAAGTTGCAGCGGCTACGGCCCCTGCAGCTCCAGCTGAGCAGCAGAATTCCAGTCTCGGCACCGTGAGCAGTCCTTACAATCCAAACGTAATGCCAGCATCTGTGGCGGCAAGCAGCCCCGCGACTCCTGCGAGCACCTCTCCGACAACGGCTTACGATCGCTATGCCACTGCAGCATCCAATGCTGTCCAGAACGCCACAACAAGTGTCCAAGACACGATGCAGACGAAACATGACTCTGCCTCAGCAACCGTCGCAGCGGTTGGCGAAAAGGCAACTGCCGTGATTGGTGCTACGACGGCTGCTGAACCACCTGCCTATCAGCCAAGCGGTCGTTACGCTACGACAACAGCTCCTGCACAGACGGTCGCTTCACAAGCACCGACCACGCCTCATACGGTAACGACAGCCGCGCCTTCTGAGGCTCCTCGCTATGGTGGAACTGTCGCGGCGAGCACGAGTCCTGCGGTGACAACACCAACTGCAGTAACACCCGCTGCGACTACCCCTACGAATATCGCAGCGACCACTGCTTCAAGTGCGACTGCTGAGTACCGCCCTGGAGGCACCAGCAGTTACCCCACGAACGTCCAGGTGGCAACTCGTCCTTCGGCTCAGTCGACGAGTACCACAGGGGCAGGGACTTCTGCAGAAGCGACCTATGATGCGGGCGGAACGAGCAGCACGCCCTCGACTAGTAGGTACTAGAGAGACGATTTAAGTGTATCCAACGGAAAGGCCTCGCAGATGGCTTATCTGCGAGGCCTTTTTCTGTGAGTTTGTTAATAACGGTCTGGCAAATGCCCTTGAGCGTTACCAGCCCATCACCATGTTGGATTCGACAACTTTGCGCGCTTGCTCAAGATCGACGCCTGTTTCGTGCATGTAAAGACGAACGGCGTGGATTTTGTCGCCGCCTGCCTTCGATAAACAATCGCGGGCTGTATGACACGGATCGAGTTCGCCGCTGATGCCTAATGCACCTTTGGAGATCACCCAGGTATCACGCGGGCGCTTCGTGAGTCGAAGCACCGTGTCAGTCGGATAGGCATCGACGACAACTGCCGAAGCATCATCGCTATCCTTGGCCCACGTGATGATAATATGACTGTCTGTTTCTACCTCAAATAACGGCATGGCAAATCTCCCTGACACGTGATTCGGGAATTATCGAAAAGATCGTGCGTTACCAACGGCCGACCGTCAGTACAGCGACAGCGAATCCATCCAGCTGCTAAGTAACGCCTGACACCCCGCATCCTAAGCGATTATCGCCAACTGCGTCAATTAGGTGCGAGATAAGCCGTAAAACGGAACAAACCGAAGCGATCTTGCTCAACTGGTGGCAGCCTCAGATGGCTCTTCCGCAGCAGTTTCATTCCTTTGAGCATTGTCAAGAGTTGACTCGGTCCCAGGAGCGTTCGCTCGCCTTAGCATCCCGTTGGCGTGCTGGTACAAGCACGATTCACCGGTGGCACGGGCGCTGTATAGCGCGGAATCTGCACGCGAGAGAAGGCGTTCGGAATCGTCAACTGAGATCGTCTCGACAACGCCACCCCAGACATCGGATCCTAGTGTATCGACTGCTTTCGCAAGGAACCGTTGCGAGAAGATTAGCCCTCCCGCTAACGTCGTCTGCGGCATGACGACAGCGAACTCGTCAGTACTATAGCGTGCGACGAAATCCGTGCCGCGGACACTTTCGGCAAGCATCTTTGCAAACGGAACGACGGCGCAATCCTCGTCGTGTGATTCAATGCTGAACAAAGCCAGCGCGAAATGTCCTTGGTTGCTTTCTTCGGTGGGGTTGAACATTGAGAACAGCACGTCGAGTTGTTCTTGCAAAGCACGCCGGTTATGGACTCCAGTTTCCGCGTCGGTCCGCGAGCCGGCAAAGGTCATCAACTGGGCCGATTGTTTTCGTAGCTGATCGTAGGCAAGTGAGAGATTCGTCGTGAGTCGCAAGGTAGGGCCCAAGATGGCTTCTGCTTCCTGACCCAAGGTTTGCCAAGCCTCCTCATTCTCTTCGCTTTGCAACTGCTTCATCCGCTGCTGAAAGTCAGCGATGTTGGAATGATGGCTGGCGAGTTCCTTACGAATATTGAGCGTAACATCCTGTAGTTCGGTGGCGATTTGCTTCGCTCGACTTACTTCAATATGTAGCGAGCCTTCCGCTTGACCGTGGTGGGCCTTCTTCTGGCGACGCGTTCTGCTGCCGAACAGATAGCCAACCGTAGCAATCGCCGCAAAAGCAGCGGCCTCGGCAAGCAACGCATCAGAGAAACTCAAGTCTCGTAGAAGTGAAAACATAGTCCTACCCCAAGGCGGCACGTCGGCCAAAGTCGCAGAGAGAATTGCAAGAAACCAAGCTTCGCTTAGCAGCGGTCTTTGTTACTGAAGCCGCGCATGCAAAGAAAGCCAAAGCCGGAAGTCACGCCGAGCAAGATGAACCACTCTTCAAGGTTGAGCGTCGTGACCCAAGACCAGCCGCCAGAGATGGCGTCGCCTATGAATTGACCGATCATGTCAAAGTACTGCATTGTCTCATTCCTGCTACCTAATGTCGGGGATCCGATCAGTCCAGCAACGGGATGGCGGTCGATCGGTCGGAAAAGAGCGAAACTCTGGGCTCTCCGCCAAATTTCGCTCCTTAACAAGAATAGGGCGCAAAGGACTGTCTCGTTGTCTCTGCGGGCAGACCAATTATGACGGATGTGCTCTCTCTCGATGAGTTCGCTGTTCAACCGATAGAATCATCACAAAACGACCGCGAGACGCTGGAGCGTTCGCACAGAACCGGGTACCATGTCTAGTAGCCGTAACAATGCGTAACGAGCGTCCTTCAAGAGTTGAGTGACGGTCGAAAGACGCCTGCCCCAGCGGCTCCCAGCAAGTGAAGAACACCTCAGGACAGAATTCTAAGCTTCGCCGGCAGATTGCCTGGCAGGCAGCTCAGTTACTCTACGATCGCCAGGAATCTGAGTACTACCAGGCCAAGATGAAGGCCGCTCGGCGAATCTTCCAAGGCTGGGTAAAGCCCGCTGACTTGCCGAGCAATGCCGAGATTCGCGATCAGGTGCAATTGCTCACTCGTCTCTACGAGCGCGAGAGCCGCGAAGAGAAGCTCTTCGCCATGCGCCTAGCAGCACTTGAGATGATGCGACGTCTCGAAGCGTTCAGGCCCAAGCTGATCGGTAGCGTACTAACGGGGCATGTCCGGCATGGGTCAGATATCGACCTGCACGTCTTTTCGCACACGGTCGAAGCGGTTACTCATGCACTAGACGCTGAAAACTTTCACTACGACGTAGAGCGAAAGCAGGTCCGCAAGCAGGGTGAGGTTCAGATTTTCGTTCACGTCCATCTGTTCCACCAGTTTCCGTTTGAATTGACAGTCTACTCGCCGGAGAAAGTTAGCTACGGGTTTAAGAGTTCGATCACGGGCAAGGCGATCGATCGAGCGACGCTGCCAGAGCTCAGGATGTTTCTTTCCCAAGAATATCCCGACTGCAACCTGGAGGAAGTTGTCTCCGAGATGGCGGAAGGCATCGACCGTTTCCAAGTGTTTGAAGCCTTGCTGCTCCCCTGCGAGAACGTCAAGCAGCCAGTTCAATGGCATCCTGAAGGGGACGTGCTTTATCACAGCCTGCAGGTATTCGATCTTGCCTGTAAGGAACTTCCCTACGATGAGGAGTTCCTGACTGCGGCTCTCCTGCACGATGTCGGCAAATCGATTGACCCGCAAGACCACGTCGTTGCGGGAATGGAAGTAATCTCTGAGCATGTGACCGATCGAACGCTCTGGCTCGTCGAACACCACATGCTAGCTCACAAAGTCTACGACGGAACTATTGGCAAACGAGCTCGTCGCCGACTTACAGATGCGGAAGATTTCGAAGAACTCATGCTGCTGGAAAAATGCGATCGATTGGGACGATTGCCAGGAGCAGAGACGAGTACCCTAGAAGAGGCACTCGATTACCTCCGCGAGCTAGCAAGCATGTGCGGCTAGTCTGAGCGAATAGGAACCCATTTCGCCGCGGTGCTTGCACCGCGATTAAGGAACTCTTTTCTATCGATTAACAACGAGAGCGAACCACCCAGCACGAGCTTGCGTACCTCTTGAAGCAACTGCCCTTTTCTCTCTGCTACTTGGAGCCTCGAAGCATGGATGTGCCTCCCAAGGATCTTCATCGAATCGAGCGGGATGAGATCAAAATCGCCGCGAAATTTGTCACTTCATTAACCGCAGCGCTATTTCTGTTGCCTCCAGGCGGATTGCTCTGGCGACCTGGGGCGGCAGCGACTGTAGGCGGATGGTTTGTCGATGCGTTGCTTGCGGTTGTTAGCTAGCAGTGGTCGCGGCTTATTTACTTGCGACGAAGGCTCATTGTGGACAGCAAGGCGATTAAGGCGACGCCGAGACTACTCGGCTCGGGGACTTGCTGCACACTAGCAGGAGCACTTGGGTCCGTGCCGTATTGTGTTTGCCAGATCGCTAGGTCATCTCCATTCACGGATTGATCGCTGTTGGCGTCCCCATTAGCCAACGAGTCGCCACTTCCAAACCCCGCCTGCCAGGTGAGCAAGTCGAGGGCGTCTACCAAGCCACTTTCGTTGAAGTCGGCATTTTCAGCGACGGCGACGACTTCTCCAACCAATTCAAGCGACAGACTCCCAAGGGACATGCCCCCTGGCAGATCTTCGTCAGAGAAGTTCAAGGTGTAAGTGGCCCCAAAGAGTCCTTCTGAACTCGTATCAATCGAGGCGGTAAAATCACTCGACTGCCCAGCTTCCAATGCGTTAACTTCGCCAAAGGTTGTCAGATCGGTTGTCAGGATAGCCGTATCGCCTGTGCTGGAAATCGAATCAAGCTCCAGCCCTGCAGTAAAACTGAGCGTCGATTCTAAGTTGAAGAGGCTGAAACCAAGTTCGGAGACAGGAGTACCTTGTTCAACCTGACCAAAGTCGAGTGTCAAAGAGCTTTCAACGCCTGAGCCCATGAAGGAAGGCGTCGCATGGTCCAAGACATCCAGCGTGACGTTGAATACATCGTTGCCATCGTTTGCACCCCGCCCTGCCCCGCCCCCCGTGGTGACATCCAAATTGTTGATCGTTACGGTTCCGCTACGCTGCCCAGCAGTGGAGGTCGAGGTATTGAGCCCCACACTAAAACCCTCTGAATCAGTTCCGCCTGTCCGCATCGCGTTGTACCGGCCCGAAAGTGTACTGGTCGCGGCACCCGCAGTTGTGACCTCATAGTAGGTGCCGTCGTTTCCTAGTTTGTCGATTGTTACCATTTGATCCGAAGGGACCGGGGCACCTGTGAGCACGCGCCCCAAGCTGACATTGGATGAGCTGGCACCATTGGCGTTGTTGAAGGCATCAATCGTGATCCGACTATCATTACTTTGATCAACGAATACACTCCAGACGTACTCGGGTCGATCAACGTAAGCGTTTCGATTATTTGTGTGGTAACTCGGGTTCAATGACGAACTATAAATCGCATGGTTGCGGCGTCGCTCGAATTCATCGGGAGGATCAAGAAAGTGGTAGGCAACCAATGATGAAAGATCGCCCATCTGGTTACTGCCAGGTTGACCTTCGACGAGAGTCAGGCCCGTGTAACGGGTTGCCGAGTAGAACAGAGAGCGAGCGATGTCGCCCTTGTCAGTGTCGCCTGGGAAGTAATAGCTGCCATTGGTGCGGTGATTTCCTGTTGTATTGTCGAGGCCGAAAGGGTCGTTGCCTCGATTGGAATTGATCGAGGGAATCGCCGGGCGAAGTGAGTGCGGATCCCCTAGGTTGCCCCTCGAACTGTTACTCGCACTTCCCGGCTGCAGACTCTGAGGCCAAACATGCTCGCGATTCCACGGCAGCGAGCCGCCGGGGTTCCACTGGTTCGTAACCGACGAACGATCGTAAACGGTCAATATCCGAGAAGAGTTATTGGGGTCACGATCAGTAATCGCGGCTGAGAAACGAAAGTCACCGTAAGAGCGCTCGATGTGCCCGCTCGACATGATTGAGCGGAGCTGATTCTTCAGCGTCGAGCCCGTGCCGGTAGCACTATTGTAGTAGTTGCCAGGCGGATCGAATTGCGCTGCCGACGGGCTCGCAAACCAGCCCAGGGAACCGCATATGACTAATAGAACGGATAGACTGCGACGCATCTAAGTTTCGAATGAAAAAGCCAGGGCCAACAAGATTGAGACAATCCTGCATTTTAGACAGAACTCGCGGACAGGTCTCGCCTGCGGCAACGGAAAGTACAAAACTTGCCAAAAACCGCCAGAAGAGCGGCTGAAACGAGGAAAGCACGCCCGGCAGGATTCGAACCTGCGACCTGCGGATTAGAAGTCCGCTGCTCTATCCAGCTAAGCTACGGGCGCATGAAAAAGACCTCAACCATCATAGTCGCCGAGAACCACTACGGGAAAGGTCTCTAGTCAGAGGTGATTTTTACGAGAGGGGTTTGGGGTCAACGAATGACACGGACCTCAGCATTCATTGTTTCGCCGCTGAGCTTGCTCCGCGCTAAAACATGAAGAAATGACAACTTCAAGCCAAGGGTCGGCAACCCGCAAACGATTGGCTATCATGGGCACTCGGCTCAGTCTGAGTAGCTTGGTGGCTCTATTCATGATTTCATCGTTCCGGTGGGGTACTCGTTGGTGATTCTTAGCACGAAATCTTTATGTCCCTTCCTAACTCTCTTGGTTTTGGCTTCGTTGGAGCATAAATCGCTTGCTGCGGAGCTTCATGAGGAGCAAGACGGTCGCCTCGAAGTCGAGGCTGAAAATTTTGAGTCGCAAACGCACGCCAAGGTTCGCCGTTGGGAGCTAACCAACAAGCAGATGACCCCCACGGCAGTCTCTGATAGTGATCCAAATCATGCGGAAAAAGCCAGCGGCGGAGCCTATCTGGAACTCTTGCCCGACACCCGACGCAATCACGGTGAGAAACTGATCCCCGGGGAAAACTTCTCTAATGAGCCCGGCAAGGTAGGTGTTCTCAACTACAAAGTCCGCATCAAAACTCCCGGGAAGTATTACGTCTGGGTGCGGGCGTACTCGACCGGGAGCGAAGACAACGGCATCCACGTCGGGCTAGATGGAAAGTGGCCCGAGAGCGGGCGACGGATGCAATGGTGTGTCGGCAAGAATCAGTGGTTCTGGGAAAGCCGTCAGCGGACGGCCAAACAGCACTGTGGAGTGCCTCACCAGATTTTTCTGAACATCGAGAAACCTGGCGAACACACCGTGTCTTTCTCGATGCGCGAGGACGGCTTCGAATTCGATAAGTGGCTGATGACCACCGACCGCGACTTCAAGCCAAAGGGTTATGACGAAGTCTACAAGAAGGCCAACGCCGCCTGGAAAGCAAAGCAAGCCGCCAAACCCAAGCCGCCACTCGTGCTGCCAAGAAAGGCCGACGGAACGGGTGAGATCACACTAACTGAGGGCGCCCACCTTCCATGGCACCGACTCTCGCTAACGCTAGACGGACCATATGCCCACGAAAAAGATCATCAACCGAATCCCTTCCTCGACTATCGAATGACGGTACGCTTCACCCACGAATCCGGCAGCCCCAGCTACGAAGTGCCCGGCTACTTCGCAGCAGATGGAAACGCAGCGGAGACTTCATCCGAGTCCGGCACCAAGTGGCGAGCCGACTTCCGCTCCGACAAACCAGGCAAATGGAACTACATAGTTTCCTTCGTCAAAGAAAAACAAGTGGCCGTCGAGCTTCAGCTCGCCGGAACCCCGGTTTCCCCCTTTGATGGGAAGCGAGGTAGTTTCATGGTTGCCCAAGCCAAGCAGAGCCCAACAGGCTTTCTGACAGAAGGCCGCCTTCAATACGTCGGCAAACGCTGCCTCCAGTTCACGGGAAGTAAGCAGTATTTCTTCAAAGTAGGAGCCGACTCGCCGGAGACGTTACTCGCCTACAAGGATTTCGACGGTACTATCGCACGCAAGAAAAAAGTGCCACTAAAAACCTGGGGGCCTCATCTCCAGGATTGGAAATCCGGCGACCCAGCCTGGCAAAATGGCAAAGGGAAAGGACTAATCGGGGCGCTGAATTATCTGGCTGAGCAAGGCGTGAATTCCATCTCGTTCATTCCTTACAACGCCGGCGGCGATGGCGACAACGTCTGGCCGATGATCTCGCCCGACGAGAAGTTGCACTACGACTGTTCGAAGCTCGATCAGTGGCAGATCGTCTTCGACCATGCCCAGGCGAAGGGCTTGTTCTTGCACTTCAAGACGCAAGAGACTGAGAACGATGACCACAAAGTTGGCCACCCAGGTAATCCAGGGCATGCGCCCGCAGCCCTTGACGGCGGGGAACTCGGCGTCGAGCGAAAGCTCTACTATCGGGAATTGATCGCTCGATTCGGCTATCAACTCGCCTTGAATTGGAATCTCGGAGAGGAGAATACTCAAACTCCGAGAGTGCAACGTGAAATGGCGGCGTTCATCAAAGAACTCGATCCGTACGATCACCACGTAGTCATTCACAGTTACCCTGATCAACAGGATAAGGTTTATCCCCCGCTATTGGGCGATCAGTCAGAGTTAACCGGCGCTTCGCTGCAAAACCATTGGGACCAAGCTCATCGCCGCACCGTTCAGTGGATCGAAGCGTCAAAGAAAGCGGGTAAGATGTGGGTCGTGTGCAACGATGAGCAAGGTCCTGCCGATGGCGGCGTGCCGCCTGATCCCGGCTATAAGGGCTTTTCGGGAAAAGCTAAAGAGAAGCAGCGCGAGTACGATCTGCACGACATCCGCAAGCACACCCTTTGGGGAACTTTGATGGCGGGTGGAGCGGGGGTCGAGTATTACTTCGGCTACAAGCTGCCTGAGAACGATCTCGGTTGCCAGGACTTCCGTAGCCGTGAGCAGTCGTGGAAGTACGGGAAGATCGCTGTCGATTTCTTCAAAAGCTTTAGCCGAGATGTGATCATTGAAGAAATGCGTTGTCACGATGATTTGGTCGCTAACACTAAGCACGACAACAGCCGCTACTGCCTAGCGAAGCCTGGCAAACTCTATCTCATTTATTTGCCTAATGGGGGTGAGACAGAACTTGATCTGGCAAAGCATGAAGGCCAGTTTACATTGGATTGGTTCGATCCACGCAATGGTAAGCAACTAAGGGGTGAAGTACGAGAACTTACTGGGGGCAAGAAGGTCAGGCTTAGTATGCCTCCTTCCGATCCTGGCGAAGATTGGTTAGCGATCCTACACAAAGTAGACGACTAGCTGCTCGTCACTTCTAAAAAAAACTCCAAATCTCAGCAGGTAGTACTCAATGGCAAAACGACCCCTCGGAAACACCGGCCTCGAAGTCCCCGCGCTCGTTTTCGGAACCAGCGGTCTGGGCAACCTCTACACCGCGATGACCGTTGAGCAGAAGACGGCCATCGTTGGTGAGTTGCTCAAGCAAATCGAATCACCTGCAGTCCTTGATTCCGCTGGCAAATACGGTGCTGGCCTCGCGCTCGAATCCATCGGCAACGCGCTTCGCGAATTAAAGGTCGATCCGAACGATGTTGTCATCAGCAACAAGCTCGCTTGGAAGCGTGTGCCGTTGACCACGCCCGAACCGACTTTCGAGCCTGGAGCTTGGGTGGATTTGGAACATGATGCCGAGCAGCACATTAGCTACCAAGGCATTCTTGATTGCTGGGAGCAAGGCAACCAACTGCTTGGCGAGCCCTACACTTCGCAGTTGGTCTCGGTGCACGACCCGGACGAGTATTTCGCTGCCGCGACTTCCGCTGAAGACCGCGAAAAGCGATTTCAAGATGTTGTCGATGCCTACCGTGCCCTCAACGAATTGAAGGATCAAGGCAAAGCCGCCGCCGTGGGAATCGGGGCGAAGGACTGGCGGGTGATCCAAGAAATCGACGCCGCTGTGAAGCTCGACTGGGTCATGATCGCTAACAGTCTCACGATCATGCGCCACCCGCCAGAGTTGCTTGCGTTTCTCGATTCGCTTGCCGCGAAAGGCGTGGGGATCATCAATTCGGCCGTTTTCCATGGCGGTTTCTTGGTCGGCGGAACGCATTTCGACTATCGTCTTGTCACTGAAGAAACCGAGGGTGACCGCAAACTGTTGGACTACCGCAAGCGATTGAACGCCCTCTGCGACAAGCACGGTATCAAGCCGGCACTTGCCTGTGTTCAGTTCGCGATGTCACCACCGGGCGTCGCGTCGCTGGCCGTTAGCACATCAAGCCCATCAAGAATCGCGGACAACATCGCGCTCGTTGAAACTTTGGTTCCGAATGATTTCTGGTCGGAAGCCAAGGACGCGGGGCTTATCGACAGCGAGTATCAGCATCTTTGAAAGATCACCACAAAGAGCACTAAGAACACAAAGAGACTTCGGGACAGGATAACTGGATAGGCTGGATTCACAGGATTTTTCTCGGCAAGAAATAATGGCTTTCATGAATGCGAAAAGCTGTGTATGCATAGTTTCTATTCCTGTTGATCCTGCTCATCCCGTTATCCGGTCGATCCTTTGTGCCCTTCGTGTGCTTTGTGGTTTACAATAGTTGTATGAGTAAGTTGTTACTTTGATCGATTTCTTTTCTTGACAACGCATGTCGTCGATACACTCTGAACCGCCTGACGCAGCATCGCAACTTGCTCCGCCGGTATTTGTTTATCATCATCGACAGCGCATCCTTGCCACTGTCCTTAACACCACGCTGGATATCGGACGCCAGCGCGAGGGTGAACCCGACGCCGCTGTTCGAGTCGACCATACCGACGGAGCACGGGTTATCGTCACCCCGATCGACGACGTCGAGGTCTCGCGCTCGCACGTCGCTCTCATCCCTGATGGCGAAACCTCCGTCACCGTGAAGAATCTCAGCGGTTCCCTGCCTGTTCGTATCTCTCCCCACACGACACTGCAGCCGGGGGAAACCGCCGCCGCTGCGATTCCGGTGCTTGTGCAATTTGGCGAGTATGCGGTGCGCGTCGATCCGCCCGAGGACGAGGACGCACTCGACCTGGAAGGCTTGCCGGAACGCACCGTCGCCCCCGGTAAGCGTGCTTCGACTGCGGAAGTCACGTTGCTCACCGAAGGGGCGACCCTCAATGAAGAGTCGCTGCTTCGCTGGTTGGAGACTGTCCTCGGCGTCTTCCAGAGTGCCGCCAACTCGCGAGACTTTCCTGAGCAAGCGGCACAGGCAGTTGTCCGCATCGTACAGCTCGATACAGCCGCGATGATTCGCTTCACGGAGGACCGTTGGTTCATTGAGGCGATGCACTCGACCGATTCCGAAGCTTCCGATTCCACTTGGGCACCAAGTCAAACCTTGTTGTCGAAGGTGAGGACGGAAAAACGAACATTTCGTCATGTCCCCAACATGGGTTCGGATACTCCGCGCAGCTTGCAGGACGTAACGGCGTTGGTCGCAGCTCCTATCCTCGACGGAGATGGTAACGTCATTGGCGCTCTGTACGGAGACCGTCGCGGCACCTCATCGAGCGGCGGGGTTCCTGATATCAATCCGTTCGAAGCGAAGCTCGTCGAACTGCTGGCGACAGGCATTGCAGCAGGACTCGCTCGGCTAAAAGAGGAACAAGCCGCTCTAGCCGCCCGCGTGCAATTCGAGCAGTTCTTCACGCCGCAACTGGCTGAACAACTCGAGCGAGACCCTAATTTGCTTGAAGGTCGTGATGCTGATGTGACGGTACTCTTTGCGGACATTCGCGGCTTCAGTCGTATCAGCGAGCGACTAGGTCCCGAAAAAACAATGGCATTGATTCAGGACGCTATGGGTTCACTTAGCGAATGTGTCAAAGCTCACGACGGCGTACTCGTCGACTACATAGGCGACGAACTGATGGCCATGTGGGGCGCTCCCGTCTCACAGCCCAATCACGCCACGCTTGCCTGTCGAGCTGCGCGTCAGATGGGAGAGTCTCTAGGCGAGGTGAGTGAAAGGTGGCGCACAATCCTCGGAGAAGATGTTGAGATTGGGATTGGGCTAAACTCTGGTATTGCCCGGGTCGGCAATACGGGCTCACGTCATAGATTGAAGTACGGTCCGCTCGGTGGCGTGGTGAATATCGCCAGTCGAGTTCAGGGGGCGACGAAATACCTCGGCGCTGACTGTTTAGTGACCGCTTCAACGCTCGAATCACTCCCTGAGAGCCTCTCGGCACGTCGCTTAGGTCGAGTGAGCGTGGTGAACATCCAGGAGCCCATCGACCTGTACCAGCTCGTTTCTCATCCTCCGGAAGATTGGAAAAAGCGCTGCGATAGCCACGAGCAGGCGCTCACCGCTTTGGAAGAAGAGAACATCGATGAAGCCATGGCGAGAGTCAACGTCCTGGCGCTCGACTATCCCGAGGATCGTGCCGTGGCGTCTCTAGCACGCCGCGTTGGAGAAGCCGCCCGGCCTGGGCAGCATGGCAATACCAGTATCTGGACGTTGCCCGGCAAATAGGTATTGTGGTTAACTTATGTCCGCCACTGTTTCCACTGACCGCAACTTGCTCTTCGGCATTCTCGCCGTTCAGACGGATTTCATTTCTGAAAGCGACCTCATCGCGGCAATGAACTCATGGATGCTCGATAAGCAGCGTCCGTTGGACGAGCACCTTGTTGAGAGCGGAGCCCTCGACCCGGCGACTCACTCCGTCATCGATGCTTTGGTCAGCAAGCACGTCGAGCAGCATTCCGGTGACACGGCCAAAAGCCTTGCCGCCATGCGCGCGACTGCCTCCTTGCAGTACGATCTGGCCGCGCTCGACGACCGGGACATCCACGCCAGTCTTGGCCACTTGGCACCAGCACCTCAGAAGGCTGACACGCACGCCACGGTGGCGGCTCCGAAAAAGCAAGCTGAGGGTGAAGATCTTCGTTACGCCGTGCTTCGTCCACACGCCGCCGGCGGTTTGGGGCAGGTGTCCGTCGCACGTGATGCGGAGCTGAATCGTGAAGTCGCCCTCAAGGAGTTGCTCGATCGCCATGCCGACGACAAGAATAGTCGATCGCGTTTTCTCCAAGAAGCAGAGATCACGGGTGGGCTCGAACACCCGGGCGTCGTGCCGATCTATGGGCTCGGGCAGTATGCCGACGGTAGGCCGTATTACGCAATGCGATTCATCCGCGGCGATAGCTTGCGTCAGTGGATTGAGCGTTTCCACGAAAGCCCCGACAAAGTGTGGACTCGCGACACCGACGATCTGCAATTACGCCGCTTGCTAACCCGCTTGATCGACGTCTGCAATGCCATCGAATACGCCCACAGCCGGGGTGTTTTGCATCGTGACATCAAACCGAGCAACATCATGCTGGGGCAGTATGGTGAAACCCTGGTGGTCGACTGGGGATTGGCCAAAGCGATTGGTGCCTCTGCGACGGATTCGACGGCTGACGATCTTATCGGTCCAGCTTTGCCAGAAACCGTGATCCAACCTCAGTCAGGTTCTGGTTCTGCGCCCACACAGATGGGCTCGGCGATTGGTACGCCCGCCTTTATGAGCCCCGAACAAGCTGCGGGCCGCCTCGACGAGCTCGGCCCTGCGAGCGACGTATTCAGTCTGGGGGCGACTCTTTTCATGTTGCTTACCGGAAGACCGCCGCAGGACGGAAAAGACGTGGGAGAGGTGCTGATGCGGGTGCAGCGAGGATTGTTCTCCAAACCGCGTGCGTTGAATTCGGCAATCCCGCGCGGGCTCGAGGCCATTTGCTTGAAGGCCATGCAGCTGAGTCCCGAGGATCGGTATGCGGCAGCTCGTCAAATGGGAGAAGACATCGAAGCCTGGCTCGCAGACGAACCTCTGGTTGCACTACCTGAGTCTGTTTTCTCCAGGGGACGCCGTTGGGTAAAAAAACATCGCACACTCGTTAGCACTGCGGTGGCGACTTTGGTCGTTGCGCTCGGGGTTTCGGCTGGCGGCGTTTACTTTCTCTCCCAAGCTAATCAGCGTGAACGTGCTGCCAAGGAATCCGCCGTAGCCGCCAAGGAAGAAGTGGATCGCCAAAGCAAGCGGGTCGAAAAGCTGTTGACGCTCTCGAAGGACTCGCTGAAAAACTATCAGGAACTTAGCCAAGCGGATGAGCTACTAAGTTTTCCCATGCGCGATTTTCGTGGCGAGTTGCAAGAGTCTGCCATCAACTACTACCAGGCGCTCTCCCAAGTTGCGGCAGAGAGTGAATCGGAGCGAGCCGACCGAGCTGAAGCCTACTTCCAGTTGGCGGCAACGTACTACGAGATGGGGGATATCGAGAAAGCGGCAGAGGCTTACGACACGGCGAGGAAGCGTTATCGCGAGTTGGCTGAAGAATTTCCGGAGAATCTCGACTATCAATACAATCATGCAGCTACTGAGATTGACTACGCTGACATGCTCGTCTTCAGTCAGCGGGGGCCAGAAGCTGAGCAGTTGCTGAAGAACGGCCTGAAACGCGTTTCTGCCTTAGCGGAGAAGCAACCCAAAAATGGTGAGTATCAACGCGGATACGCCTACGCCTTAGCAAGCGAATCAGAACGATTGCGAACGGTTGGGAAGCTCGCGGAAGCCTCGGAGAAACTCACCCAAGCGACGCAGGTGTTGCGCCGCTATCGAGAAGTCGCACCCGAGGAGGAGACACAAGAAAACCAGCTCCGATTGGGACGCGTTTTGCTCCAGCACGCGGCAATTCAAAGCAATGGACAGTGGAAATTCGATGCCTCACTCGATAAGTATGCCGAAGCGGAACAATTACTCAGGCCGCTCTACGAATCTGACGATTACTTTGCCAGCGGCGGTTATCACCTAGCAACGGTCAAATTGCAACAGGGTGAAGTCCTTTACCACCAAGGCCGGGGCAACGACGCCGTTGATCGCATTATCGAGGGACGCGACATCATACTGGACGTCGACAGTTACTATCCGGACGTGCCTGATTACTACCGACTCTATATCGATTTGCAAATCCAGTTTGGCGAACTGAAGATCGGAGTCCCAAGGAGAGCGGCTCGCGATCTTGGACTGGAAGCCATCGAGGAAGGCGTCGACCTCACACAAACGTTGCTCGATGAGATGGACTCGCAGCCAGATGACTTACTACGCATGGCGATGTTGCAAAAGACTGCAGGCCAACTCCACACAGCTCTTGAGCAACATGAGCAGGCAGAACAATCCTACACCAGCGCGATGGAGTCGCTTGCTCGGTTCGACGAGAAGCAGTCCGTCGAGCAGTCAGTGCAACCCTCGATTGATTCGCTCTATGCCAAAGGAGACGCGCTGTATGCCGTAGCCGAAGCCTACACGGAAATCCATCGAACGGAAGAAGCCCTTGCATTGCTTGATCAATCGCAAGAAGTCTTCGAAAACCTTTTGCAGCGCGCTCCCGGTCTGGGAGTAGCGTATCACCAGCTTGGGCAAATCCGAATTGAACGAGCCCAATGTTACCTTGACCAACTGCACTACGCAGACGCGATGATCGAGCTAGATGTCGTTGCAGCACATGCTGTCGAGATCAGCAAGGTGCCAGATTCCAAGGAGATGTCCGACGGCTACCAAATCGTTTCCAATGCCGCCAAGGCTCTCCGCTTAGTGGCCAGCCGAGCGATTTGGACGACCTTCGACAACTTACTTCTCAAGCATCGCTACGAAGAGTTTTTCGATCAGCTCACCAAGTATGCGGGTTACGACAAGCGAGAAGCGAACAAATACCGACTGGCGACTGTCTTGGCAAATGGCATCGCCAAGCTAAAGGCAGACGACAAACTCGCTCCTGACAAGCAGACGCAGCTCGTCGAACAGCATGCAACCCAAGCCGTTACTTGGCTGAGCGAGCTTTGGGAGCAGGGCTATATCAAGAGTAAGAAAAGCCGTTTTGGTGCCCTAATCTCCAGCAAACCCGCGTTGGAGGATATTGAAGAGGGACAAGCGTTTAAGGCCTTACAGGGCCGCGAGGACTATCAGCAGCTCATCAAGCGAATTGCTGAAGGAAAAGGAGGGGATAAGTAGTTGTGCCCTCGTAAGGCGAGGCCCTTTTCGCGAAGCGGACTTCTAGCTATATTTCTTCTTCACGAGGGCCGATACGTAATTGATATCGCCTTCGTTTGCCCCGCCGGAGAACATGGAATTCGAGGCTTGAGAGCCTTCTAGATTCCACCTGTGGCCAGTAGAATATAGTCATCCAAGGCGCCGTAGCTCAATTGGTTAGAGTACTGGACTGTCGATCCAGTGGTTGCGGGTTCGAGTCCCGTCGGCGTCGCTTCTTTTTGGGCAAGAATTCAAGAGTGTTCGGCTCCAGCTTGGCCCTTATCTAACGATGAAAGCCTCTCACAGATCCTGATCGTATCGCATAGGTTGCACAAAGAGCAGTTCAGCTTGCTTGCCGAACCACTGTATTTGGTAATTTCGAAGTTGCCATTGCAACGAAAAGCTTATTGCGGATGCGAGCAGGCGTCGAAAAGTTGAGATGAGAAACGAGCGTATTCGTCCTGAACACAGGCTTCGCTGGCATCGCCCTCATGCAAGAGGACGCGGTAACGCAACCGTAGACTTTCACCTGCACTTAGGGTGAAATCGCCTTGTTGCGTGCCGGTTGGGAGGAAATCTGCCTCTCCAAACGGATTGGCAGCGAACAGACCGTAGGGACGGACATGCCAACGCGTCGGGTGGCGGAAGTTTTCGGGGTGACACATGATAGCGACTCCCACCGTCTGCCCTTGCACAGGACCGCAGTAGTCAACCCAGTTGGCAGGAGTTCCCCAAGCCTTGTCGTCGCGTTGTCCCAGGCTGTTGACGATGTGGCCCTTGCCAGGTGAGTCGACCTTCATCGTGCCTGCCACACGCATGGCGAAAGTTCCCTCTTTTGTGTCTCCGAATCTTACCTCGCCGCCAACGGCGGTCAGCTTGATCGTGAAATCAATCCAGCGAAGCTGGCCCTCAACCCCAAAGTGAATGAGTCGGCAGTCGCTTATCAGCGTTTTGCCTTTGGCTCTCCACAGATTGTTAGCGATGATTGTCCCGAGGTTTCCGATGGCAGAAATCTGAGAGAATCCACAATGCTTGATCACTGTTCTGGAATCCGAAAGCGTGCCGTGCCAAAAGTCATGGCCGTTAACATCACCGTGAGCGAACCAGAGGGACTGATGATGGGGATGATCCGGTTGCTCAGCTTCCAACCGGACTCCCATGGGGTAGGACCGAGTATATTCAGCGCCGGTGGGACCAACGATGGGCCAAACCACCGGCTGACCCTGAGAGGAAGTACGATACTCGCAAAATAGCTCGCCGTCGTTTAGAACACGCACCGTGTCTCCGGTCTTCTCCATCGTTATCTTTGCAACAACCGCATCCGAATACAGGCAAAGCGTCGCCGCGAGAAGAGCTATTAAAGGAATTCTCATCGGAAGACTCATTGCGGATACCAAAATAGCTTGAGCTGATAAAAGTTCATTGTGACGAACTGACTCCGAGGCTCTTGTTCTCTCATCTTCACAGTAGCTGGACTTGAGTGGCTCTAACGTCGTTTTCTCTTTCTCGACTGCAGTTCGAAGTTGGCATCCTTGCGGCCTTCGGGAGGAACTTCCAGCCGCAATGTTCCATCGAGCGCGGTTACAGGGAGTTGCACTTTTGGGCGTGCACGAGGATTTAGGTCGTCGCTTGCCGAAAGTTCCTCGGGGATCCGAATGACGACGCGATGTTGACCGACGACGGCTCCTGGCTCTGCCGGCGAGACAAGCTCAAGAGTGAATTCTCCTTTCTCATTCGTCTTGGCAAACGACCCGGGCCCTGGGTTACTCGATTCGGATGATCCCAGGGGCTGAGTATTAACAATTGCCTCTCTTAAGGGTTCGTTGTCGAGCGTGACGACTCCTGAGACAGGCGCAACTTCATAGGGTCGATCCTTACAGCCCAAGCATGTGAGCATGTCAACCGCCAACAAGAAGAACATTCCACGGTGGAAGTTCGTTCGTTTTGTGCTGCAGAACGGTCCGTTTATCGGACTTGCCATGCGTAATGCCCAGATTGTTTGGTATTGATGAGATTCTCGAGAGACCGGACGAAACTTGGGTCAATCAACCAACACGCGTGCCACACGATTATTCCTGATAGGAAGCAAGTTCGTCACCAGCAATCGTTGCCAGTTCAGCTAGCAAAAACATATCCACGTTTTCAGAGATGAACTGAACGCTACCGTCGCAAAAGGTAAAGTGAAGCCCTCCAGGATGCAGAGCTCCCCATCCACGTTTGCATGCCTCGCCAGCTCCAGTTGTCATGAAACAACGACATGTATCCGGCAGAATAGTGCCCGAAAGGGCAGTCACCTGTGATTTGTTATAGGACGTATAGGTATATGCCCAAAGCCCTTGCCGCCGAGTCGAATCGAGGATTGCCGAACATTCTGAGCCACTTGTATCAACACTGTGACGCTCGCCAATGAGCAACGTGTTCGAAGTACCATCAGTGATCTGCCGCAACTCTACAGGCCGGAGTACAAAGTCTTTGAGCGCGTCGGGCGGGGCGCCAGCAGTGACCGATTGAAAGAATTGGAGATTCACCGTCGTTGGCATGGGGCCCATCCAGTCGGGGCGAGCGCTGGTGCCCGCGTGACTGTCCCAGTAGATTCTCGTCCCGGAGATCGGGTCCTCTCCCCCGCGTCCCGTGACCGCACGATAAGAGCCGCGTGCCCAACCGGGATCGACATTCGCCCCCGGACCACTGCCCGGCATGACTAACTCGTCGGTTCCTAAGTCGGAAGGGCAAATGTAAGCAGGTACTTGAGCGGTGCGAACTTGTGCGTTATTGGGGTGCGCATTCTCGACCGTAAAGTCATAGAGATCGTATAGTTGTTGCTGCTCGATGTGAGGAAGTAGCAGGATCGTCCAGCTTTCCTCACTCTTGGAATTACAACAGGGACCATTGGTGATACCGCCGGTAGGAAGTTCTCCGCCCGATGAGGAAACGTAGTTCTGCACCCCTAAGCCCGACTGCCGCATGTTGTTCTGACACTGGGCACGACGTGCTGCTTCACGCGCCGACTGCACGGCGGGGAGTAGTAGGCCGACGAGGACTCCAATAATGGCAATCACCACGAGAAGCTCGACGAGCGTGAATCCGCGTTTAACAGTTCGGCCTGTAACTTGCATTTGAATAGTCCCTTTCCGCTAGAAGCCGCTGGAAGAGCGAGTCGCTTCTCTCTAGCGATATCGACGCACCATAGAGAGCACCCCCGAAAGAGCCAGCATCAGGGCTGCCGGTTCCGGGACGGACTGTGCTGCAATCGCACTCGAAGTGGTTCCGTACTGAGTGTTCCAAATAGCCAGATCGTCTCCGTCAACTCCGCCACTGCCATTAGCGTCACCC
The DNA here is from genome assembly GCA_040218535.1 of Lacipirellulaceae bacterium. NCBI lineage: Bacteria > Pseudomonadati > Planctomycetota > Planctomycetia > Pirellulales > Lacipirellulaceae > Lacipirellulaceae bacterium. The sequence goes on along the minus strand of JAVJRG010000005.1, from coordinate 1,921,502 downwards.
TCAGCGAGAGTCACTCCTACGCCGAATCCTTCTTGCCAGGTGAGAAAATCCGTACCGTCAATATCCGTGTCGCCGTCGAAGTCGGCATTGTCACTACCGACTGAAACTTCGTTGAAGATGTCGAGGATCTCTTGGTCCGAGAGAAAATCGCTGTAGATTCGCAGATCATCAATCGCACCATCAAAAAAACCATCGAGTGTACCGCGGTTATTTCGTGCCCCGATGGCCATGGGGAATTGCCAAGCATTCTGTGTGTCCGTCGGGTCTAGAAAGAAGTTGGTAGCCGCGGCCCCAAGATTGACACCATCCAGAAAGACAGAGGCATATTCGGGAGTGCCATTGCCCTGTTCTGCCCCACCATTCCAACGGAAGGCGACATGGTGCCACTCGTCGTCCGCCCAGTCAGTCGTCCCGGTGGGATCGGAAACGATGAATCGCTGAACGCCCGTGGAGCCGGGACCTGAGGCGCGAGGAAAGACCTGTAGCGCGGAACCACTCCAACCCATCAGCCAAGCCTGCGTGTCGAATACGAAGGGGGGTGAGGGATTTGCATTGAGGTTACCCATGATCCAACGTGCTCCGGCTGTGTTGGTCGATTTGACCCAGGCCATAGCCGTCCCCGAGACTAGACCTGGGCCGTTGCTGGCGAACGGATCGTCATCGGTAGGCGTCCCTTGCAGACCGATCGGGGCACCCGGATGGCCCGCTGTCGTGATATCGACCCAACCGTTCGATCCGCCTTCTCCAGAATTTCCATCGAACACGATTGCTCCGTTCGGCGTGCCGTCAACTCCGGTCGTAAAGGTAGGAGTGCCCGCAGCGGCGGTCGCCGAATCGGTACCCGTGCGATAGGTTCCATCAGGAGCCAACGTGCCATTGGTGTCCATGAAGGTGGAGCTATTCGTCAGATCCCCATCAAACTTGTACTGCGAGAGCAAGGTCTGACCAAAAACAGGTCCAGCAACGCTGACAACTAGTAATGCTACTACAGCAGCGTTCGTCTGAAAATTGAAGACTTTCATAGTACTCCACCTCCCGGATAAGCAAAACTTTCTTTGATGAGATTCAAGCCGCTCTTAGCGTTTGAAAGTTCGTCTGAATGAGCTATAGGCTCGGGAAAAGTATTCGGGGTGTCGTTGTCCTGAGCGGGTATGCGAAACGACGAATCTTCTCGAGGAAACTCCGCCCGTTTCAATTCGACGTCTGGGAGCGGAACTGCAGCGATTCCGTACATATTTACGGCGATCTCTTGGGTCGCGAGCGAGCCAAGCGTGACCACACCAGGACGATCAACCACAAGTTTCCAAATCGAATGGCGAACATTCACGCTCTTGCCCGGCCCAATGGCGTTAAGTTCAGGTAGTCGAGGATTATCGGGGAAGCCCTCGTCCACGCCGATATCGATGCCCGTATCCTTGAATCCGCGAGAAAGCCAGTCCGGCACAGTCCGACGATTGTCGTAGAACACGTACAGCGTTGCTGGGCGGCTCAGTTCAACGTTGATTGCCAGATCCGATTGCCACTTATCAGAGTTAAAAGTCATCACGTAGTCGGCACCAAGCAGGAAGTGCGGAATGCCTTGTTCGTCGACCCCGTTCCACTCGTGATGCCGATCGACGAAGGCTCGTGAATCTTCCCATAAGCCTTCGTGGACCACCTGGTAGTACTGGGCGTTCTCGGGATCGCGAATGTTGTCAGAGACGCGTGTGATAATTGCCGGGCGGGGCTGGGCTAATGAGCCGATGACCGCAGACGTCGGATAGAGCTTGCTGTCAATCGAAACGATCCGCTGCAGCGTCCCCTCGGTATTGACGTGCAGTGCTTCGCCAGAACTCAGTCGTTTACGATGCGAAGCTTTCGTTGCCGCTTGCGTCGGTGAACTACCTTTTATTTCGTTGGTAGAGCGATCGGTAGCGTGATAGGCCAGATCGACGGCACCTTCAAACACCACGACATCGGTGGTTCCTGCTTCACTCACATTGACGCCGAACTCGGTCCCGAGATCGACGACATCGGCGTTGGGGGTTTCGATGACAAAGCCCGTCGCCTCTTCGCCGACTCGTGCGCGGACCGTACCCCGATTGGCTTTAACACGCATCGGTGAAACAAGCTGCAAATCAGCAGGTCCTCGCACCACAACAACGGCACCACTACTCAAGGTGACTTCGGCCAGTCCTTCCATGAGTTGTAGAGAACGGCCCGACCGCAGTCTTGCCGGTGCTGCTCCTGGCGGATTGGCGAGCCAACGAGCGCGCGTTGTCTTGGAAAGCACAGCGATGTATTCATTCGCGTCACGCTGGTCGCTGAACTGGTTGTTCGACCATAGTAGGTAAGCAATGCCGATAAGAAGCATCGAGCAGATAGTTGCAAAAAACCCCAGCACACGACGCTTGCTCCGCGTGTGTGATGATACGCTTTCCGCAGTTTTCACTGAAGCCAGTGGACTGGCAAGTTCGCATTCCGCGTGTCCTCCGGCTGTAGCAGACGTTGAGGTCGCGTTCGCCAGATAAGACATCTCCACATCGACTTCCGCGGCAGTCGCCGCGCGGAGTGCCGGTTCGTGCTTCACTTCTAAGAGTGCATGCAGCATTACGAAATCGAAATACTCTGATCGCAACGAGGCATCCTGCCTCAGAACGCTTTCGAGTTCGGCAACTTGCTCATCAGATAGCAATCCGTCATGCAAATCGGCGATCATCCGACGGATTCTTCTATGATCAGGGCTGCCAGCACTCATCTCAGACGGTTCCTCTCGAAAGCTTCGACTTGATACAGTCGGACAACAAATTACGGATACGATAAAGCGTCGTTGCTACAGCTCCTTGTGTGGTACCCGTCGCCTCTGCCAATGCTTTGACAGAACCGCCTGGGCTATAACGCTCTAGCAACTGCTGTCGCTGCCTGGGATGAAGCTGCCCCAAGCATTCATCCAAGGCTAACGATCGTTCATCAAGCTGAGCTAATTTTGGCTCTGCCTCGGAGGCCAATAGCGAAACCACTGCCTCACTGAACATGTGTCGATCACGTCCTCGCTTACGACGCTCCGTGAGAACCTCGTAGTAGGCAATTTTGCAAGCCCAAGCTTCGAAGCTCGTGCCCGGCTGAAAGTCTTTCGCCTTACGCCACAAGACGAGATTAGTCTCTTGAAGTAGGTCACGAGCTCCTTCGGGATCGGGCATGAGCGACAGGATGTAGACATACAGTCTGTTTTGGCAACTCGTGAGGTTGCGAATGAATTCGTCATTCACTCCGCTGTCACAAGTCGAATTGTCCATGGGTTGGCTCATCAATCATTTGGCCTTAGCACGTCTGGAAGCGATTTCAATAATCCCTCAACTGCCGAGCGGTAGGATGAGCGTCCGGTTCGAGTTGGAACCGGACGCTCTCGTAGTGCGACCGGTCTCTAATTCTTGCGACGATAAACTCCAAGTAAGCCAACGCTGCTCGTCAACAGCATGAAGAGGCTTGTGGGCTCGGGAACCAACGCCGCGACTTGCGAGGCAGAAAGAGCCCCGCTGTAAACACGGATATCATCGAGCATCATGCCGCCGGGTAGGAAGGAGTCGGGAGCGCCTCGGTTGTTTCTTCCGCCAATGATCAGTTCGAATTCCCAAGGACTAAACGTGAGGCTGGTATCGATACCTCCACCTCCACCGCTTAGTCCGGTATCAATCGGCTGCCCGTTGATATACCACTGGCCCACGGCATCGCCATTGGTCGCCCCGTTGGTCATGGAGATGGCAATGTGATGCCACTCGCCGTCTGCCCAGCTTCTCTCTAGCGCGAAGACATCTCCACCCGGTTCGAGCCGAGGTCGATTGAATCCGCCGGTAGAGACACGCGGGAACAACTGTAAATTGCCAACACCGTTGGTCCCCAAGAGCAGCGCTGTTGAATCGACGTCGTTCAAAGTCCCCAAGATCTGGATATTGCCGAGTTCTCCGTCAGTCAATCCGGGGGCCGTCTTAATCCACATGGCAATGGTCATGTCGTGCAAGACGGCCTCGTTGGGCTCGCCTGCTGTCGTGATTCCCATGTAGTCGCCGAAATTCAGATTCAGCCCGCCAGAACCGACGGCACCAGCGCCTAGCCCGGAGGCCGGATTGCCGGGATTGAAGTCGACAATCGTTCCTGTCGGCTGCCCCGCCACGGAGTTATCGGTGTTTCCTTCAAATTCGTAGTGCGAGATAAGCGTCTGGGCATCGGCAGCAAGACCGACAAACAAACAGATAGCCAAGGCCCCTAACGCCTGGCAGGCAAAGGTTCTGCAATGCATGAGCACCTCCCATAAGAGAAAAGTAAAAGGTTTTGAAAAGAGTCTCTGCCTAACGGAAAAGCCACAGCAACTGAAAGTGTTTCCCGTTCTCTGCCATCAAATAGACGGCACAAGCCTTCATTCCTCTGCACCTACTATAAGACTGCCTGGCAGACGCGATTCATCACAGCTTTCTTCAAAGAACTTGAAAAACGTTTATCTTGCTTTAATGCTTCGCCTTACGACGCCATCACGAATTCATGGACGAGAATAGAGGGGAATTAGGGCAGATTTTCCCCGGAAGTATCAATTTCTGGATTTCGTTGTGATGAACGAGCGACGAAAGGCAGTTTCATAATGAATGAGGGGAGCTTCTCTAAGAATATAGTAAACAAGAGTTTGCTAGGAGCGGGAAACTTCTCACACCATTTGCTACGACTTTTAATGTCGAATGCGGCGTAGTAATCAACTCTTCAAGATTCGTGAGTCATTCATGATCCGATTCCTCACTGCTGCTCTCGTTGGCTGTGCTGCAATTACAGTCCAAGCTGCTGAAATCAACGACGTTGTCGAATATCAGTCGACTATCAGCACCGACAATGATGGTCCGCTTGATTTGCAAGCTGGGGTTATTTGGGACGATACGCTCAACAATGCGCCGATCGCCGTAGTGATGCACCCCTTCTCGTCGCTCACGACTTTTGGCAATACCTTTCCGAACGCAGATCGGCTCCGTGATCAGGGGTTCTTCTCGATACTTGTCGCAATGCGCGAACGAGACGGCTCCGATGGCAAAAGAGATTCCGGCGGCCTTGAGATTTACGACATTTTTGACGCGGTCGAAGCGATTAAAGCCATGCCGCAATATGCTGGCCGCTTCAACGACAACATAAAGTATGTCACAGGCTATTCCGGCGGCGGCGGCAATACGATGTCAGCTCTCACCAAGTTCCCCGACTACTGGAATGCTGGGGCCTCGTTCGTTGGCATGTCGGACTACGGATACGATAACCCCGATGGCTGGTACTATAACGGAGCGGGAGGACGCACCAGCATTCTTGATCAGGACATCGGCGTTCGCACCAGCAACGATCCTGACGTGATTGATCGATACCACGCGCGAGCTTCCAATCTGGCTTCAAAGAACAATCCCTACGCGACGATCTATTTGTTTTCGAATCAGGCTGAAACGATCTCGCCGATCGTCAACGACATCACCTATCGTGATAACGCCGTCGCTGCGGAATCCTTTCCTGGAGAATTCGACAATATTACTTTCATCAACGGCCAGTCGGGCGTCGAGTACGAGGGGCCAGGAAATCCCACGGATTGGGTCGATTGGAATAACGACGGCATGCAGCAGTCGATTGAACTTCAAGACTATCCGCACAGCAGTGCCATCGCCGTCCAGGACCGCGGCGAGCGTTGGTTTCTTGACGACCTTCTCGCTGGCAACTTGCCGCAACCAGTGCTGAATGACCAGGACGAGCTGTTCGTTGCCGGCTATGTGCGTACGAAACCTTTTCAAGTTTGGCTGGGAGACGGCCAAAACGCCGCTGGCGATTTGAATTACTCCCTCAGCGACTCGGAAATGACTTTCGAACTCAATATCGCGAGTTTGAACAAGTCAATTACCGGAGATCTAACGATCTACGAGAATCGTTTATCGAGCCCGCTGGCCGCCGTTGAACTCAACGGCACGATTGTCGATCAGGTCGATTTGACAAATCCTTACGTCTACCAGGGCTTTGCTGACGGCGATCGGCTTCGCTTCATCGCGATTCCCGAACCAGCAACCCTCGGCATCGTTTACTGCAGCGGAGCGACTTTGCTCTGCTTTAACCGCTGCCGAAGAGTAAAGCACGCCACGCGACCTTGCGCTCAATGTTGCTGCGGCAAGGTGCGCCGTGGTCTCTGTGGCCGCCATAGAAAATCTTCTTGTCGCTGATGTGCAGTTGGCAATGATCGATGCCCGCCAAACTAAGTTCTGGCGTACATTTAAGGGAACTGTACCGCTGACTGATGATAGGTTTACGCATTCTCATCGTCCTGACAGCCGCGCTCTCGACTGTCGATACGCTAGGTCAGAACATTAAATTGCCTACATCGTGCCACTCCGCAGTCGTACCGGCGAGCAAGGACTGGTCCGAATGGACGAAACTGCATCGACGCTTCAAGCAACAATCTAGTACCGAGCGTCCGCGACTGATCTTTCTCGGTGATTCCATTACTCAAGGCTGGACGAAAGAGGGTCTGAAAACCTGGAACCACTACTATAATCCGCTTGCAGCCGCCAACTTCGGCATCGCTGGCGACCGTACTCAGCACCTGCTCTATCGTATCCAGGATGGCTACTTCCTGGAGAATCAACCGGAAGTCGTTGTTGTTCTGATTGGAACAAACAACATCAAAGAGCAACGGAACACTCCCCCCGAAACTGTGGAGGGAATCGAGAAGGTCGTTGAGGTTCTTGCGAAACAGCTACCCAAGACCCGAATCCTACTCCTCGGCATCCTCCCCTGCGGCGAGTCACCTACTTCACAACAACGCCAAGATACAGCCGCGGTCAATTTGTCGTTAAGCCAAAAAAGTTTCGGCGAAACCGTGCGTTTCCTCGACCTAGGACAACACTTTCTTCAGTCCGAAGGGATGATCTCCAAAGAGATCATGCCCGACTTCTTGCATCTCTCATCCAAAGGATACCAACTTCTAGCCGAGAAACTTGAACCAAGGCTGCAGCAATTGATGTCCGCGAAGTAGAATATCTTTCTCAAACGTCGCAGGGGATCAGAAAAGTCGTCGACGAGAGAAAGCTGAGCATGACGCACACTATAAGGATTGCTATCGATTCAAGAGGTGGAGGTCGCTTCTCAGTCCAAAACAACATTTAGTTTGATTCGATAACCCCGCAAAGACTTCTGGGGACTTTTCATGGAAGTTATTGAACTAGTTGCTGCTCAATGTGATCCTAGCTCACGAGCACAACTAGGCTTACCTTTTCTCTTAAAGAAATCCATCAACGGACATCCAGATACTCCGACTGACTTTGGGAGAGTACCCTTCTGCCAAGCATCGAAGGCTTTCTCCATTGAGAGGCTAGAGCTACCTCACCGAGTGTTAATAAGTCGAACAGCCGATTTTCGAAAATTTGCGTTTGGTCAGGTAAGCCTAACTACTCCATTCCACTAGTAGCGATTGCTGCCCTTATAGCAAGAGTTCCTGCTGAACTGCTGCTGGTTCGACGCCTGTCATCCTTACGTCGAGTCCGCGGAATCGATACGTCAATCGATGATGGTCGATTCCCAGACAATGCAAAATAGTAGCGTGCAAGTCACGCAAATGGACAGGCTTGTCGACGATGTTGTAACAGTAGTCGTCCGTCTGACCGTATTCGATCCCCGGGCGAATTCCGCCCCCGGCAAGCCATACGGAAAAGCATCGTCCATGATGATCGCGTCCCATGCCGGGGCTCCCAAGTTTCCCTTGGCTGAAAACCGTCCGGCCGAACTCCGTAGCAAACACGACGAGCGTATCTTCAAGCATTCCCCGCTCTTTCAGGTCTTTCACCAAGGCAGCGGTCGGTTGGTCAACATCACGGCATTGACGAGGCAACTGACCTGCGATGTCGATATGTTGGTCCCAACCACGATGGAACAATTGGACGAACCGCACATCGCGTTCAAGCAGTCGCCGTGCAAGTAAACAGTTGGCCGCATAACTACCAGGATTCTGCACGTCCGGGCCATAACGCTGCATCGCCTCAGCAGTTTCGTCGCGAAAATCGGTTAGCTCAGGGACGGAGCTTTGCATTCGAAACGCCATCTCGTAGGCGTTGATGCGAGCGACGATCTCCGGATCGTGCAATTCGGCGGCGCTCAACTGGTTGAGCTTCGCCAACGCATCAAGTTGTTCGCGTCGACCTTTGCGCGTGACGCCTTGAGGGTTTTCCAAATACAGAATCGGATTGGCTCCTGGCCGCAATCCCACGCCCTGGAAGGACGAGGGCAAGAAGCCACTGCCCCACAGTCGCGAGAAAATCGGCTGCCCCGGGTTTTTACCTGAACCCTGCGACAACATCGCAACGTAGGTCGGGAGGTTTTTGTTGATGCTGCCCAGCCCGTAATTGACCCAAGCACCCAGACTGGCATAACCCGGCTGCTGGTTGCCTGTATTCAAGAAAGTAATTGCCGGGTCATGATTGATCGCCTCGGTGTGCATCGACTTCACAAGACAAATCTCATCCGCGATGGACTGCGTATGAGGCAGAAGATCGCTAATCCAAGTTCCAGACTCACCACACCGTTTTCCCGGTGCGAGCGGGGCAACGACGGGATAGGCTGTTTGGCCAGAGGTCATGCCAGTAAGCCGTTGGTCGCCTTTGACCGACGCTGGGATTTCTTGACCATGCTGTGACCGGAGTGTTGGCTTATGATCGAACAAGTCAACGTGCGAAAAGCCGCCCGATTGAAAGAGGCAGACAACGCGTTTCGCTCTTGGTGGAAAGTGGGGTAAGGAAGACAGCCCGCCCGTCGTCTCACTAGCGTGCGAGGGAGAACCCGAGGCGCCTGCGAGTAACGAGCCGAAGGCGAGTTGTCCAACTCCTCCGGCAGAGGTGCCAAGGAAGGCCCTTCGCGACAAGATATAGTTGCACTGGCGATTGCTCAGCATGGCAAACCTTCTGATTCAATTACGAGTGATCGTTTCGCTTAGGTTAAGCATGACTGCCGCTACCTGAGTCCAGGCAGCCAACTCGACTGGCTTGAGTTCTTCATCAAGCGATGCTTCGCCCCTAGCCAAGAGCTTTTTGGCTGCGCGTGGATCCTTTCGGAATCGGCTCGTCTCCCGTTGCACTAAGTTCATCAAAATGGCAATCTCATTGGGCGAAGGGGGACGCGAGAGGACTTCTTCAAAGGCCCACTCAATCCGAACGGCCTCGTCCTTTGAATGATGCAACATCCGCTCGGCCAGTTTAAGAGCCGCTTCGACAAATTGGACATCGTTGAGAAGCACCAACGCCTGGAGCGGGGTGTTTGTTTTCTGGCGGGCGATCACGCATGTTTCTCGATTCGGTGCATCGAACGTAGCGAGATTCGGAGGGGGCGAAGTGCGTTTCCAGTAGGTATACAACGAACGCCTGTAAAGCTTCTCACCGTGATCTTGGACAAACGCCTGCGCCGTGGCGGGGGTACTGGCGTAGTGGCTGACTTCCCTCCACAAGTCGCCCGGTGCATAGGGGTTCACGCTCGGCCCGCCAATCCGCCGCACGAGTAGACCACTGGCCTGCAAAGCTGAATCGCGAATGAACTCCGCCTGCAGACGGAATCGCGGTCCTCGCCCTAACCACCGATTCTCCGGATCTTCCTCTAACAGCGCGGGTGTAGGAATCGAAGACTGGCGGTAGGTCGCCGAGAGGACCATTTGTCTGACTAACCGCTTGACGTCCCATCCCGACTCAATGAAGTCAACCGTCAGCCAGTCAAGCAGTTCCGGATGGCTAGGGTACGCGCCCTGCGCACCGAAGTCGGCCTCCGTGGTGACGAGCCCGCGACCGAAAAACAACTTCCAAATCCGATTAACCGCCACTCTTGCTGTGAGCGGATGCTCTGGCAAGGTCAGCCATTGGGCTAAACCAAGCCGATTAGCCGCCGCACCCTTGGGGACCGGCGGAAGAATTGCTGGGGTCGCAGGTTTTACTTGTTCCGCAGGCTGTTGGTAGTCGCCGCGCGTCAGCACAAATGTGGGCCGTGGATCGGACGCTTCACGCATCACCATCGTTGAATGAAGCTCGGTCAGACTGCGAAGTCGATCTTCCAGATTCTCCAATTCTATGCGGAGCGGTGCCGTATCTTTGGCGAACGTACTGTAATGCTCGAATAACTGCTTCCGCTGCACTGACGAGCGTTCTGACGGGTCAGTTAGCACAGCAGTGATGATATCCTCAGGGAGGTCGGAACCGTCGTCACAACCAGTGAGAGCTTGCACCTCGAAACGGCGTGCGATGAGGCGATGCCCGAAACCAAAATTGAACTGGAGTGTCAGGTGCGGCGTGATTGCTGAGTCAATTGGCTCATCAAAAGTGACGGTCAACTCAGCCGGGCCGGTTTGTTCGTCTGCTGGCGACCAACCATTGAGGCGGCGGGGGTCACGGACCAACTCGGGGCGAAATCCTTCAGCCCAACTACTGGCGGATACAGCAGCAAAACGTTTTAGGCCATGCAAGTTGACTTGCTCTGCTGGAGAAGCGCTGGCACTCACGGACAGTGCCGTCAGCACAAACGTGTTTTTCTCGGCTACTCTTTCCTTCTTATCCTCGCTTGCTGCCTGTCCGTCGCGGCTTGACGGGGGACCATGCCCCCAACCAACAGCCGATGTTGAGGCATGCGGATGGACAACAACACGCAGCCCGGTGATTGGCTTCTCCAGCCTTTTCAACTCAGCGACCACATCGTAGGCGAGAAAACCGGCCGGCTTGGTGACCGTCACAAACTTCTCTTTCTCAATGGCAAACCCGGCTCCGGCGTTAGGCGTGCTGATGCGCGTCAGTCGAACGGGATGGAGCTGCAGGTCCTTGCCACGCTCTTGAAGCTTCTCAGCTTGTTGTTTCGCCCACCGAGTGACCGCCGATTCCTCCGGCTGGCTAAGCTTCTTCTTCAACGCTTCGATCTGCTGCTCTAACTCAGCTTCTTCAGCGGTTCGCAACACGGTACGCAATTGACGGTAAGGAGCCGGATTCACTCCCCAGTTCCCATCCAGCCCTTTGTCTTCGATCGTGTTGAAGTAAGCAAACAGCTGGTAGTACTCGCGCTGCGAAATTGGATCGTACTTGTGATCGTGGCACTGTGCACATGCCAGCGTCAGCCCCAGGACCGCCTCGCCGAGCGTTTTCACTCGATCAGCGTTGTAGTTGACCAGATTCTCCTCAGGGATCGTCCCCCCTTCGTGAGTTACCATATTGTTGCGTTGAAATCCCGAAGCGATCAATGTGGCATCATTGGCATCGGGTAGCAAATCACCGGCAATTTGGTGTCGAAGAAAATCGTTGTAGGGCAGGTTTCGATTGAAAGCGTCAATCACCCAATCGCGCCACAACCACATGTGACGTCCACCATCAATCGAGTATCCGTTTGTATCGGCATAGCGTGCCGCGTCGAGCCAATCAAGCGCCATCCGCTCACCGAAATGCGGGCTTGCAAGCAAACGGTCAACGAATTTTTCGTAAGACGACTCCTCTGAATCTGCAAGAAACTGGCTGAGGTCTTCAGCCGTTGGTAGCAGACCCGTTAGATCGAGTGCAACGCGTCTCGCCAAGACACGTCGTTCCGCCTCTTGAGTCGGCGATACTTTCCGTTGGGCTAGTTCTGACCTCACGAAATTATCGATGGGATTGTGCGACCATCCGGTAGGGTCCGCGGGAGGTTTGGGTTTAGCAGGAGGGATAAACGCCCAGTGTGTTTGATACTCGCCTCCTGCTTCGATCCAGCGACGTAGAGTTTCAATTTGATCGTTGTTAAGGGGTTTGTGAATGTCCTCGGGAGGCATCTTCAGGTCGGCATCGTCCGTCGTGATGCGCTGGAACAGCTCGCTCGCCTCGGGGTCTCCTGGCACGAGGGCCGCGTATCCCCCACGATCTTCCAGAGCATTCTCCGCCACATCCAAACGCAGATCTGCCTGCCGATGGGCTTCGTCGGGTCCGTGACAAAAGAAGCAGTGCGCTGAGAGAATCGGTCTCACGTCGCGGTTAAAGTTCGGCGTATCTTCCGCGCCAGCAACTCTCAGGCTAGAAGACGCAACAATCAGAGCGACTAGAAAGCGTCGACACCAGAAGTGAACAAGTAGTTCGCGCACAGCGTTATCCTAACCTCCGCCATTCTTCAACTGCAAGGATTGCAAGAGGCCGTAGGAGCTATCATGCGGACGAACGAGACTCGCGACAGCGCCGTTGGCATGACAGCAAAAGGCCAACCCCTAGTAAGCAGAGCGCGGAGGGTTCAGGAATGGTAGCCAGGACGGCATCGGCGATCCGTGAGCCCAAAGTCAGTTGGTCAGTCGCACTAAAATGAATCAGGTTGTCGCCAAACTGGGTGAAATCGTCGGTCGGAATATGCCACGCATTCGGATCGTTATCCGCAAAGTCGATGAGTGCTTGATCGACCTTCGCGATATTCGCCGTGGTGGCAATGCCTGGATTTGACCCGTTCTTCCAATCGGCCGGTTCCACCAGGAAGAGATTCAAATCTGCGAATCCGAGTCCCGGGTTGGCCAGGTCCATTTGTTGGCGGAAACCGTTCATAAAGTTGTCGAGATTCGAAGCATATGCGTCCGCTCGGGCAGTACTAATGGAGTCGCTCTCACCTTGGAGCCAAGCCATCCCTAACAGATTGACGGTGTCACCTCGTGCTTGGATTTCGAGAATGCCATCGTTGACGGCAGCCACGAGCGAGAGGTAGTCGATGCCCGCCGGCGGTTGCCAGCGAGCGATATTCGAACCACCAATAGCCACCTTAATCATTGCTAAGTCTAAGCCCGCGTCGTTAACGAGATCTCGTCCAAGGCTCATTTCTGGACCAAGTCGGGTGACACTCGGATTGAATTGCCACGGTTGCAAAGGCCCGAACGTCTGACCGCTGTCATCATTAAAGCTCCCCGCAGTATTCGTTACGTCATAGTAGAACTCGATTTGAGCATCGACCGGATCGGTACCTGGCTGAGTGGCGGTCGTGTTCGCTTGGCCGACCATGTTGGATTGACCAGCAAGAATCAGGAGATCGACCTCGACAGCACTCGTCGACGACGTTGATATCAATAGCAGCGGAAGAACCAGCAGCGAGCTGATCGGTAATAAACGAAGGTGACGGCGCATAGCGAACCTACTTTGCTTCTAAGAGCAATGAGAGAAATATAGAAAGAACAAAGCTGCACTGACCGACTCAGCAGTCGGTCAGTGCGCTCTGTCATGTCGAACAAAAGGACGCGTTTAGCGTCGTCGAGTGCAGGTGACGAAACCGAACATTCCGAGCCCGAACAAGGCAAGGCTTGCAGGCTCAGGGATCGCACTGATACGCAGATTGTCGTACTGATGCGGCCCATTGAAGGAGACGGCTGACAAGTAAGCTTGCCCACCTGTACCCCACTGAATCGTCTTTGCAGGCAGAGTCAGGCCGTTGACGGTCGAGGTGACTGTCACCAAGCTATCGGTGGAGAAGTCGCCCTCGACAACGATTTTGACATCGTAGAACTTGTCGTTCACGAAAGGATCGGGCGTGCCTTGGTTGACATAATCATCGAAGACGGGTTGATCGAACACGGTTTCGTTGAAACCCGAGTTTGGATTACCACCTGCTTGCAGATTGTAGACGCCTGGGCTCGGCCCGGGGTCACGGCTTAAGAAACCAACGCTACCGCTATTTCGTGGGAACAATGCGTAGCGGAGCGTGCTGTTGTTTGTGTTGGTGATTGCACCAGCACCGCCAAAAGGAGGGTTCATGTTGCTATCGCCGATGCCAATGCCAGCGAATTCGCGACCCGTACCATTAACGTCGCCATCGGTGGGGTTGACCCGCCACTCCACGACGAAACCACCTGCGGCGATCACACTAGCATCAGCAGCCAAGTTGTAATCAAGCACCACACGGTTGTTGTTCACGATGCCGTTGGCACCATCGACGGTCACCCCGCCATCAAGCGTGTAAGATGCCGCCACGGTTCCCGTATCGCCATTAACGACACCGTTGTCAACCGAACCCCAGCCCGGATCAAGCGTACGGCTGAAAGTATCCGTGACAATTGCTGCGTTTGCACCCGTGCAAGCCAAGCAGAGCGTGGCCACCACGGAAGCGAAAACTAGGATGTTACGTCTCATGAGTCTCTCCCTCCAGAATAAGAATTAGGCGACCCATCGACTGCCCCTCCGACAGGTCGCCAACAAAGAAACTAAACTCGGCTGCGCCCCCGACGTGCGAGGAACGCCCCGAAACTGATAAGCCCCAGCATGAAAGCGGCTGGTTCAGGTACGCCCGCTAGTGAGCTCGCGGGCAAGACTTCGACAATCAAGTTATCAATCTTGTGTAAGTCCGTGTTTCCAGCGAGAGCGATGTAAGCCTCTCCGGCGTTGTCACCCCATTGGAAATCGAAAGTGCCGATGTTCGTCAACATTCCGCCAACCTCGCCAATGAAGACGGTCGCCGTCGAGGCGGAATTGGCAGAGAAGTCCGAGGCAACTTCGATTCGCATCGTGTAACCTTTGGCGTTGAGAAAATCGTCGCCAGAACCGTTGTTATAGTTGGCCGCGTAATCATCAAAGACAGCCTGATCGAAGACCAACTCATTGAAGGTGTTGCTCGGATTGCCGTCGGTCAAGGTTCCGAAGCCACCGCGGGCAACGCTGAGCATTGAACCGCTGTTGCGCGGCGCGAAGCCCAAACGTGCGTTGGGATTATTGGGCAGAAACAGGGCGCCGCCCCAATTGATCAGATCATTCGTGTTGCCGAGTGCAAAGCCACCCCAAGAGCGTCCTAGGCTACCGCCGGCACCGTCATCAGTGGGATCGACCTCGAACTCGATGGTAAACTCACCATTGCTTGTGATGGTTGAGTCCGTTGCCAGGTTGTAGTCGACAATCGTCCGACCCGTGCGAAGCACGCCGACACCACCTTCGACCGTTTGTTGTTGGGCATTGCCTGAAGTCGTTGTGAGATAGCTTGTCGAAACGCTTCCCCCCAAGCCGTTGTTGGGTGAACCCCAGTCAGAGATTCCTCCCGGCTCGGTAGCGTTGCCAGTTGTCCTTCCGTTGAAATTGTCGGAAAGGATGGTCGTTCCGTTGGAGGAAAGCACCAGATTGTCGAACTCGTGGCCTGCGACCGAGCCAACTGAGCCATTCTCCGGACCGAAGCCTACGAACCCGAGGTAGACATTGTTGTTATCCTCAGGATCGCTTCCCCAAGTGAACGCCTCGTTTGTGAAAACGGTGTTGCCGCCCACGGTGACCGTTGCGAAGGCTTGAGCCCCGCTTCCAAAACCGTTCGGAGCATCGACATCGACGCGGACCGAATAGGAAGTGGGATTAACGAAAGCGTCGGGGGGGCTGGGGCTGCTACTACCCAAGTAGTTGATGCTGTAGTTCGTAAACGTGCCCTGGTCGATGACCGGCTCATTGATCCCCGCGTTGAACGGGTTGCCGGCGGCGTTGAGATTATCGTTCGCATTACTTCCACCGGGAGCCTCGTTGTTTAAGCGACGTAGCAAACTTCCGGAGTTCCGAGGCGCGAAACCTGCGCGGATATTGTCGTTCCCCAAGTTGGCAATCGCCTGTGGCCCGCCAATGATCGTGGTGTCGGACGAGTCGGTCAGCATGATTGCCGGCCAATCGCGACCGTTGGCACCTTGGCCTCCAGAGTTCGAGGGATAATAGTCCGCCTGCACAACGAAGCCACCAGCCGATTGGACGGCTGGAAGTGATGCCAGGTTGACGTTAGCAATCACACGACCATTCCGCAATTCACCCTGCCCGAGGGGGCCGCTGTAATTTTCTTGCCACAAGACCAAGTCAGCCTGCCCTACGCGGCCGTTGCCCGTGCCGTCAGCTCCATCGCCCGGCTCAGCGGGCATGGTTCCGTTTTCGCGCTGCCATTGCAGAAGGTCGAGACCGCCGATCGTGCCTGAGTTGTTATAGTCTGCACGATTGTCCAACCCGACCGATTGGATGTTGTTATTCCCGGCCGGGTCGGTTGTCAGATAAGCCGTCGGCAAAACCGTTCCGCCAAGGGCGTTATCGAAAGAACCAAAGTCTGAGACCGCAGGAATCGGCGGCGGGCCAAGGTCGCCAAACGCACCGGTGGTACGCCCAAAGCTATCGGAGAAGAGGACCTGGGCATCAGCCGATGCACAGAGTCCAACTACGTGAATCGCCGCCAAAGCGATGGTTAAGCGGCCTAAACTGATAAGTCTCATGGTTTTCCCCTCTTAAGTGGCTCACTGGCCATTGAATCGACGTCGTTTTTTTGACGCACGACAACTAATCGAGTTTGAATTCGAACACATTCTCGCCATCGCTGGCCACGTTCATTCGTAGCTCCGAGTTGAACGCGTATTTATTGGGTAATTTGTTAGCAACCTCCGCGACTTTTTCACGTGGGTTGGTAGCAGAGGCAATCATCCGTCCCGTTTCTTGATAAGCCTGAATCGAGACTTTGTATTCTCCAGGCTTCGGCCCTTTCTGGCTGGGAATGTAAAACTCCCCGTCTCGAATCTCGCAACCTGATGAAGGTCCCTGACCTAAGGGACGTAGCGATAGCCGCCCTTCTTCGAGAGGCTGCCCAGCATAGGTGACGGTGCCGCTTACTTCTCGTCTGCCAGTAGAATCACCACACCCAACTATAGTTATCAATACGACGACGGCTGATAGTCGAACGAAAAAATCGAGTGCTCGTGCGAGATGACACGACATGCTTCTAGATGTTCTGATCTTGCGTTTTTGCATTTCGATTCAGTAGTGGTTCAAAATTTCGTTACCGGGCAACAAACAACAGAAGCTAAAGTTATTCCAGTGTCGCGACTTGCCCATCATCAATAAGAGACAGCAGTCCCCAGGTCCTTATGTCGACTTCATTCGATATGAAGCGAACCGCTCCATCACACAACGCGGCATTCACACCACCGGCGTGGCGGCTTCGCGAACCGAGCGTGTGGCTGCCATAGTTGGCATCATTCAAGTCGATACAAGGCAGTCCAATTTCGGGTTGGTTCTTACACTCGCCGAAGTCGGCTTCGCCACTGTTGGGAGATAGATAGGTAGTAATCAGGTGGCAACTCGCTGCCTCATTCCAGATGCGAGCTCGTCGATCTCTGTCAGCGGCGGTCGTGCCTGAAGGAGCTTGAATCATTTCTAGCAAGAGAAGTGTGTTGGATGTCCCATCGGTGATCTGACCCATTTTCGCACCAAACCCCAGCCAGAAAGGAGCCTTCCGACCATCCTCAATTAGCTGATTCTCGAGCGGCAAGTCGAAGAGCTCTTCGTTTTCTTGGTCGTAATAGAAAAAGGAGCCCCAATTAAGACCGTAATTGCCTTTCGCGTCTCGAATGGTAGCGCCTGTCGCACCCTCCATCCGGAGACTTTCGTCACTAGGGCACTGATACATCGGCATTGGAATCTCCATGGCCTGGCGAACTTGCGCCTGTTGCTGCCACCATGGTGTTTTCATGTCGTAGAGATCAGCCAGTGACGATTGCTCGAGATAAGGAAGCAAGAAAACGATGTTGGGCGTCCTCGGTTGGGAAGGACCTATCAGCCCATGATTACTGGTATCAGGATTCCAACCCAGGCTTCCTGGCGGAAGCTCACCACGCGCCGACTCATAATTCAAATGAGCAAGAGCAACATTCTTCAAGTTGTTGAGACACTGAGCCCGCCGAGCAGCCTCTCTAGCCGCCTGCACCGCTGGCAGCAGTAAACCGACGAGCACACCGATAATCGCGATCACTACCAATAGCTCCACGAGAGTAAAGCCGATACGCGATTGAAGGCTACTTGCAGGTTTCGTCCATGCGGATTTTGCGTATGGTCTAGCCAAGAGTAAGCTCCTGCGGACACATGGTCGTTGTCGAGTAAACACTGGAAAAGCAAGTGTAATAGTGATGAGATGCGGAAACGAACTATTTCCGCTCAATAGAAATACGCCACTCAGTTTCGGGTTCTTACGTAAATTTCCATCCCTATTCTTAATACACCGATTTCACACTAGAAAGACAGCTAATTATCGGCTGCCCTTTAACGCACCCGCGATAGTTTCAAGAACAGCGCACTTTTATAGTAAGATTCGCGTTCAGCGAGGAGTAAAACGGTGTCCGGAGAAGTGTCATTACCAAAGTGTAACCACAAAGGGCCGTGCAGCTTCGGTCAAGAACCAGATGTCCGAACAGATGCCCGACGATAAAGCTTCCCCGGGCGACTCTGAGAATGTTCCTCCTGCTGAGCACGATCGATTTGTCCTGGAAATCATCGCCGCCCAAGGAAGACTATACGCCTACATATTATCACTCCTCTTGGATCGCGATCGAGCACACGATGTCCTACAACAAACCAATATCGTTTTATTAGAGAAGGAGTCCGAGTTTCAGTGGGGCACCAACTTCGGTGCCTGGGCTTGTAGCGTGGCATTTTACGAAGTTTTAAGTGAGCGACGCTCTCGCACGCGAGACCGTCACTTGTTTAATGACGAACTGCTGGCTCTCATTGCCGTGGATGCCGAGGCGGAAGCCCTTTCCATTGATCAACGACGCGTCGCACTGGAAGCCTGCTTGAAGGGTTTAACCCAACCACAGAAAGAATTGCTGACAGCTCGCTACGCTCCTGGAGGAAGTGTCGAAGAAATGGCGGATGTCTTAAATAAAACGCCTGGAGCCGTATCCGCAATGCTGCACCGGATCCGGGCAAAACTAGCCAAATGTATTGCACACCGCCTTAGAGGCTCGGCAGAATCATGAGCGATTCGTCAAACACTGATGCCCATCAAACGCAATCGAAGGAGCTCCACCGGCTCCTTTCCGCCGCCATTGATGGTGTCCTTCCTGATCAGCAGCAAGATCAATTGGCCGAACTGCTTCAGTCGAATGCGAAGTTGAGGCAAGAATACGTCGCGAAGGTTGCCAATGAGGCACTTTTGGAAGAGCGACTTGCAAAACCTCTCTTAGAACAGATGCTCGGGGATGCTGTCTCTCAAGCCACCACAACACCCGAGAAAGTAACAAGTTCTCAAGCCGAGGCTAATGCTAAGTCTGCTTCATCTAGCAGCCATCCGAGCGCTCACCAAGCACGCAGCATTGCTGTTCCACAAGAAAAACATGCGAGCGGAAAGAAGCAGCGCAGAAAGGCGCAAACCTCTCGGCGTGAACTTGTAATTGACCATGCTCCGATCTCCGATTGGATAGCGCGTCGCATGTCGCTCGGTAAGTTTGTGGCGCTGGCCGCGGCTCTGCTGATTGCCGTCGTCATCGTTCGAGGTACGCAAAGCTCTCGCGTAGGCGAGATCTCGTCCTTGGAGAACGTCGTCTGGTCTGGCGAGAAGTTGGAGATCGGTGAAGAGATTGCCAATCGCTGGATCGAGATCGAATCGGGACTGGTACGAGTCAAACTGCCTGACGCTCAAGTTGCACTCCATGGGCCTGCCAAGTTTCGGGTAATCGGCCCAAAACTCACGGAACTCTCTCAAGGTGGCCTGACTGCTCGCGTCGGACCCGATGCCATTGGGATGGTGGTGCAAACTCCAACCTCGACAGTAACGGACCTCAGCACAAGTTTCGGCGTGACCGTTGAAGCGGAATCAACCTGGGTACACGTCACCGAAGGACGGGTACGTGTGAAATCGCAACAGCACGAACAGTCCGTGATTGGTTCTGCGGGTGATTTGATCGCAGACGTGAGTTCAAGCGGTGAACCATCCACGTTAACCCACTATCAAGGACGCATGCTGCAACCAAAGCTGTCGTCAACGTGGAAGTATATTAGCCAGCATCCTGTTGATCTTGACCGGAATGGCTTTGACCAGAATGGCACCGCCTTTCTGTTTCTGGAGAGTTCGAATCGTGTGCTCGCTGAAGACTTAAAAGTCAACTTGCGGGGCTCGGGCCGTTTTCGCAAGTTCAGTCGCCAGGCTGGGGTCATCCCCGCTGGAACGCGTGTGCATTGCTACTTATTGCACTGTGATCCCGAGCATGAGGAGCATACCGTTGGGGGACAAGTCGAGTTCGATCATGAAATCCTTGGCGTCATCACCGACCATAAGCGACTCAATGAGACGAATTCAGCACTCGGTGCCGGGTGGACATTGCAGTGCAAAGATATTCATCGCGGGCTCGAGTCTTCTCCAGAACATAATTCGGATTTGGTAACAATCTCGAAGGATCGAAAGCGACTCGCCGCAACTTTCAGTACGCGAGCGGTCGACCAAATTCGCATCTTAGTCCGTGCAAACTGAGAGCAAGTTGTGGCAAGAACAATACGATGAGGTGCGTGTGCGAAGTTATCTGACCAGTCTGATGTTGATTCTGTTGGCGACGAGCCTTGCTACCGCGGACCAGCAGCGACCCAATATTGTGTTCCTACTCACCGATGATCAGCGTGCTGACCTCTTGGGAGTCGCGGGTAACAAGTATGCGAAGACGCCAAACCTCGATGAATTGGCCGGTCAAGGCACCCTTTTTGAAAACGCCTTTGTCACGACTAGCATCTGCATGACGAGTCGCGCCTCAATCATGCTCGGTCAGCATGCGCTCCGGCATGGTATCAACGCCTTTAATGTTTCGCTAACTCAAGATCAGCTCCAAGCTAGTTACTTCGGACAGTTGAAATCCGCAGGCTACCAGTTGGGTTTTATTGGGAAGTGGGGTGTCGGCTCTCCGCCAGAAGATTTCTTCGACTTCAATCGAGGCTTTCCTGGTCAAGGAAAATACTATTCCGACGAAGAGGGCCAAGCTGAGCACTTAACTGCTCGCATGGGAAACGAAGCTCTTGAGTTCTTAAATCAAGTCGAGACGGATCGCAACTTCTGTCTTTCGATCAGTTTTAAAGCGCCTCATGTTGAAGAGGGTCATCCAGAGAATGTCTTTAATTACGATCGGAACCTGAAAGAGCTTTACAGCGATGTCACGATTCCTCGGGTGCCATTGACCGAGCCAAAGTATTACGATCAGCTTCCCGATTTTTTGAAAAGCTCTGAAAACCGTAAACGCTGGACTAGTCGTTTCGCCACTAAGCACCTGGCTCAAGCGTCTCTGAAAGGCTACTACCGGCTTGTTGCGGGGGTCGATCTTGTCGTTGGACAGATTCGGGCAGCTCTGGAAGAGCGTGGGTTGGCGGATAATACCGTGATCATCTTTTCGTCAGACAATGGTTTTTATCTGGGGGAAAGAGGATTAGCTGGTAAGTGGTACGCTCATGAGGAGTCGATTCGGGTGCCGTTAATCGTGTACGACCCACGAATCCCCGAGTCACAGGCAGGACAACGACGAGCCGAAATGGCGCTGAACATCGATCTGCCATCGACAATCCTCGATTACGCAAATCTTACGAGCCCGCCTTCGATGCAGGGTCGCTCTTTGAAGCCGCTTGTTGACGGTAACAGTTTTGATGGCACCGACGGTGGACCTGGCTGGCCATCGAACTTCTTCTACGGGCACTATCTTGATTGGAATGGCATTCCAAAAAGCGAAGCCGTGAGAACTCACCAATGGAAATACATCACTTATCTGGATGTCACCCCGCCTTACGAAGAACTCTACGACCTTACGAAAGACCCACTGGAGGCCACGAACTTGGCAGATCAACCCGAGAGTGCTAGTACGCTCCAAGACTTTCGGCGTCTTCATAAAGTTATGCGATTGACAGTGCAGTGACAGCTGTACGCTGTAGGTCAAAACTCTCTCGTAATTTAATTATTCAGATGTAGAGCTCTGCAGCACGCCTGGAAGATTTGGTCTTCTACATCAGGGAGCCGCAAAGGCGCCTTGCCTCTTGCTTAATTTAGGCATTAGGAATCCGTGCACAAAGTTTATTCGCGTGCAGCAGCCGGTTAGAAGGACTCGATAATGGTAGACGTATCGTTGGTGGCCCTAATAGCTTGAAATGTGAATCTCAGTAGAAGCCCTGCATGTCGCGGGCCTTTCATCAACACCAACTGCTTCAAAGCTCCTTGCAATCTGAACGCATGTGTTCTACCGGATTAGCGATTACATCTCAAAGGAACAGTTCAAGTCGCGTCCAATTACCCCACAAACGTTTCCTATGGACTTTGCCTTCTCGGTGGTTGCATCATTATCCGAGATGCCCCGACAATTGGGAGAAGATGTTCGTGGACGGGATTAGTCCATACCGCAGTCGACAATGCTTTGAAGGAGAGGGCAAAAATAAATGATACGCTATCAGATTTAGCGCGAGTCAAGCTATGTGGTAGACACGGTTACCGTCTTGTTTTCTAGGTAAGCTAGTAGCCCGATTGGCCCAAGTTCGCGGCCGATGCCGCTTTCTCCGAAACCTCCGAACGGCGCGGCAGCGTCGAACACGTCGTAGGAGTTCACCCAAACGGTCCCCGCGCGTAATGAGCTAGCGACTCGGTGAGCCCTAGAAAGGTCAGAAGTCCAAACTGCGGAGGCCAGACCATAGCGAGTGTTGTTGGCGCGTCGTAGAACTTCTTCCTCGTCCTTGAACCGGAGCACGCTAAGGACGGGACCAAAGATCTCCTCTCGCGCGATCCGCATCTCGTCATTCACGTCGGCAAATAGCGTAGGCTCCACAAAATAGCCACGCTCTCCCCAACGCTTGCCTCCGCTCACGCACTTGGCACCTTCGGCCTTGCCAATGTCAATGTACTTGAGCGTCTTGGATAATTGCGCTTCATCCACTTGTGGGCCTTGCTCAGTTGCCAGATCGAAGGGGTTTCCGAGCCGATGATCTGTATTCATGGCAACAAGTCGCTCAACGACTTCGTCGTAAACATCGTCCTGCACGAAGAGCCGACTGCCTGCGCTGCATGACTGTCCTTGATTATAAAACTGTGCTGCGTGAACTCCCGGGATCGTTGAGTCGAGATCAGCATCAGCGAAAACAATGTTGGGGTTCTTCCCTCCCAGTTCGAAGGTCAACCGCTTCATCGAGTCTGCGGCTTCACGTTGAATGAGCTTTGCTGTGGTCCCCTCACCGGTGAACGCAATCTTGTCGATACCGGGATGCGAAACAAGTGCTGCCCCGGCGGTTGGCCCGAACCCGGGGACCACATTGATCACTCCGTCGGGAATACCCACCTCCTGGGCGAGGCTAGCCATACGCAAGCAACTTAGTGGTGTTTGCTCGGCCGGTTTCATGACGATCGTGCATCCGGCGGCAAGTGCCGGACCCCATTTCCAAGCAGCCATCAGGGCGGGAAAATTCCATGGGATGATTTGACCGACCACGCCAATAGGTTCGAGTTTTGTGTAGCAGAGGTAGTCGCCTCTGAATGGAATCGTGTCGCCGTGGATCTTGTCGCACCAGCCGGCATAGTACCGTAGGCAATCGACGACGGCCGGGAGATCGTCACTCTGCGCGTCGCGAATCGGTTTGCCGTTGTCGAGCGTTTCCAGTGCGGACAACTCTTCCGCATTCTGTTCAACGAGTTCGGCAAGTCTGAGGATCAGTGTTCCGCGATCACGGGCATCCATCCGGTGCCACTCCCCGCCGTCGAATTGTGATCGAGCAGCGCGGACAGCAAGGTCGATATCTTCTTTATCACCCTCCGCAACCTCGGCAACAGTCTCTTCGGTGGCAGGATGAATCGTTTCTAAGGTCTTTCTACTGGCTGAAGGAATCCACTTGCCGCCGATGAAGCAATCTGTGTAGCGCACTTCCGGTTGGGGAACGACAGTCATGCTCTTCTCTGGATCATTTTTCGTTGGAGTAATCACAGGTTGATTCTACATGTTTACAGGCAGTTGTTGACACCTTCTGAGTGGTCGATAATCGAGCCTTCTCTTCCCACGACGATTCGGTTCGTTGAACCGCAAACTCTGGAATGCGCACCCACTTCACTGATTTCCGCACGATTGCTTTCGGGACAACAATAGAGAGAATAGGCTTATAGCTTCAAGCTAAAAAGCTGCTTCTATCCCTTTCATTCCAGTCGATTTGTAACAGTACAAAGGCCAACGGATGACCGATTCTCTACGCATCAACGGAAAACGACTTTGGGACGCCATCATGGAAGTCGCCCGTGTTGGTGCAACCGAACGAGGTGGATGCAATCGACAAGCACTGACCGATGGCGACGGCACAGTCCGCAGGATATTTCGCGACTGGTGCGAGCAAGCCGGTCTGACGGTGCGAGTCGACGAGATGGGCAACATGTTTGCCCGACGTCCTGGAACCAACAGCGACCTGCCGCCGGTCGTCGCAGGCTCGCACCTCGACACGCAACCAACCGGTGGGAAGTATGACGGCATCTTGGGCGTGTTGGGCGCTCTGGAAGTGATCAGAACTCTCAACGATGCGGGAGTTGAGACCCTTGCTCCGCTAGAAATCTTGAACTGGACCAATGAGGAAGGTGCACGCTTCTCTCCTGCAATGATCGGGTCGGGCGTCTGGTCGGGGCAATTCGACTTGGAGTATGGACACAACCGAGCAGATAAGGAGGGCATCACCATTGGTCAGGAACTCAACCGACTGGGCTACGCGGGCTCGGAGCCCTGTCGACCTTTCCCAATTCGGGCCGCTTTCGAAATGCACATCGAACAGGGGCCCGTTTTGGAAAACGAAGGTCTGACCATCGGCGTTGTCACCGGTGTGCAGGGGATGCGATGGTATGACGTCAAGCTATTTGGGCAGCCGGTACACGCGGGCACAACCCCGATGGAAGTCCGGCGCGACCCGTTCATGGCGTTTCATCGCATTTTGGCTCGACTCTATGAACTTGGTTCCCAACATGCTCCCGAGGCACGGGTAACCTTCGGAGACATCAGCGTCGTCCCTGGTAGCCGAAATACCGTGCCTGAAGAACTGAAACTCGCCGTCGATCTGCGGCACCCTGAGCAAAGCAGCCTCGAAGCGATGGATGCCGGCATGCGGACGATCGTCCAAGAAGAAGCTGAACGCGCTAATCTCGGCTATCAAGTGGATGACGAATGGCATTCATCGGCGGTGGCTTTCGACGCCCATTGCATTAGTGCCGTACGTGGTGCCGTTGAGATGCTTGGCTATCCGCATCGCGAAATGGTTTCAGGTGCCGGGCACGATGCGGTTTATGTTTCGCATGTTGCTCCGACAAGCATGATTTTCATCCCTTGTGCTGATGGTATCTCGCACAACGAGGCTGAGGACGCGAGCCCCGCCGACATCGAGGCCGGTTGTAATGTCTTGCTGCATGCCATGCTAGAGCGTGCGAATGCAGATTGAGGAACCAGGTCAAAGATGAGTTTTGTTCCACTTCGTCGTCGAGAGGCTAATGGTGGCACCAGTGCGCTGTCTCCGTGGGGGGTGGATAGCGAATTTGGTACACTCCGTGATGTACTCATTGGCCCGAGGGATCACTACACCTGGCAAACGGGCAACGCGATGGCACGCCGCTCGTTGCGGATGGGCCTTGGATTCGAACCAACGGAAGCGGCGGCTCAGTACGGTGAGATGGTTCAGGCGTATGAAGAAGCTGGCGTCACCTGCCACTTTCTCGAAGCCGATGGTTCGCTGCCCTATCAGGTCTACGCGCGTGACTCCTCGGTGATGACGCCTTGGGGGCCAATCATTACGCAGTTGCAGAGCCCCTGGCGTCGCGGAGAGTGGCGAGCCGTCGTCGACTTCTTCGGACGGAATGAAATCCCCGTCTACGATGTAGTGACAGCCGGCAGCTTCGAAGGGGGCGACTTCATGGTCGTCGAACCTGGCGTTGTGCTGTGCGGAACGAGCGGTGATCGGACCAGCGAATCAGGCATCGCGCAAGTTCGCGGCTGGATCGAAGCGGAAGGCTGGAAGTTTGTCAGCTATCAGTTTGATCCGTTTTTCCTGCATCTGGATGTCATGTTCGCAATGCTTGATGAAAAGCTTGCCGTTCTGTGTACCGAAGCTGTGGAAGACCACCTCGTCGACTTTTTGCAATCACTCAACATCGAAATCATAGATATCCCTTTTAGCGCGCTTATGCAGCTCGAGGTGAACGTCGTCGCATTGGGGGACGGTAGGGTTCTTCTCCCGCGGTCGAGCAAAGTGCTGAAAGACCGCTGCAGGGCACACGGCCTAAAGATTATCGATCCCGAAGTCAGCATGTTCACCGCCGGTGGTGGAGGAGTGCACTGCATGTGCCAGGCCCTACGCCGTGACCGAGTCGGTGGAGACAACGGTTCGAGATAGAGATTGCCACATGGACTAGAGAAGATTCTTTGCAATCCGGAGCAGTTATGAATTTTGACGTCGAAACCATCCCGAATCAGGACATTTGGGAGACTGATCGTAAGCATCTTCTTCATCCCTTTACGCACTTTGATTCCTTTCGCGAGGAGGGATCACTGACGATCACAAGCGGCGAGGGGGCGACCGTTTACGACGCAGACGGCAAACAGTATATCGATGCCGTTGGCGGTTTGTGGTGCACGAACATTGGACTTGGCCGGCAGGAAATGGCTGACGCCATCGCCGATCAGGCCAAGAAACTTGCCTACTCGAATACCTTTTGCGACATGACCTCGGCACCTGCCGCTCAGCTCGCTGGCCTCCTGGCTGACCTGGCACCTGGCTCGCTGAATCACGTTTTCTTCACGACGGGTGGCTCAACCGCCATCGACAGTGCTTACCGCCTGATCCAGTTTTACCAAAGCTGTCGCGGCAAGACAGAGAAGCGTCACATCTTGTCTCGCAAGGCGGCCTATCACGGCTCGACGTATCTCTCGATGTCGATTGGCGGTAAGAAGTCCGACCGCGTGCCGGAGTTTGCTTACATTACCGACACCATCCACCACCTCTCGTGCCCGAATTACTACCGTGCACCGGAGGGCATGTCGGAGTCGGAGTTTTGCG
Source organism: Lacipirellulaceae bacterium (assembly GCA_040218535.1). Taxonomy (NCBI): domain Bacteria; kingdom Pseudomonadati; phylum Planctomycetota; class Planctomycetia; order Pirellulales; family Lacipirellulaceae; species Lacipirellulaceae bacterium. Next base: position 1,894,725 of record JAVJRG010000005.1, on the reverse strand, counting down.
ACCATCTTCTCGACGAGATGAAGGCAAAAATACATGAGTTGGGTGCTGAGAATGTCGCCGCTTTCTTCGCCGAACCAGTGATGGGCGCCGGCGGCGTGGTGGTTCCTCCAGCCGGATACCATCGTCGGACCCACGAGCTCTGCAAAGAGAACGATATTCTCTACGTCTCCGATGAGGTCGTGACGGCGTTTGGCCGACTTGGCGAATGGTTTGCCTCAGAATCAGTCTTCGGCATTCAGCCAGACATCATCACTTGCGCGAAAGGAATCACCTCTGGTTATGTACCGTTGGGTGCCGTGCTCTTCTCCGAGGAGATCTACGAAACGATCGCTGCGCCGAATCCCGACCGTGTCTTCGCCAATGGCTTCACCTATTCGGGCCATCCCGTCTCGTGTGCGGCAGCACTCAAGAACATCGAAATCATCGAGCGTGAGAATCTGCTCGAAAAAGTGCGAAAAGACGGCCCCTACCTACGCGAAAAGTTAGAGGAGCTGCGAGACCTACCCACGGTTGGCGACGTACGAGGCAGTCATTATATGGTTTGTGTCGAGAGCGTCGCCGACAAACAGACGAAGCAACCTTTCCCTGACGCGATGAACATCGGCAAGAAAATCTCGAATCGCTGCGAGGAGATGGGACTGATCATCAGGCCAGTCGTCCACCTGAACGTCTTATCGCCCCCCCTCACCTTGACACGCGAAGAGATCGATTTCTGCATCGAAGTTCTACGCAAAGCCATGATTCAGGTAGGAGAAGACTTGCGCGCCGAAGGTTTGCTCAGCTAATCGATTTCCAAATCGTCGAAGGACTGCGACTCACCAAAAACACTGAGCTTCGTCTAGCTAAGCAAGGACTTTTCCATCACGATCAGTCAGCGGTCGTGGCGGATCGCTCCGCTGGGTGGCAAGCGAAACGACGAACAAGGCCAACGCGCTTGCCCCTAACCCAACGAGCTCGGCTGGCAAGTCTCCAGCAAATGCTAGGCAAAGTCCCCACACCACTCCGCCGGTGAGCATCGATGCGAGCGCGCCGGTCGCGTTGGCCCGTTTCCACCAAATGCCAGCTGTGAACGGCACAAACAAGCTCACCAGTGGCAGCTCGAACGAGCTGAGCATCAGGTCGTAGATTTTATCGGCCGTCAATGCAACGACCAACGCAGCCATGCCAATCACTGGAATGGACCAACGCGCCACGGCAAATGAGAGTTTTTCAGAGGCGTTAGGGCGGAACAAAGGTAGAATGTTCGCACTCAAAACACTCGCGGGAGCGAGTAACGCACTGTCAGCACTACTCATCACTGCGGCGAGCAACGCTCCGACGAGAATCACCGCGCCGACGGGGTGAAGGTGCTGCGACGCCAACTCAGGCACAATCATTTCAGGGTCTTCTAGTCCTGGCATTGCGTGAGCACCGATCAAGCCGAGCAGCACAGGAATCATCCCAAAAGTAAGATACAGCACGGCAGCGATGTAGGCAGATCCCTGTGCGACCGACTCGCTACGAGCAGAAAAGCTGCGCTGCATTAAGTCTTGCGTGGCGATGCTTCCAAGTCCAATGATTAGCCAAGCACGCACGTATTCGAGCCACGCGGCACCGGTGGGCTCACTTGGCGTAAAGCGCAATTGCTCCGTCGAGAGCTTCGCAAACGTGGCATCGAATCCTCCCAGACTACTAACAACCAAAGGCAGCATGATCACCAGTCCGACCAGCAGCAGAACAATCTGGATCGCGTCGGTAAACGCAACCGCCCACATGCCACCCGTTGCGGTGTAGATCAATATGATCACCGCACCTAAAGAAATCGCTAGCCTGGGGTCAACCTCGACCAGCGAACCGGCGACCGTTCCGAAAGCTTTGAATTGGACAGCAGTCCATCCCACGTACAGCACAATCAGGGCAACGCTGGAAAGGATTCCCACGCTGGAACTGAATCGTAGCTGGAAAAAGTCGGCAATGGTGAGCAACTGCATCCGGCGCAACGTACGGACATAGAACGTTCCGGCAATCGTCAGACAAAGAGCAGCCCCAAACGGGTCAGCAATGACTCCCAAAATGCCGCCTTCGTAAGCCGCTCCAGCGGCCCCGATCACGGTACCAGCCCCCATCCAAGTGGCCGTTAATGTAGCCGTGCAGAGCCAAAGCGGCAGCGACCGGCCAGCTACGAGGAATTCTTCCGATCCAGTGGCTCGTCTCCCCGCCAGAACGCCAACCACAATCATCACGACGATAAAGCCGCCAACTGCAACTAGCGACAATGTTCCATGAAGCAAAACGCACCTCTGTCTCTTTACACAACAAGCCTCGAACGCCGACAACTACAACGCAAGGATGTTTCAGGGCTTATGCTGAGATACCGCATGATCTTGGCAGGTCGAATCGTTTCTTTCTTTGAGTCAACTTTATCGGAGCTTACCGCCATTCATTCAGATTGCAAGCACGGTAGGAAATAACACCTTGAAATGATATCGCCTTGACTAACTTCTTGCTGTTGGTCTGCTATTGAAAATCTGATCCATCGGCTATGCAGGTTTCTAGAGCACGATGGGCGAGGAGCCCCTTAGGTGAGTACGAAACGAAGACGACGCGACAGTCCCAAGCAGATCGTGCAGAAGCTGCGCGATGCGGATGCGAAGCCCCATGCTGGCAAGGAGCTAGCAGCCGTGCTGCAAGCCCTTGAGATTAGCGAATCGACGTTCGTTCGCTGGCGGAAGCAGTACGGTGGGCTAAAGAGCGAAGAGACCGTTCGCCTCAAGAAGCTCGAAGAAGAAAAAAAGCGGCTCAAGTAAAAAGCAATGAGTCATTGTCGTCAGAGTTACAGGCAGGTACTTCGCTCCTTCTTGACATCGAATGAGCGGTTTGAGTTTGACGGTCAAGCGACCAAATTTGAGCTTCTCGGCATCGATTCCAGCGCAAGAGGCACAAGTCGAATGATCTAGGGACAAAAGACTGTCGCCGGTCAAAGGCTAGCGTGACGGGACTGGAATGAGAAGAATAGATGCCATAACCTAAAAAAAGTTACAAATCAGTTATTGCAATTCTGATCTCGATTCGGTTCTTCAACAGCAGAGTTTGTAATCATGGCAACTCCAAGTGTCGATTCGCGACGCCATTTCTTGAAGTCATCTGCAGGGGTCGCTGCCCTTAGTGTGACGAGTGCACTCGCTGAAACTTCGGGGGTGCATTCCGGCGTTGATGAAACGCTCCGTATTGGACTTGTTGGGTGCGGGGGGCGAGGGACAGGAGCTGCGATTGATGCTTTGGCGGCTGATCCCCATGCCAAGCTTGTGGCCGTGGGTGATGTTTTTTTGGATCGAGCAGAGCAGTGCCTCAAGGATCTCAAGAGGAGCAAGGAATTTGGAGATCGAGTCACCGTTGATGAGGAACACGTTTTCAGCGGTTTCGAGAATTACAAACTGGTTATTGATGTCTGCGACGTAGTGCTGCTAACAACCCCGCCCCACTTTCGCCCAAGACACTTGGCCTACGCCGTCGAGAAGGGCAGGCACGTCCTCGTCGAGAAACCCGTCGCCGTGGATGCTCCCGGAGTACGGAGTGTCATCGAGAGTTGCAAGAAGGCGAAAGAGAATTCCCTCTCGATCGTTTCTGGACTCTGCTGGCGGTACGACCTGGGGGTTCGTGAAACCATGCGGCAAGTCTTGGAAGAGAAGGTCATTGGCGATTTGGTCGCCATTGAGTCGAGTTACAACGCGAATACGCTTTGGCATCGGGGTGACAAACCTGAGTGGAGCCGGATGGAATACCAACTGCGAAACTGGCTCTACTACACCTGGCTCTCAGGCGATCACATTTTAGAGCAGGCCGTTCATTCTCTCGATAAGACGGCTTGGCTCTTGGGCGACATTCAACCCGAATCGGCGATGGCATTGGGTGGTCGTCAGCAACGGACCGACCCCAAGTATGGCCACGTCTACGATCATTTCACCGTATTCTATAAGTACCCCACTGGCCAACACGTGTATTTCACCTGCCGCCAGCAAGATGGAACTTCAACGCATGTTGATGAGCTTGTTCTTGGCACCAAGGGAAAAGCACAAATATTGCGCAATAAGATAATGCCTGCCGAAGGGAAAACTTGGCGTTACCGTGGCCCGAAACCGAGCATGTATCGCGTTGAACATGAACACCTCTTCAGGAGTATTCGCGCAGGCGAGCCGATCAACGACGGCCATTATATGTGTAACAGCACGATGATCGGATTAATGGGTCGTATGGCCGCCTACAGCGGCAAGACCCTGGGTTGGGACGAATGCTACAACAGCGAAGAGCGCCTTGGTCCTACTGAGTACGCATGGTCAGATCTGCCCGAACCAGAGGTTGCCATTCCAGGAAAGGAATTCTCGGTTTGATGCGTTTGGGAACCGCTATCGTGTTCTGGTTGACTTTCCTGTGCTTGTTAGCTCATTGGCCCTCCTTGCCGTTTAGAGAGGCCGCCGAAGTTACCGCGCTAAAAACAGCAAAGAGTACTGCAGGCAAGGCGATGGTTCCTTATCTGGAAACCATTCCAGGCACAGAGGTCTCCTTTGAGATGCTTCCGATTCCCGCGGGCAAGTTTACTCTCGGCAGCCCTGCTAGCGAACCAGGAAGAAGTGCAGACGAGGGCCCACAAGTCGAGATCAATGTCGAGCCCTTTTGGATGGGGAAGCATGAAGTCACCTGGGGCGAGTATCTCGAGTTCACCAAACTCACCAACGTCTTCGAGAAGTTCAACGACCAAGGACTGAGGCAGGTCACCGTAGAAAACCAAGTAGACGCCGTGACCGCCCCGTCAAAGCTCTATGATCCGGGCTTCACGTTCGAGACCGGGGACGATCCGCGCCAGCCTGCGGTCTCAATGAGCCAATTTGCTGCCAAGCAGTACACCAAATGGCTCAGCCTTTTGACGGGTGATTTTTATCGACTGCCGACAGAGGCAGAGTGGGAGTACGCTTGCCGCGCAGGCACCCAGACGGCTTATTACTTCGGAGACGACCCAAGCCAACTTCCCCAGTACGCCTGGTACTACGAAAATGCTGAGGAAGACTATGTAACTGCCAAGGTTGGGCAGTTCAAGCCGAACCCGTGGGGTTTGCTCGATATGCACGGGAACGTTTGGGAATGGGTGATCGACGGGTACGAAGAGAAAGGCTACGCTAAACTGGCCGCTGCTCAGCAGCAGGGCGATCTCGCTGTGAATTGGCCAACGAAGCGGTTCCCAAGAGTTCTGCGTGGCGGAAGCTGGTATTCGGAAGACCCGGCCCGCTTACGATCCGCAGCGCGGCTGGCATCGGATGACGACCAATGGCGGTCCTACGATCCCAACACGCCCAAGAGCCCCTGGTGGTTTGCCAGCGATGAAGGCCAAACCGTGGGCTTTCGCATCGTGCGGCCCGTGCATCCCCCGCCGAAGTCGCAGTGGTCGAACTTTTGGGATGCTGACCTTGAGGAGATTCAACGCGATGCTGATCGCCGCATCGACAAGGAAGGGCGAGGCAAACGTGGGATCATTGATCCTGATTTGCCGAAGGCGATCAAAGCTTTGCAGTAGATTCTCAAGCGATGATTGACTTTTGTTAGGGGGAATTACCCATGTTGATCGGCTATTTGAAAATAATAGAATCCATTTTGGTGAATCCAAACGAGGCAATGGGATGAAGCGCGTAGGAATTGTCGGTCTTGGTTTCATGGGCATGGTGCACTATCTGAGCTATGCCAAGATCCGTGATGCTCAAGTGGTTGCTTTGTGTGACAGCAATCGCGATCGCTTGGCAGGAGATTGGACGGGTATTCAAGGCAACTTCGGTCCCCCTGGCCAGCAGATGGATTTGACGGGGATTAATGTCTACGAGTCGGCTGAGCAACTGATTAGTGATCCTCAAGTTGATCTGGTGGATATTACGCTACCTCCTGCGTTGCACGCCGATGTCGCGATCAAAGCCCTGAAAGCGGGAAGAGATGTCTTTTGCGAAAAGCCCATGGCGATGTCGGTCGAAGATTGCGACCGCATGGCAGCAGCCGCCAAGTCACATGATCGACAACTGTTGATCGGCCACGTCTTACCCTTCTTTCCCGAATATGCCTGGGCACTTCAAGAGATTCACTCTGGCAAGCACGGACAACTGCTGGGCGGCTCTTTCAAGCGTGTCATTTCCGACCCGGCCTGGCTGACTCATTTTTGGGATGCGAAAGCCGTCGGCGGACCGATGCTTGATCTTCATGTTCACGATGCGCATTTGATTCGCCTTCTCTTCGGCGAACCCCAGACAGTAACTACGCGAGGAACCACTAAGAACAACTTGGCAAAGCGTTGGCATTCGCTCTTCGAGTTCGAAGGTGGCAGAGTCGTTCATGCGGTTGGTGGGGTCATTGATCAACAGAGCCGGCCCTTCCTGCAAGGTTTCGAGATCCAACTGGAGCGTGCGACGTTGGCATTTGAGTTCTCAGTCACGAGAAATGCTGCGGGAGAAGATGTGGCAGCCTACAACTGCCCACCCACGTTGTTTGACGATTCGGGTAGGGCCCATCATGTAGACCTTGGCGATGGCGATCCGATGAACGCCTTTCAAGCAGAACTGCAACACGCTGTCAAAACGATGTCAGGCGAAGCCGAAGCTGGTCCTCTAGCCTGCGACTTAGCTCGCGATGCCATTCAGATTTGCCACGCCGAGACAGATAACCTGCGGGCGTCTTGAGTTCATATCTTCACCTCTCCTAAATTGAGCGCGGATCCCCACAAGGTAGACCAATGACCACCAGCCGACGCGACTTTCTTACTAGCAAGCTTCTTCTTGCTGCTGCCTCGGGAGCGATGCTACTCGAAAGCGATCGGGCACATGCCGAGACTGGGGAATCGACAGCATCGATCGATGGAGTTACCAAAGGTCCGAGAGTGCCCAATCGAATTGCCGTTTCGACCTACTCCTTTTGGCGTTTCAATGACGATTCGAAGGTGCCGGTTGACAAGTGTATTGATGAAGCGGCCCGCATGGGATTCGATGGCGTAGAGATTCTCCTCTACCAACTTCAAGAACAACTTGATGACCAGGGGCGTGGTTGCCTACAACGCATCAAGCAGCATGCCTTCGTCAATGGTCTCGACCTGTGCGGCTTCAGCACTCATCAGGGGTTTGTCTCCCCAGACGCCGAAAAGAGGCAAGCGAATCTCGAAAAGACAATTCATCAGATCGAACTCGCCTACGAGTTGGGTATCCCAACCATGCGGGTTAACACAGGCCGTTGGGGCACATCGGGAAGTTTCGATGAGCTGATGAAGAATCGTGGAGTCGAACCTCAGCTCAAGGGCTATACCGACGAGGATGCGTTTGGTTGGGTCGTCGAAGCGTTCGAGAAGTGTCTGCCTACTGCTGAAAGGTGTGGCGTCACACTTGGGTTGGAAAACCACTGGGGATTAGGCTTAACGCCCGAGGGAGTACTTCGCATTGTCGAAGCACTTGATTCGCCGTGGTTCAAATGCACGCTCGACACGGGCAATTTTCTCGAAGACCCCTACGATCGATTGGAGAAGATGGCACCTCATGCCGTCTTAGTGCAGGCGAAAACCTACTATGGTGGGGGCAAGTGGTACACTCTTGAGTTGGACTACCCAAGGATTGCGAAGCTCCTGCAAAAACACGGCTACCGAGGCTACGTGTCGCTCGAATTTGAAGGTCGAGAGCATTGGGAAACCGCCATACCCAAAAGCCTCGCCTTACTCCGAAAAGCTTTTTCCTAGAGAGCATTCGCAATCGGTGTCGCGAAAAGAAGTACGTACCCAACTTTGAAAACGCCTTAACGAGCCTCGTGAAGCAAGCTACTCGATTGGCGTTGGGTAAGTATGAAGGACATAAACAGCAACGAGCAAAGCAAGGAATGTGGCTCCGGCACGGATTGTAAATAGGAGGTAGCATTTGGCCCCATCGCGAGCTCGCGTTGCCATTCGAGAAAACCTCCTCCGGCTTGGGTGCCGAATTCAGTCTGCCACAGGCTGAGGTCGTCTCCGTCAACGTCTCCGTCAAGATCGAAGTCGGCAGGCGAACCGGCGACCGCGAGCGTCACTTCCGTTTCACCGTACTCGATGAGAAACACTTTTTCTGGAGACAAGTCAGGCAGCACAAGCGAGTCAAACTCGCCGGAAATGCCGGCGTCGGCTGTCACGATCGTGAAGAGGTCGCCAAAATCAGCGTCAAAACCCTGAATCGCTTGGACCTCAAGAGTCCCCCCGAGAACAGCACTGTCGGACACGCTGAGTTGATCGTGTTGCGAGGGATCGAGCAAATCAACCTGCAACAAGCCTTCGGTATTCTGTGTGTAGTTTCCCTGAAGGTTCATCGTGGTCGACTGTGGGGTCGGCGACATTTCGTTAAATCCAACTCCACCGATAGACAAAGTTGCATCCGCAATGCTGAGGTCTCCCGTGATAAGACTGCCGCTGTCTGTCACGGTAATGATCGAGCCATCGTCTGCTTGTAGCGCACCCTCGACTTGACCTTGTAGTAGCAGCGACTGCCCTTGCAATTCGTAACCGTTGCTGCGACTGGTTACGTCAAAAGTTGCAGAAGACTCGATTTCAATGGTCGGCGAATTCGCGATCGATCCGTTGGCACCGAGTGTGAGCTTCCCGTCAGCGACAGTCGTTGTTCCTTGAAACGTGTTTGCCGCGTTGAGCGTCAGTTCGCCGGACCCTTGCTTTACGATGCCGCTACTACCAGCACCCGCAGCGGCAAACAAAGGTCCATTGGCGGTAAAGTGCCCGTCGCCCTTAAAAGTTGTGGTTGCATGTAGAAACCCTACATTATCCATGCGATGTGTACCGGCTTGCACCGCGTTGCTGTGGATCGTCCCACCACGCAAGTCGAGCGGCTGCGCGAGTGCGATACCACCTTGGTCAAATGTCGTGCCAAGAGTGAGAATCCCGTTTGGCTTGAGGCTCATCGATCCGGTCCCGGTGATCGTAGTTTCGCGGTTGAGCCAGAGGGAACCATCAGCCACTTCGAGTATGCCATTGTTGATAACCTGTTTGCCACGAATCAGCAATTCGTTCGTTCCCGTTTTTCGTAGGGTTGCTCCGCTACGCACCTGAACGGTTCCCTCACCCGTGATTCCCCAGTTGCTTGTACCGCTCAAACTGCTGGTGCCTGAAATGGCATCCAAGTAGCGGACCGCGTTGTTTACGACGCTGCCGGAATTCACAACCGTGCCGCCCTTGAGGTAAAGCCGATCATCCCCTTGGCTTTGACCGGCCAGATCGAACGTGTCGCCAACGCCGATACTTGGGATGTATGCGTCGCCAACAATCGTTGGCAGCTTGTCGGGGCCTTCGACCAGCATGGCATCGCTAAACCATTGGTAGAAGCTGTACCCCTCGACGTAGTTACGTGCTTCGAGGCCGGGGATGACATTTTCGAGGAATATCTGATTCGCTTCCCTGATCGCCTGATCGGAGTAGTTACCGCCCCAATCGTGGATCGCGAACTCGGTGATCCAGACGGGTTTGTTGTAGGTATTGTGATAGGAATCCACACGATTCAAGAATTGATTGGCCGCTCCCACCGGATTGTTGGGGTTGTTCACCCCGTACCAATGGAACGCAACGGCATCGACCTGCAAGCCGAGGTTGTCAGCCTGATTCATGAAGTTGGCGAGCCACTGCTGCCCCGCCCCATTGTCAGAAACTGCTGGGCTGACGAGTTTGATTCCTGACCCCGCAAAGCCCGCTTCAAGCGTTTGCCAACGGCTGATCGCATTGGCGACGGTCATATTGGCCTGATTGCTTCTTTCGGGTTCGTTGAAGCCCAGGACGTGCGTCGTATCGCCGTAGCCAAGCACCTTGTTGATGTTGGCGGTCGTCACCGATCCGTCGCCCCAGAACATGGGGACGAAGTTCGCGTCGTACTCCGCAACTGGTTTGTCGAGGCCCCAATGGTAGAACCACCCCGCGTTGGTTGCCAACGTGTTGTCGATGCCGCCGCCAGCAAAACCCCGTTTCGGGGAACCGGCTGTGCACGGGCTCGACACTTGGACGCAAGTGCCTACGAAAAGGCTCACGATAGCAAAGAACCTGCAAAAACTCATTGGCTCGTAAGCTTCAATTCGAGAGTGTTCTCACCCGCAACGATTTCCTTCGTAAAGCCAGAGGTATCTGGGTTGTGGTAACGTCTAGGGATTTTCACGTTTGTCGAAGGTAACGCCGCATAGCTCGGTTTCTCGACTCGACTACGACGTTTTTTGGGTTTCTCATCATCAACTTCCTCGGCCATGCGATCTATGGTAATCGGGGCATCTTTGACAATCGGCTGGACTGCAATCTTGTGAGTGCCGAGCACGATGCCATCGTCCATGTCGTAAGTGCCGGTCGAAATAATCTTACCGTCTCGGACCTCGCCTCTCCCAGCACGACCTTTCACCGGGCGAAAGATGATCCGCCCACTGTCAAGCGGTTTGCCATCGAGAGTCACCATCCCTGTGACTTCCCCTCTCTCCAGCTGGTCGGACCCGCTGCAGCCGAGCGACGATGCCCCCAGTACGAAGAGAGAGAAGTATTTCAGATAAGACTTTGCGAATTCCATTTATTGAAGCCCTTCCTGGGAAATATCGCCCCCATCGCGTGAAGCAAATGCGCGATACGAGGCATGATCGATATTCTCGGATACGAAATGCACGGACGCATCACACATAATGAAGTGTGCCCCGCCCGGATGCAAGCTGCGGAAAGCAATCGCGTCGGCCCATTGTGGATTCGCATTGGTCGGCCAGTTATCGTAATTCGAGGCGTAGAAACTATTGAGATGGTTGATCGGTTGAGCTGTGGTAGAAATCGACTGGGTTCCAAAGTTCTGCGTCAAGCACCAAGCACCGATGCACTCCCCAACAGCAAACGTGTTCGAGAGTCCATCAGGAATCTGGCGGAATTCGGCGGCCCAACCAAACCGGTTGATGACGCCACGAGTCGGGTGACGACTGGGGTAGTCCGGGCCATTGAATCCGGGGCCAAAGACATTTCCAAACGCTGGATAATCGGGCAAGCCATCGCCATCCTCGTCAATGGTTGTGTCTAGACCATCACCGGCCCCACCGCCGTTCTTGTAATCGCCAATGCAAGCAGCGTAATCTGCTTCGGCGATTTGTGATGCCGTACTTGCCAACGCGGCAAAGCCCTCGTTCTCAGTCACTTCTCCACGGAACGGATTTGACGGGCATAGCATCCCGGGAACATCCGTTTTGATCACATCACGGTTATAGATTCCTAGTGATACGCTTCGCCGAGTAGCCGCGTAACGCATGTCAGCCGTATCCATAAGAGGTCCCTGCTCCATATAGGGCATGATCTTCGGCAACCAACCCCAGCCGGGAATACCAGGATTAGGCAAACGATTCGCATCCTGAACCCAGAACTCACCAGCCGGTAGTTGCCCGTTAGCATCGTGGTAGCTCTGCAAAGCGAGACCGATCTGTCTCATCTGATTCTGGCACTGTGAGCGACGGGCCGCTTCACGCGCTGCTTGGACGGCTGGCAGAAGCAGACCGACAAGCACGCCGATAATCGCAATCACCACAAGCAGTTCGACAAGCGTGAAGCCCTGACGGGATTGCTTATGGGAGTTTTGAGAAGGATGGGAGTAGTTCATTTTGAATCTCCTTCAAAAATCGAGTCACACGATCGTGGACTGCCGGATGTCATTGGGTCGCTGCGATGGACGACGTCCTGCGGCACCAATGAGGATTAGAAGTAGAAAAAGGCTGGATGCTGTTGGCTCGGGGACACTCGTCGAGGCAGCCACCTGCGAATTGCCGCTGCCAAATTCGTTTTGCCATGATAGAAAATCAAGACCATTGCTTAGCCCATCGTCGTTGGCGTCTGAGTTTTCGTTCAATCCGTAGTCGCCACGCCATTGGGCAAGATCGTCTCGGTCAACATCGCCGTCGTTGTCAAAGTCAGCGGCAAAGCTGGCGGTTAAAGTGCCGAATTCGATGACCCCCTCAAAAGTGCCAAGGGTCGTGTCGCGGAAGAGAAAACTTAAGTCGGAAATGTCTTCGAGTCCGGCTATGTCCCAAAGCCCTGCCAAACTAAAGAAATCGTCCGGGTTGAGCGTCATTGCTCCGGTGGGATTGAGCTCAGACAACCGCGCCGCGGTGGGGGACGCTTCGCTCCAGCCAGCTTCTTGCTGGTCGCTGAGGCTTTCCCAGTCGATCAGAAGATGCTCGCCGTCGGAGGCGACTGAATAGGAATCAATGTTGATGATCGTATCTGATTCATTGGTAATGCGAGCGTCACCCGTTGTGGGATCGATTCGCAGCACAAGATTATTTTCACGTGCATCACCTACGTACACAACGATCGCCTGTTCGGTTTCGCCTGTCGTCGCATTGCGATATTGAAAGACTACGTCTCGCTCAGGGCTCGTGCCGAAAGGCAAGCCAGCCAGGCTCGTCTGATAGCCTTGTTCGATGGTAAACGATGAAGTAGGGGATACTGCCGTGGTGCCCGTGGCCTGGAGTTCTCCCAACAGATTGCTACTGGCCGGAACTTCCGACCAGCCGGCGGTCTGTTGGTCTTCAAGGCTCTGCCAGTTGGCGGCGTCGAGTCGCCCCGCAGTGGAAGTGATCGTGTAGGCATCAATCTCAACGCTGGCCACCGGTGAGGTTAATGTCAGGTCTCCCGTCGATTGATTGACTTGTAAGGTAACCTGCCGCGTAGTCGCGATGTCGAGCTCGTAGAACTGGTTCTGATCTTCAAGGCTATCGACACGCACCAAGTAATCGCCAGCGGCTGGCAGAGTGAAACCGATGAGTTGTTCCGCTTCTCCAATGCTCTGGCTATCCACCGCCGTCAGGAAGTTGCCGCCGGAACTGTACAAGCTGAAGCTCAGGTTGCTCTGGGCTTGAGCGTTGAAAACGCCCTGCTGCTGTGTTTCATAGGTGGGGCCTTGAGGCCGTAGGTTAATGTTCACCGCAGCGGGCTCGGTAAGTGTGAAGCGGAACCAATCAATGTCGTTTCCGCCGTCGAGTCCGACCCAATCGCTATCGTTTTGTTCTACAACAGCATCGTCAGCAGAGGTTCCGATGACTACTGAGTCATTAATACTCAGGGATCCCAAGGTAGAAGCTGTTGCAAACGAGTCGTTGCCGCCATTCTTTTCGAGCGGATCACCATAAGAACGGTTCAACGCGTAGATATCGTCGAATTGGAGAGCGAAGAAGTTCGACTCGAGTGGCGTTTCCATCACCGCGTTGGCACCACTGATGATGTCGGAGTGACCGAGTCCCACGCCGTGCCCCGTTTCGTGTGAAACTAAGTTGCGTAGCTGAGGCGTATTCACGTGAAAGAAATCGGCGTTGCCATTGACCCGTCGAGTGTCGATCCGCATGTCGCCATTATTCGGAAAAGCGTTATCTGCCAGGATGTTGCTGTTCGTTTCGGGGATCACCGCGCCGCCTATCCGAATGTCGCCAAACTGGCCCGTGTCGTTGCCTCCGGAATCCTGCTCAGCAACATAGGCCAGCGTGATTCCTGAGACGCGGTTGTATTGGTCGTAAGCCGTCTCGAAAACTGACCACCAGGGGCGATTTGTGAGGTCAGGGACTCGGTCGATTGCTGCCACGTTCCAGCCATCATCGAGGTAATCGATCAGTTCACTGTTGAGTGCCCGTGAGTAGTCTTCTCCGTCGGGCACGAAACTCCAGGTTAGGGTAATTGCGTCCCCTCGGTTGATCCCTGCCCCATCGGTCTGTGTATTCGTCCAGCGGTTTACGATGTCGAAGGCCATCGCCGGAGAGATTACAAGGTTTGCGAATCCGAATGCAACCAACACAGTAAAAAATGCTAGGCGGATTACGCGATGGAGCCCGACGCGATTGCAAACGGCGTCATTGTTCCTCAGTTGATTAGCTGTGGTTTCAAACAAGAGACTGATTCTACGTCAATGAAATAGGGTGCCTATAACTGTTCCGAGGTTCGCCGGCTGTTTACCTCTTCTCCAGCGAACAATGCTTCTTCGCTTCTTCTTTTTCTCAACAGGGCTCTCCCTTGGCACATTCGCCAAGAGGAGAGCCCCGCTTAGGAGAACTCGCTTAACAACTCTGTTGAGATCAATGCTTCTTTCTACCCACAAAGGCAAACATGCCTACAAGTAGAAGAGTGGCGGACATCGGCTCGGGGACAGCTCCTGCAGAAGCAACTGCGGAGGGTCCCGTGAACTGCTGCTGCCAAGCGAGGAAATCAAATCCATCGCTGCTGCTATCTCCATTGGCGTCGGAGTCGCCGTTCACGCCATAGTCACCTTGCCACTGGGCAAGGTCGTTAGCGTCAACGTCGCCGTCGTTGTCGAAGTCGGCGGTAAGGCCGGAACCTAAGAATTCAACGGTGCCGGTGAGCGTTCCCAGAGCTTGGCCGACCTCACGGAACTGGAAGGTCAGGTCATCAACGTCTTGCAATCCGCTCGTGTTCCAGAGCCCGTCGAGTTGGATCGTCTCGTCGGGATTTAGCGTGAGCTGACCGACAGGAAGCAACTCGGAGAGTCGACCGACCGTTGGCGAAGCTTCTTGCCAATCGTTGCCACCCTGGTCCTCGAGACTATCCCAACTAGTCAGCAATGAGTTGGATGCTGATTCGATCGCGTAAGAATCGATTGCAATGGTCTGGTACGAGTCATTCGTAATCGTAGCATTGCCAGTCGTCGGATCGATCGACAGGATGAGATCATTCTGCCGAGGCGTGCCAATGACTTCGATGATGCCGGCAATCGTTGCTCCGTCAGTGTCTCGACGGTAACTGAAACCAAGGTCGGAACCATCGTAGACAGGTGCTTGAAAAGCAATCGCATTGACATCAAGAGGAGTCCCCAGCGACTGCTGAGCGGATGAGGCAAACGATGCCGCGCTCGAGGGATTAATCTCACCGAGTTGGTTCGCGGAAGGATTTGCTTCTTGGAAGTCAGGGAAGCCGTTCGTGGCCATGCTATTCCAGTTAGCCACATTGAAGACCCCCGACGCGGAACGAATGCTGTACGCATCGAAGCCGAGTGTAGTGGAGCCTTCATTCACGAAGGTCATGCCGCCGTTACTGAGATCCACCTGCAAGGTGAGCACTCGTTCAAGAGAAACATTCAACTGACCGTTGGAACGCGACGCGACGAAAGCCTCACCAGTATTTAGTGACGCATTGGTTTCGATAGCCTGGTTGGCGAAGTTTCCTACCACGGCACCTGCATCGATCAGTGTCCAAGAATCTCCGACGCTCGGCGAAAAGCCCGAGAAATCAACTTGGGCACGTCCATTCAGAATTGCTGTCCCATTGACGTTAATCGCCGAGTGTGTTGCTCCCGTAATCACGGCACGCAAGGTCGAGGCACCGAACATCTGGTAAGAATTCGTCGTGAAGTTGACATTAGGACCCGTCAGAGAGAGCGTTCCGTCAACCAGAGCTGAGTTAAGGCTCAGAGTTGCTGTGCCTGCGGTAGTCCCCCCCAGGTTGACGTTCGACGCGGCCTGCTGATGGATGAGCGTGTCGGCCGTCAAGGAGCCGCCGGGCAAGATGTCGAGCGTGCCGGCAATACCGCCACCAGCGTTTGTACCGACGGAAATATTTCCATTGGTCGTCCCGTTGTCTTGCAGGATCAGCGAGCCGCCGCTGCGAATTTCCAGAGCGCCGGTGCCTCCAGAAGGGTCGTCGAAACGTCCTAGAATAAGCCCCCCAGCCGTGGCAGAGGCTGCGGAGTCGAGGAAGGCAACGCCGCCATTGTTGATAACGCCGATTTGATCCGAGGCGACATCTGGAGGAGTGCCAGTCGGGGTCCAAGTGCTGCCATTCCAATCGAGCGGAACGCCAGAGCTGCCGATCCAGACTGAATCAACTTGGGCGACGGCTGCTGGCATGTGGGAGAGTATTGCTCCCAATGCAAGCACAATCGCCAAGCGAGTAAGATGATGAATATTCACAGGTAATACCTTTCAAGGTAGCTATTTGTTTGGTGTGATCAGGTACTATTGCCTTCACGAATAACTTCGAGCCTTAGCATTGCAGCAAGAAGGTGAGGCCTGCTCCCGTAACTAGAAGCGGCGACCTGATTGCTACAGAAAGCTGACTAGCCGTGACGGCGATTCCGTATGCCCAGGCCAACCATGGCTAGTCCCATCAGTAGGACGCTGCTTGGTTCTGGGACAACACGGAAGCCTGCTGTGATGCTCCCAACGATTGGCATTCCGAAAGCATCCTTCCACTCACCAAAATCGCTGAAATCAACGATGCCATCAGCGTTCAGGTCGCCTTCTTCGCGGAGCGATGTCGCGTTGAACCAATTGTCGCGGATGATGTCGAAGTCGCTGATCATGTCGCCGTCGGTTTCAACGAGGTCGACATCTCCGTCGCCGTCAACGTCACCTGCGACAATTGGGGAAGCAATGTCCCACTCAACTCCAATCAGTGAAAGCGCAGGGGCTGTCTGGTCGGGGTCAACGAAGGCGAGATCAATGACTTGATCCGTTGAGGCTCCGGCATTGGCGAAAGCGATTTCGGTGGTATTACCACCACGCCATGCGTGAGAGATCGTCAGTGTACTGTTAGCCCCATCCCAAACCGTGAAGAAGCCGCCGCCTGTGACCGGATCGCCGGTGGCTCCATCGGCAAAGCTAGCTAGTGGATTCGCTGTGAAGCCTGAGAGTAGGATGTCGCCGCGAGTAAAAATGACATCTAATTGTGTCAGTGCGTAGCCACCACTAAAAGTGAACTTCAGCCCCTCGTCGTCGCCGCCGCCAGCAAGCCCGTCAGGGTTGTTGATGGAATTGTCGTTTCCACCACCCACCACGCCGAGGCAGCACCCACCGTTGGAACCAAACTCTGGAGTCGCGGCAGGTGAGACCGGCTCGACGAGAATGCCCGTGGAACTGAAATCAGTATCTCCCGTGAAAATATCTGCAGGACCAAAGGTGAGGGCAGATGCAATTTGTGTTGTACAGGCAGCGAATAGTCCGAACGTAGCTGCCACTAGAAGTGCGTGAAACTTAACTTTCATCTCTGATTCTCCGTCGAATTTGAATGCGTCAAAATTGACTGGGGGAAGTAGCCCTCGAACTGCCGGGTCGGCACGAGTCCCTGCCCCAGGACCCGTCCGCCGGCTGATTCGCGGTAGCTTTGAGGAACCGAGCGAATCAATTGTTTGAGTTGTGTGTGAACGAAAAATTAAATAAGGCCCCACTCCAGAGGCGTGCATCCGACTGGAGTGAGGGAGATCCGAAATGACTATCTACGGCGAGAAATCATGCAGATTCCCGCCAAACCAAACAGAACCAGCGAAGTTGGTTCTGGAATGGTCTCATAACTAATCGAGCGAATCGCCAGTTGAGCGCCACCTTGCGTGGTGTCAGTCACCTTGAGAATCAAGGTTTGTCCAGCACTAGCACCTGGGTTGGCCAGGGTTACCGAATCGAGCGCTCCACCGAAATTCTGCCCAGTGATGTCGAGACTTAGCACCCCGCCGCTGAAGGACACGGTGTTGGGGTTTGTGACACTCACGCCAGGAGTGATCGTGGCACCAGGGTCTGATACAAACCCAGAGATCGTGACCGCGTCGTCGGGTCCTGGGCCATCGGCTCGAGAAAAGTCCCAAACAATCTGTGACAGACCGGCAAGGGGAGAGAAGATGAATTCCAGGATCTCCTCATTGCCATTGTTAGGGTCTGTGTCAGGATCGTTAAAGGCGTTGTTGTTCGTGCCGGCGTTGTCGAGGCCGAGACGAGTGGGATTGCCATTAAACGTGTCCTGAGTCGCGCCGATAAATGGCGTCAAAGTCAAATCACCGTTGCTGAATGATGCCGTGTTTGTATCGTTCCCATGAATGTCTGTCGGACTAAGTGTGACGGTTGCCGCTTGGGCAAGATGTGTTGCCGTGAACACGGCACAGAACACAGCTAGTAACTTCATACCAATTCTCATTAGAACCCTCCCTCGAAAACTGAAAAGTAAAAGTGAACTTAAGTTTGCTGAAAAGAAATAGAATAGAAATAGGTCTCTTGAACTCATCCAAGGCGTGTCATCGGAAATCAAAGTCCTTGAACGTCGCCACAGCGGGCGATTCGTTCTACACGATTCCTATATGAAATGTGTCCAAGTTGGTCGCAATTGGACACTAAATATGCGAGAAAGCTAATTTTCCTAGGTAAATTGGCCCACCGAAATTGTATGCGTTCCATGCGGTTGGCCAGCGCAAACACATTGATGGTAGAGATTTGCGGATTTCATGCACTCTCTCCTACTAGCAATTGTGCTGTTGAGTTGAGGCGAGTCATTCAGGACGGCGAGCAATGAGCAAGGAAACCCAGTTCATCAAGCTATTTGTCGCCGCGGAGCGGAAGTTTCTCGGCTACCTCATCACGCTCCTACCTACGGTCGAGGATGCCGAGGAGCTGATGCAGGAGACAAGCATCGTGATCTGGGAGAAGTTCGATGAATTCCTAGCAACACAAGAGGGTGAGCCCAACATCGACCGCTTTGTAGCCTGGGGATGCAAAGTGGCGTTTTATAAGGTGCTAAATCATCGCCGAAAACGGGCATCGAAATCGAAGCAGCTGAGCGAAGAAGTGATCGAGCTTATCTCTTCAGCGTGGCTGCACAAACAAGAATCGTACGAGTTGGGTGATCGACAGACCGCCTTAAGACGCTGCTTGGAGAAGCTTCCAGCAGCGAAACGCGATTTGCTTCACGACTATTACTGGCAGAAACAAGACGTGAAGCACATTGCCAAAAAGAACCAACAGACCACAGCAAGCGTTTACAAACTACTTCAGCGAATTCGTATCTCGCTTCACAAATGTATTGAGCAAAGACTTGCACAATGAGAGTGAGTGAATAACAAGAAACACACTCTTGATTCAGAGTCTCAAACGAAAATGAAACCGAGAACCCCCGACAATTTGATTAAGCTGGTCGATGCCCAGTGCAACGGGCAAAGCGATGATGCCGCGGTCGAGCAGCTCGACAACTGGCTTCGAGAAGACACCGAAGCCGTAAATACTTACGTCGATTACAAGGATATGCACGCGAGCTTGCAGTGGGTTACCGCCCCTGACGAAGCCGAAGTGACAGCCGACGACCGAGAAAAGGCGGTCGCTGGGATGATTCACGTTTCTCCATGGAGTCGAGTGGCACAAGGCATCAACTTGTTCAGCCTCTTTGCATTAGCTGCTTCGATCCTACTTGTTTGGATGACGTTTGCGAACAAGCCCGCGCTTGATAGCACGGCTTCTTCCAGCCAGATTGCGAAATCGCAAGCTAACGAAGAACCGACGGAGGCTGAGCAGGCTGATCGAGTTGCTCGTATAACCGGCTTGGTAGATTGCCAGTGGGAAGAGGGCCAAACAGCTTTTCAGTTCGGAAGTGTGGTGACCCCTGGCGAGCAGGTCGAGCTTGCTGCTGGCCTCTTGCAACTAACCTTCGACAGTGGTGCCAAGGTCATTGTCCAGGGCCCGGCACGTTTCGTTCCGATGTCGAGCATGCAGGCTCGCCTAGAGCGTGGCAAGCTCTCTGCCGTGGTTTCCGAATCAGCTCGCGGCTACACCGTGATGACTCCTAGTGCCGAAGTTGTTGACCTGGGAACCGAGTTTGCCCTGGACGTCAGAGATGATGGTGCGACCGAGCTTCACGTTCTCGAAGGCGAAGTTGTCGCTAGGCAACGCAGCGTCGGAGGCGAACCGCATGGCGAGGCGATCCAAGCTAGCAAACTTGAAGCCTTACGATTTGACCTACAAGTCGGCAAAGCAGAACGGATAACCGCCGACCCCGGTCGTTTCGCCCGTCAGATCACTCCCAAGCTGACCGCCGAAGAGTTGCCTCCGCTGCCAGTGACTGACTCGCTGAAGTTTTGGGTGGCTGCCGACCTCTTGGTGAGCCGCAGGCAGGGTTATGTCAGCGCGTGGCGAGACGTATGCATTGGCGACAACCAAATGAGCAACGACGCCTGCCAATTTGACGAAGAAGCTCAACCGCTCTGGGTGCCAGACGCCGGGTTCGGTCGTCCGGCGATCCGCTTCAACGGGAAGTCGACGCGTCTGACGACTGATGAATTTTCCACTGGCAATCAAGTGACGATCTACGTGGCCTGCGTCCCGTCGGATAAGGGACAGATCAATAAGGTGCATGGGGGACAGCTTCTTAACTTCGGTGGTCAGGCTCCGACGATTGAAATGTCTTTGAGCCACGATCACTACATCTATTCCGGCCTCTGGGCCGCAAACGCGTTCGGTAAAGAAATTACGACTGGAGTGTTGTTTGACCAGCAGTTCGTTCCAGGACAGCCGCAAGTTTTCTGCTACCGTTACGACCTCGACAATAATCAAGCAGAACTATGGGTGAACGGACACAGCTCGGGCTTCGTCCCCGCCCCGCTCAAACCGAAGACGACCTCATCTCGCACTATCGGCGGGCACGGCAAGGAGGAGAACGTTTATCGTTTCTATCGGGGTGATATTTACGAAGTGCTGATTTATGACAGTGCGCTGGAGGAAGAACAACGCGAAGCGGTCATTGAGTACTTGAAGGATCGCTATCAGTCCGATGGGCAAGCCCAGGCATCGCTCTAGTTAACAGAACCATTGGGCAAAGTCACGTATGATGAAGCATGAGATTAATAGCCTCGGAATCTTGCTGAAGTATTCAACACTCGCTTGGATGCTTCTGCTTGCTATTAGCTTGCCGTCAACGTTGCTTGGGGAAACGGAACCTAATGTTGTTCTTTTCTTCGTCGACGACATGGGCTGGACGGACTGGCAGGCGTCGGCCACGAATCCCAACGGCAGCCCCGTCTACGAAACGCCCAACTTGAACGCTTTGGCCAGTGCCGGCGTCACATTTTCCAACGCCTACGCTTCGGCCCCAGTTTGCTCGCCAACCCGTGCCTCACTGATGACGGGTAAGAGCCCCGCCAAGACACGCATTACCGATTGGATAGGAGCGGGCGTTTCCACAGGAACAAGAGTGCGCTCTCCCGCTAATTGGACGCAGAATCTTGCGGCCTCGGAAGTAACACTCGCCGAGGCTCTGAAAACAGGCGGCTACGATACGGCGTTCTTTGGCAAGTGGCACATCGGTCAATCCGGCAACCCTGGAACGACACCGCTCGCCCACGGATTTAACTCAAACGTTGGCGGAACCGCCTCTGGGAATCCCGGTTTTGCCGGTGGATTCTTCGCGGGTTCCGACGGTGCGTGGGCAGGGATGCCGGGCCTCGACACGCCGGGCACATACCCTTCTTCGAAGTATCTCTCCGACGCGCTTGCGGAGAAGGCCAGCGACTACATCACCCAATCACAGCAGGGTGGCTCCCCTGCTCCCTTTTTTCTGACGATGTCACATTATCTGGTGCATACGCCATTACAGGCGCCGGCTTCACTTGTCAGCAAGTACCAGACGAAGATCAACACGCTTGAACAGCAAAACGTCGATCTCAAAGGCCACAACAACGCAACTTACGCGGCGATGGTTGAGAAGATGGACGAGTCGCTGGGGATGCTTGTCAGTCGTTTGGAAGACCCGAATGCCGATGGCAACACCTCGGACAGCATTCGGGATAACACAATCATCTTGTTCACTTCCGATCACGGTGGGCTCGACACTTCTGAGACCTTCGCCACGGACAATGCACCCTTGAGGGCAGGAAAAGGAAGTCTTTACGAAGGCGGTACGCGGGTCCCCTTGGTTGTTAGTTGGACCGGCAACTCGGCGATCAACTCAGGGCTGGCGTCGACTGCTCGCAGTTCTTCTCACGACATTTACCCCACACTGCTCGATCTCACCGGGGTTGCTGGAGACGCGACGCAAAACGCGAATATGGACGGAACTAGCTTCCGAGCCGCCCTGGAAGGTGGCAGTTTTGATCGCGGACACCAGTTTTGGCACTATCCGCACACCAGTCCACAAGACTCAGGAAGCGACATCGTCAGCGGTGGTAGCTTCGTCAGTTCGGTGATCAAAGACAATTGGAAGCTCATTTACTTCTACGATGATCCGCACTACGAACTTTACGATTTATCCAGCGACCTAGGCGAAAGCGATAGTGTCTTACTGGCCAACCCCCAAGTGGCAAACGATCTGAGTGCCGCACTGCGGCAGCACTTGGTAGGCATCAATGCTCAGATGCCGATCGACATCAACACGAACAACCCCGTGGATGCTCCCCCGGCACTCGATCTCAATTTGGCTGGCCCCATGTTCCTCGAGCGTTTCAATGAGACGGTCGACTATCAAGTGGCTGGTGTGGGCAACACGAAGTGGGACGGCCTACTCAATCCCAACGCATCAACCAGCCTCGCCAGTACCTCTGGTAGCGAGACGCTCGCTATCAGCAGTAATGGCCGTTTTGTCGCCAACAACTTCAATTCGTCTTTCCTCTACAAGAAAGTTAGCGGCGATTTTTCAGCGGTCATGGAGATAGCCGACATGGATAGTCAGAATTTCAACGTCCTGGCCATGCTGGTAGCCGATCCTGACTCGCTGGATCAAGACTTTCTGTGGATCGGACAACAAGATCGCACGGGAGAGAACGACTTCGCCCAGTCACGCAACATCGATGATGGGGTGCGCCTCGAAGAAGTCAATCAACTGGGCGACTATCGGTACTACCGACTAACCCGCGAGGGAGATACCTTTTTGGCGTTTGTTTCGAACGACGGAGCCGTTTGGTCCGAGTATACTACGTTCGTACGCTCGGATCTGCCCGATGAGATCCTGCTTGGGATCACGCAGGGTAGCTTTTCCGCGAATGTAGCCAATGCTCAAGTAGCCAGCTTTGCCATCGACTTGGAATTGCCTGGGGACTTCAACGCTGACGGAACCGTCAACCAATCCGACCTGTCGACATGGCAGACCAACTACGGGCTCGCGACGGGTGCGGAGCAATCCGACGGCGACGCGAACTTAGACAACGAAATCGACAGTTCAGACTTCCTGCTCTGGCAAAGTAGCTTCACGGCGATTGGTAACACCTCGGCTGTGCCAGAGCCTACAGCAGCGGCCTCTGGGGTTGCCCTTTTATGGTCGTTGTTGTCTGTGAGACAGCGAGGCGACAAGAGGAACTAACTCCTGCACGCTTTGGAACGGCGCTTTGCAGGGGCGAGGATGAGAGAAGGCGAAAGTCATGCAATCAACGACATCAAAACGAGTGAGGCCGACACCTGAAAGAAGATTTCGGGCTAGTGCGGTCCTACTCTTTCTTGGCTGTGTTACGTTCTTTGGTAACACTCGCGTAGCATCCGCAATCGATATCGGCACCAGCAGTGCTTTTCAAGACCAGGAGTTCGAGTCTTGGGGAACGTCGCTGGCGTGGTTTGGCAACTCCCTTGGTATCTGGTCCAACGACGCGGCTCACACCGAAGTGATGGACCTGTTGTTTGATGGCCCCAACGGCTTGGGCTTCAACTATGCTCGCTATAACATTGGTGGCGGGCAGAATCCCTCGCTGATTGGGAACTTCCGTCCTGGTGCGGCTGTGCCGGGCTGGGTCCCTTCGGCCCCATCCAGCGTGACCGATTCCAATACTTGGAACTGGAACTGGAACGCAGATATTGGTCAGCGAAAAACCTTAAACTCGGCGATCTCGCGTGGTGTCCATCGGGTGGATTCCGTTTCGTACTCAGCTCCTTATTGGATGACCAACAGTCTAGATTCCGCAGGCGCAGTTGGGGGCGGCGACAATCTGCCTCTCGCAAACGTCAATGCGCTGGCTCACTACCAAACTGAGGTCGTGAAGCACTTTAACGATAATCTTGGCATTCAATTCGGCACCCATAATCCCATCAACGAAGCCGATGCGACTTGGTGGCAGGCGGGGGGCCAGCAGGAAGGCATGCACGTCTCGACCGGCACTAACCAAAATGCGGTCTACACGGAAGTCGGACAGATGCTCGCTAGTAAAGGCCTAGGTACCGGTCTCGCGGTTGGCGATGAGTTCAATGCTGCAAGCACCGTCTCGGCTTACAATCAATACAACAGCACGACGCGGTCCCTGATCAAGCAAATCAACACGCACGCCTACGGAGGCAATTCGACAAGTTCGTTGCAACAGTTGAGAAACATCGCCGCGACAGAAGGCGTTCCGCTCTACAACAGCGAGTACGGTAACAACGCCACGACTGGCCTTCAGGGTGGCATCGGCGTTGCCAATCGGATTACAGCCGACATCAACACGATGGGTGTTAACGGTTGGACGTTCTGGCAGGCGGTTGAGCCGCTCTCGCTTTCAGGTGCCGGCTGGGGATTGCTGTGGGCAGACTACGGCATCAACGGCAGTTCCTACGTTGTGCGAAAGCAGTATCACGTGATGCGGCAGTTTTCATCGCACATCCGACCTGGAGCGAGAATCCTCAACAACAGCGACATTGAGACCGTTGCTGCCTACAACCCCGGGCAGGATTCGACCGTGTTGGTGTTTACCAATGACGAAACCACCGCCGACACGAATGTCTATGACTTGATTGATCAAACGCCGACCTTCACTCGTGTCATTCGCACCGACGCAGCAGGCAACTACGTGAGCCTCGGACCGGGCAACGTGGTCGGGAGCCAGATCACGGTCAACTCGCCGGGCAACGCGGTCACCACGGTTGTGGCCCATCATCGCCCGAACTTAATCCAGAACGCCACCTTCGCGGGTAGCGGTAGTTGGCAGACTTCCGGTAACGTCAGTTTCAATGCGTCAGTGGACAACACCCAGGATGGGAGTGGCGGAATGGTGCTGGCCTCGCACATCCCCGGCAATTCCGGTTCGCTGCGTCAGGAGGGAATCGGTCACGCTCTCCGTGACATCACTGGGAAAGCGTACGAGTTCTCCGTTGATGCAGCACTTGAAAACGAAGTTGGCCAGTACGGTGCCGATGCGCACATTGCGCTCGAATTCTATGGCGCTGATGGCCAAACGCTTACACATTCCTCGGTGCTCGATTTCGCGGAGTCGCTCAAGAGCAATGTGGAAGATGCCAACTATCGAGTCTTTCGCACGGCTACCGTCCAAGCGCCTGCTGGCTCGCGTTACGTCCGTCCGGTCGTTCGTTTTGGGACAGTCGTCCCCGGCAGCACCGGACAAATCGAACTCGACAACGCTTACCTGCAAGAAACGCGTTTTGTCCCCAGGGCAAGAGCTTGGCAAGGCGGTTCCGACGGTGCTTGGAGTCAATCGGCCCGTTGGCAGGATGACGCGGCAACCACCTACAACAGCAACGCCTACTTCGGGCCTGAGAATTCAGTGAAGCGCACCATCACCGTAGACTCGAATGTTAACGTCAACGAATTAACCCTTGATAGCGAAGCAGGCTATCAGTTTGAGGGAAGCGGAACACTCACCTTGGGTGATGGGTCGACTCCGGCAAAGGTGGACACTCGCAGCGGGACTCACACGATCACAGCTTCGACATCGCTCGCCGGCGATACAGAATTCCAGGCCGTCGATGGAGCAAAGTTAGTGATTGATGGTTCACTTGCGTTGAACGGTTCAACCCTAACGAAAACTGGTTCAGGGCAGCTTCAACTTGCCGACGGCTTCGACATGGGAGCTGGCACTTTGGCTGTTGAGGCGAGCCTCACGCCATCGGTATCGATTGGTGAAAACGCTACCTTGGACGGCACACTCGAGGTCAATCTTGCCGCGGGTCAACAGGCCCATTGGGGAAGCGTTTATACGGTGGCGAGGTTCACGTCCCCAGGGCAAGACTTCAACAGTGTCGATCTTCCGGAGCTGGGCGAAGAGACACTCGCTTGGGAGTTTCATCCCAGTTCACGCGATGTCATCGTCGAAGTGGTGAATCTGGTCGACTTTAAGCGCGATAGCCGCATTGATGGCCAAGACCGTGATCAATGGCTCGCCGATTACGGTTTTGGTACCGGCTCCGACGCGGACCAGGATGGAGTTGCCTCCGGGAGCGATTTTCTCACTTGGCAACGCAAAGTGGATTCGACCTCGCAATCCAACACACTCGAACTCGTCGTCGATCCAACAACCGGAGATGCTGAAATCCGAAACACGACGGGCCTCGATTTCGTGATTGACTCTTACTCGATCAGCTCAGAGTCTGGCTCTTTGCTTACTAGCTGGAACAGTCTTGATGACCAAGGTGTCATTGATTGGATCGAGGCCTTTCCCAGCCCCGGTCGGGTCTCAGAGTTAAATCCGACTGGGGACTTGCTGTTGGCCGACGGCAGTACGATGTCATTGGCTGGCCTCTTCGACACCGTTGGGGGCACGCAGGACTTACAGTTCCAGTTCCGCGAGACTGCTCTCGGCACCGTCACTGGTCGCGTGGTTTACGTTGAGCTGGCGGTACCCTCTAGCTTGGCTTCGGTACCCGAGCCTAGCACACTTGCGTTACTCGTCGCGGGATCAATTGCCAGTTTCTTCGCTCGTCGCCGAACAAGCGGAGGGGCGTCATGATCTGGTTACCTCGGGCTAGTGCAGGACGCAACGCAAAGCGACTTCTATGTGGTCTGATTCTGAGCATCGCTTGGTTCGGCGGAGCCGAAATGGGTGCCTGCAAAGGAACACCGTCAGACGTGACAGGAGTTGCCGATCCGCAAACCTATCTGCAAGAGATCGTTAGCGAACTTCAGAAAAAATGGCCAAAGAATCGGACAATTACGATCGTCTTTCACGGCCATAGTGTCCCTACCGGATATTTTCGCACCGGTCAGGTGCGACCGTTCGATTCTTATCCCCACTTATCACACGTAGCTCTACAGAAACGATATCCAACGAGCGTCATCGAGATCATCCGCACGGGAATCGGTGGTGAAAACTCAGTGAAAGGTGCTCAAAGATTCGAAAAGGACGTCTTAGCCAAAAACCCCGATGTAGTGGCCATCGACTATTCGCTCAATGATCGTCACTTGGGTTTGGAGCAGCCGCGAAAAGCTTGGGAGAGCATGATTCTTCAGGCGAAAGAGGCTGGGGTGAAAGTAATCCTGCTGACACCGACGGCTGACCAGCGAGCGAAGCTCAATGATCCATCCGATCCCCTCACGCAACATGCGGAACAAGTACGGGCGTTGGCCGCCAAGAATGGTGTTGCGCTGGCTGACAGCTATGATGTATTCCAGAGGTATGTCGCTGATGGAAAACAACTCGGCCCCGTCATGTCGCAGGGAAACCACCCCAATCGCAAAGGGCACGAGATGGTCGTTCCCATGATCACCAAGTGGTTCTTCGAGCCTGCAAAAGTCTTGCCCGCTACCGCCAGAACGGCCTCCCCAAACAAAGTATCTCACTGAAACGAGACCAACAAAGAATCGATGTCTAACGGTCACGCTTTACAACTTCTGATTATTATCGCCACTTCGTTGCTTCTGTCTGTAACGACGCAGGCTGCGGAAACGATCGACTTTAACCAAGAAGTTCGTCCGATTCTTTCGAATCACTGCTTCCAATGTCACGGGCCGGACGAACATCACCAGGAAGCAGGTGTTCGGCTCGATATGCCAGGGCATGTCGACCTCGAAGAGGTTGTCGCCCGCATCACGTCCAAGGAAGAATACGAGGTGATGCCCCCGCCTGAAGCCCACAAACCGCTCAAACCCGAACAGATTGAGACGCTGAAACGCTGGATTTCTGCAGGTGCTCCCTATCAAGAGCATTGGGCTTTTGTTCCGCCGGCCGCGCCACAAGTCCCCGAAGTCGCTTCCTCGACTTGGAGCGAACAACCGATCGATCAATTCGTCCTTGAGCGGTTAGAGAAAAAAGAGCTTCGTCCTTCCGCGAGTGCTGACAAAAGGACACTCCTGCGGCGTGTCACCTTCGACTTGACGGGGCTTCCCCCGACGCTGTCAGAGCTTCGTGCATTCCTGAGCGATGATTCAGAGAATGCTTACGAGCAGGTTGTGGAACGACTGCTCGCTTCGCCCCATTACGGCGAGCACATGGCGCGTTATTGGCTTGATTTGGTCCGTTTCGCCGACACCAACGGACTGCATCACGATCACTACCGCGAGATGACGCCCTATCGCGACTGGGTCATCCGGGCCTTCAATGATAACCTGCCGTTGGACGAATTCATCAAGTATCAAGTCGCCGGCGATCTCTTCGAGTCGCCCACGATTGATCAGCAGATTGCTTCAGGCTTCAATCGACTGCACCTTATCATTGACCGAGGCACTGCGCTACCCGAGGAGAGCTTCAATCGCAACGTGGTCGATCGCGTCTCGGCGGTGGGGACCGCCTTCATGGGACTCACTCTGCAATGTGCCGTCTGCCACGACCACAAGTACGATCCGATTACCCAGAAAGATTTCTATCAGCTCTACGCCTTCTTCAACAACTTTGATGGCGAACCAGAGACGGGCTGGAGAGACGGGGTTCATTTCTATCGCGGCTTGCAGCCGCCCTATCTTGAGCTTCCTTCTCCCGAGCAAGAGAAGCAGTTGGAAGAGCTCGAGGCCGCGATCAAAAAAGTCGAACGGCAAATCGCCGAACTGAACAAGCAGCAGCTTCAGACTTCCCTCACTGATGAGCAGGAAAACGCAACGAGCGATGCCGGGGCACTAGCGAAGAAACTGGAAAGTCTGAAGGCGAGCCGTGACGAACTCCTCAAGCAGATTCCTGCAACACTTGTGATGAAGGAACGCGAGGAGCCTCGCCCCGCACATATTCTGCTTCGTGGGGTCTACGACCAACTTGGTGAACAGGTCGAACGAGATACGCCCAGCTTCCTGCCACCCATGAAAAAGCAGGAAGGTTTGAAGACGCGAATGGACTTGGCGGAGTGGCTAGTTGAGCCGGACCACCCGCTCACTGCTCGCGTTGCCGTCAATCGGTTCTGGCAGCAACTGTTCGGCGTGGGGCTCGTGAAAACTTCGGAGGATTTCGGCGCGCAAGGCCAAGTCCCCAGTCACCCGAAGCTGCTTGATTATTTGACGATTGAATTCGTTGAGTCGGGTTGGGACGTCAAAAAGCTCATGCGGCAGATGGTCCTCTCGAAGACCTATCAACAGTCGTCTCGCGCAGATCGCGAGCGATTCATCAACGACCCTGAGAATCGGCTACTCTCCCGCGGCTCTCGATTCCGATTGGACGCCGAAGTGATTCGCGACCAGATCTTCTCGACGACGGGGCTACTCAACGACGAGCTCTACGGACGAAGCGTTAAACCGCCCCAGCCTGAGGGGCTCTGGGAAGTTGTTTCGATGCCGAGCTCCTATCCTAATAAGTACGACCCTGACTCCGGAGAGAAAATCTATCGCCGTAGCGTCTACACGTTCTGGAAACGCTCGATTCCTCCCCCTCAGATGTCGATTTTCGATGCGCCAACTCGAGAAAGCTGCATCGCGCGTCGCGAACGCACGAATACCCCGTTGCAGGCTTTGCTGCTGATGAATGAGCAGCAGTTTTTCGCTGCGGCTACGCACTATGCACAGGGATTGCTCCAGCAGGAACTCACTGATCGGGAGCGCATCGCGTTGGCTTATGAAAGCATCACGGCTCATCCCCCCAATGCAGAAGTAGGGGAGCGTTTGATTGCCGGGCTGCATGGGTTCCGCGCTTTTTACCAATCAGAAGCGGAAGAAGCCAAACAACTTGTTGAGAAAAACTCGCAAGCCCTTCAGGTAGTTTCCTTGTCCGCAGAGGACCACAGTGAACTGGCGGCTTGGACGATGGTCGTCCATTCGATCTTGAACCTCGACACAACGAAAACGCGGGAATAGTCAACAACTTTTCCTGCCGAACCTTGGTTCCTTTGTTATGAACGCAATCCGAGAATTCAACGAGCGCCAACATCGACGCCAGTTCCTCAAGACTTCAGCGATGGGGTTAGGGGCAACGGCAATGGGATCGCTGTTTGCGGGCAGTCACGCACAGGCAGCGAATCTCGGTCTGCACTTCCCCGCCAAAGCAAAGCGAGTGATCTTCCTCTTCATGGCAGGCGCTCCCAGCCAAATCGACATGTTCGATGAGAAGCCCGAATTGCAGTCGCAGTTCAATCAGCCGCTGCCAAAAAGCGTCAGCATGGGGCAACGGGTCACTGCGATGACAATCGGGCAGGACCAGATCATTGCCCCCTCGATGTTCAAGTTCGCACCTGCCGGCCAAAGTGGCATCCGCATGAGCGAACTGCTTCCGCACCTGTCCGAGCGGGTTGACGACATTTGCTTCATCAAGTCGATGCACACCGATGCGATCAATCACGACCCGGGGAAAACGCTCATTTGCACCGGGACAGAAATCCCGGGCAAAGCAAGCATGGGGTCGTGGCTGAGCTACGGACTTGGAAGACTCAACGAGAATCTTCCCGATTTCGTCGTGCTCAGTTCCGCATTCTGGAGCGGCGACCGCGCCAATGTGCAGGCACTCTACAGCCGCCTGTGGGGGTCGGGATTCCTGCCCTCGAAGCATCAAGGCGTCTCCTTCCAACCTTCTGGCGATCCGGTCCTTTTCCTGTCGAATCCCGCCGGTGTGAATCGAGAGAGTCGCCACAAGATGCTTGACTTGGTGACGGACCTGAACCGCCAACATCTCGAGGAGGTAGGCGATCCAGAGATTCAAACGACGATATCGCAGCAAGAGATGGCGTTCCGGATGCAGGCTTCCGTTCCGGAATTGACGGACCTTTCGCAAGAGGCGGATCACATCTTTGAACTGTATGGTCCCGAAGTTCAAAAGAGCGGCTCGTTTGCGCGAAACTGTTTGCTCGCGCGGAGAATGGCTGAACGTGATGTTCGCTTCATTCAATTGTTCCACCGCGGCTGGGACCACCACAAAGGCTTGCCGCCCAAACTGCGCGGCCAAGCCTACGATGTCGACCAACCCGCGGCAGCATTGCTGACCGACCTGAAACAGCGGGGCATGTTGGAAGATACGCTCGTGGTTTTCAGTGGCGAGTTTGGTCGTACCACCTATTGCCAAGGCAAACTCACCCGGACTGACTACGGTCGTGACCATCACCCGCGCTGCTTCACGGCATGGATGGCGGGTGGCGGCATTCGTGGCGGCATGACCTACGGGCAGACGGATGACTTCAGCTACAACATCGTCGAGAATCCCGTGCATGTCCGCGACTTTAATGCAACGATCTTGCATCAGCTTGGCATCGACCACAATCGTCTGACCTTCCCCTTCTTGGGACTCGACCAAAAGCTGACGGGTGTCGAGCCGGCTCATGTCGTCAAAGACATTCTCAGTTAAAAGTGCTAGAAGCAGTTTCGATAATCCATCAGCCGCAGGGCGTTAGCCCCCGGTTGCCTAGAGAACCGGACGCTAACGCCCTGCGGCTGATATTTTGAACGGCCTCAACGTATCGTCGCCATCCTCTGATCCAAGGCAGGCAATGAGCCAAGTCCATCGCATTGCTATGTGGTCAGGCCCTCGCAATATTTCCACAGCACTCATGCGCTCGTGGGGTAGTCGACCCGACACGATTGTGTGCGACGAGCCGTTCTACGCCTACTATCTAAAGACGACCGGCTACACACATCACCCCGGTTACCAGGAAGTGCTGTCAACGCAGGAATCGGATTGGCAACAAGTTGTCGATCAGCTGACTGGCTCACTACCTGACAACAATCAAATTCTCTACCAAAAACAGATGGCGCACCATTTGGTGGGTGATTATTCTCTCTCCTGGGCAGATGAAATGATCAACATGTTTCTCATACGCGACCCCCGCGAGATGCTCCTCTCATTGATTCAAAAGATTCCCGAACCAACCATCGAAGAAACCGGACTGCCACAACAAGTCGCCCTCTTCGAGCGAATTCGAAATCAGAAAGGCATCATCCCGGCGGTGATTGATGCGAAGGATGTGCTGCTGGATCCTCCTGGCATGCTCAAAAAACTGTGCGCGTCGATTGCCGTTCCTTTCCGCGAAGAAATGCTGCGCTGGAAGCCGGGGATTCACGAGACCGACGGCGTCTGGGCCAAGTTTTGGTATGCGAACGTAGCGGAATCCACAACCTTTTCGCCCTATTCGCCACGTACCGGAGAAATTCCCAGCAAGCACAAACGACTACTCCAACAATGCCAAGCTCTGTACAACTCGTTAAGTAATCACAAGCTCTCAATAACCTGAGTAGCTCAATCCGTGCTCATCCGCAAAATCCGCGTTTGTCTGCGTTCAATTCCCTTCCAGCAAAAGCAAAGACAACACCAGTGCTACAAAAGTTTGACGAAAGAAATCGCGACCTGCTAATCAACATCAACGGCAAGATGCTGCATCGCGACGAGGCGGGAGTCAGCCCGTTCGATTCGGTCGTACAGGGTGGCGATGCCGTTTGGGAAGGTCTCAGGCTCTACGATAGGCGGATCTTCCAACTGCACGAGCATCTGGACCGACTGCGACATTCCGCCAAGTCGCTGGCTTTTCAGGAGATTCCCACGCGCGAACAACTCGTGGAGGAGATTCGCCAAACTCTCAAAGCGAACAAAATGCGGGACGAAGTCCACATCCGTCTCACCTTGACCCGCGGGGTGAAGATCACCAGCGGCATGGACCCACGACTCAACCAATCCGGCCCGACGCTCATTGTCTTGGCGGAATTCAAGAAGCCTGTTTATGGGGCGGAGGGGATCAGCCTCATTACCTCAACATACCGTCGTCCCTCGCCTGACGTGTTGGATTCGAAGATTCATCACAACAACCTACTCAATTCCATTCTTGCTAAAATCCAGGCCAACGCTGCCGGGGCGGACGACGCCCTGATGCTGGATAGCCGTGGATTCGTTGCGGAAACCAACGCAACGCACGTCTTCATGGTCGCCGAAGGCAAAGTGATCACCTCCCGGACGGTCGCCTGTCCTGAAGGAATCACACGAGCCATCGTCCTGCAAATCTGTCAACAGCTCTCAATCCCTCACGAGCAACGCGACGTTTCACTTGCCGAACTCTACCGAAGCAGCGAAGTATTCTGCACGGGAACCATGGGCGAGTTGGTTCCCGTTAGCCTGATCGACGGCAATCAAATTGGCGACGGCGACGCAGGACCGATCTTGAAACGATTGACCACAGCCTTTCGAGAGTTGACCTCACGCTCGGGTGTCGAAGTGGTTGATTGATCGGTCTAGGAGAGCTGAAGATTTAGAGTCCTGCGGCTGTGGATCCGATTTGATTTCTTGCGTTCAGTGTTTCACGCTTGTGCATGTTTCGCGAAGTCGAAATGAAAGTCGGTTCATGCGACCTCTGTCGGTTTGCCAGTAGCCGAATCGAGCGTCGTCAGATTCACCGCTGCCTTTTGTTGCAGCATGTTCGTTGGCGTTACGGAGGTCGTTCTAAACCATTTGCGAAAGGGGACTCGGAGACTGGCAACCCACATCAATTTGCGTACAACCAGTTTTCCTTGAAAGAGCCTTGCGGTCGAATTGGCCCAGGGTAGCATAGAATCCTGAAGGGGGCACTAACTCGGTCAGCAACGATTTAGACTGATCAGAAGAGCTACTGCCGGTTTGTGCGCACTGAGCAGGGTGAAAGTGGATCTTATCCGTGCCGAACTTGTCGTGAGAGTTTTTCGACCGCTCCCCCATTTCATATTAACGGAATCGGTTCGACGCGGGTCAACCGCCCAGCCTTCTGTCATTGATTTTTGAACTCCGCAACAGCATTTGCAAACACAACTGAGGGAAGAATTAATGAGAACGACATTTTATGGATTCCTGACCTACGCCCTGGTTCTAGCTTCATCTTCGGCGCAGGGACAACTTCTGGTGGACGACTTCAACGATGGCAGCACTTCAGGCTGGACGATTCAAAACGGCACAATCACCGAGTCGGGCGGGGTATTCTATGGCACTGATGAATCTTTGGCCACGCTCGATGGCGTATCCAGTTCAAGCCTCGGTGTCGACGCAATCGCTAATCCTGGAACTGACTACGTGGCCCTGGTGCTAAATTACAACTCGCTAAGCGACAACTTGTTTATCAAGATTCAAGATAATGACGCCAACGGTCTATTTGATCGCGTTTTCTTCTATACAGGCAATAACGGAGTAGCTGCTTTTATCGGATCAAGTTTTTTCGACCTTTCTAGCCAAGTGGGCGCGACTTACTTCCAAGCCACCGACAACGGGGATGGCACTGCGACCGCGTACGTGGAAGCCACCGGTGAATTCTTCAGTGGCACGCTAAACTCGACTTACACGGGAACTGGTGCTGGAATTGGTTTCTACGGCAACGGTGAAGCGGATAACTACTACCTCGGCATCCCCGAACCCACGACCTGCACACTCGCTCTGGCTGCACTCTGCCTGCTGGGCTGTCGCCGTCGCTAACTGCACGAAACGTTAACTCCGCCGACAGATACCTCAGGCTCCAATCTGCTGAGGTTGGGTACACCGATTGCGATGACAAGCTGCCTCGGCTTCATCGTCCTGTGCAGTTATCCAAATATCCCGTCTCCGCCCAAGCCAGTTCTCTCCACTGGATTGAAATAAACTCGACCTTTGGTCTCAGTGGAACCCGAGAGACCTATAGAAATTTTACGGCACTGCGGTTTTCCACTAGGTTGTACGTCCTCAGAGAATGGGCCTTTTGGCAAGAGTGTTTTCGGGGCAAGCTGCTAACACTCTCAGCTTGAGGAGGTGCTAGTGTTCACACATTCAATTCGAGGCGATCTTATCGTACTGATGCGGCTCCGCATAAGTCTTAACAGAGCTATTGCTTCGACGGCAGGACTCTTACTTGGTCTGCTCTTCGCGACGGATGCCCCGGCGGCCATCTCCAGCTTCTCGGGAGATTTGGTCGTGATCGATCCACCAACGGCGGTCACGCTTAGTAGCCTTGAGGACGACTTTCTTGCCAAGTTATTTCTTGAAAAGCAATCAGTGCTGCTCGAAGAAGAACTACTGCTCGATGTCTCCACGCCAGGTGTGGTTAGCTCAGCCGGCGATCTCAGCCCAGCGACTTTGATTGATGTCGAGGTCAACAGCTACTTGCTTCACGCAGATCCCGTTCGTCACGGTTTTCCCGCGCGAGACTATGCCGGTTCGATTACGTTTGAGGAAGAAATCCTCGGCCTCATGGTCACAGGAGCAAAACTAGACGCCAGC
Organism: Lacipirellulaceae bacterium; assembly: GCA_040218535.1. Classification (NCBI taxonomy): domain Bacteria; kingdom Pseudomonadati; phylum Planctomycetota; class Planctomycetia; order Pirellulales; family Lacipirellulaceae; species Lacipirellulaceae bacterium. Next base: position 1,859,734 of record JAVJRG010000005.1, on the reverse strand, counting down.
GATTCCGCGCTTGGCTCGGAGGTAACCCGCTACATTCCCCCTAGCTACTATCGAGGTTTTGAGGGGCCCGGTTTTCGCACGCAAGGACTACAAATCAACGACAGTGTAGGACTGGCCCAAGATCTGCGGACGATTACCTTTCACTTCATGACTACCTCACAATTGGATCAATTGAGAATCATCACGAGAGCTAGCAGCGAAGACACGACGCCCAACGACGTCCCCGAGCCTTCGAGCTCTGTCCTGCTAGTTGCCGGCCTGTTTCTTTTCAAGAGCATTTGCTCGTCACCGATTAGGCATTCGCAGAACGAGACGCTGGTCGACACGCACTAGGCCAGAATCTCGCTCACGACTTTGCCATGGACATCCGTCAAGCGGTAATCGCGACCTTGGAACCGATATGTAAGACGCTCGTGATTGAACCCTAGTAGGTGAAGAATCGTCGCGTTGAGATCGTGAACGTGGACACCATTCTCGACGATGTTGTAACACCATTCGTCTGTTTTGCCGTGGCTGATGCCAGGCCGGATGCCGCCGCCGGCCATCCACATGCTGAAACATTTCGGATGGTGGTCACGCCCGAAGCGGTTGGGATCTCCCTGTTTGTAAACCGTGCGACCGAACTCACCACCCCAGACGACGAGGGTGTCTTCGAGCATGCCTAGTCGCTTGAGATCTTGCACCAAAGCAGCGGAACCTTGATCGACCTCCTTGGCGATACTTGGGTGGCGATTCGGCAGGTTGCTGTGGTGATCCCAGCCACGGTGGTAAAGCTGAATAAACCGAACGCCACGCTGGACGAGCCGCCGCGCGAGCAAACAGTTGGCCGCGTGGGTGCCCGGATTGCGCACCTCTGGGCCATACAACTCGAGTGTCGAGGCTGGCTCGTCGCTGAAATCAATCAGGTTAGGTACTGAGGTCTGCATGCGGTACGACATTTCGTAGGCAGCAATACGTGTGTTAATTTCAGGGTCGCCGACTTGGCGATGTCGCAGCTCGTTCAGTTCCGCCAATTGGTCAAGCAGCTGGCGTTTGTCGGCCAGGGAATCGCCGGTTGGGTCTTGGAGATAAAGAACGGGGTCGCCAACCGTACGTAGTTTCACGCCCTGGTGGTTGGAAGGAAGGAACGCACTGCCCCACAATCGAGAGTAAATCGGCTGAGCTTCGCGATCCGTGTTCTTGTCGAGCAGCACGACAAAGCTCGGCAGATCATTCGACTCGCTGCCTAGCCCATAGCTGGCCCAAGCGCCGATGCACGGGCGGCCTGGCTGTTGATGTCCGGTTTGAAAAAAGGTGATGGCCGGATCGTGGTTAATCGCCTCGGTATACATCGAGCGAATCACGCAGATGTCGTCGGCGATCTTTCCGTGGTGCGGTAGCAGGTCGCTGATCCACTGCCCTGACTCGCCATGCTGACGAAACTTTGCGATGGACTTGGCCGCAGGGAACGACTTCTGCCCCGCGGTCATCCCCGTGAGTCGTTGTCCCCCACGCACTGAGTCTGGCAACTCTTGGCCGTCAAAGCTCTCCAGTTCAGGCTTGTAATCAAAGGTATCCATTTGGCTCGGTGCGCCTGACTGGCAGAGATAGATCACACTCTTCGCCTTGGCAGGAAAATGCGTCGGGCCAACCCGCCCGGGGCCGTAGCCTGGACCGTTGTTCTCCGCCAGGGTGCCAGCCACTGCCTGGCCGCTACGCCCCTCGGGCATCAACGTGCCGAGTGCCGCCAAGCCAACCGCTGACAGACCGCGTCCAAAGAAGTGCCGTCGATTCAATTGCAGATGATGTTCGAGAAGGGGATGCATTGTCGTCTTTCAACCTTTTGTGATGAACTCGCTGAGATTGATCAGCAAGCGGGCAACGGTGGTCATGGCCGCGTGTTCTGCCAGCGGCAACTGATCGTCATTTGGCGATTCACCAATGCTCAACAGTCGCTCGGCTTGTGCGGGTGCGGATTGGTATTGCTCATGCTTTTGTTGATAGGTGGAAGCAAGCACACGCCTTTCTTGCTCGGTGGGTGGTCTTCCTAAGGCGAGCGTGAAGCCGAAGTCAATCTGCTCCTCAAAGGATTGCCCACCTTCCTTCAACATGCGTGCGGCTAGGCAACGAGCCGCTTCAACGAACTGGGGATCGTGCAACATGACGAAAGCCTGCAAAGGCGTATTCGTGCGCGAACGGCGTACCAGGCAGTATTCGCGCGAAGGGGCATCGAAAACCGCCATCGACGGTGGTGTTACGGTCCGCTTCCAAAACGTGTAAATACTGCGCCGATAGAGTTTGTCGCCCGAGTCCCGCCGGTAGGCTCTGGAATAGCCGGGGCGGTTGTTGATTTCCATCCAAAGGCCCTGCGGATGGTAAGGGAACACGCTTGGTCCGCCAATCTCACGATGCAGCAAGCCACTGACGGCGAGCGCGGCGTCGCGAATCGTTTCGGCATCAAGCCGCAGCCGTGGTCCATGAGAGAGAAAACGATTCTCAGCATCGCGTTCAGCCATCTCGGCGGTGATCGTTGAAGCCTGCTGGTAGGTCTGCGAGGTCATGATGGTCTTCAACAACTGTTTGACATCCCAACCGGACTCGACGAACTCAACGGCTAGCCAGTCAAGCAGCTCGGGATGGCTGGGCGGCTGACTCTGGAGACCAAAGTCCTCAGGCGAGTCCAGCAAGCCAAGTCCGAACAACTCCAGCCAGAATCGGTTGACCGCTACCCGCGCCGTCAGCGGGTGCCCCGGTTTGGTTAGCCACTTTGCCAGGCCCAAACGATTGCGGGGAAGGTCCTCGCCCAGCGAAGGCAACCAACTTGGCGTGTCGGGCTCAACGCGTTCGCCTCGTTTGTCGTACTCACCTCGGTCGAGCACGTAAGCGCCGCGTGGCTTCTCAATATCGCGCATGACCATCGTTTCCGGCGTCTCCTCGAGCAGCCGTTGGTTCGCCTTGCGAGCTTCCGCCAGTCGACTTAGCGCTTCCTGGAGGGCCTGCGTACCACCGCTTTCTGATAGCAATTGGGCGATCGCGAGTTGCTCGTCTCGCGTTCGCTCGCTCGGCTCCTTTTCAGACGCAGCCAGAACGATTGGCGCCAACACATTGCCATAGGAACGATTCGTCGCCAGGCGAAAACGCCCCATCTGATGCTGCCCGAAGCTACTCTCAAAGCGTAAGCGAACCTTGAGTTTGATGTTCTCACCGGCAATCACGGGCTGGGCAAGCGTGAAGGTCGCTGTCTGTTCCTTCTCGGCACTGCCCGGTTCGCCACGGATGGCCCAACCCTTGTCGTCAAGACTTCCGTCAATGGCATCCGCCACGTTAAATCGGAATTGCGAATAAGTGGCGCTCGCCTTCGTAATTTCGACCGGCTCGTATTTCTCTTGATCCTTGGGGCGGGTTGCCTCGACTTCGATCTCCGAGAGAACGAAGTTGCCGTTGGAAGAACGTCCAAGCCATTTCTTTTCCCCGGATTCTGAAGGCATGGCAATCAATCGGATTGCACGCACAGGTTCCTCTTCCACCGGCAAGACGACTTCGTAAACATCCTGCGCTGGGTTATCTCCGCTAGCAGCGACACTCTGATCTTCGAGAATATCGAGTGTCGAGCCTTTCAGTGATTCGACCGTTTCCGGTCGTCGAACCGGCCATGGGGAATCCTTTTCCGAGCGGAGATCGTCAAACAGCTTTTCCTGGGGCGGATTCTTCCAAGCAGCGTAGGCTGCCAGCACCGCGTCTTCAGCTTCAACGAGTTGTCTTCGCGCTTCGCGGAATTTTGTTTCCTGCAATGGCGAGGTAATTTTCTCCGACGGATTGAACCCGCGCATCCCACGTTCTGGCACTTGATTGAAGAACGCTGAAAGCTGATAGAACTCCTTCTGCGTGAGAGGGTCGTACTTATGATCGTGGCAACGGGCGCAACCAAGGGTCATGCCCATCCAAACCGTCCCGACGGTCGTCGTCCGGTCGAGCACGTACTCAACGCGGTACTCCTCATCAATAATGCCCCCCTCAATCGTGATCGGATGGTTCCGATTGAAACCGGTCGCCAAACGCTGCTGCGCAGTCGCACCGGGCAGCAAGTCACCGGCGAGTTGCTCGATGGTGAACTCGTCGAAAGGTTTGTTCTCGTTGAAAGCCGCGATCACCCAATCTCGCCACACCCACTGGTCGCGCTGAAAGTCGTACTGGTAGCCGTTGGTGTCCGCATAGCGAGCCGCGTCGAGCCAATGTCGAGCTTGATGTTCTCCGTAACTCGTTGATGCGAGCAACCGATCCAGCGCATGTGACCAAGCATCGGGCGATTCGTCGTCGAGGAACTCTTGAATCTGCTCAGGCGTCGGCGGCAAGCCGGTCAGGTCAAACGACGCCCGCCGCAACAGCGTCCGCCGATCAGCTTGTGGCGAAGGCTCCCAACCACGTTCTTGTAACTTTGCTAATACGAACCGATCGATCGGATGCTTGTTCCAGTCTGGGCGATTGACCTGCGGGGTTTCGGGGCGCTCGGGGGAATCGAACGCCCAATGCCGCTCGTACTCTGCCCCTTCGGCGATCCAGCGTTTGAGCAACTGTACCTGCTCAGCAGTCAAAGGCGGCTTATTGCTTTCCGGCGGAGGCATCCGTAGGTCAGGATCATCGGAAGTGATCCGCGTGAGCACCTCGCTCGCCTCAGGATCACCTGGAACAATCGCCCACTCGGTTGCCGCAGCAAAGTTGTCGAGACGCAAATCCGCCTGGCGACTATTCTCATCAGGTCCGTGACAGAGATAGCAACGGTCTGAGAGAAGCTGCCGCACGTCCCTGCTGAAACTAACGGGAGACGCCGTCGGCTGATCAGTAATCTCTTCGGCACGCACAACTTCTGGAGCAGAAACCAAACAAAGCAGCCCCACCAACGTAGTCAAGCCACTCAAGATCGCTCGGCAACGGTAAATCATTGGCCTCATTCATGAACTCCCAATACTCATTTGCTTGGCGGCAAACGCACTCGTAACAAATATCGCGACTTTCGCTAATGCGAGACTTATCGCTTTTTCATTCCAGGCAGTCGAGCAACAAGGGAATGAGCAATCGATTAAAGGGGCTATTATACATTACCGGTCGTGGGCAAGAAACTTGCGAGAATTGCTTCATCAACGATCAAAAGAGAGCAGTAGCGTCCGACCACCCACCTTCCCTAGCGAAGGGCAGGGTCTGGTGCACAATAATCGTGGAAGGCCTGAGGGCAGCTCGTTGAGAAACACTTCCGTGTTAACGACGAAAAAGTACGCGTCAAGAATCGTGTAGCGCAGTCCACGACTTTCAGACGGCAACTAGCGAATTTTGTAAACCGCCGGTGTTGCCTCAGCGTATCACGCTTGGGCAGCTTAGGATTGAATTATTACTCCTATGCCAGGTAGTGAAGGACGAGGTCGTAAGTCAGTTGCCAACGAGGGTCTTCCTTGAAGTAGATATATGCTGGGTCCCAATCTTTGATATTCTGCTCATGGTAGTCAGACTCCGCCAAGCTATTTTCAAGTGAGAGTGCCTTCTTCCGGTACTCCAAGAGACGGCTCTTTGTTAGCTTAGCCAGCTCGTCTTTTTCCAATGGCATTAACCGCCTAGCTGGACGCATTGTGAAGGCCTCAAGGCCGAGTTCTTCTATCTCGGACTCATTGAAGCCGCGATACTTGTGTTTGACTACAAGTGGCATTTGATAATCTGGGTTTGGGTATTAGTCCAAGGCTTTGATAGCTGCCAGTATTGCTCCGGCAAGCCGCTCAGCTTCGCCCGCAGTCAATTCAAGCTCAATGTTTGCCAATACATCTGCATCAGGCACTGATCTGTCATCTACCCATGAAACATTGTCCAGGCTAGCTTCTGGCTTGATATTCCAGGTCTCGATATTGATGTGTCCATCGTGGATTGAAGGAGTTACTTCGATGAAACCTTGTCGATATGGAACTGAGTTGCATTTCAATCGAATGATTGGTGTTGGTTCCATTGCATTTATCGTCATCGACGTGAATCGAAAAGGCCGAGAAAGACCACAAATTTGTAACATACCAGAAACTGCCTCAGCTTCATCGACTTGTGCAGATAAGCCACTGACTTTCATACTTCTCCCTCAACGTCCGGCAATAGTTACTGCATGCGTAGCGATCAGTCGCAGTAGCAGTCTCCGGCTAACCCTTCAAGAATTGTAACTATCTGTGAATCCGTAGTCATGATAGAAACGAAGACATGTTCTAGCGTGCGTTCATTGCAACTTTTCGTTCTCCAAAACAATCACTCCGTTGCTTAGTTCATGAAGATGAATCCAGAGAAAAGGGGACTTTCCCTTCGCGACTATTTGTTGCCAGAGGCGCGTCATTCTTATGCCGCCGACCTTGCACTCTTAGGGGCAAGACTTTACGGAGGGGTCACAATTGCCTACGCGGGACTCGACAAACTCCCCCGTCCCGATTGGATGGTGGACCAAGTCGTTAAGATCGGCTGGTTCCCAGTTCCAGAATTCTTTGCCACAGTCGCTTGTGTGACTGAGTTTGTCAGCGGGGCGATGTTGGCTTTGGGGCTCTTCACTCGCATTAACGCGATCTTACTTGCGTTTACCCTCGGCGTCGCAGCATTCGGTTTTCATGAGGTGGCTCCAATCACTGGAATGCATCTCACCCAGGGTTTCTTTTGGTTGTACGTTGTCCTCATAGCGTTCGGAGCTGGCCGGATTTCGTGTGATGGTTTACTCCACCGACTGACAACGTCCGAGAGTAGGTGGAATTCTAAGGCCTGGTTTGCCTCTGTCGGGATCGCTCTCGCTATTGTGGGCAGTGGAATCTATCACCAGCTCTCGCCACCAGAACCTGCGGCTGACATGGCCGAGCAGGAAACGAAGATCGAATCGATCAGTGTGCCGGGTTCGTTCAACGATTGGGAACTGTCGAGGAATGTTCTTGCTAAAACAGGTGAAACTATTTGGAGTACCGTATTAGACATCCCCGAGGCTGGCCCCATTGAGTTTAAGTTCGCTGCGAACGGGTCGTGGAATCTCAACTTTGGAGAGTCGGATCAGCAGGGCGAAGGCATGCCCGTGGAGGGGAAGGTCGAAAAAGGAGCCGACAACATTAAGGCTTACATTCCCAAAGCCGGCAAGTATCGTTTGCAGGTGGATACGGAGTCGTATACTTATTCGCTGGAGCCAGTCGCTCCCAAGGATTAGCGACAAAGACCCTGCTAATTCCAACAATTAAGTGAGCCACGTTGCCGTTAACGTTAGAAGATCGCTTGCGTCTGTGCCGCCAATATGGTGACTTTACTCTGGCTTATTCCACGGCAGTTCAAGAGGGCCTCGAACACTTCGGCGATCACGAGGGCTATCTCGCCTACGGTCGGAAGTGGGGTTACACCTTCGCTTTGGGCGACCCCATCGCAGCGAAAGATAAGTGGCCAAGCCTTGTGAGCGAGTTCCTCAAGGCACATCGCAAGTGCGTGTTTGTCCAAGCTTCGGAGAAGCTCGGTGCTCTGCTTGAAGGAGAGGGTTTCTACGTCAATGAAATGGGCGTGGATACGAGCCTTGATCTCACGGAATACTACTTCGACGGCAAGCAGAAGGAGTGGCTGCGTTACGCGGCGAATTGGATTGAGTCGCATGATTACCGCATCGCAGAGTTGAGCTTTGACGAGATTTCTCGCGAGCAGGTTGAAGAGGTCTCGGCTCAGTGGAAAGAAGGCAAAACGGTCAAGAAACGCGAAGTCGGTTTTCTCAATCGCCCGGTTGTCTATGCGGACGAACCAGATGTGCGGAAGTTCTACTTGATTGATGCGTCAGGACGAATCGAGGCGTTTCTCTTTTTCGACCCTCTTTATCGAAACGGAGAGATTGTAGGCTACTGCACCTGCATCAAACGCCGCCGCCCTAACGCGCCGACTTATGCCGAGGCTGCGATAATGAAGCACGCAATCGAGAAGTTTCAGATCGAAGGGCGAAAGACGCTTACGCTGGGCCTTTCGCCTTTGGCGGGGGTTGAGAACAAACGATTCCAGCACAACCCGTTCTTGCATTGGTCGTTCCGAGCGGGACTTCACGCACGCTGGATCAACCGTTGGATTTACCCCTTGGCAAATCACGCAAAGTACAAGCAGCGATTCCGCGGTAGCGAAGAGCCAACGCATTACGCATCGCAAGTGCTTTTCAACGATTCAAGAATCATCGCGATGCTGAGACTCTCAGGCGTTTTTTGAGAAAATCGGGATTCCAGAGGCATTCTATTTGACTCTCGCTTTTTACCCACTTAAATTGTGCCAAATGCGAATGACGTAGCTGGCAACTGGCTTTTCACTTCTAGCAAGGCACGACTCATGAAATTCTCTCGGCAATTATTTCTGCTCATTCTGTTCTCGGCTGCCACCTCGCAAGTTTCGGCGATGACGCTCTACAGCCAAACGCAATCAGGGAGCGTTGCCTTTCCTGATTCAACGCCAGTGGTGCTGACCTTCACTGGTGCTCTTCCCGCGGCAGGAGATGCCACGCTCTCGTTGTTCGCAACCGGAGGCGAGCTGGCGAACAACAATAAGCGACTCGAACAGTTAATGGTTGACGGAGACGGCTACCAAACTGCGGGTGATCCCGCCGGTTGGATTCGTCCAGTCAATTTTCTTGACGGTGCTAATCAACCAGTATCGCCAGTGACGATTCCGCTGGCCTCACTAGACGCGTATGTCGCGGATGGTGAAGTGCAAGTTTCGGTCGTACGCCCTGGATTTATCGCTGGCGGAACGTTTGACGTTACTTTGGAATACACGACAAGCATTCCAGAACCCTCGACGCTGTGGCTGCTCGGACTGGGAAGTCTTTCGCTGGTGTCGTCCCGTCGCCGCTAGGTTCAAGACTTGTCTCCCTCGTACGACCAAAGCCCCATTGCCGGGTCGTCGATGTAATAATACTGCTCGCCATCGTCTGTCTTGTGATAGCCGTTGCTGATGCCTGTCGGCTGGTATCGATCTTGGTACTCTCGCAGCTCGCCGTACTCGTAGCCAACACTCTCGACCTCCGCCTGAGACAATTCTCCGGTGCAGTAGGTCACTTTGAAGCGGTTCTCAGTCGAGCCGTGAATCAAGTGAGCCGCGGCTGAAAGGTTCTCCCGCAGTACTTCATTCTTGGCAACAAAGTCCAAAATCTCGGGTGTTGTCCGATAGCCGTATTTTCGAATCAAGCGATCAATATCGTCATCTTCGCCGAACATGCTCACACCGGGGGCGAGAATGATGAGCTCTCCACCATCGGCAATCGCCATCCGCGTCCGATAGATCGCTTTGTTGCCTAACCAGGTGCTCTCGAACTTCTCCGCGTTCAAATTTACGACGACTTTTTCAAACGGCTTGTCGAGTTGCTCGAGGTTTACTTCGCGCGAAAGCTCGCACGCGCGTTCAAAACACTCGACATCGTCTCCCACGAAGAGTCCACGCACAACGGATTCACCCTGATCGTTCGGCCCGATCACCGTCAGCACATAGACGAGTGGAAGATGCTGACAAAAGTTGTCCTGGGCGAAATTCAGAATGCGACGCAGTGGCGTATCGCCGCGGCCCATGATCCGTTCCATACCGTAGGCCGCGCCGATGTAGTGACTCTCGTTGATCCCGCGAACTCCGCCAGTTCCAACAAAAATATTCTTGTTGTAATTGGCCATCCCGATCACTTCATGCGGCACTACTTGGCCGATGGAGAGAATGAGGTCATGCTCCCCCGAGTTGATCCGCTTATTGAGCTGAGCCGGCCAGGGATACGTGTAGATCCCTTCCGTCACTTCGGACACGTACTCCGAAGGGACGGTCCCCACGGTGTCAATGTCGGTACGCCAATTGTGATAACGAAAGAGCGACTTGGGAGTCTCGCCGAACATCTTCAGCCGCTGCTTCTCGCTCATTTCTTTATGCGTGCCAACCGCTGGCATCACGTCGATGAGTTTCTCGCCGTAATGCTCCCAGGTCATCTCCGTCAACCGCCCTGCCCTGCTGGCGTAGCGAGAATAGTCGGGGGGAACGGCAAACACACGTTCCTTTGGGCCAAGCTTCTCGTAGACCTCTTCAAGTGCAGCACGAAGCTGATCGTCAGTTAATTCCGTTGTCGGAGATCCGGTAGCTAGCAGCAAAGCCATAGAGAGGAAATCAGTTGGCACCTTGGGAATAGAATGACTGACGCTTTATTCTACTCCACGGACTGTGGTTGTGGCAGGAGTTCTCAGTGCTTGTCCAACGCGAACAGTCGTTTGATAATGCCTGAGCGAGTAGCCATTACCTGTGTCGGCTTATTTAGTAGTGTCACAGTCCATGAAAGTCAGCCAATCGCAACCCGATGAGTCGTCTCCCGAGCCGCTGTTGCGCTTCGGTCTTAGACAGATGCTGACGGTGATGGCCATCCTGTCCGTGTTGCTGGCACTTCTGGTAAAGACCGACGGATATTGGCCGGGCGTCATTGGAATGGGGGCTCTGCTCATCTTTGCACACGTTTTTGGAACGGTTGTCGGCAATCGGCTAAGTAGCACTTCCCGCACGCCCAGCGTTGAGGACAGCCAGCGACCCTCTTTTCGCGACTCGCAAGGTCAGATCGTCAGTTCGGAAGTCGAAACCACCCCGCTCGCCTACCGCGACCATGTTGTCCGGTGGAAGTACATCGTCACGGGTATCGGCGGGGCGGTCGGTACGCTCCTTGGAGCATGGGGGCTGGCGACCGCTTTGGGGGACGAGGTCACGTGGCCTGGGCTAGCCTTGGGCGCTGTCTCGTGCGGCGTATTTGGGGCATGGCTTGCTTTTATGGCTTACAGCTTTGGCTCGATCACCCGCCACGCTTGGCGGCATGCGAATGAAGGTCACAAAGCTTCGCAGCGTAAGCTCTGACGATCTGGAGCGAACGGTTCAAGCGAAAGCTTCGGCTCCACACCTGAAATCGCGTCAGCCATCAAGACAGCAGTCCCGGTGCTTAGCTGTAGTCCCGCTCGAAAGTGCCCGGTAGCGATCCAGACATTGGAGAACTCGCTCAATCTTCCCAGTAGAGGTAGTCGATCGGGCGTGGCCGGGCGGAGGCCTGCCCAAGTTTTTTCCACGGTAAGGTGAGCAAGTGGCGGGGCAACTTGGGCGGCGAATTCTAGCAGATCGGCAATCGCCTCGTCATCCGTCTGCGTATCAAACCCAACCTCTTCCATCGTCGAACCGACGAGGATTCGCCCATCGCTTCTAGGAACCAAGTACCGAGGCCCAACGTTAATGATTCGCTTGAGAATTCCCCGCTCGCCATGCAATAAAGCGATCTGCCCCCTGACTGGAAATACTGGGAGCTCAAACCCAAGTTGAGCAGCAAGTACCCCCGACCAACTCCCCGCCGTGATGCAGAATTGCTCAGCAGAAATAGGACCGTTCTTTGTCTCTACGCTGACCATCCGCTTGTCGTTTTCACCGCAGGCGGTCACCGCTTGGCCAGCAAAAATACGCACACCATTCCGATCACAGGCAGCGACTAGAGCACGAAGATGCCGAGGATTACGAATCTGTGATTCCCCAGGCAGCAGAAAAGCAGAATCAGCAGGTGCCAATGCCGGTTCCACATCGTGAGCATCGGGCCACTCAAGTGCTTCGACTTTTACTCCTAACTCCAGCAAGCGGCGATGTTTGTCGGCAAGGCTAGCCGAATTGCAGGGCAGATAGATGCTTCCGCTTGCCAGGTAACCGTTGTCGATGCCTGTTTCGTCGAGCAACCTCTCATGCCACTCGCGATGCAGACGCTGACTGAGGCCGGCTAGGCGTTCCAGCGGTGTCGCCACCCGCCAGAACTCTTCGACCGGTCCCGCAGGAATCATCCCCGCCCCCGCCCAAGACGCGGCCCTGCCAGGCTGGTCGCGTTCGATGACGCAGACCTTCTGCCCACGACGCGACAGCTCCCAAGCAATCGAAAGCCCGATCACCCCTCCGCCTACGATGGCCACGTCGTATTGATTGACTGCTAACATGAAATTCGATTCAGTTGAGAATCTGCCGCTTTAGAGAACGCCACGCAGGGCGTTCCCTAAAGTTTGCTCGATAGTTCTCTCAATTCCGATTCTTCACTGTGCCTAAGATCATCACGCAAGCGGTTAAAGTCTGACTCGGTATCCACATCATACCAACTAGGCACGGTTGCGAAGGGAATGCCCTCTTCCTTCAGTCGCGACTGCGTGACTGACCAAACTTCTCCAGTGCTCCAAGGGATACTTTCAAATAACCGATCCGCAGGCCGGCTTAGTCCAATGAGGTAGTAACCGCCATCTTCAGTAGGACCAAACACGGCATCGTGCTCCTTGAGCAACTCGAAAGCCTGCTCAATGTAATCGAGCGGTACGTTGGGACTATCGGTTCCCAACAAAATGATCCGGTGATAGTTGGCCGTTAGATGCTCGTGGAAGAACCGACGCATGCGAACTCCGAGGTCACCTTCTCCTTGATAAAGGAGCTGCCATCCGGACGAAATCTCTTCAAAAACAAGCCTCTCGTGTCCCGGGGTGTAAACCAGAGTCTTGTCGATGGGAAGCCCATTTAATCGAGCAATTGTTGTCTCTACGAAGCAGCGATACTGATGAGCAGCACGCTCCATTCCAACCAAAGCCCCTAGTCGGGTTTTGACCTTTCCTGGAGTCCAATGCTTGGCAAACAATCCCAGACAGCAATTCGCGTAGTCCTTTCTCATTTTCTCTCCGCATGCAGCAGACGACGAAGCAGCACTTCATCAACACGACCACGAAAACGCACCTTGCCGTCGATTTCGACAACGGGCACGCACGTGTTGAACTTTTCGAAAAGCTCTGGTTGCTCGTCGATATCAATCGTCTCCGGCTCGACGCCGTGATCTAGGAGCGTCGACAGCGCTTCGTCGCAAAGGTGGCAGCCCTTGCGTGTATAGAAATTGATCTGGTTCATCAAGGTATGGTTCTCGCCTTGTCTGCTGACTCCTGATTTCGCTCTCAAAGCACCTGTCGCGGCCTGCTGCAGAACCGCCCTCAATACCCGCCGAACCCCTCTTTGGTGGGGTTTCTCCTGGGGCGTTAAGTTGGGCTCCCGACGGGACTTAGGAGTTCTGTTTGGAGCCCCGCTGGCCACCTGCCTACGATGGATATACCGCCTTGGGGACGACCTCGATCGAAAGGCTGGTCGCCTCACTATAAACGTAGCAAGTTCTTCCTTAATAACAACTTAAGAGGAGTGCGACGATGACAAGAAACGCAAAAAACAACGCGCAGAAGTACGCGATACGACAAGCAAAGGGTCGGACCTTCGATCGCGCTGATCGTCGTCCGCGTCAAGCACGTCGCACACACTCAAGCACACTCAACCGAGACTTTGCCGAACCATTCAGCCCGCCAGAGAATTGGTACGAACCGCGCGAAGAATCGAAACGCGATGGCACTTACAAAACGGTCGTTCAAGACCCTGGCTGGGGCTATCGACATGTGGTGACTCCCGAAGAAATCCGTGATCGCCTGTCGCAGGTGCCGCAGCACTTCGTTAAGGAACTCGATGTCGTGCAAATCAGCGGCATGACTCGCAAGAAGCAGAGTTTCCCCTGCTACGGGCTACAGTGGGGCACAACAATTTACCTCTACCCACTGGAGGAATCGCTCGAAGAGCATTTCTACAGCCCACCCGCTCCTCAGGTGATCAATGAAGCCAAGATGTACGGCGGTCGCTGGGATTGCCCCGAAACGGGGGTGTGGCGACTAACTTGGACCGAGGACACGGTTCGGGATTTCTACCTCAACAACATCCTGATCCACGAACTGGGCCACTTGGTAGACGATCGCAACACATCGTACCTCGAGCGAGAGCAATTCGCTGAGTGGTTCGCCATCGAACACGGCTACCGAGCCACCGGCGGAGCCGCCGCCCGTCGCCAAAAGCCGATCCGCAAACGGCATCACAAGGTTTAGGAGTTGAGATCCCAAAGTAAGCCTTGGGAAGCTTCAAACCTCTAGCCCCTAGCGCAAGGTAGGGGTTCTTCTTTGCACTCCGGCAAACTCCGCGTTTCCCTAACAGCTTTCCACTGCTAGCGTTCGGTCGCCGCTGTGATTATCATGCAGCTTCAAAAGTCGCTCGACTCCGATCTCCTTCAAGAGTCAACCAGGCGGATGGGCTCATCTCAGCGGCTTGCCAACCGAACTAAGGCCAAATCAATTTTAGGTTTGAGGATCGCTTTCTATGGTGCTTTCGCCGCTCGACTTGACTGTCTTCTTCGCTTTTATTGCCGCCGTGCTGGGTGTTGGCTTCTTCATGGGACGGGGTGAGAAGTCCAGCGAGGATTACTTCCTGGCCGGTCGCGGATTGAAGTGGTGGGTCATCGGTTTCTCGTTGATTGCCGCGAACATTTCAACCGAACAATTCGTCGGCATGTCCGGCCAGGCAGCAGGCTCGCTGGGCCTCGCGATTGCCAGTTATGAATGGATGGCGGCGGTAACGCTCGTGGTCGTTGCGTTTGTGTTCTTGCCGATGTTCTTGCGCTCGGGCATCTACACAATCCCTGAGTTTCTTGAGTACCGTTACAACAAGCTCTCACGCACACTGATGGCCGGCTTCACGATGGTCATTTATGTGGCCGTGACCATTCCCGCGGTGATCTACTCGGGAGCCTTGGTCTGCGACACACTCTTTGCAGGTCAAAAACTACTTGGCGTCGAAATCAACGTTGTCAGTGCTTCTTGGATCATCGGTGTGCTGGCTGCCATGTATGTGGCTTTCGGCGGTTTGAAAGCCTGTGCGTGGGCCGATCTGCTGCAAGGGTCAGCGCTCATTCTCGGCGGCTTCATCGTCGTTGTCCTCGCTCTGCGGACTCTAGGCGAAACGCCGGTTGATCAGCTTTCCACCACGCTAGGAGAGGAAGCGATTGCTTCTGAGAATCTGACAGACGAGTCGACAGGACTGACGAAGTTCTTCGCGCTCAACAGTAATAAGCTGCACATGGTGCTGCCTCGGGAGAATCAAGACATTCCGTGGACAGCTTTGGTCCTGGGGCTGTGGATACCCAACTTCTATTACTGGGGTCTAAATCAATATATCACGCAGCGAACCCTGGGAGCTCACTCGCTGGGTGAGGGTCAAAAGGGTGTTGTTTTCGCTGCGGCTTTGAAGCTGATTATCCCTTTCATCATTGTGGTTCCGGGTCTGATTGCCTTCAACGTTTACAGCCAAGATATGGTGGCTGAGGCAGAGAAAGACAATGCAAAGATTCTCGAAGCTTTCAACGACGGCAGCCCTGCTGATGGGAAAGTATTCCCCTTCGACGCTGATTTTGCCGAGCAAAGCCCCGAAGTCGCCCGCAATTTGGCTGCGTTCGTCGCAGATAAGTACTCGGACACCGAAGGAGTCAAGCAGATCGATGCGGATGCCGAAGTGACGGAACTAGCGGAGTTGAATGACGCCAACTTGAAAGCTCTTGCCGCTGCTGAGGTCAAAATCAAAGCCGAGAGCAAGCTCATCGGTTACAAGTACGATTCCGCGTTCGGCCTGCTGATCAAGAAGCTGACCCCTGAAGGCCTCCGCGGCTTTATGCTCGCTGCGATTCTCGGCGCAGTGATGAGCTCGCTGGCCTCAATGCTCAATTCAGCTTCGACCATTTTCACGATGGACATCTTCAGCAAGTTCATCAACCGCGACGCTTCGCAATCGTCGCTGGTAGGCGTAGGCCGGATGTGCGTCGTGCTATTCACAGTGATTGGCTGCTTGATTTCCCCCGTACTGGGTGACCCTCGTTTCCGCGGAATTTTCAACTACATCCAAGAGTTTCAGGGTTACATCTCCCCGGGCATCTTGGCAGTGTTCGTCTTCGGAATCCTCGTGAAGCGAGCCCCAGCCATGGCCGGCGTCGTCGGCCTGCTGATCAACCCCTTCCTCTACGGTGCTTTGGCGTTCGCCTTCCCTGACATGGCGTTTCTCGATCGCATGGCGGTCGCCTTCTTCTGCAACTTGGGAGTGATGGGCTTGATGACTATGATGAACCCTTTGAACGAGCCCAAGGAAATGCCCGTTAACACGGCCATCTCGCTAGAGCCGTCCTCGGGAGCCAAAACCTGCGGCATCGTCGTGGTGATCCTGACGCTGATTCTCTACGGAATCTTCTGGTAGCCACACTCTACTCCCGCAAGTTAATTCCTCGCTCTAGCCCGCGAGTACGATATTGCTGTGTTGGGCTCGCTCGGAGCCCCGACGCAGGTTTTCCATTGGATTTTGGGCCTCGAAATCAGGTAAAATGTTTTTCGCATGGCCGTGTTGTCTTTGTTCCTCGCTGACGGCTGCTGCCACGACCTCCGACTTCTGCAAAGCAAAAGTCGGATACCCTGTTGTCGAGCACATAACGTAAGTGCAGAGAGGGCTTGATTTTGTAGCACAAGCGGCGATGTGACGGGCTGGGCTTTTGCACTGTCGAAGCGTGTTTTCGTGCAAAAGCAAAAGTACGAATAGCCAGTATTGAGGACATAGCCCTGGCGCGCCTCGTAAGGCACGCCTCAGAATATTTTCAACTTCGCCGAAACTTCGCGTTTCGCGAGGGGTTGTTACTAGATCGTACTTTCCCTGAAATGTCTTGGAGAAGAGCCTACTATGAAGCGCAATCGTGCCTTCACGCTGGTCGAACTGTTGGTGGTGATCGCCATCGTCGGCGTGCTCATCGGCCTACTTCTGCCCGCCGTTCAGTCGGCTCGTGAGGCGGCTCGCCGGACGCAGTGCAAAGCGCACCTCCAGCAAATCGGCTTGGCAATGACGCAGTACCTTGATGCCAAGGGCGAACGCGGCAAGTTCCCCGAAGCGGCCAAGCTCCCCAAGACCCTCAACCCCCTGAACCTTCCCGCCCTCTACGAAGTGCTGGGACCCTACTGCGAAAATAACCGCGAGATCTTCATTTGTCCGAGCGACTATTTCGACCCGGACACGACCGAGACCACCGACGACGATTCGTATTTCACCTATCACGAGCGCGAAGGCCTGAGTTACGAGTACCCGTCGCTGATGCTCGCCGGCAAGTCGCGGCCTGAGGTGCTCGACTCCCGCATCGGGCAACTTGGCTCTGGTCGAGTTTGGATTGTTTACGACTTAAATTCCTTCCACGGCCCTAGCGGTCAGGACGGCTCAAGAAACTACGTCTACCTCGATGGCCACGTTGATGCGGTAGTATTACCTGAAGGAAGCTAACCCTCCCGTTTCGCCGCGGGTGCTTGCATCGCGCTCAACGAGCAGAGTAGCCACCGTCGCCAGACGGTGGAGGTTTTCGCGATGGACCCTTATACTCCCCGTGCAACCACGCTCTGGCGAGCGTGGCTACGATCCTACTTTTGGGAAACAAACCATGAACAAGAATGTCGTTGGCTTAACCGCCATGATCGTCTGCGTACTCTTCGCAAGTTGGGCCTTCGGCCTCTTCGGTGGCGAGAGTGTTGACCCGAAGGTGGCGGAACTCGAGCAAGAAGCGAAGAAGATTGTTGAAGCTCCTGAGGAAAAGCAACGCGATGCAGGCCGTGCGTTCTTCGAGCGGATGCGAGATGCGAACCTCAATGATGAGCAACGTCAACAATTTCGCGAACGCATGATGCCCATGATGATGAAGATGATGGAAGCACGCATGGACACGTTCCTCGCGCTCTCGCCCGAGGAGCAGAGGACCGAAATGGACAAGCGTATTGACGAGCAAGAGGCACGCCGTAGCGAAAGAGGAGCCAATGGCGGTGGCCCTGGAGGCCCGGGCGGCGAGCGTGCACCGCGCACGCCCGAGCAGATGGAAGCTCGCATGAAGGGGATGCTCGAACGAACGACCCCAGATCAACGTGCCAAGTTCGAAACGGTCATCACGATGTTCAACCAACGTCGCGAAGAGCGAGGACTCGACCCCGTTGGCCCACGCGGTTTCTTCGGCCGAGGCCCTCGCGGTGGAAGATAATCAGAGCCGAGAAGCATAAGCTCTCGGGTGCCAAATGATCACTACGCCCGCGAAGCTTGCAGCTCTTCCAAAGGTACCAACTGCTGAAAGCTCCCCGAGCGAAACCCCTCTAAGTCGACCGTCACGTAACCGAAGCCTAACGCGCGGAACCCCGCGACCAGCTTCGTGCGTACGTTTTCCTCACAAAGATGTGGCAGTTCAGCGAGTGGAACTTCCAGGCGAGCGAGTTCGTCCTGATGGCAGCGGACTCGCACGGTTGTGAGCCCCAACTCACGCAGGATTCGCTCTGCGGCATCAATGCGGGAAAGCCGTTCGGGGGTAATCTCCAGCCCATAGACCACACGGCTGGAAAGACAGGGGGTCGCCGGTTTGTCCCAAACCTCAAGGTCCCAAGCTTTTGCTAATTCGCGGACCTGCGGCTTGGTGATTTGGCACTCGGCTAGTGGATTCATCACGCCGTGGTTGGAGGCCGCTTGCAAGCCGGGACGGAAGTCACCCAGATCGTCGAAGTTAGCTCCAGCGACGACATGAATGTAGCCATGATCGGAAGCATAACGACTTAAGATACCGTACAGTTCCGTCTTGCAATGGAAGCAGCGGTCAGGATTGTTCGCCAAATAAGAATCGTCGGCCAGCTCGTCGGTGCGGATGACCTCGTGGCGAATGCCAATAGACGAAGCAACCCGCCGGGCTATGTCGAGCTCCCCCTCGGCAAGGCTGACACTGGTGCCAGTCACGGCAAGTGCGCGGTCGCCAAGGGCCAGTTTAGCTGCCTTCGCAACAACCGCACTGTCGACACCACCGGAGAAAGCTACGACGCAGCTTTCTAGCTTTGCGAGCGAGGCGACTAGTCGGCTGTCAACTTCAGGAATTGAGAAAGGAGTACCGCTCATCCTTCCATTGGAATCCAAATGGGGAAGATGGTCTATCGCGGCTAGCTATTTAGCCCGTCACGTCTCGAACGATCTTTTCCATGACCTTCGTATTGCGCTCGATGGCCAGAATGATTGTTTGCTGTTCGGCCCCGTCGGCGGAACTAGCCACCACGGGAATCACCTGACGGCGATCGGGCATGCTAATGCGGACGGTGAAAGTGCCGTCTTCCCGAAGCGGGACGGGCTCGCCTTTGAGCGTCACATGAGAGTTGCGATCTGCCGCTCCGTAGACGATTGCTTCAGCATCGACGGCAAACTGCAAATTGCTCTGTTCTCTTCCGGCAGCTCCGCTACCGAACTTCGTCTTCATCGGTGTGCCGAGTGGCCGCTGCAGGCGTTCTTCGAGGATCTCTTGAAGTTCTCGACTGGCCCCTTCAGGCGTGTAACCGCCGCTCATGGCGAAGATGCGATCTGCCTTCTCAGCGACATCGGCCCAGTTGTTATCGACCGCGTCGCTTGTCCCCGCAGGTGGGGTGGAAACCTCGTTGCTGCGGGCAAGGCAATGAAAGCTTTCATCCGCTGCCAGGTAGCCGATTTCAAGGCGATAGCTATTGGGCGGGTCTTGAACGTCGAGGTACCAGTTCTGGACGCCTCCGTGGATCTCGATGTCGCGTTCAAGCTGGGCGTGCCCTTCCCTGTCGATCGTGAGCAAGCGAAGCACGGGAGTAGCGCTGTGCCAGTGCTGCCCCATGGCGGCTTGGGCGCGATCAATGCTTTTCTGCCCGAGCTCCCAATAGGCGTGAAGCCAGTAGGGATCGCGGACCATCACAACGAGTCGATCTCGTTCAACCGTCTTCGACTCGCTGGAGGCGGCAAGATTCTTGATCGAGGCGAGCTTTTGCTGCAGTTGGTTGATTTTGCGAAGGGTCTTCGCGCTGGTTGGGCTGGCCTTGCCATTGATATTAGACTTGGCTGCCCCGTTACGAGAACGTTTCTTGCTCTGCTGGATCAGTGCTTTAACAAGTTGTTCCTTACGCATCGAATGCCAACCGGATACCCCTTTTTCCCGCGCCATTTGCGCAAGGTCTTTGGCAGTGTACGAACGAAGTTTGGAGGCTGTCATAGCGGTGGCCGGCGAATGGAGTAAAGCTAAGAGGTCTGGCAAACAGTCTTTGTTGCGGCCAGCCGTGGCCAGAGAACACCTTGGCTGCTTGGAATTGTTCCAGGCAGGTGGGCGTTTTGAGTAGCGTGGACGGCTCCTGATCAGCTCTTAGGAGAGCCGGCTGTGCGAATAGAAAGTGCCTATTCTTAATGGCCGCCTATCAGAAGTTGCCCCAGTAGTAACACTAGCGTAATCGATATGCCTCGAAATATCAACGGTTGCATCAAAGTGAGTAGACGTAAGTCGTTTAATTCAAGCAGTTTACGTTGGTATCCCTGTGTTCGATTTACGATAGTCTGTCATGAGCTAACGTGTCGCTGTCGAGGCTATTCACCCGGAGGCATGCTGATATGACGTAAGTCAATATTAAGTAAATACTTAGGGTGAAAAGACAGACTTTGTGAAAAAAATCACAAATTCGGGGTTCGGGCCGTTGACACTAAATTAAGATCGAAATAAATTGCTGTCACGTAGAGATTTACGAGGAAATCGCCTCACACCGGCCAACGACTGTTCGAGGCTTGTTGATGCTCGGCCGGTTTCCTAAGTCTCTGCAGCGAAAGAGTTTGTGAGTCAGAGCTCTGCAGGAATTGAGGCTCGATCAGACTTGCTGAGGAAGGCGGTATGGCTTCTCCCGATCCCGAGCAGCCCATGGCCGCGGCCATGCAGTGGGTGAGTCGAATCTTTGCGGCAGCCATGCTCATGGTTTTGCCGGGCCTTGCTGGGCAGTGGTTGGACGGCAAGTTAGGGACCAGCTTTCTGGTTCTGATTGGCTTCGCTGGAGGCTTGATTGCTGGCATGGCCTACCTGATCGCTCAGACGAAGCAGGCGGAACTGAGAAGGCAAAAACACAATCGCGAGAACCCGACCGATTCTCGTGAAGATAAGGCTTAGTTAATAGGTCAGCAGACAAGACCAGAGAGTCCCCACCATAAGGCAAAGGCCCTTCCGGGCGCTTTAGCGAGTTCAGTGTCAGGTTTCTTGAAACCACTTTTGATTCTAAGTGCTTCGTTAGCGGTCGTCGCCGCAATAGCGGCTTGGTTCGCTGTGCCAAAATATGGCAACGACGCTTATCTGTCTTGCGGCTTAGCGGCCTTGATTGTTTGGGTCGCTTGTGGCTTCGGCCTCTTAGTCGCTGCCCTGGCGCCTAATCATCACGCACGATTGAATGCTCTCATGGGCGGCATGCTCGTCCGAATGGGGCTGCCGCTCGCGTCCCTCTTCATTGTGCCTGGCTCCTCGGGTCGTTTGGCTGAGGCGGGTTTCGCCAATCTGCTCCTGGTGTTCTTCTTGGCCGGTTTGCTTATCGAAACGCCATTGCTGGTTGGGATCATCAGGCGAGCTCAGTCGGGAGAACAATCCGGGACGGGCGAAGACAAGCGATCATCAGATAATGTAGCGAACGGAGCTGCCACCTAGTCATGTCCGACCTGTTGCACATCAAAGACAGCTTCTACTTCGAGGTGCCCAACGGACTGTGGCGATCGGAACGTTCGAAGCGCGAAGAGCTGCCGAGCCACTTCGTCCGCAACGATGAAGACTACCAAGATTGGGAAGCCGAACGGCAGTATGAGTCGCTGAAGGAGTTGAAGGGGCTCGAAGACCTTCCGGCCTTTGACTCGCTCAAGTCAGACTTCGACCATTGGCGTCACGAAAACAGCAACTTCGGCAAGCCGTTCGACCGCTTTCTCGAAGAAGCCGAGAGCCAAGGCTGGTTCCAGAAACAAATGGCACTTGGCAAATATGCTCAGCAACTGACCAAGGAAGAGGAGTCGGCTGAGCAGTGGCGTGAGCGAGAGACTTCAGCTAACGTCATGCGAGAGGATTGGCGAGTTGCGAAGGCCCAGGCTGAAGACCTTGAAGCGTATTATGAGGAAACGCCCGCTTGGTCAGCCGAGAAGATTCGCGAGTACAACGACAGCCTGCATGGCAAGATCCTCATTCCTCAGCCGTTCGCCAAACTGCAGAACAATTATCAGGTTGAGTCAGGCTTCGGAATCTCGAAGTTCATGATTCTGATGCTGTTGGTTGCTGCAGGGATCCTGTGGGCATTCAACAAGCTGGCAAAGAAGGTTGAGAATGGTCGGCCTGCTCACGGCAAGTTGTGGAATCTGTTTGAAACCTTCTTGCTATTCATTCGTGATGAGGTCGCGCGTCCTGCGATCGGAAAGCACGATGCCGATCGTTTCGTGCCGCTGCTGTGGACGATTTTCTTGTTCGTTCTTGGGTGTAATTTGCTCGGGATGCTGCCCTGGTTGGGAGCACCAACTGGTAGCTTTAGCGTGACTGTTGGCATGGCCCTTGTCACGTTCGCTACCGTTCTGGTCGCTGGTTCACTGAGGTTCGGTGTTGTCGGCTTTTGGAAGAATCAAGTGCCATCGATGGACCTACCGTTCCCGCTCGGATACCTCATCAAGCCGATGCTGTTTGCCATTGAGGTGCTGGGCTTGCTGATTAAGCACTTGGTGCTGGGTATCCGGTTGGTTGCCAACATGGTTGCGGGCCACTTGGTGCTCTTGGCGATCATGGGATTGGCCGTGGCTGCCGCTAGGGCGGGCTCAGATAACTTTACGATCACCGCGGTCATCTCCATTGTGGGATCCGCGTTATTTAGTTTGCTCGAATTGTTCGTAGCCTTTTTGCAGGCCTACGTTTTTACATTTTTGTCCGCCCTCTTCATCGGCTCAGCCGTGCATCATCACTGACGCACGTTCGCAGGCGAGAGTGGGAGTAGCTCAAGTTTTATAAGGAGTTCGTTTCGTGACTAAGGTAGCTAAGATTTTTGTCTGGAGTCTGTTCGCGGTAGTGATCCTGGCCTCGCCAGCCGCCGCGGCTGACGGTTCTTCGATCAGTTTTTCAGGTGCCATCGGCGCAGGCGTTGTAACGCTTGGTGCGGCAATGGGCATTGGCAAGCTTGCTAGCTCAGCGCTTGAGAGCATGGCTCGCCAGCCTGAGGTTGCAGGTAGCATTCAGACAGCCATGATTATTGCGGCAGCTCTTATCGAAGGTTTCACCTTCTACGCTCTGTTTATCTGCTCTCAGCAAAACCCATGGGCAGCAGGTTAATTCGTCACTCGCACTGATTGCAGCGTCGATTTCGAAGGTTCCTTGAGGTGAAAGATGAGCAAGTTCATTTTGGGTTTAAGCCCGCTGTTTTCGCTGGTGTTGTTGGCTTCGCTGACCACCTCGGTTGTTCATGCTGAGGATGCCGGCGATGGTCCGGCATTGTCGGAGGCTGGCGGCGATGAGAAAGCGCATGGTGGAGGCCACGGTGGTGGTCATCACGACCCAGGCCATGCCAACGCCGCCGCCGGAATGGATAGCCCAGCGGAATGGAGTACCCAGCTTGCTGTTTACACCTTCATCGTTTTCTGGCTCTTGTTAGCGATTCTCGCGAAAGCCGCGTGGCCGAAGATTAGTTCGGCCCTCGTGGAACGTGAGAAGCATATTGAGGGTCAGATTGCGGCTGCCGAAGGCAAGCACGAGGAAGCGAAACGTTTGCTTGCTGAGCACGAAGCGAAGCTGGCGAGTGCGGCCGACGAAGTCCGTGGCATGCTTGAGGAAGCTCGCCGCGATGCGGAAGCAACCAAGGAGCAGATCGTCTCGGAAGCTCGCGCAGCTGCAGAGCAAGAGCAGCAACGCGGAATTCGCGAAATCGAGATTGCCGCGGATCACGCGATGAAAAATATGGCGGAGCACAGTGCGAACTTGGCGATTCAAATGGCGGGGAAGGTAATTCGTCAGAATATCTCGCCCGACACGCAGGCCACGTTGGTTCGCGAATCGTTGGCTCAGCTTCCCAGCAACAACTAGGAAGCGATAGCCGTTCGTCCTTAAAGGATTGTCCTCTTACTGATTGATAGTCACCTATGGCAGACCTGTCTGACCAACCTAAGCATGACAATGTGTTCGACGTTGATGCCGAACGCCTTGGCAAGGTCTACGCCCAGGCGGGTTTGGATGCCGCTGGTGATCTGTCGTCGCAAGGCTCGCTGGCCGAGGAATTATCAAGCATCGTCACCGATATCCTTGAGAAACACTCGGAGATGGAAGAGGTCTTCCGCTCGGAATTGATTTCGCAGGACGAAAAGTTGGAGTTGCTAGATCGCGTCTTTGGAGGGCGAGCTTCCAATGCTTTGTTAAACCTGCTGAAGGTGATGACGAAGCATGGTCGGCTCGGCATGATTCGCGAAGTCGCTCGTAGTGCCTATGAGATGTGGGAAGAGCGTTCAGGTCGAGTGCGAGTCGAGTTAGAAATTCCCCAGCCGATTGATGATGCTTTACAGGGAGAGATCCTCGCTTCCTTAGGCAAAGTGCTCGGCGCGGACCCCCATGTGGAGACACGAATCAACCCCGAACTACTGGCAGGATTCGTTGTTCGCGTCGGCGACAAAGTCTACGACGCTTCTGCCCGTACGCGGCTGGAGAACTCACGGCAAGGCATGGTCGAACATGCCATCGAGGCGATCCAGCAACACCCTGAACAATTTATTGATCGTGCCGCGGCTCCGCCGACAGAAGGCTAGATCAACGAAAACGTAAATTCACTAGTCACAAGCAACCAGTTACTAGTCACGAACGAAAATGAAATTCAATAGCGACGAAATCGCCTCGGTCATTCAAAAAGAGATCGAAAACTACTCCGCTCAAATCGACGTCCGCGAAGTCGGTCGCGTTTTGGAAGTGGGTGACGGTATCGCCCAGGTGTACGGCCTTTCCGGTGTGATGGCCGGTGAAATGGTCGAGTTCGCCAACGGAACGATCGGCTTGGCGTTTAACCTGGAAGAAAACTCGGTCGGTATCATCATTCTTGGTGACTACCTCGAGATCAACGAGGGCGACGAAGTCCGCTCGACCGGCAAACTGCTTTCAGTGCCCGTGGGTGATGAACTGCTTGGCCGTGTGGTCGATCCGCTGGGCAATCCTCTCGATGGCAAAGGACCGATCGTCACCAACAACCGTCGCGACGTGGAAGTGATCGCCACAGGTGTTGCCGAGCGGCAGCCCGTGGGCGAGCCATTGCAAACTGGGATCAAAGCCGTCGATGCGATGACCCCGATTGGTCGCGGCCAACGTGAACTGATCATTGGTGACCGCAAGACCGGCAAGACGGCCATTGCTATCGACGCGATCATCAACCAGCGCGATTCGGGCGTGAAGTGCTTCTACGTGGCCGTCGGTCAGAAGGAATCGACTGTGGCTGGCGTCGTTGAGCAGCTTCGCGAAGCGGGTGCCATGGACTACACCACGGTGATTGTCGCCGGGGCGAGTGACCCTGCTCCTCTGCAGTACGTCGCTCCTTATGCCGGTACGGCTATGGCTGAAGAGTACATGTTCAATGGCGGCCACGCTTTGGTGGTTTACGATGATCTCTCCAAGCAGGCGGTCGCCTATCGACAACTCTCGTTGTTGATGCGTCGTCCGCCGGGACGTGAAGCATTCCCCGGTGACGTGTTCTACTGTCACAGTCGTTTGTTGGAACGTTCCGCGAAGCTAAGTGACGAGCTTGGCGGCGGTTCGATTACTTCACTGCCAATCATCGAAACGCTTGAGGGTGAGGTTTCCGCCTACATTCCGACCAACGTGATTTCGATTACCGACGGACAGATTTATCTGCAACCGGACTTGTTCTTCGCGGGTATTAAGCCGGCGATGAACGCTGGTATTTCGGTTTCGCGTGTCGGTGGTGCTGCTCAAATTAAGGCGATGAAGAAGGTCGCCGGTGGTTTGCGTCTCGACTTGGCTTCGTTCCGTGAACTTGAAGCGTTTGCTCAGCTTGGTACCGATCTCGATCCGGCCACGCAGGCACGCCTGGATCGCGGCTACCGCATGGTTGAGCTGCTGAAGCAAGGCCAGTACGCGCCGCTCGACGTGATCGATCAGGTGTTTGTGATCTATGCGGGTACCAAGGGACATCTTGATAAGGTGCCTGTTGATCGGATTGCTGAATGGGAAGACAAGTTCCTGACTTTCATGAAGGATCAGAAGCCTGAGATTGGCAAAGCAATCGAGGAGTCAGGCGACTTGAAAGATGATGTTGCTGAACAACTCGAAACAGCGTTGAAAGAGTTTGAAGCACAACACGACTTTGTCCCCGACGAAGAGGAAGTCGCCGCCACCGCGTAATGATTTCTTGGAAATAGGCAGCCGCGACCTAACAGGTCGCCGGTGAACAACGAGAGATTAAATTACCACTGTCGATTACGAAGAACCAATTGAGTTACTAGAGCACATTCCGGCGAGCTGTTAGCTCGCGGCTGCTCGAAAGAACAGTTTTACTCAGCAATGGCAAATTCCAGAGCACTTGATAAACGACGCAAGTCGATCCGGAACATCCGCAAGATCACGCGGACGATGGAGTTGATCGCCACAGCGCGATTCAAGAAAGCGATGGACCGCGCTGCCGCAGCGACGGCTTACACGAACCAAATCACACAGCTTGTCCGTGACCTCACCAAGACGGGACTAGAAGTAAGTCACCCGCTACTTGAGAAGCGTGAAGAGGTGACCAACGGCAAGCTCTTGGTGTTGACGGCCAATCGTGGTTTGTGCGGTGGTTTTAACGGCAATCTGACTCGTGCCGGATTGAATCGGTGGAAAGAGATTCAGGCTGAGGTCCCGAATTGCACCCTGGAAGTTGCCGGTAAACGAGGCATCAGTGGATTTGAGTTCCGCGGCCATCAACCCGACGAGTCGTTCACGCATTTTGAAGACAAGCCGACCTTTGCCGAGGTTGACGTCATTGCAAATCGGTACCTCGAAGCCTACACGCTTGGGGAGTTGGATCGGCTGGATGTCGTCTACATGAAGTTCAATTCGATCGCCCGTCAGGAAGTCGCGGTTGAAACCTTACTTCCCCTCGGATCAATCGGTGATGACGACAGTGAGGGAGAAGAGGCAGGCGGGCAGTCGCAGTACGAATTCCTACCCTCGCCTGAGAGTATCCTCGAGGAAGTCGTCCCGACCAGCTTCAAAGTCAAGCTGTTTAAGTGCTTCCTCGACTCGGCCGTGAGCGAACAGATCGCTCGGATGGTCGCAATGAAGAGTGCTACCGAAAACGCTGGCGAGCTGATCAAGTCGCTCAGTATGCAATACAACCGTGCCCGTCAGGGGCAAATTACCTCGGAACTGATGGATTTGATTGGTGGCGTCGAAGCGCTCAATTGATCCTAGTTCTGACACCAATTGAAACAAGACCACGAACCCTGTTACTGAAATTCTTATGTCAACTGCAACAGCAAACAACGTCGGACACATCACGCAGGTTATCGGCTCGACTTTCGATGTCGAATTCGCCGAAGATAGCCTTCCCGCGATCTATAACGCGGTGAAAGTCGATTCGGAAACCAAGGGTGTGAAGATCAGCCTTACCGGTGAGGTGCAGCAACAATTGGGTGGCGGTCGCGTTCGCTGCGTTGCTTTGGGTTCGACTGATGGTCTAATCCGCGGGCAGGAGTGCATCGACACCGGTAAGCCTGTGACAGTACCCGTTGGTGAAGCGACGCTCGGCCGTGTGTTCAACGTGATCGGTGACGCAGTCGATGGCCGTGGCGAAGTGGCCGCGGAAGAGCATTGGCCAATTCACCGTGAAGCTCCGCCGTTGGAAGATCTTTCAACCAAGACTGAGCTCTTCGAAACCGGCATCAAAGTGGTCGACTTGCTCACGCCGTTTGTGCGTGGTGGTAAGGCCGGTCTGTTTGGTGGTGCGGGTCTGGGGAAGACCGTTATTCTCACCGAGCTGATCGCTCGTATTGCGAGTGCCCACGGTGGTTATTCCGTGTTTGCTGGCGTCGGTGAGAGGACGCGCGAGGGAACGGACCTCTGGTTGGAAATGCAGGAAGCCAAGATCGGTGACACGGGCAAAAGCGTTATTGACCAAACCTGCATGGTGTTTGGCCAGATGAACGAACCACCTGGGTCGCGTCTCCGCGTGGCTCTGTCCGCTTTGACGATGGCCGAATACTTCCGTGATAAGACGGGTGCGGACACATTGTTGTTCGTCGATAACATTTTCCGCTTCTCCCAAGCGGGCTCGGAGGTGTCAGCTCTCTTGGGTCGTATGCCATCTGCCGTGGGTTATCAGCCGACGTTAGCGAGCGAGATGGGTGCCCTCCAAGAACGAATCGCTTCGACGAAGAACGGTGCGATCACCTCGGTACAGGCTGTCTATGTGCCTGCGGACGATCCGACCGACCCCGCCCCGGCGACAGCGTTTGGTCAGTTGGACGCGTTCCTTTACTTGGAACGTTCAATTTCTGAAAAGGGTATTTATCCTGCGGTCGATCCGCTCGCTTCATCGAGCCGTATTCTCGATCCGCAGTATGTGGGTGAACGCCATTACAACTGTGCTCGTAGGGTACAGACGACCTTGCAGCGTTACCGCGAACTGCAGGACATCATCGCGATTCTTGGTGTCGACGAGCTAAGCGAAGACGACAAGATGATCGTCCACCGTGCCCGTCGTATCGAACGATTCCTCTCGCAACCGTTCCTCGTGGCGGAAGTATTCACCGGCAAACCAGGTGAAATCACCTCGCTCGACGACACGATTCGCAGCTTCGAAGAAATTTGCGACGGCAAGTGGGATCACCTCTCTGAGGATGCCTTCATGTACGTCGGCCCGATTGAGCAAGCCGAAGAACAGTGGAAGAAGAGCCAGAAGTAGCGAGCTTAGGTTGTTAGGTTGTTAGGGGATTAGGTTTTAGGTCATTAGGGTTGGAATTGTCAGCTTAAGAGCCGTGAGGCGTCAGCCCACGGGTTGCATAACGAGAAACAGAACAGACATGGCCAACAATCTCCGCTGCGTTGTCGTTACCCCCGAAGAAACGGTTCTCGAAACCGAGGCCGACTTCGTTTCGCTGCCACTTTTCGACGGGGAGATGGGCGTCGCACGTCATCATGCCCCCATGATTGGACGGCTCGGTTACGGCGAGCTGCGTATCCGCACTACCGAAGGCGAGAAGCGTTTTTACGTCGACGGCGGCTTTGTTCAGATCGCGGACAACCTTGTTTCCGTTCTTACCAACCAGGCGAAGCTGCCTGCCAAGCTTGATGCTGGCGAGCTCCAGCAAGAGATCTCAACGGCCGTGAGCACTCGGACCGCGGGAGACGAGCAACTGGCGCTTCGTGAGAAGTCGCTGGCTCAACTGCGAGCGCAGCTTCGTGTGGCGAAGCGGAATTAGCAGGCGGCTAAGCCGATGAGCGGCTAATCGTCTTCCCAAACGTCACGCAAGCTCTTGGACGCTTGATAGCGGATACCTTCGTCGACCAGGATCTCTTCGGTCGTCGCTTCGATTTCTTCGCGGCGGAATACAAGCGATTCGCTGCGTCCAGCAACCTCGAAATTGAGAAACTCGTCGGTGCTGTTCTTGATCAGCTCAGCCAAATGTCGCAGGTTCTTGATCTTCGTGTCGTTGAGCGAGGTGATCACTCCCAGCGGGCGGTTGTCGTACCCCTTCGTGATCCGATGAGGGAACATTCGTGTCGCCATGATGACGATCTGCTCGCCCGGTTCGCTAGGACGATCGGTCATGCGATTGATTAGCGGATTCTCTAGCGAGATCAGCGCGCTCATTCCGCGACCGCCAATCGCGCGAACGTACTCTTGCGTCGCTGCCGTGAACACCATCGGACCGTAAATGAAGTAATCCGGATAGTTCTCTTTGAGCAGCGGAACGACAAGGTCGCGGTCCGCTTGCACGGGAACCTCCACCTCAACCGGCTCTCCATCACGCAACAGCTTTAGTGGCACAAGACCGCGACTCGGGTCGTCGGGATGCTCGGGGTCCGGCTTGGCGAGCTTGGGCACGTAGTAGAGAAACCGGAGCCGCAGTCCGTCTCGGACTTCTACGTAACCCTGATTGTCGATTTCGTGTTCACCGACGTGGGTAATGACGTCCCACGGCTGAAGCACCGAGTCATCTAAGTGGTGGTAGGGCGTCTTTACGGCGATGCCGGTCTCGTTCTTCTCCAGTTTGAGAAAGGATCGGAACGCCGGATTCTCGGCCGTTTGCAACTGATCGAGCAGCATCGGCTTACCGTGATACTTACCGTCCTCGACATCGGCGAGGAACGTGCGAATCTCCTCGGGAGGAATCAGGTAGCCAATGTTGTCCGCTTCCTGAATCTTGCTGAACACGAGCCCGGCGATCTTTCCTTCTTGGATGGCTGGACCCCCGCTATTGCCCGGGTTAAGGGCCGCATCGACTTGGATTCGAGCCCCCATTGCGCCATGGTAAAAGCCGGTGAACTCAATCCGCGAGACGATCCCGTCAGTCACGGAAAGGTCGTCGCCCCCGGTGGGGTATCCGTAGGCCGTGATGCGGGATTTGACTTCAGCGAGGTCGTCGCCGATCTCTAAGCCGGGAAGATCCTCCAGTGCCGACGGATCGAGCAATTCGACGATTGCCAAATCGATCCCCGGGGCGATCGCGACCACTTTAGCCGAGAGCTGATCGCCACCCTGTTGAAGTTGCACCAAAACCTGGCTGGCGTACATGACGACATGAGCGTTCGTGAGGATGCGATTCCCCGAGATCACGACGCCCGATCCAGAGCTCTTTGCTGGGCTGGCCTTCGTCCAGGGGCGAAAGAAATCAGGCCGGCGTTGCGTCATCTTTATTTTGACAACGTGAGCTTCAATTTTCGGTTCGGCTGCCGACTCTTTCTTAGCCGGCAACGCGGGTTTCTCAAGATCACTGACGGAGGACTCGGACTCAGTCGAAGGTTCAATGACCGCTGTTGATAGCTCTTCTCCTGACAGACAAAGACTTGCTTTGCCGAGAAGGCAACTTGAGAGCACTACAACGACAAGCGAGAAGGATTTCATCAAGGTTATCCAAGTTTCCTAGAGGAAGTTCACGGAGATTCGACATCTATGGGAAGTTCGAAAGAATGGCCTGTGGTCACTCAGGTTTCTCTTCTTTCGCGAGCTCGTATTTCCTTAGGACCACGTTCGCTTTCGTTTGACCGAGATTCAAGACCTGGCGAACACAGCCAACATCCGCAGCGAACCAATAGTCAGCATCGATATTGATTCCTTCAACGGCTGTGTTGAGCGTCACCCGGATGACATCGAACTTGCCTAACGGCGTCGTGATCACCTCAGCCGAAGTCTTGCAGGTGGTTTTTAGTTTGGTTCCGCCATGCTCGACCTCTTGTTGCCACCGGTCGCCGGGCTTCACGGGATTACGTAGTAGTTGAAGCGCGGGCGTCAGCTCGATTCCATTGTTGCGATGTCGGGCTAAGCCTCGTTTGTTGTTGCTCATGTGCTCGGTGGCTGAAACTTGCCCGTTAAATGCGGCCTCGAGCTTGTACAATTCCTGGTCGTTGATCTTTTCTTTTGAAGCAATGCGGCATTTCATCTCCAGCGTTTTACCCTGCACATCCATATCGTAGGTCCAGTTAGACCCCTTGCGCATCGGATAGAGAATCTGTGATGTGAGCTTGCCTTCGGCAACCAATTTCATGAGCCGGGAATCTTTCGCAGGCTGAGCGGAAGAAGGCGGGGCCTCCGCCACTGGCTGGGCACGGCTACTTGAGTTCGCGAGCAAGGCGATCAAAGCGGATAGTAAGAAATAAGAAGCTAAGTGTCGCTTGAGGTGCATCGCTACTCCCCTGGATTGAAAGATAAGTGCTGAAGAGGTGTGAGAAACTCCCGGCTGGGGCTGCGTTACACCTTAGCTGAGCCGGATGCATCGCTCAAATCGCTTCTTCTCCACGCTCGCCCGTACGGATGCGAATGCAGTCTTCAAGCGGCAGCACAAAGATCTTGCCGTCGCCAATCTGGCCTGTCTCGCCGGTGCGACCGCCCTGCAGAATGGCGTTGACCGTCGGCTCGACAAAGTCGTCATTCACGGCAATCTGCAACTGGACCTTGCGGAGAAGGTTGACGGTAATCTCGCGACCTCGATAGATCTCCGTCTGGCCCTTCTGACGACCGAAGCCTTGCACATCCATGATGGTGAGACGCACGACTTCGACCTCTGAGAGGGCCTGTTTCACATCTTCCAGCTTGCTTGGCTGGATCACGGCAATGATGAGCTTCATCGGTAGGGGACTAGGGATTAAGTGGTTAGGTAAGTAGGGTTGAACAGGAATGCGTTGACTGATTCTAGCCGTAATTCGTCTCGACCCTAACCACCTAATAACCTAATCCCCTGACCCACAGAAGGACAAGCCTCGCAAGACACCCCGGCTTGAGCGCACTTAGGCGGTAAAGCACGCCCAAGCCACTTGGGGCGTCCTTCTGGAGGAAGCGGTTTCTTAGAGAGTGGCACGCGGAGTGTGCCACTGACATGTTCTGAAGATTGAGCATCTGCTCAGAGGACTAGCTGTCAGCTATCAGCCGTCAGCTTTCAGCTTTGGAAGAGGCTGAGAATTGAGGGCTGAAAACTGATAGCCTGCCTTCGTTCCCGGCGACTATCGATGTTCGTTCCAAACCGCCGTTGAACCTAAACCTACTCGAAAGGCAACGAAAAAGTCCCGGCCTGGCCGCCAGTAGGCGGCGATCGGCGGCCAAGCCATTGGGACTTCAAAGCTCGACCCAGGCAAGAGTCGAACGCTTCATAGTTTCTAAACTCACCGCTGGCGGTTCTTGGAGGTAGCAAATCCGCCAGCGGTGAGAGTCGTCAAGCTGTCTCTCAACCAGTCGTATAGGCTTGCATGCCGTGCTCGCTGATATCCAAACCTTGCTGCTCTTCGGCTTCGCTCACACGGAGGATGCCCATGGCTTTGAGGATGGAGAACAGGATGAACATCGTCACGAATGCCCAGACACAGATAATCACTGTCGCCTTCAACTGAACGAAGAAGAAAGCACCTTGGGTGTCGATACCGTCTGGCAGATCGCCGAAGATACCCGTTGCGAGTCCGCCCCAGACTCCGCAGAGCCCGTGAACTGGCCAAGCACCGACAGGGTCGTCGATCTTGAGTTTGTCCAGAAGCACAATTCCGAGAACGACTAGCAGACCACCAACGGCTCCAATAATCAGAGCTTCTGGTTGACTTACGCGATCACAGTTAGCAGTGATCGCAACAAGGCCTGCGAGAGTGCCGTTCAATGCCATGGTGACATCTGGCTTCCCGAACATCGCCCAAGCGAAAATCATAGCTGCTACAGCACCGGCAGCGGCAGCGATGGTGGTGGTCAAGGCAATGTAAGTCGTTGCTTCAGCGTTCGCGTAGCCATCGTAGGTCAACTGGCTACCAGGGTTAAATCCGTACCACCCTACCCATAGGATGAATACACCCAGGGCAGCGAAGGCAACATTGTGGCCTGGCATAGGTACTGATTTTCCATTCACGTATCGACCAAGACGTGGACCTAGAATCATGGCACCAGCGAGACCGGCGAAACCGCCCACCGCATGCACCACCACTGATCCCGCAAAGTCTTGGAAGCCTTCTTGGTCGAGGAATCCCCCGCCCCATTTCCAAAAACCGCTAATTGGGTAGATGATACCTGTGAGAATCGCTGAATAGATGAGGTACGCCTTGAATTGCATACGTCCTGCTACAGCTCCAGAAACGATCGTTGCTGCGGTAGCAGCAAAGGCAACCTGGAATAGGAAGTCAGCTCCGCTACTTGCGTAGGCGGTCGCTGCAGTCTCTTCGGTTGCATCGTCGTTGTCGTTTGGTGGCGTTTCCCATGAGCCGTCTTCTGCAGCAACAGCGTCGCGAGAAACCCATGGCCCATCGTAACCGAAGTACGGGCTATCGGTACCGCTGTACATGATCCCCCAGCCGATGAACAGGTAGAGCAATACGCCCACCGATAAATCCATAACATTCTTGAAGAGAATGTTCACCGTGTTCTTGGCTGAGTTGAGGCCGACCTCAAGCATAGCGAAGCCAGCTTGCATGAAGATGACCAACACGGCACAGACAAACATGATCAACGTGTTGATGGTGTAGCCGAACTTGAAATCGGCACCGTCGTAATCGATTTCTTTCTTCGGACCCTCTTCTTCAGCTTCTTCCTCGGGTGCTTCGGACTCGGATTCCGTAGCCGTTTCCCCTTCTTCTTCACCTTGCGCGTAGGCCGTCGGCCCAACGCTTATGACTGTGAGCGACATGATTGCCGCGAGCAGGAGCGTCAGCCAGCGGCGCTCCGTGAGAGTAGACATCATCTGTAGTTACCCTTTGTGTTCGAGATTTCAGAAGGACGTAAATGGTGATTGCAGTGGTTTGAACAAACCGTTGGTTGAAGAAACCGCCTCTGCAATCTGCGGGCATGGCACCGTGCCGACCGCCTGACATTGCACTCAAATCTGGCGAGAGCGACTCGCTTTCCCTGCGAAACGCCCCACCGGCAATTGCTAGCGGGCAGGAGAGCAAGGTCTGTGCCAGACTTGACGCACCGTTTTCTATAGAAGCCGCAAGCCGTTTGTATACTATGATTTACGACGGAAAAAGAAGTTGCTTTTCTGGCCGGTTGTTCGCTCGAAAGCTAGCGATGCCTGAGGATGCATCAGAGATTGTCGCGCGGGTAGGCAGGCGAAAAGACGTATGTAGCCGCGAGCTAACAGCTCGCCGGTGAATTCTCGCAGGGTCAAACCTTGCGAGCCAGTTACCGGCAGCCCCCACAACAACTATTACTGGGGCTGCGGCTGCCTTGTGGAGAGATAGAGATACTGAGACTGGACTTAGTTACTTCGTCGCGGGCTCGACGCCCACCTCGGCAAACAGAGCGTCAACGAACTCGTCGGGCTTGAAGAGTGCCAAATCCTCTGGCTGCTCGCCGACGCCGACGTATTTCACGGGCAGGCCGACTTGCTGGCGGATCGCCACGACCACGCCTCCCTTGGCGGTGCCGTCGAGCTTTGCCAGGACGATCCCCGTGCAATCAACGGCTTCGGTGAACTTGCCTGCTTGACTGATACCGTTCTGGCCGGTGGTAGCGTCAAGAACGAGCAGAACCTCGTGGGGCGACTCGGGGATGAGCTTCTTAAGCGATTGCTGAATTTTGGTCAGCTCGGCCATGAGATTCTTCTGCGTCTGCAGCCGGCCTGCCGTATCTACGATGCAGACATCCGCTCCCGTCTCGATGGCTCGTTCCACGGCCTTGTAAGCGACGGTGGCCGGATGGGTGCCCTGCTCTTCTTTGACAATGTCCACGCCGAGTCGCTCTGACCAGATGGTCAGTTGCTCAACGGCTGCCGCGCGAAACGTGTCGCCAGCCCCTAGGACCACCTTGCGACCCTCATCGACGAACATCTTGGAGAGTTTCGCAATCGAAGTCGTCTTGCCCGCTCCGTTGACGCCGGCGACCATAATGACCGTTGGGCCGCTGGCAGCAAACCCAATCGGTGACGCGTCTTGTGCCATCAGCTCCGAGAGCTTCTCTTTCCAGGTGGCCACGACATCTTCGAGCTGGACGACCCTGCCTCGGAAGTTCTTAGCGACCTCAGCGACGATCTCTTCCACGGAGTCGTAGCCCATGTCAGTTTTGAATAGGAGAGCACGCATCTCATCGAGGAATTCCTCGTCGATGAGGCGTCCTTCACTCTTGAAAAGGTCGCGGACGTCGGTCTTGAGTACGTCTTTGGTTTTCTTGAGACCGCGTTTGAATTTATCGAATAAGCCCATGAATCAAGGATGAAGGCAGAGGGATGAAGGATGAAGTTTCTTTATATTCATCATTCATCACTTATCATTCATCGTTCCTTTCAATTAGTTTATCAAGGATGCCATTGACGAATTGGGAGCTTTGCTTGGCGCCGAAGCGTTTGGCTAGCTCGACGGCCTCGTCGATGGCGACGTTGGGTGGGGTTTCAGTGAAGCGGATTTCATAGGCTGCCAATCGCATGAGGTTGCGGTCCGTGGCCGCCATCCGTCGCAGGGTCCAATTCTCAGCATGTTTTTCGAGTAGTTCGTCGAGTTCCTGCTGATTTCTTTTGACACCCAAGACAAGCCCTTTCGCGAAGTCACGCAGATCTTCCTCTCGAAGCCGCGCACCGAGAAAGGCGCCCAGCTTGTTAAGCGAAGCCTCTTCGTTGATGGGGTCGGGATTCAGGTCGTCTTGGAAAAGGACCTGCAACGCGACTTCGCGTGCACGGGTACGGCGGGACATGATTGGGTTGCTAGCTTGCTTGTCTTGTTGACTGCTTGCGGGGCGATAACGCTCCAAGATTGGTGCATCCTAGTAATGACCAATGTCCAAGTCCCAATGACCAGTCTTGAAAGATAATACTGGTCATTGGGGCTTGGACATTGCTGCTTGCAGTATTCTACGCTTCGGGCATGGTCCTGAGCAATCCGACCATGTGCAGGGCCGCTTCAGCACATTCGTTGCCCTTGTTGCCGACTTCCCCCCCTGCACGGGCGAGGGCTTGCTC
Organism: Lacipirellulaceae bacterium; assembly: GCA_040218535.1. Classification (NCBI taxonomy): domain Bacteria; kingdom Pseudomonadati; phylum Planctomycetota; class Planctomycetia; order Pirellulales; family Lacipirellulaceae; species Lacipirellulaceae bacterium. The sequence goes on along the minus strand of JAVJRG010000005.1, from coordinate 1,823,458 downwards.
CAGTGATTGGACGGTCAGCAGACCAAGCGGAAGCGGCAGTTCGCACTCCAGAGAAATCTGACTGAGCGCCAGGCTCACTCCGCGATTGATGTGCTGATCGTGCGTGGTTTCACCCTGGATGACGACGCCCAGACAAATCACCGCTGCGTAGTCGCCGCTTCGTGCTAATTGTTGAGCAGCAAGTGGCAGTTCCCAAGAGCCAGGCACGCGAGCCACGTGAATCGCATGGTCAGCGACACCCGCAGCAAGCAGCGTTTCGACAGCCCCATCGAGCAATTTATCGGTAACAAGCTGATTCCACTGGGCCACGACGATCGCGTAGCGATCTTTGGGATCGGTTTCTTGTGGTTTGAATTCTTCAGGCATTTTGAAGGTTGGAGTCGCGGAAAAGTGTAACAACCCCTAGCTTGCGCTAGGGGCTAGGGTTGTATCAGTCGTGAACGAAAAAACTGGCAAACCCCTAGCCCCTAGCGCAAGCTAGGGGTTCGAAGCCTCTGAAAAGGCAACCTCAATCCTCTTTCATGCTCAGCAGAAATTCAGCATTCGACTTCGTCTTGGAGAGTCGCGTGGTCAGCAATTCCATCGCGTCGGGGCCGTTCATCTCGCTGAGGACCCGTCGCAGGAGGCACACACGACGGTATTCCTCGGGGTCCATCAGCATTTCTTCGCGACGGGTGCCACTGCGGTTAATGTCGATAGCGGGCCAGACGCGGCGGTCGACTAAGGCCCGGTCGAGGACGATTTCCTGGTTGCCCGTGCCTTTGAACTCTTCAAAAATCACCTCATCCATGCGGCTACCAGTATCGATCAGTGCCGTGGCGATAATCGTCAGCGAGCCGCCCTCCTCGACTTTACGAGCGGAGCCGAAGAAGCGTTTGGGGCGTTGCATGGCGTTGGCGTCGATACCGCCCGAGAGCACCTTGCCGCTGCTGGGGCATTCGCTGTTCCAAGCTCGGGCGAGCCGTGTGATGGAATCGAGGAAAATGACGACGTCGCGGCCGTACTCGACCATCCGCTTTGCCTTTTCGATCACCATATCGGCCACTTGGACGTGCCGGGCTGAGGTTTCGTCGAACGTGCTGCTGATGACCTCGCAGTTGGGGCCCTTCACCTCGCGCTCCATGTCGGTCACTTCTTCGGGCCGCTCGTCAATCAGCAGCATGACAACATGGGCATCTGGGTAGTTGGCGAGGACACTTTGGGCCATTTTTTGCATCAAGATCGTCTTACCAGCACGCGGCGGGCTGACGATGAGGCCGCGTTGGCCGAACCCAATAGGCACAATCATGTCGACCACCCGCATCGCAATCTCGTCCGCAGTGGTTTCCATGCGGATGCGCTCGTCGGGATGGTTGGGCGTGAGATTGTCGAACAAGACCTTCTTATTGACGAGGTCGGGGTCTTGGCCATTGATCGCTTCAACACGCAATAGCGCGAAGTAACGCTCGTTCTCTTTCGGGGGTCGAATCGTTCCCGCGACGGTAGCACCGGTTTGCAGCCCAAAACGGCGGATTTGGCTAGGCGAAACGTAGATGTCGTCCGGGCAGGAGAGGTAGTGATAGTCGGGAGAGCGGAGGAATCCGAATCCGTCAGGGAGGATCTCCAAGGTTCCCTCGCCAAACATCATCCCTTCGAGCTTCACCCTGGCCTTGAGGATGCGGAAGATGAGTTCCTGCTTCCGCAGGCCGCTCGCTTCTTCAATCTGCTCTTCCTCGGCCACCTGCATGAGCTCAGGCATGCTCATCTTCTGCAGCGCAGCGATATGCACATTGTTGTCCGGCTTATCGGCCTGCTCGATCTTCTTGCCGACACGACGGACGCGTTCGGCCGCTTTATCGAGTTCTTCCGCAATCGAAAGCGGTTCCTCGCGTTCAAGATCAGCGAGAAGTTTTGTATCGATGTTGCTGGGGACGTTGTCGCGCCGGCCGCGGTCGTAAGACCGGCCTCGGTTGGATCGCTGTGGACTGGGCCGCTGTGAGCGGCCGTGATTTTCACTCATGGTAGGCTCCGGAAATCGAAAAGCAGGGGGCGACGCACGGAAGGCGTCGGAGGGAGGAAGACTTTGATGGGGTGGGAAGTTTTGAGGCAAGACTGATCGACCATTCGACATGCTGAATGAGCATGCAAAATACGAGGACCCGGTCTGGCCGCTACAGTAGCAAATGAGAAAAATAGGTAGGATTCTAAAGCTGCGAGCTGAGTTACCCGAGCATGACTTCAAAAATTGACGCGGCTAGAAGGCGGGTCCGCATCGTTATCTCAGTATTGCAGGCAACCGCTCGATGGCAAAGCCTATTCACGGAAAATGCCGGAATTTGCTGAGCGAAACTGTTGCCGCATGAAAGACTTGCTGCACTCACCCGACGATCTGCAACCAAACCTGTTCGACCTCGCGCCGGAGATCCTCAGTTGAGCCACTGTTGTCGATAATGTGGGTAGCCGTCTCTCTTTTCTTCGCTATCGGCAATTGAGCGGACTCTCGTCGAGAAAAATCCTCCTGGCTCCAGCCGCGATCTCCCGCTCTTGTTTTGCGGTTGGCCTCTGGAGTATCGATAAAAACGAGAAACTCGCAGATTTTTTCCCAACCTGCTTCCAACAGCAGAGGAGCGTCGATCACGACAGCTTTCGGTGTTGTTGACACTTGGGAATCAGCCAATTCCGCAATCTTCACCTCTGCTTTCGCACGAATTTTTGGGTGCAACAACCCTTCGAGGAAGTCCCGCTCCTCGCGAGCTTTTACGTCTTCGCCGAAGACTCGCTTGGCGATCGCTTGTCGATCGACGTTACCGTCTGGGGAAAGTATGACGTCGCCCCAGCGCTCGACGAGTTGTTCTCGAACCGAGGGATCTTCCAAGGCGGCATGAGCCATCTTGTCTGCGTCCAAGACCACAGCACCGAGTTCGGCAAACGCCGCGGCAACGGTGGACTTTCCGCTGGCGACACCTCCGACGAGTCCGATGATCTTCATGGCTTTAGTCGCACTCCGCCCAATTGGGGCCTGTTTTCACGTCGACCTTGAGAGGCACGTCGAGCGTCATCACGTTGGTCATCTCCTCCTCGACCAGTTTTGCAAGTGGGTCGATTGCTTCCGGGGAAGCTTCGAAGAGCAACTCGTCGTGAATCTGAAGGATCATCTTGGCCTCGAGCGGTTCTTCCTTGAGGCGGCGATGCACTGCCAGCATTGCCAGTTTGATGAGGTCGGCTGCCGAGCCTTGGATGACGGAGTTTACCGCGGTCCGTTCAGGCAAGTTCAATTGGCGAAGCTGACCGTTCTTCGGTTCGCGAAGGCCTTCCGGGACCGGTCGAACGCCCGAGACCGCTCGGCGACGACCTAGAAGAGTCGTCACATAACCACGATTGCGGCAGGATTCGAGCGTTTCCACAAAGAAGTCCAACACGCCGGGATAACTGGCGAAGTAGGTTTCAATAAAGTCCGCGGCGTCTTCTTTGGTGATATCCAATGCCTTCGCCAAGCCGAACGGGCTCTGACCGTAGATGATTCCAAAGTTGACGGCCTTGGCGGCGCGTCGCATGTCGGGAGTCACGTCTTCAAGTGCGACATCGTTGACCTGGCTGGCGACTAGACGGTGAATGTCTTCGTCGGCGGCAAAGGTATCACAAAGCGAGAGGTCGCCGCAGTAGTGGGCCAACACTCTCAACTCGATTTGCGAATAGTCAGCGGCTAGCAATAACCAATCAGGTTTCTCTGGGCGAAACGCCGAGCGAATCTCGCGGCCTTCGGCAGTGCGGACGGGGATGTTTTGCAAGTTCGGATTGCTGCTGCTGAGCCGTCCCGTAGAGGCGACCACCTGGTTGAGCGAGCCATGCACCCGACATGTCGTTGGATGTACCAGCTTAGGCAGTGCATCAATGTAGGTGCTGAGGAGCTTGGAGTATTGCCGGTACTCAACGATCTTCGCTGGCAGTGGATGTTGGGAAGCCAACTCCTCAAGCACACTCGCATCGGTACTTGCGCCAGTCTTGGTGCGTTTGATGACGGGCAGCCCCAGTTCTGTGAATAAGACTTCGGCCAACTGTTTGGGCGAACCTATGTTCAGCGGATGTCCTGCCATCCCTTCGATCTCGGCTTCCAGCATCGCCAGCTTCTCTGTGTAAGCTTCGCTTAACTCAGCGAGACGTTCGGTATCGACGCATACGCCTTGGTGTTCGATTTCAGCGAGAACTTCGATCAGTGGGGTTTCGAGCGTTTCGTTGAGCTCAACGAGCCCCTCCTTTTCAAGCCGTTCTTGGAGAATCGGAAGTAGCCGGAGCGGAACGTCAGCATCCTCAGCGGCGTAATCGCTCACCTCAGGGACGGGGGCCTCGTCCATTCGGCGTTGGTTTTTGCCCTTGCCAATGAGATCCTCGATCTTGCTCATCGTGTGGCCGAGGTAGCGCTCTGAGAGCAAGTCAAGGTTGTAGCTGCGCTCGCCCGCTTCCAGCAGATAGCTCGCCACCATCGTGTCGAACTCCACGCCGGCCATCTCGATGCCGATGTTTCGAAGGACAACCATGTCGTACTTGATGTTCTGGCCAATTTTGCCGATCGCCGGGTCTTCGAAAATCGGTTTCAATAGAGCCGCTGCTTGATCGGGATCGACCACTGTGGAGCCTTCAGGACCACGCACTGCCACGTAGTAAGCCTCGCCTGGTTGCCAGCAGAATGAGTAGCCGACCAAGTCGGCATGTCGCGGAGAGACGTCTGTGGTTTCGGTGTCGATGGAGATCAGCTCTTGCTGCGCGAGCTTTGCCGCGAGTTCTTCGAGCCCCTCCAGGGTATCGACAAGATGGTAATCCGCTTCCCAAGTTGCGGTCTTCTTGATGCTTCCCGACAGCGACGAAGCAGTGGCCAACTCCTTAATACGATCGCCAAGCGCTCGGAAACCATAGTCGCGGAATAATTCTTCGAGTCGCGGGACATCCATTGATCCAACTTGCATGGCTTGCCAGTCAGGCTCGATGGGCACGTGCTGGTCGAGCTCGACCAGCTTGCGAGAAATGAGTGCATCTTCGCGAAAGTCGATCAAGTTCTGTTTGCGTTTCTTGCCGGAAACTTCTTCGGCATTGTCGAGAACCTCCTCGACCGTGCCGAAGCGATCGAGCAGCTCGCTGGCGATCTTCGGCCCAATGAGCGGCACGCCTGGGACGTTATCGACCTTGTCGCCAACTAATGCCTGAAAATCAACAACTTGGTCAGGCCGGATTCCCCAGTCGCCAAACAGATCGACTGCGTTGTAGTGCTGATCTTTGCGGATGTTGTAGATGTCGACATTCTCGGTAATCAGTTGGCGGCAATCTTTATCTCCGGTGACCACCGAGCACTTCGCTCCCGCCTCGTCACACAGCCGAGATAAAGTCGCCAGAATATCGTCGGCTTCGAAACCCTCGTAATCCAAAATCGGAATGCCCATAGCCGTCACGAGATCACGTATTTTCGGAAGTTGCGACCGCAACTCGGCGGGCATCTCGCCCCGATCTTCCTTGTACTTGTCGTACATCTCGTGGCGGAATGTCGGGCCAGAGAGATCGAACGCACAGACGAGGGCCGTCGGCTGTTTGCGTTCGATGATTTGGAGCATATCTCGTGCGAAGCCGTAGACGGCCCCGACCGGCTCGCCCTGGGGGCTGGTCATGTCCGAGGCGTTCATCGCGTGAAATACCTGGAAAATCAGCGAGTGAGCGTCGACCGCATAGACCGTCCAGTCAGGGCCGAGTTTCGTAGGCGCTGCCGCGACCGCTGCGGCGGACGCCACTTCGGGATATGGTGATGCTTCCTCGCCTGAAGGAGCTACCGCTGTGGCTGGCTGGGGGGGCGCATCTGCCGAAGTCTTCTCCGTAATCTCATCTGGGTCGGTGCCGAATAGTTTGGCTTGTCTGGGGCTTTTCGGCACGATTTAGCTCGAAGAGGTGGTGGAATCGCAACACGGCAGGTAGCTCGAGCCTTTAGCTTACCGCGAGCGACGAGTCTTCGTGAATTGGTCACGGCGGGTGGCATTCGATATAATCGGATTATCCCAACTCTGGGAAGTTGTGGGACCCTCATGAACGTCAGAGACGTTGATGGTCGCGCTGGCGTGAGGGGCCGTTTGGTGCGGGATTCGCATTTCGTTGACACTACCTAATCCCCCAACTAAGCTCGACTTACAGCATTTTCCTACCTGGGCCCGCTTATCATGCATGGGCTCTGGACCAGCAGAGCGTCTTGAAAACAGACGTGCGGAACAGCATCTAATCAGAGACAGTATCTCTCAGAAAAACGCAGAGGTAATCCATGGCCGCGAAAGAAAACCAAGGCCTGCAGGCAATCATCATCGTCCTCACACTTTTGGTCCTGGGCCTACTAGTGGCAGTCTTCCTGGTGAACAACGCCAAGAAGACCGCGGTCGCTCGCGCTGATCAACTGCAGTCGAGCTACACGGAAGCTCAGACCGCGCAGAGCACGCTCCAAGAAGAAGCCAACAACTACAAGAGTTGGATCGGCTTCTCAACGGAAGACCCGATCACGACTTTGCGAGAGCCGTTTCAGGCGGACATGGAACGCTATGGGAAGAACTTTGCCGAAGAAGAACGTAGCTACCGTCGCATCTTGGAGCAGATCGAAAACGATTACAACAAGATGTCTCAAGATGAAGCCAACGCCAAAGAGCAGGTGAAGGATCTCAAGCAACGTTTGTTGGCGGTTGAGGCAGCGAAAGACGCGCAGGTGAAAGCCTACGAGCAGGAGCTCCAGGATGTCAAAGCAGACGCTGCAAGTGAACGTGTGAAGTTCGATAAGCAGTACAAAGATATCAATGCCGAGAAAGACAAGATTTCGGAGCAGCTAGCCACTCAGCGTGCTGAGCATGATGAACAGATTGCCAAGCTGAGGTCTTCGATTACCAACCTGAATGACAAAATCGCTAAGCTTGACCGTGCCAACGACCTGCTTTTGTCTGAGCGTCAAAGTCCTGATCCTTTCGCTGAGCCTGCGGATGGGAAGATCACCTGGGTCAACCAACGTTACGGCAAGGCTTGGATCAACCTCGGCTCTGCTGATGGATTACGTCCGCAAGTGACCTTCAGTGTGTACTCGCCTGATGAAGCCGACGCGGCGCTCGCCGTGAAAAAGGGAACCATCGAAGTGGTCCGCGTGATGGAACCGCATCTTGCTGAGGTCCGTATTACGGGTGATAAATCGACGAATCCCGTCATGCCTGAGGACAAGATCTACAGCCAAGTCTGGGACCGTGGTCGCAAGGTTGGGTTTGCGTTTACCGGCTTTATTGACGTAGATGGTGACGACCAGAGCGATCAGGCTCTCATGCGGCGGATCATCAACACCAGCGGCGGCGACGTCGATGCTTACCCTGCGGACTATAAAAATGAAGAGGGTAAGCTGGTTGTGGGCGAGATGGATGTCGCCACACGGTTTCTCGTACTAGGTGAGCGACCGAGAGAAACCGACGGCAATCCCGAAGAGATGCGACACCTTGGTCAAGCCTACGATCGCATGAGCGAAGACGCTGACTCGCTTGGAATTGAGACGATCGCCCTCGATGAGTTTATTACTCTCATGGGATGGCGTCCTGACAATCGGGCGGTGACCCTTGGCCCTTCAGCACGTCCTGATGCGTTTCCAGCTCAACCGGCAACTCAAGAGTTGCCACGCAAGCGAACGCAGCCCACCGGAACCTTCCGCAAGCGGTTACCTCCGACGCCGTACTAGGATCCTGCTCGGGCAACGTTTCTTGTGACACAGGTTTCGAGCAGGCTCTCCGTCAGCACATCGAACAAGAGATCAAGTTCTTCTTCGCTGATCACCGGCGGTGGCATGAGCACGACGACGTCCCCTAGAGGGCGAAGCCAGACACCTTTCTGCGTGGTTACTCGACAGACATGGTAGCCGATGCGTTCGTTGGGCTCGTAGCTTGTCATCGTTTCTCGATCAGACACAAGCTCGATTGCTGCCATCAGCCCTAGTTGGCGGATGTCGCCAATATGCGGACCGATTTCTGAGTGCTTGCTGAGCCTTTCGAGTCGCTGCTGAAGCTGCTCAACACGTGGCGGCAAGACTTCTGCGAGCATCTTTGTCTCTTCGATCAAATCGAGAGACGCAAGCGCGACCGATGCAGCCAGGGGATTTCCGCCGAAGGTGTGCCCGTGATAGAAGGTTCGTTGCTCGCTGAATTCTCCGAGAAACGCTTGATAGACTTCCGGTGTGACCAGTGTTGCAGCCATCGGTAAGTAGCCCGCGGTGAGGCTTTTTCCTAGGCACATCAGGTCGGGGACGACGTCTTCGTGCTCGCAGGCGAACATCTTGCCACTGCGTCCGAACCCCGTGACGATTTCGTCGGCGATCATCAACACGCCGTACTTGGTGCATAGCTCTCGAACCCCACGCAGATAACCCGGCTGCTGCATCAGTAGGCCAGCGGCGCCTTGCATGAGGGGTTCAATCACCAGAGCAGCGATCGTTTCATGCTGCTCAATGAGTACGGCTTCTAGTTTCGAGAGGTGCTCACTTGCTGAACCGTAGCGTCGGTCTGGAGAAGGAACACGGACGACTTCGCACAGTAACGGGCCGAAGATTTCGTGGAAGTGTTCGATTCCGCCGACGGCAGTGCTGCCGAGAGTGTCACCGTGGTAGGCATTGCCAAATGCGAGGTACTTTCTTTTTTGGGGCTGGGGCTCGTCGCATTGCTGCCAGTATTGGTAGCTCACCTTAAGTGCAACCTCCACGGCGGAAGCACCGTCGCATGAGTAGAAGACGTGCTCCAGCTCACCGGGACTGATGTCAGCAAGCCGTTTGGCCAACTCAATTGCCGGAGGATTGCTCATTCCCAGGGTGGTCGCATGGGAGAGACAATCAACTTGCTGGGTGATCGCGGCGTTCAGCCTTGGATGATTGTGTCCATGGAGATTGCACCAGAGGCTACTCACGCCATCGAGATATCGCTTTCCATTGACGTCAAACAGGTAGCACCCCTCGCCACGCTCGGCGATCAGAGGCTCGTACTCCGCCATCTGGGTGAAAGCGTGCCAAAGGTAGTGGCGGTCCCAATCGTGAAGTTCTTTGGGGCTGGGGTTCTCTGAAGTTGGCATACTACTTTACCATTTCACAAGCACATCGGCCCCAACAGAAACACCTAGCATGATCTTGGCGCTATCTTCGACGATGGAAAGCTCCAGGTTGCCACTCTCGCCAACGAGTGCGATGAGCGTCATGGCTGGCTGATCGTGATCAGCACCAAAGATGCCCTGGGTTTCATGGCCTTCACAGAAAACGCTGACCGTGTCGTCCGTAGGCGCTACCGTAAGCTGATCACCAGAAATGCTCGTGACGAGGTTTCCCTGAGAGTCGACGCTCTCGATTTTTCCCTCGATTTTGTTGGCCACGATTGTTGCTCCCTGCGCTGCATCAGTGATTGCATTCCTGATTTTAGTGGCAGATTTCTGTTTCTCCAACAGCGTAGCGTCAGGCTTTCTGAGCTAGTTCCAGGCAGATTTCGCGAACTCTTCCCGGATCCACATTGGGGTTACGCGCCTTCGCTTGCCCGATGAGTGCCCCGATGGCTTGCATCTTGCCTGCCTTCACATCGGCAACAATTTTTGGGTTCGCATCGACGAGTTCTTGGCAGAGCGCGACGAGCTCCGACTCATCGACCTGCTCAATGCCCAACTCTTTGGTCGCAGTTTCGACGTCGCAGTTCTTCGCGAGCATCGTGGCGAAGACTTCCTTGCCACGAGGCCCTGGGACGAGACTATCGTCGATGGCTTTGACCAGGCCAGAAAGTCGCTCGGCGGTGACGCCAAAGTCATCGATCGCGATTTCTTGCTCTTTCAGCTCGCGGAGAACTTCTTGCGTGACCCAGTTGCACGTGAGTTTGGGGTTCCCGGATGCATCAGCAGCAGAAAGATAGTAATCCACGACGCCGCGCCCCTGGTTCACAAGCACATCGGAGTCATACGCATTGAGCGAGTATTCCTCCCCGAGCCGCTGGCGCAAGCCCGCGGGTAGCTCCGGCAAGGTGGCACGCACTTCTTCAACTTGCTCCGCTTTGGTTACTACCGGCATCAGGTCAGGGTCTGGGAAGTAGCGGTAATCGCTCGATTCCTCTTTCGAGCGCTGCCCGCGAGTGACCCCAGCAGCATCGTCCCAGCCACGAGTTTGCTTCGGCGATTCGCCAAGCTTGCGGCCAGTCTCTTGCCACTCGCGCCATTGTCGTTCCGCTTCGTAGTCGATGGCTCGTTCGACAGCGCGGAAGCTGTTCATATTTTTGATTTCGACAATCGGCGTTGCAATTTTTTCTCCGCCTTCTTCGAGGTGCAAGTTCACGTTGGCATCCACGCGGAGGCTGCCTTCTTGCATGTTGCAATCAGAAACACCGATGTAAGTGAGCAACAATTTGAGTTCCTGAAGATAGGCACGCGATTCCAACGAGCTACGCATGTCGGGCTCGGAGACAATCTCTAGTAGTGGCGTTCCTGTGCGATTGAGGTCGATCTCGGTGTCAGCCTTGCCTGCGGCTTCATCGTGAATGCTCTTGCCAGCGTCCTCTTCGAGATGGGCTCGCAGAATGCGTACTTTCTTGGGCTCGAAGCGTTCTTTGGGATCGCTGATCTCCAAATAACCGTCGCTCGACATCGGCAGGTCGAACTGGCTGATCTGATAGCCTTTGGGCAAGTCGGGATAGTAATACTGCTTACGATCCCATTTGGTGAACTCGGGGATGTCGCAGTTCAATGCGATAGCCGTCTGCATGGCTAGCTCAAACGCGTGAGCATTCATCACCGGCAGGGTCCCGGGCAATCCCATGCAAACCGAGCAAGTCTGGGTGTTGGGCTCAGCCCCGAACTGCGTCGAGCAGCGGCAAAACAGCTTGCTCTTGGTGGCAAGTTGAACGTGGACTTCTAGGCCAATAACGGTGGTGTAGGGTTGCTCAGCCATAGCCGTCTAGATACTCGTGGGTCGCCGTGTATGCCAGTCCGTTTCTTGCTCGTACATGTGAGCAGCCCTGAGAAGTCTTTCTTCTTGCAGCGGTGGGCCTTGAAGTTGGAGGCCGATCGGGAGGCCGGATTCGCTCTGTCCACAGGGGAGGCTAATTCCAGGTAGCCCCGCGAGGTTGGCGCTCACGGTGTAGAGATCAACCAAGTACATCGCCAGCGGGTCGTCCACCATCTCGCCCAGCTTGAACGCCGGGGCCGCCGTCACAGGGCCGGCGATGACGTCGACTTCTTCGAAAGCCTTGTCGTAGTCCTGCCGAATCAGCCGGCGAACTTTCAAAGCCTTCAGATAATAGGCATCGTAGTATCCGGCACTTAATGCGTAGGTCCCCAGCATGATGCGTCGCTTCACTTCGGGGCCAAAACCCTCGGCACGGCTGCGGCGGTACATGCGGATAAGCGGCGTATCGAGGTTGTCCAAGCCGCGGGTGTCACCAGCTTCTTCTAGCTCTTTGCGTTCGGCTGCCAACTCCGCCATCATCTCCGCCTGATCGGTGCGATGGCCGTAGTGAGCCCCGTCATACCGAGCAAGATTACTAGACGCTTCACTAGGAGCGATCACATAGTAAGCGGCTACGCCGTACTTACTGTGAGGGAGTGAGACTTCCTTCACCTCTGTTCCGAGAGACTCGTAAACTGCGATCGCGTCTCGAACTGCCCTTTCAACTTCGCTGTCGAGGCCTTCCGCAAAGTGTTCGCGGACGATGCCGACTTTAAGATTCTCAAGCGGCTTGTCGATGGTCTGTGAATAAGCCGGCACAGGCTGGTTGAGGGATGTTGAGTCGCGCGGATCGTGACCGGAGATCGCTTCGAGCAGCAGAGCCGCATCGCTGGTAGTGCGCGCGAGCGGTCCGACTTGATCTAAGCTGCTGGCGAAGGCGATCAGGCCATAACGACTGACCCGCCCATAGGTAGGCTTCATCCCGACAACACCGCAGAGCCCCGCCGGCTGGCGGATCGATCCGCCGGTGTCGGTGCCGATGGATAGCGGGGCCATGCCAGCGGCAACGCAAGCGGCTGCCCCACCGCTCGATCCCCCGGGGGCGCATTCGAGGTCCCAGGGATTGCGTGTGAGTTGCACGGATGAATTTTCGGTTGAGCCGCCCATGGCGAACTCGTCCATGTTCGTGCGACCAATCAATACGGCATCAGCCGCTTTGAGCTTGGCGACCACCGTAGAGTCGTAGGGGGGGCGGAAGTTCTTCAGCATTTGCGAGGCGCAAGTCGCAAGCGTGTTTTGATCGCAGAGAACATCCTTCACCGCGACGGGTAGTCCTGCGAGTAGGCCGAGCTGTTCACCCGCTTGCCTTCGCTGGTCAATACTCTTGGCGGTACCTAATGCCGATTCGGCATCTTGGTAGAGGAAAGCGCCGACTTGTTTATCGGTCTGCTCAATGCGTCCCAGAGCGGCTTGGGTCAGCTCGACCGAGGAAAGCTCGCCTGATTGAAGGTCGGAAAGCAGGTCGGTTGCGGAGCGATCCAGGAGGGACATGGGTGAAGTTGGCAGCAGAGAGGTAATTTACAAGACGTTACGAACGCTCAGCTTATCAATCACCTAGCACCGCGGGAACCAGATAACCACGGTCGTTGCTGCGTGGGGCGTTGGCAAGAGCTTGCTCACGCGACAGGCTCGGCTGAACTACGTCTTCCGCGAAGACGTTCGTCACCTCAACGGCGTGCGCCATTGGTTCGACGCCTTCGGTGTCGACCTCACTCAACTGATCCACGTAGCCAACAATATGACCGAGTTGATCAGTCATGGTTTCGAGTTCCTGCTCAGACAGCCGCAAGCGTGCGAGGAGAGCGACTTTTTCGACCGTTTCGCGCGTGATGGCCATAACGAGATCAGCGGACGCTAGATCAGAAGGAAGCGACTACTTCTTCGAGGCGTCTTGAGGCACCTTGAATGGGGCCTTGCGGACGACCTTTTTCACGGCACCTGAACGAATGCACTGTGTGCAGACCTGCATCGCCTTGCGAGTGCCGTTGGGCAGGCTCACGTGGACGCGCTGCAGGTTCGGCTTGAACTTGCGTCGCGTGATGCCAGTGATTTTCGTACCAACGCCGCCGAGGTACTTTTTCTTACCGCGGGTCGTGACTTGATTGCCTAGCTGGGCGCCTTTTCCGCAGACTTCGCATTGACGTGCCATCGTTCTTACTCGCTTCTGGTCTCTGTGATTGGGATCGGGTCGCAGTCTGCCTGCGGTAGTTCGCTTTGGACAAACCGCTAAGTATACGCCTGTAGGCGGTTTACGCAACGGCGGCGGTTATTTTTCGCTCGCCAGTAGGGCTCTGGCCTCATTGGCAATCGCGGCGTTGGTGGCGATTGCATCCCCTGAGTGCACGCTGGGCCGTCCCTGCCAGTCCGTGTAAACGCCCCCAGCGGCCTCAATAATCGGCTGCAAACAGGCCGCATCCCAGAGATTTAAGGCCGGATCGACCATGATTTCCGCCCTGCCCGTGGCGACGAGTAAATACCCATAGGCGTCGCCCCAGGTGCGGCTCAGTCGACAGGCCGACTCCAACGCTTCGTACTGAGATCGCCCGCTGGGATCACGATCCTTCTCAAACGATGCAACGCTCGTCGTCAGGAAGGTCGATTCGGTCAGGCTTGCCACATCAGACACTTGAACAGCGCTGGCAGCTTCATCTCCAACAGCGTAAAAGGCTTTTCCGCCGCGCTGGGCATAGATGATTTCACGGGTGGCTGGGGCGTAGATGACGCCAATCTCAGGCTCATTGTCTCGCATCACGGCTACAAGCGTGGTGTAGAGCGGGACACCCGTGATGAACGACTTCGTCCCGTCGATCGGGTCGAGGATCCATTTGAACGGCGAAGTTCCGGCGGTTTCACCATATTCTTCTCCGATGATTCCGTCGTCGGAGAATTTGGCCGCTATTTTCTCTCTCAAGAGCGTTTCAGCCGCCTGATCGGCCGCTGTGACGGGTGAGCCATCGCCTTTGCGGTCAACGGCGAGAGTCGGCTTGCGGAACCAGTCGAGTGTCTTTTCGCCGGCCAGTTTCGCGATTTCAATGGCGAAATCGAGCCGATTTTGCGTTTCTTCTTCCATGGGTTCAGGCTAACAGCGTTTTTGTTTGAGGAGAATGGTTGTGTTCCGCTTGCAGCCTAGCCGCTTGTGCCGCGCGAGCCAAACCGAGAGTTCTGGTGCTCGCGGGCTATCTCAAAATTCGCCCTTAGGAGCTGACATTGCCCAGATTCAAGACCCAGGGTTAGACTCATGTTGACTTTTTGCCACATTCTTAGCTCAGCCAACGCCGCTGGTAGCGGTTGTGAGGTGGCGGTAAGTTGAGTAACTGTAAGAGGATGGGGTGATTTTTTCTTGAACCCGGGGTAGCCGCTTTTAGAATAGAAGTGGACGAAAGGCTGGCTTCCCCCAGCCGGGCTGATCATATTCTCGTTTATCGCGATGAATTATGTGAGCCTGAGAAGGATCTCATGATGCGAGGAACAACTGTTTTAGGGGTTGGAATCTGCGTTTTCGCCTTCGCCGCGATGGCGTGGTTGGCCTCCGCACAACCGACAAATCGCGGCCAGTTGGGATATCAGTCGACTGGCGGTGATCTCATCACGCATTTTCAAGTTTTAGAGGGTGGAACGACGCAGGCGATTCTGGTCGATCCGCAAACAAAGGTCATGAGCGTCTATCACATCGGTGCTCTTGGAGAAGAAAAAGGTAAGATTCAACTGAAGAGTGTTCGTCCGCTACGCTGGGATATGGAGTTGAACAGCTATCAAACGGGCAAACCTTTACCCGAAGACTTACGAAACGCTGCTGAGCGAAGTCAGTAAGTCCTTGGGCGGAACAGAAATGAACTGATCTGCTCGCCGTCAGCCCTTGCATGGAAGTCGGCACCGCGAGCCTAATCAACCACTTGAGTGGTCAACGAAAAGGCCCGAGGTATCGATGGCTGAACAACGGTTCGTAAAATTTGAAGACGCGGTCGAAAAGCTAGGCGTTTCCGCGGATAAGCTAAATGAACTCCGTGAGTCAGGTGTTCTTCGCGCCTACCGTGACGGTGGTAGCTGGAAGTTCCGCGGCGATGAGATCGAGAAGATGGTCTCCGACGGTGTTCCTGAAATGCCGCCACCGAGCGACATCGGCTTGAATCCCTCGGCAGCTTTGGAAACGCTTGACGACGATTTCCCTTCGATCGACGAAGATGACGACGATCTGAAACTTGCCGACGAAGCAGATTCGCTCGTCGAGCCCTCAACTCCAAAGTCCGAGCCCGCTGAAAGCGAGCTCGAACTCTCGCTGGCGGATGATGATGACCTGAGCCTTGCCGACAGCGGTCTCGACCTCGACACAGGTGACCTGGGCGAACCAAAGAAAGAGACGAAAGCTGAGAAACCACCCGCGGAAGAGAGTGCGTTAGAACTAGCAGAGCTGGAAGATGTCGACGCGGCCGAGATGAGCGACGTCATGCTCGACGAAGATGATCCTGACGCGACCGACCCGGCCGATTCGATTCTCTTGAGCGAAGAAGAGCTCGGCGAGTCAGTTCCCGCCCCGGCAAGCACAATCATCGGCAAAGATGAGTTGGGTCTGGAGGACGCCGACCTCGAACTAGCCACAGATGACGATGCCAAAGAGGGATCGGAACTCGAGCTCTCTTCTGATTCGGGTGCTTCCGACGTGCTTTCCTCGGGTATTGCTGGCTCAGGCGTTCTCGATGAGTTGACTGCGGAATCTGGCGGCACAAGTGCTTTTGAAGACTTAGAAGAACTCGAACTCGACTTGGAAGCCGAATCGAGTCGTATCCTTTCACCTGAAGATGTTGCGGAAGCCAAAGAGGCGGCTCCTGCAGCCAAGTCAGAGCCCGACAGCGATCTCACGCTGGATGATGATCTGACGCTCGACGATGAAGGGACCGATCCGGTTCCTTCGGATCTGGAACTCGAAGTAGCCGATGAAGGCACCGACCCGGCACCCGAGGAAGAGCTTGAGCTTGAACTGGCCGCAAGCGACTCCGCTGTCGGAGACTCCGACATAGACCTCGGCGGTGACGGTAGTGATTTCGTTCTTGCCGATGGCAGCGGTAGCGATGTCACGCTCAATAGTGGCGATAGCGGCATCAACTTGGTTTCGCCTTCTGACAGTGGACTCGCGCTGGATGACATCCCGCTGGAAATGGGCGGCTCGGCAATCTTGAGCTCCCTTTCACTTGGTGGCGAGTCCGATCCTGATATCTCGCTGATTGGCGATGACGAACCCGCCGGCGGTCAGCAAGTCCAAGTGCAGGAAGACGAAGACTTCCAGCTAACACCGCTGTCTGAAGGAGCCGTCGACGAAGACCCTGATAGTAGCTCACAAGTGATTGCCCTCGACGCCGAGGCCGAAGAAGGGCTTGGTGCGAGTGACGCTGGTATCCTAGGGAGCGATGCCTTCGCCGACGATCCTGACGGCGCCGTTTTACTCACCGAGGACGACGAAGCTCCGATGGAAGACTTCGGAGCGGCTGCCTACGCCGGTGCCGGAGCACCTGCGGTACGATCCGAGAGTGACTACAGCGTTTGGAACGTACTAGCTCTGGGTGGGTGCGGTTTACTTTCGATGCTCTCAATCGTGATGCTGACCGATATGATTCGGAACATCTGGAGCTGGGATCAGACCACATCGCTCAACAGCTCACTGCTGGATGCACTACTGGGTATCTTCGGGTTGAAATAGTACACGCGAGAAAGCTAACTATCTCGCTAGCCCGCGAGCTACGCCTCGCACGGAAACCCCTGAGCGAAGCCTTTCGCGGCTAAGCCGCAAGCGGTTGGGGTAGGCTTCGATTGCGGCTACTCTATAATTAGGCATTGCGCTACAGTGATTCTTGCCGAGCGTATGTTTCCCTCCCTGAGCCATGCCTTGGCTACTTTGAGGAGCGAAAGCTTCACTCCTCACCCGAGCCCCAGTTGTTTATGTGTCATAGTTCCGGCAATCTGAGAAACAGGTCGACGTTGCTACGCTGCTCTTTTGCACTGTTGCTCAGCTTGGCGCCGCTCAGCGGTTGCCAGGATCCGCCTCAAATTATTGTCCAAGAGCGACCACGGACAGAACCTGCCAACGAGCCCTTCGACGTCGTAAGTTGGCGAAACAGTCGCGATCATATTATGGTAGCGATGGCCGTTCGTGGAGAGTTTGCTTGGTTCTTCAAGCTGACGGCACCGGCAGAGGGGATCGAGAAAGTTCGGGAGCAGTTTGATGCTTGGCTAGCGACTGTCGAGTTCGAGCGAGATGAGCAGCAAGAGGCAGAAGTCCCCGACTGGGAGAATCCCCAGGGCTGGTTCAATACGCGTGGCGAAGGAGGGCAGTATGCAGTTGTCCGCATCCCCAGTGACCCCGCACCGCTGAGTCTGTCGGTCATGCGCTTGCCTGTGACGACCAAGGAATCTCGTTACGTCACAATGAACGTGAATCGCTGGTTAAGGCAACTAGGGCTTCGGCCGTTTGAAGATAGGCAGGTCGAAGAGTTGCAACAGAAGCGTTCACTTAAGGTAGGGACAGCCAAGTATTTTGAGTTATCTGGCCGGCTTCAAAAGCCGCCAGCATGGCGAGTGGCTGCCAGCCGAAGTCGGACGATGCAGTCCAAAGAGATTCGCTTCGATATGCCGGATGGGTGGGAAGCGGGTCGTATGAATGCGATGCGAAAGTTGTCACTCGTCAAGAAGTCCGCCGATGAAGAGGACGCACTCCCAACGGCGATCGTCGTTACCGCGTTTCCAGCCAGTGGCATGATGGGTGATACCCTTGCTAATGTGAAACGCTGGGCCGGTGAGGCTGGCATTCGCGAAGACGATGAACAGCTTTTGAAGCTTGCAACAGACCGCACAATCGGTGGGCTTGATGGTCAATACGTCCGACTTGTTGCGGAACAGCCCGACGAAGAAGCATCGGAGGCGGAAGGCGAGACTGAACAAAGCAAGAATCAAAATGCGGTGATAGCGGCCATGGTCCAGCGGCGTGGCCAGATGTGGTTCTTCAAGCTCAACGGACCACGGCAGGCAGTCATTGATAGCGAAGCTGAATTCGAGGATTTCCTCAATTCCTTCGAATTTCGCGAGTCAGAATGACATTTTCCGCGACGTTACCCGAATGAGTCCGAAGTCGGTTTGTAAATCAGTGAAGCGTTGGGTGAATTAGATCTCCAAGGGCCAGATTAGAAGATGGCAACGACAGACCTAGGCAATTTTCCGTCTCAGAGTTCATTTGCAAAGTCGAAAGGCGCGGGGCAACAAGTCTCGAGCCTTGATGCCGTGCGTGCACTGCTAATGCCACTGGCGTCGCTGAAGATCACGGTGGCGCTGTTTGCAGTTTCTTTGGTACTCGTTCTCGCTGGAACGACCGCCCAGCGATACTACGATGTTCAGGAAGTCCTCGTTTGGTATTTTCGCACCTGGGTTGCTCATCTCGACGTGCGCGACTTCCTGCCAGGAACGCGCGACCCCATCATGCGAATCTACTACCCCGGTGGTTGGACTCTGGGGACTGCATTGGCCGTGAATCTGTTGGCAGCCCATAGCTTGCGATTCCGGATCCAGGCGAAGGGTAATAAGCGACTACTTGGTCTTGCTACGATCGCAATTGGAACTCTAGTTACCTTTCTCGTCATTAAGAACGGCCTCGACGACACGGTACGAAGCCAACTCCAGCCCGAATTCTGCGCTAAGTTGTGGGCGGGGCTGAAAGCGACGCTGCTAGGCACGACTTTGGTTTCGATCTACCTGCTTGCAATCACTTTCAATCAGACGAGCGCAACTGCTTCCCGTGCTCTTTGGTGGTTGGGAGCCGTTGTTACGGCCTTGATTGCTGCGCTCTCTGGCTGGTTGTTCATCAATCCAGAGGTCGCTCTTAACCCCTCTGGTTTGCGAATCCTTTGGCAACTCATCCAAGGGACTGGAGCGAGCCTCATCCTCTGGTTTGGCTGTTGGCTGTTGTTTGCTAAACGAGCGGGAGTGGTTCTGTTGCACGCTGGTATCGGATTGATGCTCTATAGCGAAGTCCACACGGCAGTGAATTCGGTCGAAACCCATATTCGTATGGTTGAAGGCGAGACGGCCTCCTACGCCGAAGACCTTCGCTATTTCGAGCTTGCCTTCATTGATAAGTCGGCCAAAGCGACGGATCATGAAGTGGTCGTTCCCATTGAGATTCTCCGCCAAGCCTACGAAAAAGCGAAAAGTGCTGAGGATACTTCCGATGCGATTCTCTCAGACGAGGCGTTGCCCTTTGATGTCAAGATCAAGGAGCTCTACCCCAACGCGGAGCTTCGCGAGCTTCAGCCGGGTCAAGTGTCCCCAGCGAACTTGGGAGTCGGACAAGCCTACCGATTTGTTGAGAAGGATACTTCGACCGGCGTGGACATGAACCAGGCCTTTGACTCACCAGGGGCCGTCATTGAATTGCTTGATAAAGAGTCGGGCGACTCCGCGGGCGTACTCAGCCTTTATCCGACTCTTCCCGGAGCCGTCGTCGAAGCTAAGAAGAACGCCTACGAAGTGCGAATTCGCCCCAAACCTTACGACAAGCCCTACACACTGACGCTCCTTGATTTCGAGCGGAAGACTTACGTTGGCAGCGACAAGACGAAGAGCTTCAAGTCGATCGTCCAGTTGAAGGATCCCGAGTTGGGAGTGGATCGCAGGGTTGAGATCTGGATGAACAATCCGCTGCGTTACCGCGGTGATACGATCTATCAGTCAAGCTTCGATCCGGGCAACCTGGCCTACACCGATTTGCAAGCGGTGAAGAACTCCGGCTGGATGATCCCCTATGTCGCCTGCATGATCGTTGGCACTGGGATGCTCGCGCATTTTGGAGCACTGCTGTTGCGTTTCGTTCGACGGCGGGACGAGGAAGAGCTGCGAAGATCGCCATCGCACGAGACACCCGATGCGGGGGATGGCCTGCTGAAAAATTGGAAGTCACCTCGTTTTTGGGTACCGGCTCTGGTGGTGATTCTTTCTGCTTTTTACGTTGCCAGGAAGGTGCAGGTGCCAAGGATCTCTACCCTTAAGATGCAGATCGCCGAGTTTGGTGAACTGCCGGTCGTTCAGGGTGGCAGAGTGCAACCGATTGACTCGCTTGCCCGCAATACTTTGCGGTCGATCTCGATGAGCGAGGACTTACAACTTGGCTATAAGAACAACCTGATGGGTACCCTCTTCGGCTCGCAGAAAAAGGCTCCAGCAGTCAAATGGTTGCTTGATACCGTTACCGATTCGAATGATGCGGACGACTATCGAATCTTTCGCATCGACAGTCTCGACCTACTCAGCGCTCTCGATTTGGAACCACGGAAAGGTTTCCGTTACAGCTTTGCTGAAGTGCAAGGTGAGGATGGAGGAAAGGAACTGGCCAAGTTACGCAGCGAAGCGAAGGAGGCGGCAGTTAGTGCAAATGAGAACGGAACCGAGCTGGACCCGATCCACAAGAAGGTCCTTGAGCTGGGCCAACGCTATGATCAGTTGTTGATCCTGAAACACACCTTTTCCGCGCCAACAGTCGATGAAGACATTCTGAAAAGGTCGATGCAGATTCTACGCGGAATCAGCAGCCCCCAAGAACTGGTGGAACGAACTCTGGAGACGCTTGGAGTCACTGAACGTATCCGCTTGTTGAAAGGACTTCCGGTCGCTCCGCCCCAACTGATTCCCCCAAAGACTCCCGAAGAGAGTTGGCAATTACTACCCGAGGCGGCGCGAGATTTTGCGTACAGCGAGATTCGTCGGGATGGGGGTGACACCAACGAAGCCTTCCTGAAGTTCCAAGAGATTCTCGACGCCTATCAAGAAGAGGATCCGGGGCGTTTCAACACCGCCTTGGAAGACTATCAGGCATTGATTCAGGATCGAGCAGCGGCAGAGGCAGAATTCGAAGCGAAAGTTGCCAAGCAAGGCCAGATCGGAAGAAAGCCGGCTGAGAGGCTTTCACTAGACCGCCTGAAGTTTGAAGCCTACTTTAACTATATGAGTCCCTTCTCGCTGTGCAGTGCGCTTTACGTGCTCGCCTTTGTCTTTGCTGCCTTCGGTCTCTTGGGATGGTCTGAAGGTTTCAATCGCACGGCAAACTGGTTGCTCTGGATGACTTTCGGTCTGCATACGATCGCCCTGCTCTGCCGCATTTACATCTCAGGTCGCCCGCCCGTGACCAATCTTTATTCTTCGGCCGTCTTTATCGGCTGGGGAGCTGTGCTATTTGCTCTAGTGTTCGAAAAGGTCTACCGGCTTGGTGTCGGCAACCTCCTTGCTAGCGTCATCGGTTATCCGACGCTGATCATCGCCTACTTCCTGGCAGCCGATGGCGACGACACCTTCGAAGTACTGCAAGCCGTGCTCGATACCCAATTCTGGCTGGCCACTCATGTTGTCACGATTACGCTCGGCTACTCGACAACATTCCTAGCGGGAGCCCTGGGAGTCATCTATTTGCTGGGCAATGCCACAGGAAAGTTCTCGCTCGAAGAGCAGAAGCAGATTACTCGCATGACCTACGGGACGGTCTGTTTCTCGATCCTTTTCAGCTTTATCGGTACCGTCTTAGGTGGGCTGTGGGGAGACGATTCCTGGGGGCGTTTCTGGGGTTGGGATCCGAAAGAAAACGGGGCGATGATGATCGTCATCTGGAATGCCATCGTCCTGCACGCGAAATGGGGCAAGATGGTTGGGCCCCGTGGACTGGCAGCGTTAGTCATTTTCGGCAACGTGGTGGTCGCCTGGTCGTGGTTCGGAGTGAATCTCCTCAGCGTTGGCCTCCACTCCTATGGATTCACCGAGAGTGGAGCTTTCTACTTTGGGCTGTTCGCGGTTAGCCAACTCTTGCTGATGCAACTCGCCTGGTTGCCTGGACGTGAGAAGATAGGTGCGAGAAAGCACGCTTGACGTAGCACAGTAGCTACCGTCGCCAGACGGTGGAGTGTCACGGGGCTGCTGCCACGCTCTGGCGAGCGTGGCTACGTTCGTGCTAAAACAACAACCCACGCAGTTGCTTGTACTGCTCTGCCTTGCTCGAAAGCTTCCCTGGCAGTTGCTGCTCAAAGGCTGAAGGCATCAAGAAGACCTGTGCCGGTTGCTCGTACTCGCAGGCGTCGGCCAGCGATTTTAGCAGTCGGCATTGGCTGCTGTTCAGTTTATGGATCGAGCAGAGTTCGCGGAAAAGCTTCTGAGGATCGTGGCATTTTTCTTTGAAGTCGTTCCGCCGCTTCCAAGCGTTGTAGGCGAGTGTTCCGCCAATCAGGAGGAACAGCCCAAGAGCTAACGGCCAGAGATCCACCAACTGGACGCGCTCGCGCGAGGCCCGCATGCCGCGGCCCATTTGCTCTAGGCGGTTGCCCTGAGCCAGCAGTGTGTAAGTGATCAGCGAGAGATTCATGAAGCACCTCCGCTGCTAGGTGCGACAGGAATGCCCTGATAGACGAGGCTCGCCCGTGCCGCCGCCTGCACGGTCGTGCTGCGGTCTTTGAGGGCTGTCATCAGGGCGTCACGAACGTCGGTACCCGTGCAGTACTGCAAAGCTTCCGCAGCCGCTGCACGAATCAAATGGTCCTCGTCGTCGAGACGTTCGACGAGCATATCGGAGATCTGGGCGGTCAGTCCCAGACTGTCAGCCATTTCGATTGCTCTTGAACGCTGCTTCCGCGAGGGGCCGTCCATCTCTTCGCGAAGCTTGGAGAGCACCTCGTTGTCCACTCGTCGCACCAGCCCGCCTGTATTGCGGCGTGCCGATTCATCGAGCATATCGTAGCGAGAAAGAAAGCTCTCGAAGCTGAATTCCGTGAGCGCTGCTCTTGCCGCTTTTTGAACGATTTCGCTCGGGTGCTCGATTAGGCTCATCAGTTTATCCAGCATGTCGGGGATGCTGCGATCCGCCAACTGCCCAATGGCTGCGGCCTGTACCTCAGGTTGCTCAGCGTCCAACGCCTGAACGACCATCTGGTTCGCTGTTTGGCTCTTGAAAGCCGCCAACATTTCGCAAGCGATCACTTTCGCTTCCAAATTCTCAGTCGCCAGGATAGCTTCGATGAACGCAAGGGCAACGGGCTCTTTGAGCCCCGTCTTGCTTGCCAGCTTGGTAACGCTTAAGAGCTGACTTTGATCGAACCGCTGCGTTAAAGTATCTAGTGGTTCCAACCACTCGTAGTTGTGCACCCGGTGCAGATTCTTTAGCACTTGCTCGTTAGTCGTTGTCGAGGCAAACGAGGCCAGCGCGACAATGAAAGCCATGTCCGACCGCTTGCTGACAACGTTCCTCACAACGACGTGGGCGTCATCCGACTTTAAGAATTCGAAGATCAGATGGATCACCCCAGGGCTGTTGCTGCTAGAAAGCGTGTTGACGACGGTCTGAAAGCAACCGTGTCGTGGATCGTCAAGAATCGAGTGGAGGGTGTTACTCGTTGCCCCCGAAAGTGTCACGAAAGCTTCAACGAAAGCCGTTCTCTGGTGCTTTCGGAATCTGCCCAGGCTGCGTTCTAAGCTCTCAAGCACGTACCGCCGCACTGCTTCAGGATCGCGATGTTCGGTTTCGCTAGGAGGGCTGTGCAGCAAGTTATTTAGCTGCGCGATCAGCCGTGACGCGACTTTGACGGACTCAATCGCACGGGGATTGGTGGGATGCTCGCCGATGGTAATGAGTGTGGGGATCAGATCGAACTCACTATAGCGTTCAGCAACAGAACAGGCGTTTTGGAATAGCTGATTTTCGCCCAAGAGAGCGTCACGCAAAGCCCCGCCCATGCGACCACGGCCTTGCTCAACCGCGTCTTGCTGTTTGCTGGAAAGCGTGTGCCAGATTTCCAGCAGCGCCTTGTGTCCTGCCTTGCTGCGCCGCTTGGCTAGTCCGCCAATGACCGCATCGAAAGAGTCGACGTCTCCGCTATCAAACGCAGCCAGCAGCGCATCGGTAGCCGCTTGGTTGCGGCTCTTGGCGAGCGTTTCGATAGTCAGGTTGAGTGCTTCGGACACGTCGCAGGGCTTCTTCTTGTTGCAGTGCTCGACCTTGGAACGCAAAACGCCTACAAGGCGCTTCCAAGGTCTGTATTTCAAGGGCATTGAAATGTAGGTTGCAAAACCGCCACACGAGCAGGTCTCCGTGTGCGACTCATTGGCAACTGCCGGAATATCCGTCAAAATAGGGCTAAACAGGGAGGAACCTCGCTGGGCATGCGTTTCCGGCTAGTGGTGGCACCTGCGGTGTAAACCTGTTTCATGCTGTGGGCACATCTGCCCTTTGGTGGGACTACCTAGTTTTTACTTGTTTATGAGAGCAGCAATGAACAAAGAGCAAGTCTTGGAGCGAGAGTTCCTGCTGGTTCGCGCAAAGATTCTCGAGATTGCCGCAGCTCTTGACCGTATCGATCGTGGCGAAGGCGAGTTACCGCAAACTGACCAAAAGCGTCTTCTGAGGCAGGGAATCGAGAAGCTTCTGGCAGATTCTGCTGATCGTGCCGAAGCGATTCAACTGCTGTTCAGTCGAGAGTACCAGCCCAATTGGCGGGAAGAATTTCAGGTTTAATTCCTTGCTGCTCAACTGAGTGGTCGGCGACAGATCTATGTATTACTTCGATCCCCACATCCACATGGTCTCGCGCACGACCGACGACTACGAGACGCTCGCTCGGATGGGGTGTGTCGCCTTGAGCGAGCCTGCCTTCTGGGCCGGTTACGACCGGGGCAGCGTTGATGGCTTCCGCGACTACTTCGAACAACTGACGAGCTTCGAGCGTCGCCGTGCCGCCGGCTTCGGCATTCAGCACTACACTTGGCTTTGCATCAATGCGAAAGAAGCTGAGGATGTTGCTCTTTCGCGAGAAGTCATCGCCATGATCCCGGAGTTCCTCGACCGCCCCGGCGTGTTAGGGATTGGTGAGATTGGGCTGAACAAGAACACGAAGAATGAAGCGACCGTCTTTCTTGAGCATCTTGACCTTGCGATGAAGACCAATGAGCAGATCCTAATTCACACACCGCACTTAGAGGATAAGCATCAGGGGACGCGGATGATCCTGGACATGCTCACCGGGGACTCGCGAATAGACCGCAGTCGAGTGCTCGTGGATCACGTTGAGGAACATACGATCCGTCCCGTGCTGGAAGCTGGATTCTGGGCTGGCATGACACTGTACCCCGTGAGCAAATGCACGCCCCAACGAGCCGCAGACATGGTTGAAATGTATGGCCCTGACCGCGTACTGGTGAATTCCGCTGGGGATTGGGGCCCGTCAAAGCCAACGGCAGTGCCCGACTTTATCGTCGAAATGCGAAGCCGCGGACATGCGGAGTCGTTAATTCGCAAGGTAGTCTACGACAACCCGCGCGCGTTCTTTGGGCAGAGCCGGGGGTTTGATTACCAGCCCCGAGATTGATGACCCACTATGCTCAGAACCCGGCGCTAACAACCCGGCACGCTAGCAATTCAGTGCGCCAGCAGCGTTGACTCTGCTTCTTTGCTCTCCTACGATCCGTCGGAAATTTCCGGCTCCAGGAGACGACCCGTGCCCCTCGACATCGAATCAACCAAAGAGGCCATCAGCCTGGGCGCATCGTTCATGGCTCTTGCGTCGACGGCTTACTTTTGGCTCGTGCGTGCTAACCGAGAACGCGCCCAAGTTCAGGTGCAACCCGTCGGCCAAACTTGGGGCAATGTCCCGATGCCTCAGGAAGATCCGGAAGCTTACCAGCGGCTAACATTGGAAGAAGGTCAAATCCCAGCCACCTACGGGATCGACTTTGCGGTCGTGAATAATAGTTCGTTGCCGAACGCTCTTCTTGGAGTCAAAGGCTGGTTGCAACTGGCTGATGATTCTTGGCGGGAAGCGTATGTGAGAATCTGGGAAGATTCAGAGACACCAGGCAAGCTGCCGATGAATCTGTCTGCCCTTAATACGGCAGGCTTGCAACTCACGCTGACGATTCCAATCATCGGAAATTACGATGGCGGCTTTCAAGGCCGTCGTGAGACAGCAGGCAATGCGCTGGCTCAGGAACACCGAGTGCGGCTGGAGCTAACGGCTCTCCAAGGAAAAACATTCCTCCAAGACATGCTATTGCCTGCTGACGAACTTGAACGGACGAGTCTTTCGCAAGCAGCTTAATTTGCCGCTAGATTCCAAACTGCCGCAGCACGATGTCGGCCACGTCGATGTCCCCTAAGGGTCGCTCGACGAAGACACCTTTCTGACTGCTAAGCAGAACGCCACGTTGCCAACTTTCACGCGGGGGAGCCCCGTGCGAGCCTTTTACGAGAGTCGCATCCAGCGGGATGCACTTGTTCTCCGCATCGAAAAACATTTCCACGGGGTCGTAACCCGGTTTTCGGTGGATGTCGACAGTTCGCGCAAACTTGGGGGCAGCGGCATCATCGTGCCACCAGTAGTAGGCTTGCCAACTGTCGTCGTGACTCACGGCGATGAGGTTGCCACTTCGAGGGTGACTCAAGTCAAACTCAGGTCGTTCGTCCGGCGCGAAGACGTCGGCGATCCCTGGCAGTTGTCGCAACAGGCCAGCTACTTTCTCGCGATCAGCCTCATCACTCAGGAAAATGTGCGACATCTGATGATCGCATAGTGCCCAAGCCGTGCTGTTTTCGTAGTCGATGACCCCGCCCTGTTCAGAATCTCGAACCCGAAGCAGCCCCGCCTCACGCAGAGCACGGTTGGGGTAGCAAACGTTTTCAACCGGAGTAATCACGTACTCGCTGGCGACAAGCCATAAAGGTTGGTTGTCTTCGTAAGCTGAGGTGAAGCCATCGACGAGCCGCCCCAATTCTTGGTCGAGTTCACTCAAGGCAGCGATCGCTTCCTCGCTGTTGGGGCCATGTTTTTGCGCGGCATAGTCAAGGTGCGGTAAATAGATGTAGAAGAGATTTGGGCGATACTGCTCAGCGCAAGTAATTGCTGAAGAAACGATCCATGCGGAAGACTTGATGTTAGCGGCCGGTCCCCAAAAGTGCTGTAACGGGAAGTGCCCAAGTTCGTCGCGGAGCTCTCCGTAAATCGATTCGGGTTTGGTATAGCACCAGAGTGACTCGCTCCCGTCAGGATTGTGAATTGGGGCGGGCGTGCAGACGTAATCGGCTCCGCAGTACTTGCTATGCAGCGGGAACCAAACAGCGGAGGTGAGTTTCTGATTGTTCTCGTGGAGGATGTCCCAAAGTTGCATTCTCTCGATGCACTCGTTCCCGGCGGTCCACATTTCCACTTCTTGCTTGTCACGCCAGTAGAAACCATTGGAGACCACGCCGTGCTCTGAGGGTGGCGCTCCGGTTGTCATGTTCGCTTGAACCGGGCACGTCACTGCTGGGAAGCTGGCCACGAGCTCTGCTTGATCACCTTCTTGGACAAGATTGCGGAGGAGCGGCATGTGGGCGAGGTCTTTCCCCCGCAAGCCTGGAACTGAAAGCAGAACGACGTACTCTGACACGGAAGATTCCTTGTAGTGAACAGGAGGGAACAGAGGAAACGGAGGAGTTCAGGTAAAGCTCTTCTCCGTTTCCTCTATTCCCTCCTGTTCAAATTAAATGTGTTTTACCCTGCCAGTGATTTCAAAAACTTTATTGAACGCGCAGCAACTCCTGGCCCAATATGGCTGTGGCGACTTAGTTCGACATGTAAGCCACCCTGGTAGTTAACATCCTGCAAAGCGGAAAGAATCGGAGGGAAGTCGATCTCGCCTTCGCCAAACATCAAGTGTTCATGCACTCCGGCTCGCATATCTTCAATGTGGATGTTTACCAGCCGTTCACTCCACCGTTTGATCACTTGTTCAATGGGCCCCTCGCCTAAGCAGTGCAGATGACCAAGATCGAGGGTTAGTTGTAAGTGGTCGGAGTCGCTTTTCTTGAGAAACATCGCCTCAAGAAGCTCCGAAAAGGAATCCATCGTGTCGATTAGCATCCCCGGCTCGGGCTCGAAGCCTAGAATCACGTCGCGTCGTTCTGCGTAGTCCAGCACAGCACTCAGCGATTTGACGAGCCGCTCCATCCCAATTTCGCGAGAATCCTCAGAAGGCAGTACGCCTGACCAGAGCGAAACGCAGTCGCTTCCCAAAGCGGCAGCCGTATCGATAGCGTGACGCAAAAACTCAATCCGCCGCGGTCGTCCTGCTGAGCGGGGAGAAACCAAAGTCGGTTGATGTTTCTCACGCGGGTCCAACAAATACCGAGCCCCGGTCTCAATCACGCTCCTCAGGCCGTGCTGCTTCAGCAGCGCGGCAGCTTCCTCAAGCTCGCGTTCATGATCGGGCGAGAAAGGATTGAGGCAGGCATGATCCAGAGTAATCGCGACACTCTCGTACCCTAACGAAGCAAGCAATTCGATCGCAGCAGGTAGGCTGTGATGAACAAGTCCATTGGTGTTGTAGCCAAGTCGCATCTTAAAAGCTCTTAGCTGTCAGCCGTCAGCTTTCAGCTTATAGAGTCTCTAGGTCATAGCCGTTTTTCTCGATAGCTGGAGCGTTGGCACGAGCAAGCTCAGCACTAGCCCTGCCGGTTTCCACCCTCCCACGGCGAGGCACGCCACTGCGTCGATCACGATGAACAATAGGATAAGCCTTTTCACACCAAGTTGCACTCTTTTCGGAGAAGGCTGCCGTGCAGCCGTGAAGAAGGCTAATCCGGCAAGTTCGATCGCCGATCCCCAAGCCACGAACCAGACAAGGTCTGGGACAGCGAGTGTGACAGAGAAAGAAAACGCGAAGAACAGACCAAAGGCTGCCAGCAGCAAGAGGCCTGCGGTGCGAATCCCACCAGCGCTGCTCGTCGTTGCTTCATCCCTGGCTAGATAGGTGAGCCCGATCGTGTAGAGCCCGACGACTCCCGCGTACAACCAAGCCGGACCGTCGACGGCAGTTCCTGCGAGGCTCGCTCCCAACAGGACATTCAGCGTACGGCACCAACCCATTGCCAAGGGGCCTGCCCACATACTTTTCAGGCCGCCATCGTACATGACGATCGTCACGGCAAGACTCGCGCCGAGGATGATCGGCGCGATACTGGCCAGTAGATAACTGGCCCAGGCTGCGGCGCCGACACCTGTTGCGAGTAATGACCAACCGACCAAAGCGGCTTCTTCTCGGCTGATTCGCCCCGAAGGAATTGGGCGTTCCGGTCGTTCTTTCGCGTCGAGTTCCGCGTCGAAAACGTCGTTGAGAACCATCCCGGCACAATACAACAATGCCGAACTTGCCAAGAGCAACGCGAGCGGAGTGGTCGGTTGCCAGGTTTCTTGAGCAATCAAGGCTCCCGCAAGTACGTTGGACAGTGCGGTAAAGACATTGGCGAGTCGTAGTAACTGTCGCCAAGCCGCCACTTTGCTTAGCCCCTGATTGTCGGGCGCTTCTGAGGAATCTCGCCTGCTCATTCGCCTGCAACTTCCGCCGGACCGATTTTTGCAAGCTCCTGCTGTAAGAACTCGCGCGCTTCAGCAGCGGCTTCGTCGGGCGAATCAACGTACGGGTAAAGTTCTACCGTGAGCCACCCCTCGTAATCGGTGGCTTGAATCTCAGCCAAGGTCGCGGCGAAGTCGATAGCACCCCGCCCGGGAATCAAGTGAGCATGTACCCGCGTCTCGGCGATGTCTTCCAGGTGATAGTGGACGGTGTGGTCCGCCATCTTGGCGACCCAGTCCTGCGGATCTTCATTCACACAAAAGGCATGACCAATGTCGAAGTTGAGTCCAACACGTGGGGAATCAAGTCGATCCACAAACTCCAAGTACTCATCGAACCGTTCGATCAACAAATCAGGCTCCGGCTCAATCAGCAAGCCAATCTCGGTTTCTTCAGCGACTTCGAGGCACGGCATTAACTCCTCGTAGAACAGATCGTAGCCCTGCTGGCGGGTCTGTCCTGGTTGCAACTCTCCACCGGGCTCAGTCGTGATGTGCGGTGCACCTAGTTCTGCTGCGAGGTGCAGGGAACGCTTAGTGTGCTCGCGGCGAATCGCCCGATAATGGGGATCAGGGTCGGTCCAGCCTGGGTGCCAATAGGGCTGTCGCGGGTCAGCTACCGCGTTCATCATGAACGCGTTAATGTTGGAAATCGTCAGGCCCGCGTCGTCCAGGGCGCGCCGAATCGATTCCTTACGCTCTGGAAGCAAACCTGCCGGCCACGCATGCGGCACATCGGCGAGTAACTCGATCCCGCGATAACCGATCGCGGAGATACGACGGATCGTCTCCTCAATCGAGAAGTTCATGTAAGCGTTGGAACTGAAGGCGAGTTTCATGTTCGCTATTGTAATGAAGATCAGCTCACGAAGTTACCCCTCCCTAGCCCGCGAGCTACGCCTCGCGCGGAGAATCTGTGCAAGTGCACCTTGCGAGACGTAGCTCGCGGGCTAGGGGCGGTAGCTTATACTCTTGTTGCTACGATTGCGACTTCTCGCCGACCAATTCGCGTGAGGATTAGCGAACACTCCTCGTCCCCTCGTAGTGCGAGCTTCTTGCGAAATTGCTCCGGTCGAATATCGACCCCGCGGACTTTGATCTCGACGCGACCCACATTACGGGTACGAAGATATTCGGACACTTGCTTCGCACGAAGGGGCAAGGTGTCGAGCACCTCAAAGGCCGAGAGCAGAGGCGCAGCGGTAAGCTTGTCGCTGGTCAGATAGATTGCCCCTGGGCCGAGCGACGAAAGACCGTGCTCGTTGGCGAGCGACCCGGTAAGCTTCGCCGCGATCAATGCGGGGTCGGGGTCATAAACGTACTTGCCTGGCATTTCTGCAATTGAGATCGCGTCTGCGTGCTCTCCTAAATAGCTAATGGATGTTGGCTCGTCTTCCTCGTTCAGATGCAAACTTGTTGCTCTCCGCTTGCCGTGGTTGTTACTCAAGGAGCCAAACCAAAGCATCAACTGTTTGCACTCACGCCCACGGGAGATCCATTCCTGCTCGCTGCTCTTCTGCCACTGGGAGGGTGGCGTCGACGCTGGGGCAAGTTTCACCGCCCCTTCAGACGCGGATTGCAGCCACTTTTGAATCGTTTCCTTGCTGGGTGAGTGCAGCTCGATCTGAATGGACCGTCGGTTGCCGATGCGTCGGTCGGGATCAGCGTGCCAGCTTTGTCCTGGCTCGACACGCGCTTCTGCAACGTCGGCGACCTTCACGCACGAGGCGTGCTTCGCTCGGACGCAAGCCAGGTTGGTCTCGGCAATTAATGCGATCCGTGGGTCATGTTCCCAGCCGGTAGCCGATCCTCGCTCAGCCAGGGACAACAGATCGCCGCCGATACCACAGCAGAAATCGACGACGTCGTCACTGCCAAAACGCGCAGCTTTGTAGCGTGCGATCCAGTGATCCGTCGCCTGTTGAAGTTGCGTCGGCGTGAAAAATAGTTGGTCTGCAAGCTCGCCAAACTTTGCGACTGCCTTACGGCGAAGTTCGCTCTGCTGCACAACCAATCGCGCCCGTGCAGATGACAACTTTTTCCGCAGGCTGGTAAGACGTTCTAGAGTCGGGCGGGTGTCTTGGGCCAGCTCGCGCAGGTACTTCTTGGCCTCGTCCCCAATCAGCCAGGCGTAATCGTCAAGGTCGTTCAAGTCGTCCACGGCTGGTCGGGCTTTGCGGATCGTATTGGCGGAGTGAATTCCGATTGAAGTGGCTGAAACAGCGCTACGCAACAATCCCATCTTACGTATCACATAAGGGCAAGCGACCAAAAATCACATCGCGAAGTCACTCGGTTTCGTGGGTCGATGGTTTGAGAAGGGGGGAACTCTCTCCATCCTCCCGACCCTGAACCCGATTCCTGACGACTCCGATGATTACTCGCACTCTAGCCATGCCCGCTCTGTTGGCTGCCTCGGTAGCCGTGCCCTATGTTGCTACACAAGGGACTGATGGGATTCCCAAACCTTGGGGTGGCGAAAGCAAGCCCGCCAGCGTCGGTGCCGCTGAGTTGCCAGCTCTGCCAGGAGAACTTCCCGAGGAGGCACGCCGCCGGCAGTTGGCGAGCTCTCCTCAAGGTCCTGGGGCTCTACTTTAC
The DNA here is from genome assembly GCA_040218535.1 of Lacipirellulaceae bacterium. Taxonomy (NCBI): domain Bacteria; kingdom Pseudomonadati; phylum Planctomycetota; class Planctomycetia; order Pirellulales; family Lacipirellulaceae; species Lacipirellulaceae bacterium. Next base: position 1,791,484 of record JAVJRG010000005.1, on the reverse strand, counting down.
CCGACGGAAACACCGTTGGAAGGCATCCCGGCTCTAGCCGTCGAAGAAGTCCTCCGGATGGATATCACCAAAGAGTGGGTTTACCAACGGTGGGCGCGGAAGTCGACGACCACCTCGGAGCTAAATCTCTTCGGCGTTCGCGTTCCTTTGGTCACAGGGACACAACTTCATGACGTTGCTGGGTCTCTGACTTACTTGTTTGGGGCGAATGGACATGTTCATCGGCTGACATTCCGCGGATCGACGGGGGATACAACACAACTGGTGAACCTCGTCACGCAACGCTACGGACTGCAACGTCAGCCAACGCCGATCGCTGGCCAGCAGCTCTATCAACTAAGGCGTGGCAACGATGTCATTAGCGAACTACGCACCCGCCCTGCCCCGGTGCTTTGGGAAAGCTCGCCGCATCAGAGTTTCGATGTCGAGCTGACACTCCAGCGTCCGGATACGGCTCACCCGCTCGTGAGGGCACTTCCACCGTTGCCAAAGGTGGACGAAGCTGCCATTCGGGCAGCGGAAGCCAAAGCCGCGGCAGAGCGCCAAGCGGCTGAGGCGAAGCAGTATGCGGCAGAGAATCTCTCTCCTCAGGAGAAAGCGAAACGGAAAGAGGAAGGCTGGAAAGCCTTTTTCCCGCGCAGTCGCGTGCCAAAAGAGCAGATTGACAGTCTCGACACCCGCCGCAACCTGTGGTGAAGTCTCTCTGGTGCCGCGTCTCTGTTGTTGGGGACTGGGAATCAGCTAAGCTGATCTGCATGGCAAATCTCCACCAGCCACGGCCTGAGCGTTGCCCGCCAGAACAACGTCGCGACGCTTTACTGACACTCAACGAAGGGCTCCCTCCTTCGCTGCAATCCGTGTTAGTTAGTGCATTGAAGCAAGAGCAAGCACTCGGTGAGAATGCGTTTCGTGGGCTCTATTACCTTGATGCAAAGGGCTCGTCTCCAGCAGCCGTTTGGTTGCAAGAGCTACCAGGGAGAACGGGAGTGCTCTGGCCGCCGAGTTTTGCTCACCCCCAAGCTGCTGAGCTTCTCGATAAGGCAAAGGAGCACGCCCGCAGCGAGAAACTGCAACTCGTGCAAATGCTGTTAGCAGAGGGGGAGAGCGTCGACGAGTCGCTGCTCAAAGAAAAAGATTTCGAGCGTCTCGCAACGCTCGAATACTTGTGGCTCGACCCCGCAGCTCCCGCTGAGCGGGAGGATAAAGCTGCAGACGATGCTCTCGCTGACGTAGTGTTTTTGCCCAACGCGGACAGATACCCAGAGCGGCTCGAGGGAATTCTTGAAAAGACTTATCAAGATACGCAAGACTGCCCTGCTCTCAATGGCGTCCGTGACTTAAGTGAGGTCATCGAAGGGTACAAGAAGCAAGGGATGATGATGCCCGAGCATTGGTATCTGCTGAGTCGCGAGGGCCAGGACGCAGGTGTGTTGATTTTGGCGAGTCACGGAAGCGGAGAAGAGGCGAATTGGGAGCTTGTCTATATGGGAATCGCCCCCGATTATCGCGGCAAAGGCCTCTCGCGTTTGATCGTGGGGCACGCGATCGAGGAAGCAGCTAAGGCTAAGGTCTCACGACTCGTGTTAGCAGTGGATGCAACCAATGAACCTGCCCTGAATGTTTATCGAAGTCTCGGATTTCAATCGTGGCAACGGCGTCATGTGTACGCGTGTTTACACGGAAAGTCGTAATTCGCTTCCAACCGCACACAAATGCAATCGTTTGATACTTGCGTTCAGTAGTTCGTTCACTATTGGGTAAAACCGTTTCTTGAGTCAAACAAGTCGTTTTGATTTTCACGTTTGGTTGATCACGAATTTGAATTCTTAACGCATAAAAATTCAGCGACGTTTTTTCCACTTACCGAATCGCGGTGTGCAAAAAAATTTTTCCAAACTTCAACCTGACATTACGCATCTTTTCGCGTGTTTAGGAATGATGAAGATGCGAATGTTAGCTTGCCCGTCGTCAAGCCCTTTTTGCAAAGTGCTAGCACGCTAAAATCAACGCCTCAGGTGACAACAACGGGTATCTACGGCTGACGCATCGATTGCGGCAACCGATCTGCTTTTCTCAACGACTTGCACGCTGAAAACGTTCGCATCGAAGTAGCCTTCTGAGGTCTGCTGCGCGATCACGTAAGCGGTACGTCGACGATGAGAAGCGATATTTCAGGATGAGATCATGGAAGCGACGGGCATGGAGTCCAAAATCAGGCAGGCATTGCACGACCGACTGGGAGCAGACCGCTACCAGTTGTGGATCGGCCAGCATGTCGCCTTCTCCCTGCGAGAGGATTGCCTCCAGGTCGTTTGCCCTTCGCAAGCCGAGCTCGATTGGCTGCGTCGCAAACTTGGTAAGGAAGTGAAATCCGTAAGTTCCGCGGTGCTGGGGCAAGAATTCACCGTTGACTACCAAGTCGACGAGGCCTCCGAGGTAGCAACGACTCAGCCGTTGCTTCCTGGCTTGTCATCCGAGTCATCGGAGAGCAAAGCCTCTGCATCCGAGGCGGCGACCGCGCCTGTTCGTCGCACCACCAAAGGCGTACGCGTGCGTCGCGACCTGGAGAATTTTGTTCCTGGCAAGTCGAACAAGCTCGCTTTGGAAACGATCAAAGCGGTGATCGAATCGCCAGGGCGTTTCAGTCCGCTGTTGATTTACGGTCCTCTAGGAACGGGCAAGACCCATCTATTGGATGCTGCTGCTGCCGGACTGCGAAGGAATCCGGCGCGACCTCAGGTGCTGAGGCTCACTTGCGAAGAGTTCACCGCCGAGTTTATGGAAGCGCTTCGCACCAAGACGACCACTTCCTTCCGGCAGAAGTTTCGCGGTGTCGACGTCTTGTTGGTTGACGATGTTCATTTCCTGGGCACCAAGCGAGCGACGATCGAAGAGTTCCTCTACACGATCGACGCCATCAATACGCGTGGCGGCCAAGTCATTCTCACCAGCAAAGCATCGCCGAATGAGCTACAGTCGATCGACCCTGGGCTGTCGTCTCGTGTTGCTGGAGGCATGTCGGCACCGCTCGCTCCGCCGGACTACGAGACGCGTATCGGGATCGTCCGCGTGATGGCTGCGAGGACAAAGACCAAGCTTAGCGAGCCGGTCATTGAGATGATTGCCAAACAAGTGATCGGCAGTGCTCGGCTGCTATCCGGTGCTCTCAACCGTCTGGTCGTCACCAGTATGGCGGAACGCCGTCCGATCACGCCGATCAACGCTGACATGGTTCTCAGCGAGTTCTGCCAACAGAACACGCCGCAGGTCAACATGATTGACGTGGAGAAAGCGGTTTGCGAGGTGTTTGGAACCGAGTCGAAAACCCTAAAGTCCGCCAGCAAAGCGCGGCACATTACCGACCCACGAATGCTCTGCCTTTGCCTCAGTCGTCGCTTTACGCGAGCAGGGCTCTCTGAGATTAGCAGCTACTACAACCGTCGCAGTCACACGGCTGTCTTAAGTGCCCAGAAACGGCTCGAGAAAATGATCGGTGACGATGCCGAAGTTGTCGTTGCCGAGGGAGCTTGCCATGTGGAAGAAGCGCTACGAAGAGTCGAAGCAGCGCTGCGTCGGGCATAGTTTCAAAAGAGTTAGCTCCTCGAATTATGTCAGCCTGTCCTGAATGTCTTCATCCTCAGGAGCCTCCTGACCTGGGCCGAAGATTAGCTCGCTACTGCTATAAGTAGTGCCGGTATTTTCCCGCAAAGCTTGGACCTGATTTAGGGCGTTGGTCAAGTCCTTCGGCGTGAGTGAACCAAGCGGGTGAATGAACACGGACCAGAGTACACCATCTTGGATGGCATAGCGCGCATCCAGAGCACGATCGTAGTTTGCGTGCAGCGCAATGAGCGCTAGCTGAAGATCTTCGACAGTTTGTGGGTCGAAGTTACGGATCGGCATCATGATACGCATCCGATCAGCCCGTTGGTCGGTCATGACGAGGACAACCGGCGGAAGGTGGTTGTCCGCCCCAGGAGCCACCTGCTCTGGAGACTCTGCTTCCGGGGATTGCGTCTCTGGGGACTCAGCTTCTGGGGAATCCGTCTCCTCATCCTCAGGAGCAGGCCCTTGCTGCTTTTCCTCTTTGGCAGGCGGCTGTTTCTCTAGTTTCGAAAGATCGATCCGCCACAAGCCGGGCTGTCCTTCAATCTTTGAGTCCTTGAAATGCGCTTCCAGCAGCTTGCCGAGACGCCCGTTATCCATGGGCTCTCGGCTCGCTGCTTGAACGTCCTCGCTGCCCTCCGCAGCTTCGTTTGGCGACTCCTCGGCATCGGACCGAGAAACAAGCAAACACACGAATAAGAACATCATCGTTAGAACTAGCGTCGCTCGTAGTACAGAACGGGCCGATGTGTCAGGCATAATCATCTTCCTGATGTTAAGAGCGTATCGAGACTCAGGCGAAACTACCGCCGAAAGAACCGGAAGCGAGCTGTGTTGCTTCGTCGGACGTACGACTTCCGTGTACCTTGCTCCCGCTCGTACCGCATCGAACGGTAAGTCATGCCATGGATGTTGCCGTAGATGCCCGGGTTACCTGGACTCCAGCGACCGGCTTGAGCTGGTTCGGATGGCATCAAGAAAAAAAAGCAAACGCATGCCATTGGGAAGATCAGTTTTCGCATCATTTTTTCAACTCCGAGATAGAGTTATTGCAGGCTACCTCATTATACCAGCCGTCTATTGCGAGTGAAGCAGAGTTTACTTCGCAAGAAGTCGCTGTGTCAGCTAAGGGCGATCTGCCTATCGCTGATAGATGGGCAGTAATTGGTAGGGTGGAGTCAGAGCCAAGACCGAAAGAGCCGTCGAGTAGCAACTGCCATAACCAGAGGCGAGCCCGGTTTCCGGAGGCCACGATCCGTCAGCACTTTGGTTGGTGAGTAGCACACGGACGATTCGCGGATAGATATTCTGCCAATACTCTCCGCCGAGCTGATAACTTGCATGGCTGCTGTAGTACACTCCGTAGTGGTAGAAACCGCCTGGGCTGATGAAGGCGTTATAATTTTCGAATCGCCGATTCATCAGCCACTTCCCCGAAGCGAGAGCCATCGGCGACTCGTGCTTGCCACTCATGGCAAGTGAGATAATTCCGCCCCCCACGGATCCAACGGTCACGTAGCGTTCTCGACCGAAGGTCCCATACGTAAACACGCGTTGTCGTTTGTCGTAACAGCGCTCAATGTAGTTTGTTGCTTCGAGAACCAGATCGTCTGGCATTTCGAACCCTGCATTCTTTGCCGATCTCAAAAACATGAGCTGCCACGTCGTCGACGAGACGTCCGAGTCGACATCCAAATGATTCGTATAGTATTGCCAGCCGCCGTGATCTTCTTTGCGACGTTTGTCACGCTGTGTTTTCTGGAGGAGCTGGATCGCTTGAGGGATCGCGTTGCGAATTCTCTCCGATTGCCTACCGGACGTGCTGCCGTAAGCCTCACCAAGCATCAATCCCGAGATGCCGTGATTGTAGTAGGCGGTATGCGAACCGTTATGACGAACGGTTCTTGGTTGGGTCTTCGGGAGAGAGATCAACCCGTTCGCCTGCTGGCAATCCAGAGTGAAGTTGACGGCCTCAGAAAGTTCACTGGAGTACTCTCCATCGTTCAGTGAATGACCCGAGGAGAGAAAGGCCATCACACACAAGCTTGTCACTGCGGGCTGGCCTTGTACTCGCGTTGGAAAGGAACCGTCGTCGTTTCGTTCAGACGCTAACCACTTCAGCGCACGGTTGACGGACTCGTCGACCTCGCTCCATTCCGATTCGGTTAAGACATCTGCGTCGGGAGTGCTCAAGGTTGCTTCCTGAGCAAAGGCGAACTGAGACAGGAGTGCGAGGACAATCGCACCGAACACGAGCCGGCGCGGTTGAGAAATACAAAGCACCATTAGTCCTCCTTGAGAGCATGACAGCGTCTTCCAACTTATCGCATCGCACCACGCTCCGCCACTAATGGAAAAAACCTCGTACGCACGAGGCGTACGAGGCTATCCTTGTGAAGGGGATCAAGGATGGTTGAGGTCTAACAGCGGCCGCGGCGGCTGACGGCCAGGGCGGTGATTCCACCAAACAGGAGGAGCACGCTTGTCGGCTCGGGGACGGCTGAGGCCACAGCGACGGCGGGGGCTGGGAGGATGCCGTACTGGGATTGCCAGATTCCAAGATCTGCCAGATCGACATCACCGTCGCCGTCAGCATCGCCGGTGCCGTTGGTGGCCCCGAACATCGTCGGGTAATTTTCCTGCCAGGTGAGGAAGTCGGTGCCGTCGACATCAAGGTCATTGTCGAAGTTGGCATCGGGGGTTGCCGCCTCAACCATTGTCACGTCGAGCGCGTCGAGTTCGTCATCCCAGATATCTTCGCCTTCATAACGAGGATTCGGCACTCCCCAAGACGTGCCGCCACCGGAGCGAACGGTATCGATGCCGAGCGCCTCAGCGTTGATGAAGATACCGGGTGCCCAAGTGCCGGGACCCACAAGCACGGGGACCAGGATATCACCTTCGGTGATCTCCAGACCAGAACCGAGTGCGTCGAGCGTCGGCGTGGTCAGTAGTGCTGAGTCGCGACGCAGCGAGAACAGCAGCATATCCGTACCCTCCCCTTCGCCGCTTGGGTCGAGCCAACTGTAGGGGCCAGTGACGGGATCGTATTCAGGGTTGTCATTGTTCCAAAGGACGAGCGCGTCGAGATCGTCAACGTCGAGATCATTTTGGCCCTGGCCCGGCATTCCTCCGTTGAGTCCGAGAAAACGGGAATCAGCAAACAGGCTGGGAGGTGCACCGCTCAGGTCACTGACCAGCACATCACCTCCAACGAAACCGTTGGCGATTGCGGTGCCCGTATTGACGGGTGGACCTGGCTCGAAGGGCTCAGGGTAGAACGAATCGAGCGAGAAGTAGACGTTGCCAGGAAACTCGTTTTGAGAAACGGGCGTGTCCATGTCCCAGGCGTCAAGATTGTCGCCTTCGTCTGGTAGGACACCAACCGTTGGAGGATTCTTCTCAACCAAGTTGAGCGTTGGACCTGCGAACGGTGCCATACCATTACCGTCGAAAACTCCCAAGTTGGTCCCAGGTGCATACGGCCCGAAGCCGCCCGGAAGAGTATTGGAACGGAAAACATCCGCGGAAGCCTCAAGCGAGCCGAAAGCACCTTCCGTTGAAACGGAGGGGCCGCTGCCCAACCCGTTGCCCACGGCAAATTCATCAACTGAGAACGTCCACGAGTGGCGGAAACGATCGCGTTCTGGAGCCAACGGACGCGCGATCAGGTTCTCAGGAAAGAACATGCCATCCAGGCCGTAGGAAAGTGCGTCGAGTTCACGCACTTCATCTTGTGAATTGACACCAAAGCCACCGATCGCCAGCGTACCGAAAGCTCCCGGAAAACCGGCTGGAATCGCCAACCCGGGTGCTGGCCCAGCCCCCGGCGTCAAAATGTCAGCCGCTGAATACGGCCCCGATCCCCCCGGCGGCACGGCCGTGGGTCCCTGAAAATCGACCGAATAGGTCGGCGGCGTGGCCAAAACCGTGCCGGCTAACATCGCCAGCGTGCCGTAACCGGCCACGAACGAACTGACTCGTTTCTTGATCCTCATGATACGTTTCCCCTGTTTTGAAGCCCTAGTGTGCGGAAGAACGCGGCAAAACCTTGCCGTTCTATTGCTTCAATCAAGAAACGGTCACGAGAGGTGACAGGGGGACTCAGAAATTCTTCGAGTTTTCTTGCGGCAGTTCCGGCATAGCATGCAGGAGCTCCCCCCACTTACGTCGTTCGCAACCTTTTGCACTTTTGCACGAAACTACGACGGGAGCGAGCAAAAGTCCGAGAGGCAACAAGCCCTGGCTGAACGCAAATGCTATCTGCTAAATCGTTTAAATACTGTGCGAGGAAAAAGTGGATGAGACTTTTGCTCTCGAAAGCGCGTTTCGCTTAGGGGAACGCATTGACGTAAGTCGATCCGCAGGAAGCGGTATTCACTGAGTTGAGAAAGAGCGTAGAGCCCTCTATTTTAACCGAGTTCGTGGCCAAAAGCGTGTGAGAAGCTAAAGCCGATTGAAAGGATACTGTGCCGTTGGAATCTGAAGCGTGAGAATTTGCCGAACGATCTACCAGCGGGCCAGTTTTCGGCACCGTCGCTTACCGATACAGGTCGATGAAGCTGAACGAAGTTTGGCAACCAGCAGATTCCAAGCTCGGTGAGTCCCACCGATACGCGCATCGCAGTTCAATCTCAGGTTTCGTGCGACTAAGTGGAACGTACTAGTGCACTGCATGAACATAGTGAATTGCGATATCGCTCTTCGTACACTGCGGACTGAAAACCAATCGAGAAATCGGCATATAGACACAGTTCTTACAGCCGCGATACAGACTGATCTTGGCTTGCGGATCATCTCTTACTACGTTTTGTTCAAGGCATGTACATATAATGGTCGCTTTCCGGTGAGTCGCTTTATGAATACACTGTCGAAGACAACTGTTCCATTTGCCGTGCTAATCTCGCTCAGCACAATCTGCCATGCAGCTACCATCGTTCGAATCGGTATCCAGGAGTTCGAAGATGGGGACATTTTAACTAAGGCAGAGTTCTCCGCCTCGCAGGGCATAGAGCCTAGGAAGATAAATACGCCCCTTGGAAATGACCTAAGTAATCAATCTCTTAGTAACCAGCGAGCAAGCGGCTGGTGGTATCTCGACTTCGACGGAAACTACCGATCAGCAAGCATCCGCATGGGACTTTGGGAACATGATTCTTCGGCTCCAGGCCATCAAATTAGTTTCTTCTACATTAATGATCACGACTATAGCGACCAGCTCAATCGTCAGCTTGATGCTCACGGTGGTGGGCAGCTCGAATACAATATTTATTCGGTTGATCTTCCTGATCTCACTCTTGAGGAGCTTTCTACGGGGAGAGTGCACTTGCGTCTTGGATTTGGAGGAGCCCGAGCTAATAGCGGAAATTTCGGGGGATTTGATTTTTTCGAGTTACATCTCGTTGAGATCCCGGAAACTTCAACCCTGTCTATAGCAACAGCGTCAATCGCTTCCATAACCATGCGCCGACGCTACCGGCTGAAGCAGAAATATCAGGGGAGGTGATTGCATATTCTTGTACGCCAAGTGTAAGCATCGATTTCAAAAATCGCCGCCCATTGGCTATCAGTAGAGCACCGTCTAAGCCGCACGCCCCTGATTGTTAGTCTGCATTGAATTCACCTCCCTAAGCAGCTCTAGTTTGGGCCTATACACTGCTGGAGATGTACACTAATTCAACAATTTGCTAGTGAAAGTTGAGCGATGAGGAGTGAACCACCTCGTGTGGAGACTGCGAGTTGCTAACCTGCCCAAGCGTGAAACGCCGAGGTACTTTCTGAGGACTCTGAATTAGCTTCGAAATTGCTCTCACAGTAGATTGGGATTCACGCAGTTACCATGAGCGGTGAGACTTACCGCCGCTGCAGGAGCGAGTCGCAACCCAGTGCTGAAAATGGCATACCGCCAACGTGAAACTAGCCTGCCACTACTCCTCCTCATCCCCGCCCATATCAAGCTGCCGCATTTTGCGATAAAGATTCGAGCGATGCAGCCCCAGGCGTTTGGCGGCTTTGCTCATATTGCCTTTGGTGAGGTCGATCGTGTGGCGGATGTATTGCTGTTGGAACTGGCGGGTGGCGTCGCTCAGTGTAGCGTTCATGTCGACCGTGTCGGTGAGTTCGCCGGAGACAGCTTCGATGAACGCCAGATCGTCGACTTCCACGGTTTCGCCGGTGGAGAGGTATGCGATTCGTTCCATCAGGTTACGCAATTCACGCACGTTGCCGGGCCAGCGGTGGGCGAGCAAGCGTTTGGCGGCAGGGGCGGAGAACTTCGGCGCCGGGCGACCCATTGTGCGGCAGAAGTTGCGGAGGAAATGTTCGGCCAGCAGCATCACATCGTCGCCGCGGTTGCGCAGCGGGGGGAGTTCGAGGCTGACCACATTCAAGCGGAAGAACAGGTCTTCGCGGAACTTCTTTTCCCTTACCATCACGGCCAGATCTTGATTCGTGGCGGCGAGGATGCGCACTTCAGTATGAATCGGCGTGGAGCCGCCGACGCGTACGACCGTTTTCTCTTCTAGCACGCGCAGGAGTTTCGCCTGGCCGGAAAGGCTCATGTCGCCGATTTCATCAAGGAACAGCGTGCCGCCACTGGCGAGCTCGAACTTACCGGCCCGCGCTTCGTGGGCATCGGTGAACGCCCCTTTTTCGTGACCAAAAAGTTCGCTCTCCAATAGGGTTTCAGTCAAAGCGGCACAGTTGACGGCGATGAAAGGTTGCTCGCGCCGACTGCTCAAGTAGTGGATCGACTGAGCGACGACTTCCTTCCCCGTACCGTTCTCACCCAAGATGAGGATCGCCAAATCGGTATCGGCAATCCGCTTCGCCGTGGAGCGAACCGCTTCAATCGCCGGGCTATCGCCAATAAGCTGCACGCCTTCGGCAGCCTGATCAACGAGCTGCTGATGTTTGGTCAGCAACTCTTCTAGCTGTTGCGTGTTCTCCAAAGCGACCGCGGCGTGAGCGGCAAGTTCGGTGAGTCCGTGTTCGTCCTCGCTCGAAAAGTGACCGTTATGCTTGTTGAGGACTTCGAACGCACCCAGCAGTTTGCCCTCGGGCGAAGTCAACGGCACACACAACAGCGTGCTTGTTTTGTAGCCGGTCTGCTCATCGACATTACGATCAATGTCCTCATCGCCAAGCCCACCCCCAACGCGACGGCTTTCGCCCGAGTGAATTACCTGACCGACGATGCCCGCATCGTCGGGTATGCGTAGCTCGCCGTCTTCAACGCCAAGTGCAGGACGCCCGACAAGCTGTTTGTTTGCACGGTCCCAGAGGAAGATACTTGCACGGTCCGCGTCTAACAGATCGGTGGCCGCCTCAGCCATCGCATGGAGCAGTGACTCCATGCTGTTGGTTTGGCCCCAGTTATGGGTGACTTCGAGAATGCGTTCCAGCCGGCGAATGCGTCGCTCGCGCGTTTGCGTTTGACGCACTGACAACATGCTGGCGGCGAGGGCTTCGGCAAAACTGCTAAGCACTTCAGCCGAAGGCACCTTACGGGCAACCAGCGCATAGCTGTTTCCTAATGGCGCCGCTTGCCATTCATTCCAAGTGGCAACTGCGTCCTGGTCGATCGCGTCGGCAGCGACATCGGTGGGGATCTCATGCTCGGGGATTCCATTGGCCGCCAGGATCTGCCATTGAGGGGGATTAGCGCGCACGACCGCCAAAGCGTCTGCAGGCAAGGCGGTACGAGCTTCCGAGATCGCCTGGGCGAGGAATTCGTCAATCTGATTCGATTTGCTCGCTTTATCGAGCAAGAAGTGAATCAGTTGCGTGTCTTCTTGACTCTTTTTCATAACGCATTAGGTGCAATAGTGAGTTGTTTGTGCGAAATCGAATCGTTATTTCGTTCCAAATGTACTCAAAAGTATACGATAAGGGCTGCCTTAGGTCAATTCGAGTGATATCAATAAGATTCACTATATGGCTGGACTGGATCAGAAATCGCGTGAAATAGCTATGTTTTGAGTCGATCCGCACGAAAATGGACTGTTCTCAGGCGGTAGGACAGTTGCTATCTTGCTTTGATCCTGCGAGAGTTCTCGACCTCGCAATCAGTTCACAGCGGATGAGATGGAGCGATTCATGGGTATGTTTGATGGCAAAAAGGGCCTGATTACCGGAGTCTTCAATAAGCAATCGATCGCCTGGGCGATCGCGGAGCGGGCCATGAACGAGGGGGCCGAGTGTGGGTTCTCCTACATGCCGGACAAGCCGGATGACGAGCGGAAGAAGAATCTGGGCCGCATTACGAAGCTGACCGATGGGAACAGCCAGGCGAAGTTCGTTCATCCCATGGACGTGACAGACGACACCCAAATTGCAGCCGTCGTTGAGAAGGCGAAGAGCGAATTTGGCCAGATCGACTTCTTGCTGCACTCAATCGCGTTCGCTCCGCCTGAAGATTTGAAGAAAGACACGGTCGCCACCAGTCGGGAAGGCTTCAAGCTGGCCATGGAAATCAGCGCCTACAGCCTCATGGCTTTGGCAAACCACGCCAGAGAAGCACTTGCCGACAATGCCAGCATCCTCACGCTCACCTACTACGGCGGTGAGAAGTGCGTGCCGGGCTATAACGTCATGGGGGTTTGCAAGGCGGCACTGGACTCCATTGTGAAGTACCTGGCATTCGATCTTGGACCACGCGGGATTCGCGTGAATGCCTTGAGCGCTGGCCCGTTGCAGACGATTTCTGGCCGTGGAGCCGGCGTCGATGAAATGCTGGGGCTCTACGAGGCGATGGCTCCCCTAGGCCGCAACATCACCCACGAGGAAGCCGGCAAGAGCGGTGCTTTCTTACTCTCAGAAATGTCGAGTGGCATCAGTGGTGAAATTCTCCATCTCGATGGCGGCTACAACGCGATGGGCTCACCAGGGCGAATGCTTGATCAGATCAAGGCCGCACGCGGTGGCTGAGGCTGGTGCAGCGAGCTAACGATTCAATGCTAGCGGAACTGCTCTAGGTGAAATCGGGTCACTCTTGGTAAATTCTGCAAACCTTGAGGGCAAAACTGCGAGTTGTCCTCAGGGGAGTTGCCAATAATTTGGTTCTCCCGCGAACCTTAGTTTGGCAATGATCGTAAGCGTTATGCACGGTGGTCCAAAGATTGGACCACCTTTTGCAGCCTACGATTTCGATCCCCGTGGCGAGCGCTTGGAAAGCAGAGTTCGCTCGCACCGGATTATGGACATGGACCGTCCTTTGACCCTACGAGGTACTGAGCATGGAAGCTCAAGCAAAGTGCGCACGCAAAGTGCGCCTGGTATTAGCAGCATTTTCGATTGCTGCATTCTTTCTCTCTGGCCGTGCCAATGCAGCCGCTTACCGCACTGCTAATTTCACGGTCGATGCCCCCACGCGACAATTGGCGAAAGCCATTGGTGATACTGCTGAGCGATGTCGCCGGGAACTTGCGATCGAGTGGCTAGGCGAGCCGCTGGAGAATTGGCCGAAGCCTTGCCCAATCAAGGCAAAGGTATCGCCGAATCTTGGGGCCGGCGGCGCGACGAGTTTTGTGTTCGATCGCGGACGCGTGTTTGGTTGGCGTATGGATATCCAAGGGTCGGCGGAACGGGTTCTCGATTCCGTGGTTCCGCACGAAGTAACTCACACGATCTTCGCCAGCCACTTTCGCCGTCCCCTACCCCGCTGGGCGGATGAGGGTGCCTGCACGACTGTCGAGCACGAGAGCGAAATCGGCAAACAGGAGCGCATGCTGATTGAGTTCCTTAAGACCCGGCGCGGCATTCCCTTCAACGACATGTTCGCCATGAAGGAATATCCCCGTGACGTTTTGCCTTTGTATGCTCAAGGGCACTCGCTGGCGAAGTATTTGATTGCCCAGAAAGGGAAGCGAGCCTTCATGCGGTTCATTGAAGATGGTTTGACTGATGAGAACTGGCCGCGGGCGATCGAGGAGAATTATTCCTATCCACACCTGTTGGCTTTGCAGAATTCTTGGCTCGATTGGGTGCGTAATGGCCAACCCGAGATCGCTCCCCAGGGTGATGTCGTCTTAGCTGCGGCAGAACAAGCCGTTATGCGTGGGCAAGATCCGGCTTCAGCAAGAGACTCTGACAGCGATTTGGCGGCCAGCAAAGTGCCGCGCGCCGCTCAAGATTGGCCTGTGACTCCAACCCCGGGACAAGCGAGCAAAGCGATTTCGCCCTATCTGCGAGCGAGAGACGCTTCGCTTGGCGGGACACTGCGGCGTTAGCGGCTGGGGCGTTAGCGTGCCGCAAAGAAGTAACGCGTCAGGTGATAAAAGACCGGAGCAGCAAAGCAGAGGGCATCGATCCGATTGAGTACCCCTCCGTGCCCTTCAACAAAAGTGCCCGAGGCTAACTCGCCGCGATCGCGTTTAATCGCGCTCATCGTCATCGTACCGGCGGAAGCCATCAGTGCGATCACCAAAGCCATTGCCGGGGCATGGTACCAATTGGGGAACGGAGCCGCCCAAGCCAGTCCAAGGCTGATCGCCGAGGTGGTGATCGCTCCGCCGATGAGGCCTTCCCAGGTACGAATGGGATCAACTTTCTCAGCAATGACGTGCTTGCCGTAGAGGCGATTCCACAGGAATTGCATGAGGTCGGCGATCAGTGCAATCGTGATGAAGAAGAACAGCAGCTCAGCGTTGGCACGTTCGCCCTGCGGTGCACTGCCCGGAGCCGATGGGAACTTGAGGTACAGCAGCGCCGGAGCGAAGCTGAGGCAATAGACGCAGAGCATCAGCCCGCTTTGCACTTTCGCGACACGCTCAAGGAACCTTGTGAAATCGCCGCTAAAGGCAACTCGGGCGGCAATAAACAGAAACGCGTAGACGGGAATCAGCACGCTGTACAAACCATAGTTGTTGTAAGCGACCAGGATGAATTGCATCGGTGTAAAGAAGAAAAACACCCAGAATAACGCTCGATGATCGCCGGTGCTGGTCGGCGTGATGGTGACGAACTCACGCAGTGCCCAGAAGGAAATTCCGCAGAACAGGGCGACTGTGATTCTCGGGAAGAAGAAGGAAACAAGCAGCAGTCCGCCGAAAAACCACCAGGCTTGGACTCGCGCGTTGTACGCTTCGACGGTGCGAAGGTCTAAGCTGAGCGACTCCTGCTCGCGCAGCCAGCGACCAATCCACGTCGCGAGAGCGAGCAGAGCAACTGCGATTGCGATCAGAGCCCAATGTTCGAGCATGGATTAATCGTGAGTCGTTAGTAGTGAGCTATTAGCTGTAGGGTATTTCTGTTATGCGTCTTTCAAGCTAAGCACTGCGTTGCGCGCTCGACCAAGGAAATCCATTTTCCCTTCACCCGCTTCCAGCCACATCGGGGGGCCAAAAGTGACGGCTGAAAGCAGCGGCACAGGAAGCACTTCTCCGCGTGGGAGAATCCGGTTCATGTTATTGATGTGTACCGGTATCAACTCTAACTCGGGGCGTTTCTTTGCCAAGTAATAGAGTCCACTTTTGAACTCCCCGATCTCGCCACCGGGGGTGCGTCCCCCCTCGGGAAAGAGGATCAGCGACTGAGTTTTGCCGATCTCCCTCAGGATCAGGTCGATTGGGCTCTGGTGGACTTTGATCTTTGTGCGGTCGATCAGCATCACGTTGAAAGTCTTCGCCAGCTTGCGACGGACCCAGCCCCCGCTCCAATAATCCTTTGCCGCGATCGGGCGCGTAAGTTTCCGCATGTTCGGCGGCAATGCGGACCAGACGAGGATGCCATCCAAATGGCTGGTATGATTTGCGAAGTAAACCCGCTGACAGGTATCAGGCTGCGATTCCACCCAGCGCACGCTGACGCCGCTGATGAAGCGAGCGATCCAGGTGAGCAGTGTTTCAGTAATCATGGTCTGCTAGCGCGAAGTAGGTGGAATCCTTTATTTTAGCTAGCAGCAAGGCTGAGCGGAATGCTCGGCCAATCACTTCCAATAGTGCTCTTAGGTTGCTGCCGCCGGGCTTTTACTGGTTGCAGCTTCGATGCGAGGGTTTCTCTTTGAGGAATAGATGCGTTCAATGAGCTGCTCGTATCCGCGTGTCATGCCATCGAGAGACCACTTCTCCATCACACGCTTTCGCCCGTTCTCACCCAGATAGACTCGTAGAGCCTCATTCTGCAGTAGCTTGGTCATCGCCGAGACATAGGCCGGCTGGTCGCCCGCTTGAAAGAGAAGCCCCGTTTCACCGTCGACGACTGTTTCTCTGACGGACCCCACTTCTGAGGCGACGACAGGCACGCCGCTGGCCAGTGCTTCCAGAACGGAGACCGGACTCGCCTCATTGTGAGACGTCAAAGAAACAACATCACAGACATTGAGCAACTGAGGAACATCATCTCGCGAACCGAGGAAATGTATCGACTTTGAAATGCCAAGATCGAAGGCCAGTTGTTCCAAGTCATGACGTCGCGGGCCATCACCCATTACAAGGAACTGTGTCTCGGGGAAATCTCTAAGCAAAACTGCAGCTCCATGCAGGAAGAGCTCGTGATTCTTTTCCGGACGCAAGGCCGCCAGGATCCCGACGACGGTCGACGTTGGATCGATGCCAAGCGTTTCTTTGAGTGCTGCTTCTTCATGCGGAGCGAATCGCTGTGTATCGACCCCGTTGTAAATCGTGTGGACTTTCTCCGCGGGGAATCGTTCAAACTCCGAGAGAAACTGTGCGTGCCCGTCCGCGACTGCGATGAATGCGTCCGTCAGAGGTGTCAGCAGCCGATTCAATTTCCCTACCCCGTCGGGCCAGCCGGTACTGTGTAGCGCCGAAGCAACCACAGGAACGCCGGCAAGTTTCGCAGCTAGACGCCCCCAGAACATGTTGTCTCCTGCGGCGACGGTAACGACCGCCCCGACGTCGCGCTGACGCATCAGCCGCCAGAGTTTCCACAACACTCGGATGTCGTATTTGTTGCCGATCAAATTGCTATGCACTGGCATTTCTTGCGAAAGCAGCTCACCCAAGGGACCGGGCTCTTTGAGGCAGACGATTTCCGGAGCAAATCGATTCGGGTCGAGGCGGCGCACCAGATTCACCAGTAGCGTTTCCGCTCCGCCTACCGGAAGGCTCGTGGCAATGAACTGAACTCGTAGCAAGTTTTTGGATTTGGTTGCCATGTTTTTAATGGGCTATTGGTGCGGTTCTTTTGGGCCGTTGAAGTTTCGCAAGCGAGGTTTGTAAGAAGGCTGTTAGTTCCCGCCGCTCGTCTTGTCCGATGATCCAATTCGTCGCGAACATGACGATGACAACTCCCAGCAACGTAATGAGAGCTGGCGAGAGACCAAGCCCTAAGACGGTGGGCAAGGCAAACGCGAGCCAGGTTCCTGAATCAACGTGCATTTCGTTACGGCTGTTGAGCAACAGCGTCGCGATAAAGCAAACCACCGTTGCCGCTGCTGTGGCGAGCACGGCTCCGTAGAGCCCCAGTGGTGGTAGAAGTAACAGATTCAGCAGGACATTTGCCGCAACGCCCCAAAGTAGCGGGACGATTGCAAGCTTGGTTTTCTCGGCACACCACAGGTAGTTTTGGGCAATGGTGTACAAGCTAAACCAGATGCAGCCGACGAGAGTCCAAGGTAGGACTGCGGAACCCTCTTCGTACTTTCCTTCAAGCAAGACGCCGAAAAGGAAAGGTTCGAAGATCAAAACGGCAACTCCAAAGCAAAGCATGCCGAGCGAGGTGAGCTTGAGAGTCAGGTTCAGGCGTTGTGAGACAGCCTGCTTGCGACCGGCTTCCCAGTCGGCACTGAGGTGTGGAAGGAGCAGTCCACCCAGCAGGTCAGCAAAAGAAACCAATAGAAGTGGAACAATCCGACTGCTGTGGTACTGCCCGATGGTGTCCCAGGCGTCTTCTGGTGACATGCCGGAATAATGGAGCAGCATCGAACGGTCGATGATGGTAAACAAATGAGACAGCAAATTGGCGATCCAGACGAAAAACGCGAATCGCAAGAGCTTCGGCCAGAAGTGATTGTGCGGCAGCGACTCATGAGGTTGCTCGATCTGCTTCAGCCCGGGCCAGGCCCAGGCCAGGGCTCCGAGTGATGAAACTAGGCAGGCCAAGCCGTAACCGATCAGCACGCTTGCATTGGTCGGCCAATACCAAACGAGCCCTAATGCGACGATCGCAAACAGCAGGCTCTGAGCGAAGGTCATCGCTGAGACGACACGGTAGAGACGCATTGCTGTCAGAAGTGCCGTGAGCGTGTGGTGCAAGATGATGGCCGCCAGGCAGTAGGCGATGCCGACCGTCAGCTCGACGTGCTCTGAGGTGTTAAAGATGATCTCGGAAAAAAAGCGAGCTCCCCAGGCGATCAGCAGGGTCGCAATGACGCAGCAGATTCCTGTCCACAGGACGGACCGCTTGAGGAAAGTCCGAAGCTGAGTCTTCTGGCGATAGTGTTCCGCGTAGCGTCCGAAAGAGCCGGGGACACCGAGGACTGCCAATGGGGCCGCCAGTAGCAGAAAGCTGTAAGTCAGATCCCACTGGCCTAGTTCTTCGGGAGAAAGCCAGCGACCAAATAGAATCCCCCTGCCAAACCCGACAGTGCGCTGCACCAAGGTAACGATCAACAGAATGACGACGCTTGCCGCGAATGTATCGGTACGTAGCCGTCCCTTGCCCTTTGCTTTCGCATCGGGCGAGCTTTGTCTGTCGTTGGTCTGTTCGGTCCTGTTGATGATCTTATCCGTCAGAAACTTATGTCAGAAGCAGAGGCGATAATCACCAGCGTCGAACCGTTCGACCCGCTTCAACTTGCGCGGATCGACGGTCAACCAGTTGCAAAAGCGAGCCCAGCTTGGGTCGCCGTGGATGCGTTGGAGGTGAAAGGAATCGTCACCAGGGAAGTTGTATCCGCCGTAGGCTGAGCAAATGCCCCAGAAACCGGCTTGAAAGGCTATCCGGAACGCCGCTTTGGAGAGGTTCTCGTGCAAACCGTAAGGGAAAGCAAAGTAACGCACGGGGCGATTGATCATCGCTTCCAAGTCACGTTTCGAGCCCACGATCTCCTCGTAGAGTTGCTCCTCATCGTCGATCTTCCCACAGTCAGCATGGCTGCGTGTGTGCGCCCCGATTTCCACGCCAGCATCGGCGAGAACTCGGAGTTCCTCGATGCTATTAGGTGCGAGCGGAACTCCGGCCTCCTCGTCATGGGCGAAAGGCTTCCCTTCAGCGATGTGATCGGTCGAGACGAAGTACGTGAACGGCACTTTCTCATCCAGTAGCCACGGTAAGGCTTCGCGACTGTTGTCTGCGTATCCGTCGTCGAAAGTAATGCAAACGGCCGGCGTCCGATTTTCCTCGGAACCAATGCGGTGCTGAGCCTCGGTGAGCGTGATGATTTCGAAGCGTTCACGAATCCATTCGATATGCGCCTGAAATCGCTCGAAGCCAATCGTCCAGTCGTTGGGATGGTCGTCCGCTACGCGATGGTAGAACAACGTCGTAATGGGGGCACGCTTTTCCGCGGCACGCCGCGAGGCTGCCTGCCGGCGTCCGGGCAAGGTGGCAAGGTAGTACATTCCGAGAATCGGTTCTTTACAAGCGTTGGGTAACATGGGGCTACGACTAACTTTTGATAGGGTTGAAGGATTTATTCGTTGATTAGCTCAGTTTGCTTGCGCGTGTTTCCAGCCATCTGCTTAGCGAAACGCCCCGCCTTGCGTACGCTTTGCAAAGCGGTGAATCGCAAGCGTGCCGAAAGCCTCGCAGGGGTGACTTGCACGCGAAGCGTGCGATTGGGTTCTGCTCGCCAACTAGCCTTGTAGGGCTCGTCACCTCGCATCAGGTCGTACCGAGTACAGCCCTGGCTGATCGCATGTTGAATCGTGTGGATCAGCGAGAGCCGCCCGGGCTGCTCGTCAAGCCGATCGGGGTCGAGGCCACCCTGGTAGGCTGATATGGTTGTGGGCGTGGCGAACTGATACTCAGCCGCAGCGAAACGGCCGCCAAGCTCCAAAGAGGAAAGGCGTAGTATTCCAGCAGAGAGCAACTTCTGGGCAATGTCTTTGTGAAACTCCGCCCAGCTTGTGGAAGCGAAGCAGCCCGGCTCGCCAAGGCTGTGCCTGCGCCGTTGATGGAGGTCGACCAAGTTGGCCCAAGCAGCCTCAAAGTCTTGCTCGTCTTCGACAAGATGCCACTCAATCGGTCCGGCTGCTGCGGCACTTCTCTGGAGGCGACGAATATGTTTGCGATGCGATTTCGAGAGCATCATCAAGTAGCCGTCCCAGGTCTCCGGAAGATCGATTGACCAGCAGTTTGGCCCAGGTGATGACTCAACGAAGCAATTGTGCGTCTTCAACACCTCGGCTAGTAGACACGAAGCGTCGTCGTTAGCGTCAAAGTAGGTGAAGTCAAAGCAATCCCAGTCGTCCCGCCTCGCTAAGTATTCAGCAATGGCCTCAACAGCCTGGTCGGCACGTTCCTGCTCAAACAAGAAACCTAAGTGATCACTGCAGACTTCGCCGTCGCCTACCAGCCGCCAGACCCTTCCTAAAGCGAAGGATTGCTTCTCATAGCAGGGCAAGATCGCGACTATTTGGTCAGAATCGTCGCGAACGACAATCACCCGCAAGTTGGAATCTGCTTGTTGTTCGGAACTCTGGGCGCAAAAGCAGTAATGCTCAATCCAGGTGCGCTGCCAGAGTGCGCTACGGAAAACACAGTCGCCGGCAAGCTCGTCCCAGCGGGCCCAGTATGGCTCGAGAGCATCCAGCGTTTCGAGACATTCGACGTTCATGAGTGATTCTGTCAGGGCGTTCCGAGGGCGCGATCGCAAGCTGGGAAACGTTGTTCCCCAGGGTGTTCTCAAACATAGGACGGTCCCTCTCTGTTTCGCGTGGATACTTCTCGTCTCGGCGAACAACGGACACCGCAGGATCGTTACTTCCCGAACGATTGGCTTTTCCCGCAATGATCCGCACGGGGTGGGAAAATTGAGCTACGTTTGTGCAGCAAAATACGCCCCAAATAGGCGCGCGGTGATATAGGTGTCGCCGGCAGCAACAGGATATTTCCCCATGAATCAAACGCAATCTTTGTCTCACAGCGTCCGTTATGCAGTTCGTCGACTGTTGGACTACCGTTTTGTCTGGCTACTTACTGCAGCGGGATGCGGAGTGCTTGCACTACTGTTCTCGCTCGTCAGCTCACGACCCTGGGAAGCATCTCAAGCCGTGGTGGTTCGCCAAGAAGCGACTGCTTCGGCTGACAATCCGGGTAAGTTTTCCGATCTTTATGCGATGCGGACGCTTCAGGAAACGATTCTCGAACTCGCAAAAAGTCGCCAAGTAATCGCCGCGACGCTTAAGGCGGTTGACTCGGCTGCCAGCGGGTCTCCCGTCGGTGAACCTTCGGCAAGCGAAATCGACGAATTCCGTGATCAATTCACAATGCTTCCCCCGGGTGGGGCGGAGTTTGGTAAGACTGAAGTTTTCTATTTGAGGATCAAAGATACGAATCGGGCAAAGGCCTTGCATCTGGTCGCTGAAATGACGCGACAACTGGACTCCCGACTGCAAGAGCTGCGTAACGAGCAAGCACAAGGCTTAGTCGAAGAGCTGAAGCAACAGGTCAAACTTGCTGAGCAGCTCAATCAGGAAGAAACGCAACGATTGGCCGCGTACGAAGCCGCGATCGGATCGGATCTTGGCGAATTGCGGATGCTGCATTCCTCGTTCAGCGGTCAGAGCGACCTGCGGCAACAGTACGTGAACTTGGAAACCCAAGCACGCAGTTTTCAGACCCAGATGCGCGACTCCAAGGAGTTGCTCGAACTGCTGCGGTCTGCTCAGAGCGACCCGTCCCAGATCGTCGCCACGCCTAACTCATTACTAGCCAGCCAACCGGCTTTGCGTCGCTTGAAGGATGGGCTAGTCGACGCCCAATTGGTGACGGCCAAGCTGCAAGGAACTCGATCTGCCGAACACCCACGAGTTTTGGCTGCACACGAAGCTGAGCAAGGCATTCGACGCGACCTTTTTGAGGAACTGCAGTCGGCTATCGGGGCGGCTGAAGCAGAGCTGGAACTGAATACCGCCCGACATGCCGCGGCGAGAAAACAACTGACTGAGCTCGAATCGCGTTTGGCTTCGCTCGCTGAGAAACGTGCTGAGTATTCCAACCGCGTTGCAGCCTTGGAAACAAGTCGTCAAACGCTTGATCGCGTCAAACAACAGCTCAACACCGCGCAAGCGAGCCGCTCAGCAAGTGAGAAGGCTCATGTTCTCACTCCGCTGGACGAGCCAGAGACCGGCTCCAGTCGCGAGGGAATCGGCATGGCAACCATGTCGATGGCAGGATTGCTCGGCGGATTGTCGCTGGGTGTCGGTTTGGTCCTTCTGACGGGCGGACCTTCTGTCGTTGCTCCCGTTGCGGCCAGCCCGGAGCGGACTCAAGAATCGCAGGCCGCCCCGACACCTCCAACGCGAGAGTGGTGGGAATCTGCAGAGAATACCAGCGTCTCAACAAACGATGAGTCCTCTACTGAGAAGGCGGAGGCAGCGCGGAGAGTCGCCGAAGCGGAAGCAGCCGAAAAAGCGGCCAGGGAAGAGGCCGAAAGAGAGAATGCTCAGCGCAAAGCGCGCATCGCGGAGCTCAACGCTCGCGAAGGCGTCGTCATCAACTCTGCTAAGCCGTCGGCGGCTGAAGATGCCGAATTCGACGAACCTCCTAAGCCGATTTCCTCAGTTGATGATCTAGGCTCTACGGAAGTCTCAGAGGACTCAGTTGCTGAGCAAACTCATGTGGCCACTGAGGAACAGCCAGAAGAGTCTGAAGTACCAGAACCGATTCAAGCGACCCAATTTCTAGATAACCCGGTTGAGCAGAATGCAGAGTCAGAAGAAAGCGAAGAATTAGCCGCTCCGTCGCTGGTTGATTCGTCAGATAGCACGGTGAAACCGGAGACTCCAGTAGAAACTGAAAAGGAAACTGAAGAACCGAACCCTTGGGCCAACTACGTGATGCCCGTGGCCGAAAAGCAACCTGAGGAGACTGAAGAGAGAGCGGTTCCCCAACAAGCAGCTCGCCCTGAGGTGCCAACGGTTTCATCGCCTGAGAAGACCCTAATGCTCAATCCCGGTGTCCTCCCTTCGACTGGAGGAACGCTCGAAGAAGCCGAACAAGAGTTCGCAGGAATGTCGCTCGAGGAGGCGATGAATGCCGCTGTGGAATCTCGCTAGTAGTTGAGTCACCTTCGCGGCTGAGTTCATTATGGGCTTCTTCATTGCCATCGTTGTCATCAGTGCTCTTTTCTGGAGAGTCAGGCGTACGCAGGATAGTACGCTTCTGATGGGAGCCGGAACTTTCGTTGCCGTCGGGTATGTCCTTCAACATCCTTTCTGGCACGCCTCGGTTGGTCCCGTCACCTTCACTGTTGACCGTCTGCTGCTTGCCGGGCTGTTGGCACTTGTTGGTCTGGCTTGGCGGCAAGGGAAGCTGGAACTGAGCGGATTGCACACGGCTGATTGGCTTGTTGCGGCACTGCTCGGTTACCTGACGCTCCGTTGTTTCCTGACACCTCCCGCGGGGGTGGTACGATCCAACGTCGGCCCTTGGTGGCGACTGATCGCCAGCTTTTGGATGCCGGCGATTCTTTACTTCTGCGCTCGCGTCGGTGTGGTCAATCGCAGGAACTGGAGAGGGCTGCTCGCAATATTCGTCTGTTTAGGTGGATACCTGGCTTTCACGGCTGTTGCTGAAGTGAAGCACCAATGGTGGGCGGTGTTCCCAAGCTACATTTCCGACCCAACGTTGGGAACGCATTTCGGTCGGGCACGTGGCCCTGCCCTCATGTCGGCTAGCCTTGGTGTGTTTCTGACGATTTGTTTTTGGGCGGCTTGGCTGTTGTGGAGTCGGGCAAAGCCCCTTCAGCGAGTCGTACTAACCGGTCTCCTATTCGCGATGGCGTTGGGAGTCTACTACACCTACACACGTAGCACATGGTTGGGACTGGCTGGCGGGCTGGCGATTGTGCCGCTGTTGCAGATGCCTCGAAGGGCCAAGTTTGCTGTCGGAGTAACGGGCCTCTGCCTAGCGATCACGGGCCTGGCTCTGTTCGGAACGGACCTTAAGAAACTGGGACGCAAGGACTCTGATGCGTCGGCGGAGCACTCGGTTTACCAACGAGCATCGTTTGCTTACGTCTCCTGGGAGATGTTCAAGGACGCTCCTGTGTTCGGCCACGGGGTTAGCCGCTTCTTTGATTTGAAGATGCCTTACTTAGCGGATCGGCGACAGCAGATTGAACTCGATTCGATTCGCAATTTGGACCACCACAATACGCTTCTCAGTATTCTGGTGGAGACGGGAATCATCGGATTCGCATTATTCCTGACTGTGCTGACAAGCTGGACCCAAGCCGCGTGGCGGCTGTGGCGGGACGCGGAAGTGCCCGCATGGCAGCGTTCACAGGGGCTGTTTGGTATCGCCACGATGGTTGCTTATCTAGCTACCGCGCTGTTTCACGACCTGACGCTCTCGCCACCCGAGCAGTGGATGCTGTTTCTCGTCAGCGGCGTCTCAGTCAGCCTAGTAGCGCAACGCCAACGAGTTTTCGTTCCGTCTGGTGATACGCTTCCGATAGCTCAACCCACTACAACTGCATTGAATTCGCCCCGATTTGCTTTGAACACCGCGCTCCTAACTCAATACGAGAAGCAAGAATCCATGTGCCAAAAGGTAGAGACTAAGAACCCCACGCCGAAAAAAGTTAGCCTTCTCGGAATGGAGATCGACTCACTCAACATGCAACAGACGGTTGATCGAGTCCTCCAGTGGTGCGCCGCTCCACGCGGTGAGCGGTGTCGTTACGTTGTGACGCCGAACGTCGATCATGCAGTCATGTTCCAAGAGAACGCCGGATTGCGTGCCGCGTACGAAGATGCCTCATTAGTCTTGGCTGACGGTGCGCCGGTCGTGTTGGCTTCGCGAATGTTGCAAAAGGCGCTACCCGAACGAGTTGCCGGAAGCGATCTGGCCCCGGCTCTCTTCAAGAGAGCTTCGCAAACTCCTGCAGGGACTCAACGTCCTCGTCGGCTACTGAGGGTTTTTCTGCTTGGAGCCGCTCCAGGTGTTGCAGAACGTGCCAGGGCGAACATTCTGTCTCGCTGGGCCGGCGTTGATGTCGTCGGTGTCTACTCGCCTCCGCTCGGTTTCGAACATAGCGAAATCGAGAACGAAAAAATCTACGCAGCCGTGGCTGCCGCTCAGCCTGATCTCGTGCTACTCGGCTTGGGGGCTCCGAAGCAAGAACTTTGGATTCACAAGCATGCCGACCGGCTTGAAGCGAAAGCGGCACTTTGCATCGGGGCCACGATCGACTTTCTAGCCGGTGAAAAGCAGCGGGCACCACTGTGGATGCGAAAGACCGGCTTGGAATGGCTCCATCGCTTGGCGACTGAGCCGAGACGGCTTGCGAAGCGCTACCTGAGAGACGGTCTCGTTTTTCCGCGGCTTGTCTGGCGCGAGTGGTTGCGGTTGGAGAGTTGAAGACTGTGAGCCAGTGAACGTCACGATGTCTGTGATCACTCAAGGTCGAAGCGTGGGCTTGTTCGTGCTTCACGGGTTTGGCCGCCAGAGTCAAACCCTAGCTCAGAAGCGGTGTTGTACTTTTCAGCCAGAAGTTCCTTGCCACCTTCCTGCTTCGAAATTCTCACGCGATACAGCCCGAGATAGACTCCCGGGTAACCGCCATCTCCCATGTCTGGGCGGTTGAGGGAAACGTATCCGCGACGGTCGGTTGTGCCCTTTGCAGGGGCAAAACCTTCACCCATGAAGGGTTCAGGGTCAAGTATGACTTCTGCACCCGGAAGCGGCTTCTTCTTGTAAGTCACGGTGAAACCGGCAGAAGCTACTGAGCCCGCGGATGCCTTGTACTTCGCGATTCGCTCACCGAATTCGTCACCTGAGATTAGTTTGTCGCCGTTCGTGTCCCATTGGTCGAAGGCCATCAGCAATCCCGGAGCGGCTGCCGCCTCCGAGGGATCGATCTGTCCATCGCTATTTGCGTCGCACTGCTCAAGCGCTTTTGAGGAGGACCATTGCGGATCGAAATCGGGTCGGTCGAGTTTCGCTTCGCAGCCAAGCAACAAGAGGCATGCTGAGATCGAAACTAGAACACTTCTGCAATGGTTCATTCGTGGCTTCACACTTGATCCTTCAGGTAACGGTACTTTTACGCACTGGAATCTCTAGTCTTCGCTTACGAACTGACCATCGTTGCGAGAGCAAAGCGAGCTCAATACAAACAGATCGACATCGAACGAAGTAGTATCAACTGAGCCATCACAGCGGGCATTGTTGAACCCGGCGGCATGAGGGCCTCCAAACTGCTGGCTGCAGCTGCCTGGGCCGCTTCCATCAAAGCCGGATCTATCTTGACGTGGAGTTCGACCGGTGACTGTGGCGGCCACCAACATGGTGGGGTCGTTGACGTCGCGTCTCGGTCCCCAGCGCAGATTATCCCAGTCGTAGCCATGAAAAAGGGAGTTGTTGTCTCCGCAGTGATCGCCAGTGTCGTAGGAAAGTGGATTGTGATACTTCTCAGCCAAGAGGAACGTGTTTGAGGTTCCGTCCGAGATTTGGCCAATCGTGACCTCGCTTCTGTACCCAATGGCCCCATTGGGCTCGATACCGATGCTGGCTGCATTTTGTGCGGGAGTTTCGATCGTTGCAAACCCAGGACAGCTTGGATAACTGTCGAGGCAAGTTATCGCTGGACCTGCGATCGGAACTGCGACATCCCCTTGCCAACCGTATCGAACAGTACCACCGTTGCCAGCGTAGTCAGTTCTTCCGGCAACCTCTGGATTCTGTGAATAGAGCGTCTCGTCCGTCTTCACGATTGGGTAACCAACGGCAGCTCGACGGCTGGGGCAATTGAACATCGGAGCGACCGTCGACCGCAGAGCAACGATCGCAGTTACTTTATCCGTACCGGACAGGCCCTTAGCCATGTCAAAGATGTTTTGATTTTCCATGAAGGGCAAAGTGCTAAAGGCCCAGCCACCGGGTTGCTTTTTACCGAAACCCATATCCGGCTCGCCTGACCATCTGAATCCCCACCCGCCTGTTGGGAAGTAGCCGAACTGAGCCTCATGGTTAATGGCCGCAAGGCTAATGTTCTTCAAGTTATTGAGGCATTGCGTTCTTCGAGCCGCCTCACGTGCTGCTTGGACAGCGGGTAAGAGTAATCCTACGAGGACACCGATAATGGCGATCACCACAAGGAGCTCGACTAGGGTAAAGCCCTGATTAGCTTTGGAAGTTCGCATTTGATTTCTCCAGATGCATCCGAGAAGGATAATGCATCGAAAAGTGATAACGACAAGGAGTAAAGAGAAGTAGACTTTTCTATTCCATGTCTAAGAAGACGATCAGAAGCCTATCTTTGTGTTGCAATCTGTTAATGTGGTTCATCCTCTTCGGGATCCATTCCGTCAATGCTCAGGCCGGGGCGTTGTTCCTTAAGGGTTTTATACTGCTGGGCAGTAATCTGCCCGCTCGTAAGCGATAGTCTTTTCAGCGAAGCGATCTTCGAAAGATTTTCCAGAGACTCGTCTTGAAGTGGCACATTCTTCAGAACGAGCCATTCTAACTTTCCTAGTTGCGTTAGCGGTTTGAGGTCGCCCGTAATCTGCGTATCGGAGAGATCAAGAACTTCAAGCGCGCTTAGGTTCCCAATGGATTCGAGTGACTTGCCAGTGAGAGGAGTTCCAGGCGCATGGAGTGCGGTTAAGGAACTTAGCCCCGTAAGGTTTTCAGCCTTCGCATCGTCAATGGTCGTATTGGCCATGTGCAGCGAAGTCAGCTCCTTGAGCTGGCCTACTTGCTTAAGCTGCTCACCGCTGATGGAATTGCCCGTGAGGTCAAGTACCTTCAGCCAAGGCAAATCGGAGACCAGCTTTATTGCTTGGTCGAAGTTCTCCTGACTTCGTACCAAGGCAAGATTGACACTGCCAACATGATTGCCAGAATCTCCCGAGAGAACTAACCCTCCGAGTTGTTGGATCTTTGGCTTCGCGGCGGCCTCAGCTGCTTCGAGTCGTTTCTGTTGGCGAGACCAAAGGAAAGCTGCTACTGCTCCTATCCCAACCAATAAGAGGACGAGATAGACCGTGCTTGAGCGGCTGCGAGAATTCGCAGTGCTTTCTGGGGTTTCGACTGTTGATTCTTCCATTGATGGATCTTCTGGCGACACTGTTTCGGACTTCACGGAGTCCATGAAGTGCTACGTGAGAAGCGTCGCGAAATCGATGAGTAGTGGATAAGATGAGCTTTGCCGGAGAAATGGCAGACTAGAAAGCGTCTAACTCTCCGCCGTTGCAGATTGTACGCAATTTGCGGTCGACTTAAAACCCAATGCGAAAATGGCTTCATTCGGGCGATTCCCGCCTTAGAGAGTTGCAAAGATAAGGTGCCCCGGTGTCTGTTCCCAATTTGCTTCTAATTGTCATTGATGGCTGGCGAGCTTCTTCATTGGGTGCCTACGGCAACAGCGGATTGCCAACTCCGAATTGTGACAAGCTGGCCAGTGAATCATTGCTCATCGATCACCTGCTGTGTGATTCCGTGGAATTGCCTGATTTCTACGATTCGCTTTGGAACGCGAAACACAGCCTGCAAAATCACTCAGACGAATACTCGATCTTGAACAGACTTGCTGACAAAGGCTACCGCACATCGCTCTACACGGACGAACCTTGGCTTGCAGAAGCGGCAACTAATTTGCCGCTCGAGCAATTGTCTTTCCTTGATCTGGAAAGAACAAAGGCTGCGAGTTCGGTCGCTGAGACTTCTTGCGGAGAGCTATTTGCCATTGCTGGAGAGCAACTAGCGAAATCGAGAGGTAATGATCCAAGAATCGCATGGATTCACGCGCGTGGATTCCACGGTCCTTGGGATGCGCCGATGGAGTATCGCCAACAGCGTCTTGTCGAGGGCGATCCGCCACCGCTAGACTTTGTCACCCCCCCGCAGTTCATCGAGAGTGACGATCCGGATGAGCTGTTCCAATATCGGACTGCCTACGAAGCTCAGATGGCTGTCTTGGACGAATGCCTAGGCGATTTCTTTGCGGCTGCCTACTCCACAATTGCAGAATCTACCCTCATGGTTTTAGCGGGCAGTCGCGGGTTCGCACTCGGGGAACACGGGACACTTGGTACTGACGCTCGTCCGCTCTACGGAGAACTTCTTCATGTGCCTTGTTTATTGCTAGCCCCGAACATTGATCAGCCTATTCCCAGGTTCTCAGGCCTGACGCAGCCAATGGATTTGGGTGCGACAATTTGTGATTCGATGCAACTTGACGTAGATTCTGCTAGCAAAGACGGAAGGAGCTTACTGCCAATGATTGCTAACGATGCAGACAACTGGCGGCAGTGGATACTTTCTGGCAGTGGTAGTGGCAGTGAATCCGCACTGAGGACCCCGGCTTGGTTGATGCGTACAAGCGAGGGCACCTCAGAACTTTTCGTGAAACCTGACGACCGTTGGGAGTCGAATGAAGTGGCCAATCGCTGCCCAGAAGTGCTAGCGGCTATGCAGGCTCTACAGACACAGTTATCGAAGGGAGAGGAAGCAGGGATCGAGCTAACTGAGGAAGAACGGGAAATGTTGTTGATCGGGCCAAATAGCTAGCACCACTTCCTTTATTTCATCTCCATGCCTTGATTCGGCGTAAGCTGAAATCTGACGTCGACTTAGGCCATTCTTTACGACCGATTGCTCTGGCAACCTTCGTGCTTGCAGCGTACACTCCGCCCGCGTTTTAGAGGCCAGTGATAGGCCGATTGCCAACTAGACTTGGCAGGCGCAGAGTTCGATATCTAAAGCCTATTCAATCTTCGATGATCGATTAGCAATGCACGGAAGCATTCGTCGAACAATCCGGAGCTACAGGTCCGATCAAGGGCTTGGTTACCCGCGCTTTCTCATATTTGCGGCGAGCCTTCTTATACTTCTGGTTTGCAAGCAAGGAAAAGCGGCAGAAGAATCGGAACGAACGGTCAAGTTGCGATTGATCTGGGGACGGGCCACTCAGGCTCAGGCAAAGAGGACTGATTACTGGGCTGGGAGGATTCGTGTTGAGTCCGGCTCGATTCTCAAGATGCACCCGCTGGGTAGCCATACCGACGAGGCAGAAGCCCTAAGACTTGCCGGAGATGAAGTCGTTATACAACCTCGATTGAGTCGATCCTTTGATGGTTGTGATCTCGAAGTCGAAGGAACATTGGCTAGCAACCTCATCATCTCACTGGAACCGAACTCGAAAGGGACTGCGGGTGAGGCGAACAACTTCAGCATTCCTCTCTCGGAAGTGTTCGATCATGCAGCTCGCCATCGATTGAATGACGGACTCGGGTTTCTGATTGTTGATCGCGCTCCGGGTGATCGACTTCGTGTGGCGGTTGATCGCTCTTCGATGGTTTTCTCTCCAGGTGAAAAGTGGCAGGCAGTCCTTAGCCCCGGCGCTGATGAAGATCTACCGAAGCAGCAGTTAGAAGTAACTGCCACGGTTCGCAACCTGGCTTCAGGCGAAGCGATATCACAAGAGTCGATTGTTTGGAACTTGGAAGAAACCCGGACGATACCGTTTGAATTTACAGCGCCCGCAAGCGAGGGCGCTTATTCGATTGAGTTCAGTGTCAATGAGAAAAGTGGTTTCGCAAAGCGTTGGATAGCCGGTAGTAATTCAGTAGCAAAACTTCGTCGAACGATCGAGTTGGTCGTGGTCGATCCCGAGGCACGTCTGCCTCGGCTGAGTCAAGAGACAACTCCGGTACTTACGATCGATCCAGCGAAACCTGGGTGGTGGCAGCGCTTGCCGAAGTGGGCGCGTCGTTCACCACTGCCTGGGGTTTCGAAGACTTCGCCGTTGGGCAACACGCAGCTTCGTAAGGGTTCTCAAGAGGGCTTCGTGTCCCTTCCTGCAAGCGACGAAAACAAAGATCCGAACTGGCAGGCGTTTACTCTTCCGGTCCGACAGCCAGGCCAGCCCCATGTGGTAGAAATTGCTCTGCCCTCAGATCGGCAGCAGCACCTGGCCATTAGCATTCTGGAACCGGACGCCAGTGGGAATGTTCAAGAGTTTGGTCGAGATACGGGTGCAGTACTCTCGAAAGGATCGAACTTAGGTAGCTCGACAGGCTCAACGACAAAACGGCTGACTTTCTGGCCTCGGACCTCTTCGCCTGTGCTCTTAGTCGTCAACCGATCGAAGGCTGAGGCAGCCGAGTTTGGTCGCGTTGATCTTTCGCTTGTTTCACAGGAGAAGTCAGATGTCCAAACACCTGCCCAGGCCACTGGCAATCGCATGGTTGCAGCGTATCTGGCATTGCCAAAGCTTGTCGAATACTTTGGCGCTCCTCAGCGATACGATGCTTCGACGGGGGTGAGCGTTGATACTTGGCAATCGCATCTACTGGCCGCCAATCGGCTTGCCCAACAGCTCCATGCCGGTGGTTACAACGCTGCGGTCGTGACCATTTCTGCTGAGGGCAGCACGCTAGCACCCATCGCTAGCCTCGGCGATTCACCTCGATACCAATCGGCAAAGATGACCGAAGTCGATGTGATGCCGCGTGATGTTCTGGAAGTTCTTTTGAGAGTTTTCGATCGAGAAGGCCTCAAGCTGATTCCTGCTGTGCAGTTGAGTCACGCTTTACCGGCCTTGGAAAGCTTGAAATCAACCAATTTATCACGAGGCGATCTTTACTGCCTCGGTCCAGAAGGGCGGGCTTGGCATGAGGATTCTTCATCCTCACCAGATGCTGGGCCAAGATACAACTTGCTGAGCCCTTTCGTCCAGCAGCAGCTTGACCAGTCGCTACATAAGCTTGTTGATCGATATCGCGACCATCCCGCATTAGGTGGCTTAGCGTTGCAGGTTGCAGGGGATGGCTATGGAACGCTCCCTGGCGTCCTCTGGTGTTTGGATGATCGAACGGTGGCCCGTTTCGCACAGGATACGGGTATCGCAGTCCCGGCAGAGGGACCTCAAAGATTCGCTCGTCGTGCGGAGCAGCTTGGTGGGGAGAATCGACCTGAGTGGTTAGCTTGGCGGCAGACGATGCTCTCGGACTACTACGTACGGCTAGCGAACTCCTTGCGTCAGCGACGTAGTGACTGGAACTTATTGCTATGCACCGATCGCTTACTCACTGGCCCGAAGCTTGTTGAAGGTGTCCAGCAGTCGGCAATCGGTAAAACCTCGCTGCGGCGAGAATTGGCAGAAGTGGGCATCAATCTGCCTCAGTTGTCTCGCACGGAGGGCATCTTGATACTCAGGCCGCGACGCTTCAACGCGGGGCAGTCGAGACAGCAACAATCGGTTGCAGGTTATCTCAACGAAGTCCGCGATTTGGATATCGATGTTTCGAATCAACAAAGTGTCGGCACCCAAGTCTTTCATGAGCAGCTCCCGCTTCGCTTGCCTAGCTTCGATCGAGCGAATCCCTTCTCTGGTTATGCAAGGGTTGAGTTGGCAAGTCCTTCACTGCCTTCAGACGATTCGGTACGCAAACCACTGACCGATGCGTTGGCCGAGGACGATCCTTCCCTCTTGGTGACCGACTTACCGTTGGCCTCTTTAGGAGATGCCCAAACTTTCCGGCCGTTGATTGGTGCCATTAGCGAACTTCCGCTGCCGCGATATGAAGTCAGTACCGAGAAGCAGCAACCGCTAACCACGCGAATCTATCGCGAGCCGACAGCGACCACTATTTGCTTCACCAACGTCTCCCCGTGGCCTTGTAAGGTGGAGTTCTCTCTGCAAGGCGAGCAGCCAACTTCCTTCAAGCGACTCGGTTCGCAAAGTCTCGGCAATGCATCGGCAAGCGCTGCAGAGAAGCCGCTTGCCGAAGGGATTCTCCCAGTCGGAAGGGCACGATGGTCCGTCGATTTGGCCGCCTACGATATTGCGGCTTGGCGATTCGACTCGAAAGGAATGCGATTTGATTCGCCTAAGGTTCAATTGTCGCCGGAGGCGAGCCGGCAGTTGAGCGAACGAATCGCGGAGCTAGAAGATCGGCTGGGGCGTCTTGATGTCAGGCGAACTTATCCGGGGCTCAAGAGTCCCGGCTTTGAGATCCAACAGGACGCACCTTTGGAAAAAGCATGGCAAGTGCGTTTGGGTCGTCATGGAAGTGTTGACTTCAAAGCAGAACCGCGATCGGGCAAACGGGCACTAAGGCTGGTCAGTGCGGATGCCATCGGAGTCGCGGCTGAGAGTAACTCATTCGCGATCCCCAATACAGGACGTGTCGCTGTGAGCGGCTGGTATCGTTTGGCGGCTCAACAACCCCAGTCCCGCCTGTACCTTTCGGTGGAATACAGCGTGCCAGGCGGCGCGAGAAGGTTACATCAGGCACTGCCACCCACTCAGGGAGAATGGACGGAGTGCGAGCTCGTCCTGGATGAGCTGGCGGCCACCGAGGATACGCAACTGCGAGTTCAACTTCACCTAACAGGCCAAGGAGAGGCCGCCGTGGACGACCTGGAATTGTTCGATTTGCAGTTCGATACACAAACACGCATTGATCTGGCGAAACGTGTGTTCGCTGCGAAAACGGCTCTTGAGAAAGAGCAATATGTCGACTGCTTACGACTGGTGGACGGTTACCTGCCGCGTTACTTGCTCGCTAACGTTCCTGGTGCACCAGCCGTACAGACAGCCGAAACCCAGTCGGGAAACCAGCAGACGCCTGAGAAAACGCCACGGCTGACGGATCGTTTTCGCCAATGGACGCCTCGTCTTTGGCGTTAGAGGTTAGGCTTGAACAGCCACATCGCCGGCACGGATGGGCTCAGGCTCATCCACAACAGGATGGACTCCAGGGCCGTCAGTCGCGTACCACTTGTCGAGTACCTCACGCCACGCGCCAGCCCTTTTCACGGAACAGAAGTCTGTGCGGACTTCCTTATGCTCCGGGTGAAGCTGCGAATACTTGATGCCAAACTTTCGCATCGTTGGCACGCAGCGATCGGCTCCGTAGAGCTCTTCGGCAATCGTATAGTGCTCGGCGATAATCTCCCGTTGCTCGTGTAGCGTGGGAGGTTCCGGCATCGGTAAGCCGGCGGCAAGAGCCCTCGCCTGTTGGAAGATCCAAGGATTGCCAATCGCACCCCGAGCCACCGTCACGCCGTCGACGCCGGTGTATTCAATCATGTCGAGACACGCTTGCGCTGTGAATAAGTCGCCGCTTCCCAACAACACACGCTCTCCCGCATGTTGCTTAAGGTCCCGCAGAAAGTCCCAACGCGAAGGGCCATTGTAACGTTGTTTGACTGTCCTGCCGTGGACCGTGATGGCCACAGCACCAAGGTCGAAGGCCCCGTCGAAGATCTTGTAGAACTGGTCAGTGCTTTCCTGCTCATCGTCCATGCCGCGACGCATTTTAACGGTGACAGGAATGCGATCTGGCACGGCATCGCGAACCCTTCCGATGATTTCGAGAGCAATATCAGGCTGGCTCAGATGGAAACCACCCCGGCAGCGTCCTAAGACTCTCTTAACAGGGCACCCGAAGTTGATGTCGATGACGTCGAAGCCCTTCTCCACGAGCTTCAACGCTGCCGGTCCGAACTGCTCCGGCTCTGCACCCATCAACTGGCCCGCAACGGGATGCTCTTCGTCGGCCACGTGCATCAAGTGGCTTGTCTTGCGGCGTTCTTTCACCTGAAGAACGAAATAGTCGAGCATCACTTCGCAAAGCGTGTAGGGCGCACCCAACCGACGGGCGATCACCCGCATTGCCGTGTCGCTATAGCCCGACAACGCTGCCTGGACGACAGGAAAATCGAGCTGAATGTCACCGATCTGAAGTGGCTTGAGCATGGAAGCTATTTTCGCTGGAAAGGCCCAACCGTCAACAATGAATGGGACGCGGAAGAACGCGGATTGAGCGGATCTTCGCTGATCCTGCGAGTGCTTAGCCGTAACAAGGTTCTTTAAGTTGGCACTAAGTGTAACTGCAGAAAGAAATCCGTATTATCCGCCCGATCTGCGTTTATCAGCGTCCAAATTATCTGTTACAGCGATACACTCGAGCGCCCAAGCGCAGGCCTCACGGACAATCGGCTCAGCATCATTGAGCCCTCGCTTCAGTGCCGGTACTGCCGATTCGCAGCGTTGATTGCCCAGTACAATCGCCGCATTGCGCAACAGCCCCCGTCGATGCGGACGCCAGAGCGGTGTCTTACGGAATCGCTGGCGAAAGGCAGGTTCGTCCAGGTCAAACAACTCAGCGAGCTCTACAGGATTCATCCCAGCGAGCGGCTGATACGACGGCTCCTCAGTTTCTGGGGCGCGGTTGTTCCAGGGGCAGACTTCTTGGCACACATCACAACCGAAGAGCCAATCACCGATTCCATCTCGGAGGTCGAGCGGGATTTCCGAGCGGTGCTCGATCGTCAGATAGCTAATGCAGCGCGAGGCATCCAACACGTAGCTCTGCGGGAAGGCGTCGGTTGGGCAAGCGTCGAGGCAAGCCGTGCAGCTACCGCAATGGTCAGCGGTGAACTGTTCGTCGTATTCTAGTAGCTGGTCGGTTAGCACCGCTGCCAAGAAAAAGTAGCTGCCTTCTTTTCGGTTCAGCAGCAAGGTGTTTTTACCGACCCAACCAAGTCCCGCAAGTTGAGCGAATTCGCGTTCCAGCAAAGGTGCCGTGTCCACAACACCACGAGTATTCCCTGCGGGCGACCATTCGCGTATTCTGTCGGCCAGTGAATGAAGTTTGGGTCTGATTAAATCATGGTAATCACGTTCTCCCCAAGCGTAGCGAGCCACTCTGCCCTGCCCCGGTTGCGGCATGTTTGGCTGGACGGTTTGGTAAAGCATCCCCAGCATGATGATGCTCTTTACCCCTTCGAGCACATGTCTCGGACTCGAATACGCTTCCTGCCGCTGCTCAAGATAGTGCATCTCTCCCGCGTAGCCGCGAGAGAGCCACTCAGCCAGCCGGCTGACCCCGGTCGGCTCAACTGCTGGGCATATGCCGCAGAGTGCGAAGCCAAGTTCGGTGCTCGCTTCTTTGATTCGCGTAGAGATTTCCAACGGCGTCATGCTGAGATTCTAGCTTGCAAAGGCCTTTGTTTTCCGCACAACAGCAGAGTTTTCTTGCGAATTCTTCGTGCCCCAATTAGTGTGGAGATAGGCAATTCTATTGCCATCGACTCCCCGGACAGATAGGCAATTCGCTAACAGAACCAGAGGTGACAACCATGAATCTTCGTAAAGTATTGCTCATTGCCGCGCTAGTTGCGTGTCCGCTAGCCGCAACCGAAAAGGCCCAAGCCCAATGTGGCGGTTTCGGAGCTTTCGGGCTCGGTGCCTACGCTGATGTTGGGAATTTGTACCGGGTACTCTCTCAGAACGTCCCCTACTATTCCGCCTTCCCACCCGTCTACTACAGCTACCCCGTGCCCCGCACTTACGGACACAGCCCGTTTGCTTACCTTCCAACGCATGTCACGCCTGAGTACGCCGCCCCAGCGCCTTTGGCGATCGACAATCCTTATATGAAG
Source organism: Lacipirellulaceae bacterium (assembly GCA_040218535.1). Lineage (NCBI taxonomy): Bacteria > Pseudomonadati > Planctomycetota > Planctomycetia > Pirellulales > Lacipirellulaceae > Lacipirellulaceae bacterium. Next base: position 1,755,349 of record JAVJRG010000005.1, on the reverse strand, counting down.
GAATCGCAAACCGCCGCTGCTGATTCGCAGGTTGAAAAGCCGTCACTTGACCAAACGACGAGCACTCAGCAACGTGTCGAACCGCTAGCGATCGTGAATCCTTACGCGATGCCACAGGCTGATGCTGTTGAAGGCCCCATCTTGCAGGCGACATATATGGTTCGCTAAGAGCAAATAGTAGAAGAACTCAAAGCACGGCGTGGACTGCTAGCAATCCACGCCGTGCTGCTTTTTTGTACACGTCAACATCTGCTAGTGATCGGTCTGGACTGGATGCAGCAATCCGCTATCATCCGCCCGAACGATCGTGGGGGGACCGATGGCTGAAAGATAGGATGTCGCCGATGCGTTGCACACGATGTGCTCATGGAATAGTAGCCGGGCTCCTGGTCACGCTCTGCTTAGTGGGCTGCCAGAATCAGCAGGCCGCCCTGACCAACCCTTTCATGAGTCCCGACCGGGTACCGCCTCCTTCAACACGTGTGTTGACTCCAGGTACGGCGCAACCTTACTACGCCGGTGATCCTGTTCCTGGCGTTCCTGGAGCTAGTCAACCGCCTGCCTTTACGCCAACTCCAAACTACAACGGTGGCGCCCCGGCCTACGGGACTCCCGGTTCGACGCCGCCGGGTGGGTGGAACACCGCCCCGCAGCAAACGCCCTATACGCCTGCACCGGGATACGGGGTTCGACCCACCAGTGCCGAGATTCCTCTCGGGCCTGCCGACCAGCTAACGCAACAGCAATATGGCGGCCAAGCCATTGCATCTGGAATCGACACAATTCGCGTGCCGGAAGATCAGTCACGCTTGCGGTTTGAGCAAGTACAACCGACGCCAGCCCTCGCCACGGTGCAGCAAACGGACGACTCGATCTTACCGACGCCCGCTGATCCACCAGTCGCTTTTAACCAAGCGTCCAATGCCGTCGCCTACACTCCGCAGAGCTCGGATCAACTCAGTCCAGGCGATCTCAATCAGAATCTGGGGCCCGCTCGACTCCGTGCTGTAACGCCAGCGAGTACTCAAGCATTCTCTGCCCCTAGTTTCAACAACAGTACAAGTTCATTAGCCGCACGCGATGGCTTCCAGCCGCGGGGCAGCTCGCAGAATCGTGGCGTCGCTGTTCATAGCACGCAGGCTAGTTCAGGCAGCAGCCTCTTTGCCGCTCACGATGCGGCCGAACGTGCTGCCCAGGAAGCAGCAACTCGCTACGGCATGGGGCCAACCTACGAATGGTTGCGAGGCCAACTTGTCTACTCGCAGGAAACGGGGCAGTGGCGAGTTGTCTACATGCCTACGGGCTCAACACCCGATCAACTCGGCGGCAGTGTCGCCGTGGCGAATCCTCAGTTGCTTGGGCAACTCAACTCGGGCGACTTTGTCATGGTGCGTGGGCAGCTCTACAATTTGCAAAACGATCAAAACGCTTTCGCCCCGGTCTACCAACTTTCCGGCGTACAGCGGCAGCGACAGTAGTTTCGTGCTAGTATAATGACTTGAAACTAGCCCCTCGCCTCTAATCTCTCGCCCCACAACAAGTGTCGCGCGTTCCCACTGGTATCAATCGAAGTATGCGGGCCGCGACCGGCGATCGGATCGCCCGTTACGCTGCCTATTTGCCTCAGATTGAAGCTCTTGAGCCAGAAATGAAGGCTCTTGCTGACCCGCAACTCCGCAAGGCGAGCTTGGGGCTCCGCTATAGGGCCCGTAGCGGTGAACCGCTCGATAAACTGCTTGTCGAAGCGTTTGCGCTGGTTCGGGAAGCAGGGCGAAGAACGCTGGGGATGCGTCACTTCGAGGTGCAGCTCGTCGGTGGGGCCGCCATGCATCATCGCTCGATCGTCGAGATGCAAACTGGAGAAGGCAAAACGCTCACCGCGACGCTGCCGATGTACCTGGCGGCACTCGAAGGCAAAGGTGCCCATCTCGCTACGGTCAACGATTACCTTGCCAAGCGTGATGCGGAGTGGATGGAGCCCATCTACAAGGCGCTAGGTATGACGGTCGGCATCATTCAAGCACAGCAGCCGCAGGACGATCGTCGCAAGGCCTACAAGTGCGATGTCACGTACGGAACGGCCAACGAGATGGGGTTCGACTTCCTTCGTGATCGCCTGTTGCTTCGCAGTCAAGGAGAAGGACAACAAGACATCTTCGGCCAGATGCTTGGCGTGAAGTCTGGAAAGCAAGACCAGCCTGTGCAACACGGATTGCACTTCATGCTAGTTGACGAGGCGGACAGCATTCTCATCGACGAAGCACGCACGCCGCTCATCATCAGCGCGCTTCCGGGCGAAGATGAGAAAATTGCTTCCGAAGCTTACAATTGGGCCGCAAAGACAGCACCTGACTTTGTGGAATACGAACACTACGAATACGATCACGATGAGCGGACCGTCGAGCTCACCCTCGAAGGTCGGCAATTAGTTCGCGGACTGCAAAAACCAGAGGCGATGGATCGCCTGCCGCTCTCCTCGATTTATGAGTACATCCAGCGTGCTGTGAAGGTGAAGCGGGAAATGTTCCTCGATCAGCACTATGTGGTCCGCGATGGAGAGATTGTCATCGTCGACGAGTTCACAGGTCGGCTAGGAGAAGGCCGAAAGTGGCGTGCGGGGATTCATCAGGCGGTCGAAGCACAAGAAGGAGTCGAGATTACCTTCGCTACGAATCAAGCAGCGACGATTACGATTCAAGACCTTTTTCTCCGCTACGAACGCCTTTGCGGCATGACCGGAACGGCATCTACCAGCCGTCGTGAACTTCAGAAGATCTACAAGGTGCGCGTTGAGCCCATCCCGACGAATAAGCCGCCGATTCGCAAGCAGCTTCCCACAAGAGTCTTTGGCACCGCCGACCAAAAGTGGGCCGCGGTTGTCGAAGACGCCATCGCTGAGCACGAGAAGCGTCGCCCTGTTCTCATTGGCACGCGGACCATCGATAAAAGTGAGCACCTAGCGAAATTGCTCGAAGAGCGAGGAATCGAGTTCACTGTGCTCAACGCACGTCACGTAGCCCAAGAAGCGGAAATCGTCGCCGCAGCTGGCGAGCAAGGGAAAGTAACCGTGGCCACGAACATGGCTGGCCGCGGTACGGATATCAAGCTCGGCGAGGGTGTTCACGAACTTGGCGGACTGCACGTGATTTGTACCGAGCTGCACGAATCGCAACGTGTCGATCGTCAGTTGATCGGTCGCTGCGGTCGTCAGGGCGACCCTGGGACCTATCGGCAGTTCCTCGCTCTCGACGATGAGATTCTGCTATCAGGCTTTGGTCCCAAGAAGGCTCGCAAGCTGGAGGCCCACGGCGAGAAGAAGACCAAGGAACTTGGTAACTTTGAGCCACTCTTTCGCAAAGCCCAGCGAAAGGTCGAACGGAAGCAGTTCCGCGATCGGAAGGTGCTGCTCTATCACCAAAAAGAGCGGCAAAAGGTGCAGAAGCAAATGGGGCAGGATCCTTATTTGGATACGCCTGGGTAAGCTTCGATCAATTTGCCTGGATTACTTCAAGAACGCCGCTCCACGGCTTGACCAACGCGGTTACCGGAATCGATTGGTCAAAAGTTGCGAGCTTGCCGCCGTTGTGTTGTGCTAAGCCCGCCAAGTAGAGATCAGTAACCTGCTTGTGTCCGGTGAGTTTCGTGAGTTCGAAGATCGAACGGTCGAGGATGGAGAGTTCATCCGGCCAGAAACTGTGATTCTTCACCTGTAGCAGTGTCCCGAGTTGATCGGCGATCATCGCTGAATCAGCATTCACAGCGACGTAATTCGGATTACCAAGAATGCGGATTGTGCCGTTCTCGGTTAGTGGGCAAGTGGCCCAATTCGTAACCCGCTTTGAGAGGAACCAATCATGTGCGGCCTCGTAATTGATATGAGTTTCGTCGAGTAACGCGATGAGAACATTGACGTCGAGCAAGTAAATCATCGTTCCTCATCACGTAGTCGATTAACGAGGTCCATGTCAGCCTGGAATCCAGAGCCATTGTCCAGAAAAACGGGAATGCCGTCTCGTATTTCGACCTGCGATCTTGATGTCTCATGCTGAGTTGTTTCGGCAGTCTCGACTTCAATCGAGACCTTCGCCCCCTCAGGTAGAACAACCCCGGGTTCAAAAACAACAACGCCGTTGGAAACGGTGCCTTGATAAGTCATGATCTTCCTCGCGAGAGTAACGAACTTCCTGCAATTAAGTATAGTTCGTTGGAGGCGTAGCGAACAGCGAAGACTCACTTGCCCAATTACCGGCAGCAGCAACTTTAAGCAGACACCACCGCCAACGACTCTTTTTCCAAGGTCACCAACACACACTTGAATGCAGGCGTTTTACTCTTCGAGTCGAGATCCCGGCTCACCAGCACGTTTGCTTCGGGGTAGTACATCGCGATGTTGCCAGGACGTATCTCTTCAAAGGGGTGTAAGTGCTGGCCGTGCATGCTTCCTGCTGGGCCGTGAATGCTGACGGTCATCGAAGTATCAAGGCCGAGCCGCTGGATGTCCTCGGGGTGAATGAGCACGACGTCACGGCGAGGCACCCCGCGATAGAGGTCGTAGTCTTCGTAGACCACCGTGTTGAATTGCCCCTCGCTGCGGATGGTCATCAATCGCAGTTGCTCGCCTTCGCCTTTGAGCTTGGGAAGACGATGCGTATGGAGATTCGCTTTGCGATTGCTGGTCGCAAAACTGGGTTCGCGGAAAGTGCGTCCGCTGATCTGGAACTCTTGCTTGTTGGCACCGATGCCGGCGATTTTTTCGAAGCCGGGGACGATTGCGGCAATGGCTTCGCGGATCCTTCCCGTGTCGCGCATCAGAGGCCAATCAACGCCAGAAGTTTTTTGGCCGAGCACTCTTTCAGCTAGCGTGGCGATCACTTCGATCTCGCTCTTGGGACCCTCGTGTCGCGCGGGACCGCCATCGCTGAGGCGTACATAGTTAAACATCGACTCCTGAGTTGTCGCCTGTGGCTCTTCATCGCGAGCGAGTACCGGCAGGATGATCGTCTCGCGAGCGAGTCCGAAGGCGTGGCCCGTGTTGAGCGTGGTATTCAGATAAACCAACGTGTCGAGGTTGCTCAGCGACTTCTCTGCGTACGTGGAATCGGGATTCGAACCGTAAAGGTTGCCGCCCAAGCAGAAGCCGAGTTTCAACTCACCCTGCTCTGCCCCTTCCATACAGGCCATTGTGTCACGGCCTTCGATCGTTGGTAGTTTCACATCAAAGTGACTTTCCAACGAATCAAAGATGGCCGTCTTGAGTTGCGGCGTGACTCCTACCGAGCCGATCCCTTGCACGTTGGAATGGCCGCGAATGGGCATCAGTCCGGCACCGGGCCGACCGACCATGCCTCGGAGGAGAGCTAGGTTGGCAATCGCTTGCACGTTCTCCACGCCATGTTCGTGGTGGGTAATGCCCATCGTCCAGCTAAAGACAACATTCTTGGCCTTCGAGTAGCGGTCAGCGATTTCGTAGATCTCTTCTTGCGAAACCCCACTCTTGGTGACGATCTCGTCCCAACTGGTGAGGCTCAGTGAAGTAGCTAATTCTTGCCAGCCGTTGCAATGATTATCCAAGAAAGTCTTGTCATGCTTGTCGAGTTCAACAATGCGTTTCGCGACGCCGGCCAACAGTGCAAGATCTCCGCCGATGTGGGGCTGAACGTAGAGGCTGGCAATCTTCGAACCGAACAGCAAGCTACGCACGTCGCTGGGGACGCTGAAATTGACCATCCCGGTCTCGACGATCGGATTGATGACGATTACTTCGCCACCGCGACGTCGCACCTGCATTAGTGTGCGCTGTAGACGGGGATGATTGCTGGCAGGATTCCCGCCGATCACGAACACCATGTCCGCTTCGTCGAGATCCTCGAGTTGAATCGTAGCGGTACCACTGCCGGTCACACTCGTGAGGCCAACGCCGCTGGCTTGATGACAGTAGTAGCTGCAATTGTTGACGTTATTCGTGCCGTACAGGCGCGCAAACATTTGCAGCAGAAAGCCAGCTTCATTGCTGCTCCGTCCACTGAAGTACCAAAAGGTTTCCTCTGAGGTTAGCTCTTTCAGTTTTCTAGAAATCCGCTCGTAGGCTTCGTCCCAGGAGATCGGCTGGTAGCGTTTCAACTCGGGCGTGTAGAGGACCGGCTGCGTGAGCCGCCCGCAATCTTCGAGTTCTTTGGGCGTGAAGCCTTTGAGCATCTCGGGGGTGTACTTCTGCCAAAACTCGGTAGTGATGGCGCCTTGCATGTCCGCCACCATCGCCTGTAGAGATTTCTTGCATACTTCTGGAAAATGGCCACTTTCGTTGACCATCCCGCCACGCTGGCCACCCATCCCCAGAGCGCAGGTTTTGCAGGCGTTTTTGGAACGCATCGCTTTCCATAGCTTCCACAGACCCCCGGCTTCTTGGGCTTTGCGGAATGTGTAGGCCACTGCTGGCCAACCGCCACCTGTCTTCACCTTTTTCATGCTGGGTGCTTTCTGTCTCAGTATTTCAAGCGATGGCTAGCCGTGGGCGGCTAATCGCGATAGGTTTTCAAATAGTGGCCTATACTCAATCAACTGGACTAGCATAGCTGGTGGCTATCGGATCGCAAACGAGCCGAGAACCGCTTTTCCAATGATGCTGGAGCCAGCGACCACGGAATGGAATCAAGAGGAGCCAATCGTGCATTTCAAGCTTTCTTCCAAGCACTTACCCTGCATTCCCCTACAAGCATACGTCGCCTGCTGGGCCGTATTCATTCTCGCACAGTCCTCGTATGCCGTAGCTCAAGAGAATGTCGCCAACGAGCCGCGAAGCGTCCTTGCAAGTGCCGGGTACGGCCCCGAGGCTCAACTTGCTCAACAGCAGGCTTGGGGTGAGGTATCCGCTGGGGGAGTGGAGAGCATTCCCGCGATCCTTGGATCACTGGAGGGCGCCACTCCGTTAGGGCGAAATTGGCTCCGCACCGCTGCTGATACCATTGCCCAACGTCACTATCAAGAAACGGGCGAATTGCCCAAAGCGATGCTCGAGACCTTTGTCACCGATCGATCCCAGCCGCCGCTGGGTAGGCGTGTGGCTTTCGAATGGCTTGAGAGAGTCGATCCTACAGCTCAAGAGCGCCTTCTTCCGCAGATGCTCGAAGATACGAGCCTTGACTTGCGATTCGAAGCGGTAGCCCAACTGATTCAGAAGGCAGAGGCGTCCTCAGAGCCGGACCAGCAGATCACGATGCTGAAGAAGGCCTTTGCTGCCGCACGAGATGTTCAGCAAATCGAGTCGCTTGCGGAGAAGCTCACGGAGCTCGGCTCTGAAGCGGACTTGATCAAGCAAATGGGTTACGTGGTCGATTGGCAGATCGTGGGGCCTTTCGACAATACGGACCTCGATGGTTTCGCAATTGAGTACGGACCGGAAGCAGATGCTGGCAGCTCAGCAGCATCATTGAAGGGTTCTTATTACAAGGGGAAGAACGGGAAAGTTACTTGGCAGCCTCACAGCTCGAAGAGTGAGTACGGGATAATCGACCTGAACGAAGCCCTCGAAAACGACAAAGAAGTAATCGCCTACGCGCAGACGTCGATCACCAGCGAAAAGGCCCAGAATGTCGAGCTGCGTCTCGCGAGTAAGAATGCCCTTAAGGTCTGGCTCAACGGGAAGCAAGTCGGTGAGTTTGAGATTTACCATTCAGGGTTCGCCATCGACCAATATGTTGTCCCTGTTGAATTCGCGCAGGGGGATAATGTGGTTCTCGTCAAGGTATGTCAGAACGCCAAGAAGATGGGTTGGGAAAAGGAATGGGAGTTTAGGCTCCGAATCACGGACCAACTTGGCGGCGCTGCAGATCTGAAACAGTAGCCATTGAACATTTACGGAAGCCAGCCAAAGACGGAAGTTGGATCAGGGAGATCGAGTGTGTCTGAGTTTAACAGACTATTAAGAGGTGTAATCGCGAGCAGTCTCGCTTGGGGATTGCTTGTTGGTTCGGTCGTTGCCGAAGACTGGTTGGGCTTTCGGGGAGATAGCACCAGCATCGCCCGAGAAGCAAGCTTGCCCAAGACGTGGTCGGTCGAGACGGGCGAAAATATTGCCTGGGAGGCGGAGCTTGTCGGACGAGGCGTTTCGTCGCCTATTGTCGTCAGTGGCCGGGTCGTCGTGACATGCTCAAGCGGGCCGAAGGAGGATCGCCTGCATGTTCTCGCCTTCGACGAACAATCAGGAGAACTCCTCTGGCAACGAAACTTCTGGGCGACAGGACGAACGCTTTGTCACGGTACCTCCGCAGTCGCCGCTAATACCCCGGTTTCGGATGGAGAACGCATCTTTGCGTTCTTCTCCTCGAACGATCTGGTGGCACTTGATCTTGAGGGCAACGTTCTTTGGATACGCGGTTTGCAACTGAATTTTCCACAAGCAGGCAACGACCTAGGGATGTCCAGCTCTCCCGTGGTGTCGGGAGGCAGAGTGATTGTGCAAAGCGAAGCACAAGGCGCTTCTTTCGTTGCAGCTTTCGATCCACAAACAGGGGAAATGCTGTGGGACGTTGAGCGACCGCTAGAGTCGGCTTGGGCGTCACCAGTTGCCATGCGGGTCGAAAAGAACGGGGCTATGGTTGAGGCAGTTGCGGTACAGTCTCGTGAGCAACTGGACGTGTACGAATCCGCGACGGGTGAGCTTCTCTGGAACCACGAAATGCGTTGCGAGTCCATCGCGTCACCCGTCTTTAGTGATCGACTTTATGTACCTTCAAAGGGAATCAAGGCCTTTCGTATTCAGCCGGGATCGGAAGATACAAACACGCCTGAGTGGAGCGAAAGTCGCTTGCAAATGGGTTCACCCAGTCCGTTGATCGACAGTTCGCGAGCTTATATTATCAATCGCTCTGGCGTATTGAAGTGCGGACTTACCGATCAAGCCGAAGCTGGCAGGCCCTGGGAGTTGCGGCTAAGCGGTCGCTTCTGGGCGACACCGGTGCTAGCCGGGGAGACACTGTATTGCATCAATGCTGACGGTCTGGCGTTCGTCGTGGACCTGACAGAAGCCAATAAAGGAAAAAAAGGGAAGATAGCCGCCAAGCCTGACTTTCGCGAGGAAGTTCTCGGCTCGCCTGCAATCGCAGGTAACGCGATGTTCGTGAGAAGTCATCAGCATTTGTGGAAGATTGCAAAAAGCTCAGCCAGCGAGCAAACTGAGGTTTCCACGGAGAACTAGAAGATGCTGCGAATTAGAAATTGCGTTCGACCGAGGCTGACCGTTCTTGAATGACCGATAAGATTGCAATCACCCCCGTTACGCAGCCTATTACTGCACGCGTTCGCCCCCCAGGCTCGAAAAGCTTAACAAATAGGGCTTTGATCTGTGCTGCGCTTGCTCAGGGTGAGTCGATCCTCACCGGGGCGCTCGATAGCGAAGACACTCAGGTCATGATAGCCAGCCTGCGCGAGCTTGGTATCGCTGTTGAGGCGTCTGACGAGGGGCGCACGCTTAGGGTTAGCGGGTGTGGAGGAAAGCTACCCGCAGGGGAAGCGAGTCTTTTCATCGAGAACAGCGGCACCTCGATGCGGTTCTTGACCGCACTCACAACGCTCGGACACGGAGAATACCGCCTAGACGGGATCGCCAGGATGCGGGAGCGTCCACTCGCAGATCTCAGCGAGGCACTCAAGCAACTCGGGGCAAACATAGGCTTAAGCGAAACCGGTTGTCCCCCTGTCGAAGTTCACGCACGTGGGCTTACGGGCGGAAAGGTACGAATCCGGGGTGACATCTCGAGTCAGTTCTTGAGTGCCCTGATGATGGCTGCCCCTTATGCGGCAACTGATGTTTCAATCGAAGTACTGGGGACGCTCGTCTCGGTTCCTTACGTAGAAATGACGAGAGCCGTCATGGAATCGTTCGGTGCCAAGCTGAGCTCCGATGATCGCAGCCAAAATGTGACTGTGCGTTGCGACTCACGCTACGTAGGTACCAAGTACGACATTGAACCCGATGCCTCAGCGGCCAGCTACTTCTTTGCAGCCGCGGCTATTACCAAAGGCGATATTACTGTCGAAGGATTACACCGCGAGAGTCTGCAAGGTGATGTGGCCTTCTGTGACTGCTTAGAACAGATTGGCTGCCGAGTCGATTACGGTGAGAATTCAATTCGCGTGCGAGGAGGTGAGCTCAAGGGAGTCGATGTGGACATGAATGCCATCAGCGACACGATGCAAACTTTGGCTGTGGTTGCTCTGTTCGCTGAAGGACCAACTCGCATTCGAAACGTAGCCCACGTCCGTCATAAGGAAACGGACCGTATTGAGGCGGTGGCGAACGAATTGCGAAAGCTGAACGCAGAGGTTGAAGAGTCGGAGGACGGACTGGTGATTCAACCGGGTGATCTGCAACCGGCTCAGATTGCAACCTATAACGACCACCGGATGGCGATGAGCTTCTCACTTGCCGGTCTTGTCCAGCCTGGAATCGAGATTCTCGAACCGCAATGCGTGAGCAAGACCTATCCGAAGTTCTTTCAAGACTTGCAGGATCTTTGCAGCCAAAGCTAGAGGTTGCGACTAGGGCATTGCCTAGCAACGCGAACTCGCGTCCAGCTTGCCTTGCATTGAAGAAGCCTGCAGGAGTAGCTCGTCTGCACGAGCTAAAAGTGCAATACCAGATTCGGCGGGAAGAGGTTCGCTCGAATCGGGGTCGCGAGCTTCAAATTTCACTCCGCAGTGGCGACAGGCGACGTTCTTTCCCAGGTAGGAGACACGTACTTGTAGGTTTCTCCCACAAGTCGGGCACTCTTGAACGAAGTAAGGCGTACCAGCCATGGATTGACCTCCTGCGAAGAAATTGAAAGCTTTTTCATCAGCATCGTTGCTGAGAAAACATGTTACATTTTCTGGGCCAGGAATTCAAACAGAAACTGAAAAAGCTCGGCAAATATCGCTTAACGGCATGCTGGGTATCGCTGTAAGTGCTTTCTGAGAAACGACTTGCGAATCGCTCTGGCCTCTTATGCAGCTCAGTATGGATTGCTCCCATGCCACCTGGAAAATGCTAGGTTTGCTAGGGATAGAAAGTCGCTCACAGCTCGGTCCCAAGCTATGTTTTTCGCCTTGTTGACCCGACAAGACAGAGAGAAGAATCACTGATGAATACCCTATGCACGAGCTGTCTGGTTTTGTCGCTCGGCCTTCAACTCCAGAGCGAGGAGATGGCTACAAGGGCTGATCTGAATCCCCGCAAACAGTTGGCTGAAGCAGTTGGGCGGTTCATGGCGTCGAATTCGGATCTTCACCCTGATGATCTGATCGTGCACTCTGATGTTCTGGAACTCCAGGAGTACCTAGTTCGGACACATCGTGAGGGTCCACTAACATCCCCTCGTGTCCTTCATCACGTCTTGGAGGACCGCTCAGCCCTTTCGAGGCTATATCACCGCAGGGGGGGCGATGCGTTAAGAACCGCTGCTGAGGCTCTAGGTTCCTATGAGCCGCTGAATCAGTTGGCCCGGAAAGGCGACGGACGAAAAGTTTTGCGCGACGCCATTGACTCGGGATCAGTCGTCGAACTCTTGCGTACGATTGAAGCACTTGGTGATGAGCAAGGTACTAGAAACCAGAGTTCGATGGTCTATACAACACGCGATCTCGTCAGTCGGTACTTAGGAACTGACCTTGCAATCATCGAACTGAGCCATAAGCAGGCTCACTGAATGGCCCAGATTGCCCGGTTTTTTAGCAAAATGCGTCTTCCTGGAAAAAGAATCGCCAGAGCGACGAATTCCGGCTAGAATACCGGAAGTATTGGAGACCCTGACGGATAAGTTGGGTGTTTCATCTTCTGGAGTGGATTGGGGAATCCTCACGGGCACTTTCAGGACCGATCTGCGAGCTTAGCGAGATGCTAAATCGAGCTTTCATTCTGGCCACTGTTGTTCTTTGGCTTGGCAGTATGGCGTGGTTGGTGGTCGATAAGATCATGCCCTCGTTCTACGATGGCGATCTGCCGGTTGCCTCGGGGCTTAACGCCAACGAGCCGGTTGCCTGGGAAGTCGAATGGTCCGGCAAACATGTAGGCTTTGCCGTGAGCCTGTTGCGCGAGGGGATTCAGGGGACTACCGAAGTCCACAATCAGCTCGCGCTCGACGAAGTGCCAATGCTGGAACTAGCACCCGCATGGATGCGCAGCACGGTTGAGGGAATGGGCAATCTGAGGTTCGTTGCCAAGACGCGTATCGAGTTCGATTCACTCGATAATTTTTCTGCTTTCGAAAGCGGAATTTCGATTAACGATGTCGCAGGCATCGTGAAGATGTCTGGTCGCGTCAAGGAATCAGATCTCCATCTGAAAATTCAATCTGGCACATTGAATGTTAGCCATACGATTACGATCCCCGACCAAGCGGCATTAAACGAAGCCTTGTTCCCGGATGCCAAGTTGCCATACATGTACGTAGGACGACATTGGCAGGAGCAGGTTTACAATCCGTTTGCCAATCCGAGTGAACCGATTGATCGGGTGGACGCGAATGTGGTTGAAGCGGAACTCATTGAGCACGGAGTGGAACGCAAACGTGTGCTCCGGGTCGATTACCACAGTAGTTCTGCAGTTGGTGTCTCAGACAAAGCCCGGTTGAGGGCACAGACCTGGGTGTTGCCAAATGGCGTCGTCCTTAAACAAGTTGTTTACTTGGCCAACGCGAAACTCAGCTTCCGGCGGCTTGAGGGCGAAAAAGTGACCGAATTGGCAAACAAATTCTTTCCTCTCCTAATGAGCGAAGCAAAACTCAGAAAAGAGATTGCCGGTAAGGAAAAGCCCGCTTTGCCCTAGCCTGCCATCTGACCATAATGATCGGAGAGGTACTCGGCGCCCTACTTGGGGTCGGTTTCGTGGTGCGAGTTCTATAACGCCACGATTCTCTTATGACGATAGCTCCTTTCTGCTCCCTTTGAAATGCTCCAGTTTGATAAGGTAACGCGAACCTACGGTGATCGCGTTGCGGTCGATGGCCTGGACTTGAGACTGGAAGGTGGTGAGCTCTTCGCCTTGCTCGGTCATAACGGGGCAGGAAAAACCACCACGATTAAAACGCTGGTCGGGCTGCTCAAACCCACCTCCGGCACCATAACCGTTGGGCCATACGACGTCGTCCAGCAGCCCCGAGAATCGAGTCGGCTGATCGGCTACGTTCCTGACCAGCCCTTTCTCTATGATAAGCTGTCCGGGCGAGAATTCCTTAAATTCGTTGCAAGTATGTATGGCATGAACGATGCCGCAGCTAAGAGTGCATTGCAGCGAGAGGCTGAGCGGTTTCAGTTGACCGATTTTCTTGACCGACTCACTGAAAGCTACTCGCACGGCATGCGTCAGCGAACGGTTTTTGCCGCCGCAATGATTCACGACCCCAAGGTGCTGGTTGTTGACGAGCCCATGGTAGGGCTCGATCCCCACAGTATTCGCCTCGTTAAAGATCTTCTCCGTGGGTACGTTGAAACGGGCAAGACCGTATTCATGTCGACACATACCTTGAACGTTGCAGAAGAGATAGCCGATCGGATCGGCGTGATGAAGGCGGGGCACAAGCTGTTTGAAGGGAGTGTTCAAGAGCTTCGCAGTCTGATGCCTGACTCAAGCGATTCTTTGGAGAACCTCTATTTGGCATTGATGGACCAAGGCCGATTGCTCGGAGACGACGCGGCAAAGCCGACGCAGACTCATGAGTCATCTGAATCAGAGCAGGTAAGGTGATTCATGACAGCCCCGTCCGATGCTGCAGCGGATTCGAACGCTGAGTATGAGTCTCTAACTCAGTCGCTCCCCTCGCATGAGCGCGAAGGCCAAATATTTTTACGGCTACGCAGCTCGATCGGCATTGCTCATCTCAGCCGACTTCTGGAAAGGGCCAAACTGCGTACTTCGCTGGTCGTTGTCCTGAGCCTTCTGTTTTGGATTGGGCTCTACGCACTCTTCTACGGTGGATTTACCTTCGTTGTGTCGCATGTAGGAGCCTCGGGAGCGTCGCTCCATGCTAAGACGATTCTCTTTGTCTTCACGTTGTTTTTCTCGTCTTTGCAGGTGATGCTGGTCTTTTCGTCCGGCATTATTCTTTACGGCGGGCTCTATTCCACTCGCGAGACGGCGTTCTTGATGACATTGCCAGTCCGAGACGAGCGGCTCGTGTTCTATCGATTTCAAGAAGCACTCTTGTTCAGCAGTTGGGGCTTCATCCTGCTTGCAAGTCCGATGTTGGTTGCCTACGGATGGGTCGTTCACTCTCCGTGGTATTACTACGCGTATTTGCCCTTCCTGCTGATCGCTTTCGCTTATATTCCGTCAGCCATAGGAGCTGTATGCTGCCTCTTGTTGATCAAGCACCTGCCTAAGATGCGTCGCTTGGCGATAGGTATTGCTGCTATCGTGGTGATTGTTGTTGCGTACCAATCAATTTGGAAGACTCTCGCCATTGCCGATGCTGAACTACTGGGAGCGGCTTGGTTCAAGCGGACATACCAGCGGTTTAGCTTCACCCGCGGCGAATGGCTTCCGAGTACTTGGCTGAGCCACGCCCTCATCGATGCCGCCAGACGCTGGGACCTCAACCCGAAGGATTTGCCCTGGAAGGAAAGCGGGCAGTATCTCATCCTGATCACTTCGAATGCATTGATGCTGCATTTGCTAGTGAAATGGATGGGAAGACGATTCTTTCGCGAAAGCTACTGGGGACTCGCCTCGCGGTCAGCGAAGAAGATCAAAATCGATCTTTCCTGGATTGATCGACTCGCTGAGAAACTCATGTTCTCGTTTCCTAAGCAAACTAGGCTGCTGATCGTGAAAGACCTACGCCTCTTTCGTCGAGATCCGGTTCAGTGGTCGCAGTTTCTGATCTTCTTTGGTTTGCTTTCTCTTTACTTTGCCAACGTCGACCGCTTTCGGCAGCATAAGGCAGACTTAAGTGTGTTGACTTGGGTCAACGTCGTCAGCTTTCTCAATTTGGCGGTTGTGGGCCTGATTCTTTCCACCTTTACTACGCGTTTCATCTATCCTCTTCTGAGTTTGGAAGGTCGACGGTTTTGGATCCTTAGTCTGCTCCCAGTGCAGCGGGAAACGATTCTCTGGGGAAAGTTCTGGTTTGCCGCAGGAGGGTCTTGGATTCCTTGTGCGTTCTTGATTCTGTTAAGCGATGTTACGCTTGAGGTCAGTTGGTTGGTGATCGCGGTTCATCAGTTTATCTGCATGTTGCTCTGCTTTGGGCTCTCCGGTATGGCGGTTGGCTTGGGCGCGATGATGCCGAACTTTCGAGAACAGTCACCTTCCAAAATAGCGGCCGGCTTTGGAGGAACCCTCAATTTGGTACTCAGCGCCCTCTATATTTTAGTTGTTGTCTTGCTGACTGCCCTGCCCTGTCATCTCTATCTCCTGGCTGGCCAGTCGGATATTACGCCGCGGTTTGCACCCAACCTCGACGCGCGAGTCCTGCTGCTAATCGGCATAGCGGCCTCCTCCGCTCTAGCGGCTGCTGTAACGATTATACCGCTTCGCAAAGGCCTCAAGGCATTTCGAGAGCTGGAGGTCTAAGCGGGCCTTTTTCACTAGTTAAACGAAGAATCACGCCCCCGGTTGGCCTCGTAGAGCAGTCTGGGCTGATCTATAATTTAGCTCCAGAAACAACATTCACTTGAGAAGACACAAGCTGACATGTCCGCCCTCAACGAGACGAACGAACCCCTGCGAATTGGTGCGGTCAACTACCTCAACACCAAGCCACTTGTGCATGGGTTGGCGGAAGACTTGCCTGAGTGTGCACTGAGCTTCGAGTTGCCAAGCCAATTAGCCGAAAGACTCTCAGCGGGTGAGTTAGATGTCGCTTTGGCTCCATGCGTCGAGCTAGCGAAGCATCCGGAATGGTCGATTATTTCAACCGCTTGTATTGGATGCCTGGGCCCCGTCTTGAGCGTGCAGCTTCTCTTTCGACGACCTCCTGCTGAAGTGAACACACTTGCCTTGGATGAGGGCTCTCGAACCAGCGTCATCCTTTCCCAGATTCTACTTCACGAAGCATGTGGGGTTCGGCCTCATTTGATCCCGCTGCCCATCCAAGACGATCCCTTGCAAGTTGAAGCCGATGCCCTGCTGGTGATCGGAGATCGTGCCATTGATCTCGATTCGGACGATTTTGTTGAGCGGTGGGACTTGGGTGAGCGGTGGCGTGACCTGACCGGTTTGCCTTTTGTCTTTGCCATGTGGATGGCTCGGCCAGGGGCACAGGCCGCGTATCCTGGTTTAGGGCGAGTTGAACAGGCCCTGGACGCAGCGCGAGATCGCGGTGAGGATGCCCTTCACGAAATTGCACGTGAGCAATCCCCTGTCATGGGGCTGTCTGAAGAGCGTATCCTCAGCTATCTCCGCGACAATTTAAATTTTTATCTCGGTCGGCCTCAAAGGCTTGGGTTGGCGGAGTTTTTCCGCCGAGCCAAGGCCCTAGAACTGATTGACCAAGTACCAGACTTCCGTTTCGATGACTGCACTGCTAACTAACACCGACTTGCTTGAGAAATCCGTCGCCGGTGAGAGGCTGACGCCCGAAGAGGGACTACAGCTCCTAGAATCTTACGACTTGGCTTCTCTCGGTCGTGCCGCCGACGAGATCACTCGCCGTCTGCATCCTGAGGACTATCGCACCTACAACATTGATCGCAACATCAACTATACGAATGTCTGCACTGCGGTCTGCGACTTCTGTGCTTTTTATCGCAAGCCAAAGTCCCCTGAAGGTTACGTTCTCGACCGTGGTGTGATCCTCAAGAAAATTGAAGAGACCGTAGAGCTAGGCGGCGATCAGATTCTGCTTCAGGGCGGTTTGCACCCCGATTACCCCTTGGAGTGGTACGAAGAGATGCTCCAAGAAATCAAGCAGGAGTTCCCAAGTCTCAATATCCATGGCTTTAGCCCTCCAGAAATCTATCACTTTACGAAACTCTCGAAGTTGCCTCTCAAGACTGTCCTTGAGCGATTGCAAGCTGCTGGGCTGGGCAGCCTACCCGGTGGGGGTGCCGAGATTCTTGTCGATCGCGTGCGAAACGAAATCACACGCGGCAAAGTGATGACCGACGATTGGTTGGACGTTCATCGCGTCTGGCATCAGCTTGGCGGCCGAAGTACGGCAACCATGATGTACGGTCACGTGGAGACGCTCGCGGAACGGATCGAACACCTCGAGCGGTTACGCCAATTGCAGGGCGAAACGGGCGGCTTCACGGCTTTCATCTGCTGGAGTTTTCAGCCCGAGAACACCGACATGGCAGACGTGCCGGCGGCTGGGGCCTTCGAGTATTTGAAGACCAATGCCGTCGCAAGGCTGTATCTCGACAATTTCGCCAACCTGCAATCAAGTTGGGTCACCCAAGGCTTGAAGATCGGCCAGATGGCGTTGCTCTACGGAGCCAACGACATGGGGAGCCTCATGATTGAGGAGAATGTGGTCGCTGAGGCGGGCACCGTGCATCACCTCACTTTGCAGCAAATTCGCAACGCGATATCGGATTTAGGCTACACGCCGCGGCAAAGAAATGTCCATTACCAGCTAATCGACGAGGAAGTGACGTCGATTGTTCCGCAAAGTCGGCAGAACCTGTCTCCGCTGCCCATCGTCAGCTGAACTCAGCTGTGATGTTGCTTCCATTGGCACGGGGGCTGCTGGTATTCTTGAGCAAGGCATCTTCTTTTCGCCTCGCCCTACTTCCAGCCAGAATCCGCTATGATCCAGGTTCAAGCTCTTACGAAAGCCTATACCGACTTGCATCGCGGTGAATTCATGGCGTTGGATCGCTTGACTTTCAACGCCGTCGAGGGCGAAGTCTACGGCCTTCTCGGCCCCAATGGGGCCGGTAAAACGACCGCCCTGCGTATTCTGAGTACCGTGCTGCAGCCAACGAGCGGAACCGCCACGGTTAACGGTTGCGATGTCGTCACCCAACCCTCTCAGGTGCGTCAGCAGATCGGCTTCATGTCCGCGAATACTGCCGTCTACGACCGGATGACGGCGTGGGAAATGGTCGAGTACTTCGGGCGTCTCTACGGAATCGAAGACGAGCCGCTCCGCGAACGTATGGAGGATCTGTTTGAACGACTCAAGATGCAAGAGATCCGTGATCTCCTCGGAGCGAAGATGTCGACCGGCATGAAGCAGAAAGTCTCGATCGCCCGTGCGATCGTGCACGATCCGCCGATCCTGATCTTCGATGAAGCGACGAGCGGTTTGGATGTCCTAGTTGCACGAGCGTTGCTTGACGCGGTGGCTGAGCTGCGCGATCAAGGGAAATGCATCGTCTTCTCAACACATATCATGCGTGAGGCAGAACGACTCTGTGATCGGGTCGCCATCATGCACCGTGGGCGACTTCTAGCAGAGGGAACGCTCGACTCGTTGCGTGAGGATCACGGCCAAGAGGATCTCGAGGAATTGTTCTTCGAACTCATTCGCGAGCAAGAAGCAACCGTTGTTGTCTAATCGAACCCGGTAAAGTAAAAATCCATGCAGTGGAAGAATGTCAAACTGATCTTCTCTCGCGAAATGCGAGATCAGCTGCGCGACCGGCGGACTCTGTTCTTGATCGCCATCTTGCCGCTCTTGCTCTATCCGCTTTTGGGTATGAGCTTCATGCAGATGATGCAGTTTATGCAGAGCCATGCCGCGAAGGTGCTGGTTATCGGTGCTGAAGAGCTGGAAATAGCCGAGCTCGAAGAGTCGAATTGGTTGCCTCCGTTGCTAGACGGTGATTACTTTCATCTCGACCTAATGAAGCACAAGTCGCAACAAGAAAGCCTGCAAGTCGTCAGAGCAGAGAAGTTGGCCGAAGAGGAGCAGGCTGCAAACTACCTTGCTCGCAAGCAGGGTGAATCACCCTCGGATCACGCTCGCCGATTGCTAGAAGCGGGTCAAGTTCAGGCGATCCTTGAATTTCCTGAGGGTTTCGGAGAGGGGCTGTTGGCTGTCCGGCAGTCGGTTCTTGATCGCGATTCGAAAGGGCAAAGCCAAGCTCTCGAACTGAAGCCAACGTACAACGCGGCAGACGACAAATCACAGTCCGCACAGTTTCGGTTAGAGCGGGTGCTTCGGCTCTGGCGTCAGCGCATCACCACGAACAATCTCTCCGATAGCAACGTCCCGTTGCAGGCGACGCAGCCGTTTGAGTTTCAGCCACAGGACACCGCTCCCGTTGAGCAGAAACAAGTGGCGATTCTGTCAAAGATTCTCCCCTTCGTTCTCATCATCTGGGCGTTGACAGGTGCTTTCTATCCGGCCGTCGATCTTTGTGCCGGCGAGAAAGAACGTGGCACCCTTGAGACCTTGCTCACCAGCCCAGCGATGCGACGCGAAATTGTTTGGGGCAAATTGCTCACTGTCATGCTTTTCAGCTCGGCAACCGCTTTGCTTAACTTGGCAACACTCGGATTGACGAGCAAGTTCGTCACCTCTCAATTGGCTGCGAATCCGGCCTTTGGTTCGATGGGTTCGTTCACGATGCCCTCGCTGAGCGCCAGTCTGTTCTTGGTGCTGGCTTTGGTTCCGATTTCCGCGCTCTTTGGAGCCCTGTGCTTGGCCTGTGCTGCCTTTGCTAAGAGTACCAAAGAAGGTCAGTACTACTTGATGCCGCTCATGCTTGTGACGATGCCACTCATGTTGCTGCCGATGTCACCGGGCGTGGAACTCGAACTGGGGACCAGCCTCGTGCCACTGACAGGCCTGATTCTCTTGCTTCGAAGTATCATCGAGGGCCAGTATTTCGAGGTCTTGCGTTTCGCCGTTCCGGTGCTCGGCGTTACGTTCATGTGTTGCCTCCTAGCCATACGCTGGGCTGAAGAGCAGTTCGCCAGCGAATCGGTCCTGTTCCGCGAAAGCGAGCGTTTGGAACTCGGGCGTTGGCTCAAGAGTCTCGTGCGAGATCGCCGACCTACGTCGACGCTTGCTCAAGCCGTGCTTTGCATCGTGCTGATTATGATCGCGCAGTTCTTCGCCTCGGTAGCGTTCTCTGCGCGTGGTGCCGACAGTTCGAGCTTGCAATTCATTGTCGTTTCAACGCTCATCATGCAGCTCGTTTGCGTCCTCGCACCAGCGGCCCTGATGACCTTTGTGCTAACGGCTAAGCCACTGAAAACGTTATTGCTCGATCGAGTTCCTCGCGGCAAATACGTGGCTTTGGCATTCCTGCTCGCCCTGGTTGTCCACCCACTTTCGATCGGACTGCAAGTCTTGATTGGCAAGGTGTATCCGATCGCTCCTGAGATGCAGAACTCGATGCAACAATTCCAGGAGGTGCTCTTCAGTTCAGGTTACTGGTGGCTCCCGTTCCTGCTGATGGCACTGCTGCCAGCGATCTGCGAGGAAGTTGCTTTCCGGGGATTCATCCTTTCTGGGCTGCGGCATCTGGGGCACAAGTGGTGGGCGATTGGGATTTCTGCAGTTGCCTTTGGAGCGGTTCACACAGTGATGCAGCAGAAGCTCAGTGCTGCAACGCTGGGCATACTAATTGGTTACTTGGCGGTGCAAAGTGGTAGCCTGTTGCCTTGCATCGTCTTCCATTTCATCCACAACAGCTTGCAATTTGTTGTCTATCACGGTGCGGAGTATGCCGCGTCGCATCCCGATTCCTTTGCCTATCAACTGCTTGGTGGCGACGATCCGGCACTCTACCAACCTGCCGTGATGGTCCTCTGTGGAATCGCCTTGGCACTAATACTCGCGATCTTGCAGAAGGCGACGTACCATCGATCAAAAGAAGAACGCCTGCAGGAAGCACGAGACCGCGGCAACGTCTCCTTGGCGAATAGCTAGTGGGCGGAGGAGCTCTCTCTTTTATGAAGCCTCTCTCGTTACGTGCTCGCTGGGTCTTGCCAATGGATACGCCCGCCATTGAGGACGGCATGGTAACGATCTCTGGCGGTAAGATTGTTGAAGTGGGTCGCGCCGCGGAATTCTCAGGCCCCTGTGAAGACCTTGGCGACGTTGCACTGATCCCAGGGTTGGTTAACGCACACACGCATTTGGAGTTTAGCGACCAGCAAGCTCCGCTTGGTCCGGCGGATGAAGGGCTTCCAGCTTGGATTCGCAGCGTCATCGCAGATCGTCAACGCGGAAACCGCGACGCCAAAGCGGCCATCCAGAAGGGGTTGGCTGAATCCCTAGAATTCGGCGTCACTACCGTGGCAGAGATTGCCACTTCCCCCGCATCCTACTACTACGCTGACTCAGATAGCCCCAACTTGCTCCTGCTAGCCGAGGCCATTGGGTTCTCACACGCCCGAGCAGATTCGGTCTTTCAGGGACTTGAGCATCAGATAGCAGGCTATCTCGAAAAGTGTAATATCGACTCTGGCGTCGCTGGCGTTGGGGTTAGCCCCCATGCACCCTACACGGTAAGCCTCAAACTGCTCGATACGCTGATTGAGCTTGCTGTTGCTAACCGCTATCCCGTGGCCATGCACCTGGCTGAATCGGAAGAAGAACTACAACTACTGCGCGCAAACGACGGGCCGTTTCAGGAGCTTCTGGACGAACGCAGTATGTGGGATCCCGAGGTGATTCCGCTCGGAACGCGCCCCCTGGATTATCTGAAGAGACTTTCACATGCCGAGAAGGCTTTAGTGATTCATGGCAATTATCTGGACGATGCCGAAATCGATTTCCTTGGCCAAAGGCGAGAACGGTTATCAGTTGTCTATTGCCCGCGAACGCACAATTATTTTGATCACAAAGCCTACCCTTTGGAAAAAATGAGAGCCGCAGGGGTCCGCGTCGTAGCGGGAACGGATAGCCGCGCGTCGAATCCTGATCTTTCTGTCCTTGCCGAACTACGAACCATCGCGAGGCAGTTCCCCACAATTCCGCCAGAAGAGGTGTTGGCGATGGGAACTTCTCAAGCTGCGGAAGCGATCGGCTGGGAAGCAAAGGTTGGCACGATTACGCCGGGGAAACTCGCGGATTTGGTGGCTCTGCCGTGCGAGATTGACGAGAATCCATTGACAGCAATTTTGGAAAGCGATACGTCTCCAGTGGGTGTCTGGCTTCTTGGGCAAAAGTTGTAGCCACCGTCGCCAGACGGTGGATCAAACCTTTCATTCGCACTTCCACGTTCTGGCGAACGTGGCTACGCGCTGAACCTAGTTTGCTTCTTCCATCGCTTGAATGTAATCAGCAAGCCCGCTCAAAGTCTCAGATGGCCAGACCATTTCGCTGGCGATGAGGCGACCTTCAATTCGCAGTGCCAGACCTACCGGAGGAGCTGGCGGGTAGTCGGCAAACTGGGGCATCATGCCTCCGCCGAACTGCCGCATGACCATCGTCATCATTCGCTCAAACCATTGCATGACGCCCTGGGGACTCACGACTCCCATCCACTGGGCTCCGCTGTCGAGTTGCTTGAGCGTCGTCAGAATGTTTTCGTTCTTATCGAGTGTGGGATTGTCGCTGACGGAAGCTTCGATAAGGGTTTCAATCTGCTCTTCGGTAGCAACGCCGCTGAAGAGACGGGTCTCGTCGATCTTGACCAGATAGATCCGCAACTTGCCATCGGCCCCAAACATGGCCTTCATCATCTGTCGAATCGGCGCCATTTCTTGCTCACCCATCATTTCCATGACGTCAAGCATCATGACCATGCCAGACTTACCTGCAATGGTGACGTCCTCGATTTCGTAATGGAAGCTCATGTCGTTAGTGGACTGCGACATGACCGAATTCCAAGCTTCAATGCCCTCGCGATAACTTTCCAAGTAGCTGTCTGAATTCACGACCGTCAGCACGCTGAACAGATTACTGTAGATGGGTTCTTCGTCTTTGCCCGGTAGCACCACCAGAGACATCCCTCGGAGGTCGCGAATCGACTGCTCCCAGCTCTTCTCCGCCTTGGCCCACTCAGCCTCATCAATCTCTTCAAGACCGTAGATCTCAGGATTGTTCTTAACAAACGTATGAGCAAGAAGAGACAGCTTCTGCGTCCATTCTGCCGGCATTGGGCCGCCGCCTGCACCGACAATCGGTTGATCGGCGTAGTCGGACAACGGCGAGCTCGGCAGCGGCTTCGCCAGCGGAGCGGCAGCGAGCTGTCCGTTCTCGGTTAGCACAATGCGATCGCTGACTTTAAGATTCTGCTGCTCGTCCATCGCGAGGCCAACGCTCGCGGATTCAATTTCTTCGGGACCTGCGACGAGGATACGATCGTAGAACTTCAAGGCCCGCATTGCCGGTTCCATCATCTTCAGTTGTTCAGGATCATCGACGTTTTCGAGTCTCGCTTCGGTACTTTCGATTTCTTCTTCCAGCGAATCGCGGCCCAGCTTACTAATCGTCTTCACTCCCGCGGGCATGACGGAGATCACAACATCGTTCTCGGCAATCCAGTTCTCCAAAAGTTTCACGTCGCTGTGGGCGTGAGGTTCCAGAGCCACGAGGCTTTCCATCAGTTCGCGATTCTCTAAATTCATGAGCAAAGCGAACTTCCCTTGCCCGGCAATCAGCACCTCCTCGCCCGCGATGGTCACTCGGCTTATTTCTCCAGTACCATCGCCTTCAATGGGAGCAACGAACTTTGCGTAATCTGTGACGGGAAGTAACAGCATGGGGATGGGGTCAGAGCTAACCTCTTCCCCCGGCAGCATGGCAAGCATGAGATCTCCGTTTCGATCCAGCCCCTCATTCAGCCCGGTTGCCAAGTTCAAGAACATGAGCGGCGCGGGAACACCATCGATTGAGAATAGCTTGGTAAACTGCTGGACTTTCGCGTCGACCTGCTCCAAGTCTTGAGCTAAAGCAAACCCGAGTGCATTCTCGGGCAGGTGGTTAAGAACGTCCGCGGCAAAGCAATTCACGGAAAGGGCGACGCACAAGCTAAGCGATGAGAGCGCGTATCGAAAAGAGCGAGCGATCATAGTTACTGCCAATTGGGAGGGTGAGTCTTCCTAGTGAATCTGCATTATCAACGACCGACTCACTCGGGGCAAGAACGCAACAATCGAGTTAGACAGGATAACAGGTTGAACAAGATCGACGTGATGGCTGGCAAAGTCGAAGGCTACTTCTTCAAGTTTCGCAAGTGTTTTGCGATGAACAGACAGCAACTTCATCTCGTCAATCCGGCACTATCCAGTTATCCGGTCTGTTCTTGGCTCCGCATCAGCGATGCTGTAGATGAACGACCAGTGAAAGGCTAACCCCATCAGCACGGCGATATGAAAAACTTCGTGCCATTGAATGACACCAGGAATGATGATGGGGCTTTTGACGAACTCCAGCACGGCGCCGATTGAATACGCGAGTCCGCCCCAGAGGATCGGGGCTACGAACGCAAATCCGCGTCTTCGCCAGATGGCGATTCCCGTTCCTAAGCCGACCCAGCCGAGCCCCAAGTACATGAGCAGCCCCAGCATCACCGGCATCTCGTTGAAGTAGACGGTTTTCAGGACAATTGCCGTGATCGCTAAGCTCCAGATCAACACCAGCACGCCCCATTTGCCCCAGCCACGAAAGAGAATGAGATGGATGGGAGTGAATGAACTGGCAATGAGAACGAAAATAGCCGCGTGATCGAGCCTTTGTAGAACCTGCCGCCC
This sequence comes from Lacipirellulaceae bacterium, assembly GCA_040218535.1. Lineage (NCBI taxonomy): Bacteria > Pseudomonadati > Planctomycetota > Planctomycetia > Pirellulales > Lacipirellulaceae > Lacipirellulaceae bacterium. Next base: position 1,730,775 of record JAVJRG010000005.1, on the reverse strand, counting down.
TGCTCCACTAGGGCTGAGTAAGTGGTAGACACCACTCATCGAAAGAAGAAAAACAGCCCCAAACGAAAAGATCAACAGGCCGATCCTACGGCTGCGATAATCGGAGAGACCCTTATGAGCGCGACGCAGTAGTGGCACAGTAAGCGCTGCAAAAAGAACAGCACCGGCCAAGTGCGATAGGCTGCTAAAGGGTTCGGAGAAACCGGGGATCGGTATCAACTTCGCCAAGAATGCGGCAGTCACTGAGACGGTTCGCCTTGCTCTTCACGAGATTGATACGGGAGAACTCACCGACACGAAGCCACGACTAGCCCAGTTGCTTCTTGGCCTCGGCAACGACGTTTTCAGCCGTGATGCCCATTTCCTGGTAGACACGTTCCGCTGGTGCCGACGCACCGAAGCTGCTCATGCCAACGAAAGCTCCGCACACTCCGAGATACCGATCCCAACCTTGACGGACACCCGCTTCAACGCCGACGCGGGCCGTGACCGATGCCGGCAGGACTTGATCGCGGTATTCGGCCGTTTGGTCTTCGAACAGTTCGAACGAGGGCAAGCTGACGACGCGGGCCTTGATTCCCTCGGCAGTGAGCTGCTCGTATGCCTCAACAGCTAGCGAAAGTTCGCTGCCGCTAGCCAACAGAATCACTTCAGGGCTGTCGCCCTCGGCATCTGCAACGATGTAACCGCCTTGTTTCGCTCCCTCTGCCGATGCGTACTTCGTGCGATCAAGCGTTGGCAGGTTCTGACGCGTGAGCACCAAAGCCGTGGGACGATGCTTTTGGCTGAGAGCAGCGTGCCAAGCGTAAACGACTTCATTGGCATCGCCGGGGCGAATGACGACAAGGCCTGGAATTGCCCGCGCGGCAGCAAGTTGTTCGATGGGCTGGTGGGTTGGTCCATCCTCGCCGACGCCAATGGAATCGTGCGTAAACACCTGCACGGCTGGCACACCCATCAGAGCACTCAGACGCATCGAAGGACGCAGGTAGTCGCTAAAGACGAAGAACGTTGCTCCGTAGGCACGTAGCCCGCTGAGCGTCATGCCGTTGACCGCTGCCGCCATACCATGTTCGCGGATGCCGAAGTGGAGATTCCGCCCGCCATAGCTCTCAGCTCCGAACCCGTCTGCCCCATCGATCAATGTCTTGGTTGATGGAGCCAGATCGGCTGAACCGCCAATCAACCAAGGAATCTTGGCAGCGAATGCGTTGAGGACTTTTCCGCCTGAGGCTCGCGACGCCATTCCCTTTTCGTCCGCTTGGAATTCAGGGAGATCGCTGTCCCAACCCGAGGGGAGTTCGCCAGCGAGAATCGCTTTGACTTCCGCGGCCTCTTCAGGGAATTCACCCGCGTACTTTTCAAAGAGCGTATCCCACTCTTCACGTGTTTGCTTGCCGCGTTCACCGAGCGTGCTGCGGAAGTTCTCGTAGGCTTCTTCGGGAACGTGGAACTTCTCGTCAGCGGGCCAGCCGTAGGCTTCTTTGGTGAGGCGAATCTCTTCCTCACCGAGCGGTGCGCCGTGGGCACCATGAGTATTCGCCATGTTGGGTGAACCCCAGGCGATGATACTTTTGACGATGATCAGCGTGGGGGCGTCATCACACTGCTCGAATGCGTCGTAAGCCTTGCCGAGCGCGTCGAGATCGTTAGCATCATCAACGGTGACGACGTTCCAGCCTAAACCAGCGAAACGCTTGCCGACGTCCTCGCTAAAGGCGAGGTCGGTGTCCCCTTCGATCGTGATATTGTTGTCGTCGTATATCCAACACAAGTTGGAAAGCTTCAGGTGCCCGCCGAGAGAGGCAGCCTCGCAGGCGACACCTTCCATCAGATCGCCATCACTGCACTGAGCGTAGACGTTGTAGTCAAACAGTTCGTAGCCTGGTTTATTGTAATTCGCAGCCAGCCATTTTCCGGCAATGGCCATCCCGACGCTGTTGCCACAACCCTGACCTAAGGGGCCGGTGGTTGTCTCGACGCCAGTCGTATGATGGTACTCCGGATGGCCCGGGGTGACGCTGCCCCACTGGCGGAAGTCCTTCAACGCGTCCAGCGACACGGAGACTTCGTCGGTGACATTACCGCCTTCCCCCACCTTCTTCACTTCTGCCAAATGAAGAAGTGAGTAAATCAGCATCGAAGCGTGTCCGCAGGAGAGAATATAGCGATCGCGATTGGCCCAATGCGGAGCGGCCGGATCGTAACGCAGTTTGTTCGCCCACAGCTCGTAGGCCACGGGGGCAAGGGCCATCGGTGTGCCCGGGTGCCCGCTATTGGCGGCTTGCACGCCGTCCATCGCAAGCGTGCGGATGGTGTTGATGGTGAGCTGCGTAGTATCGCTGGCGACGGTCGACATGGGCAATTTCGGGCCTTCGGGTGGGGCTTGGGGTCAGTGATATCATGTCCCAAGCAGGCAAAGATTTACGATCGTTTTGCCGCTAATATAGGGTTTGTTTTCCCGAGGTGTCAAACGGGGTGCCTGCTACCCACGGGGCTCACGGTTCCCTCGTGTTGGAACGCCACCAAGATGATTCTGCAATTCTGCTTTCTTGCTCTAAATGAAAAAGCAGGTGCAAAATCGACTCTGTCTCAGTGTGTGCCGTAGATCGAAAGCCCTACCTTTCTAGCCCAGAATGATGAATGGCTCGTCGGCTGAGGGGTGAATTTGCGCTCGCAAAATTCTCGGCTCTCTTGTGCAGAAAGTGCAGAATCACGAAAGCTTGGATAGTGCCGTGCTGGCGTTCGGCTGGAGTCCTTGCCGTGGCGTCATTTTACCTTGGGTGCTCGTGCGCCGCAGCAGGAAAGCTTGGCCGGCTCTCTTTCCATAAGACAGATAGTTAGCTTGCCCAGAGACTGGCAAGCCTACGTAGACTCAACGACTTCTCTAGGCAGTTCGTCGACAACGAGGACACAGGCAGTAGATGGATGCGAGCAAAGCTGTAAGTGAAGAGTTCGGCTCGGGTACGACAGTCACTTCTGACAACATTGCGGAGACCTCGTAAGCTCCAGTAGATCCAGGTTGAGTCACTCTCATAAATAGTTGGCGAGTCGTTATCAGCGCTCCATCGAGAATATCGCTAACTAGCTCACCGCCACTTAGTGAATCCCCAGCAGTAGAAAAATAGCCTGTGGTGCGCCAAGCATAGCCGCCTTCCGAAGCATCACCCGAGCCGTAAATACTTACGTGTTCACCGATTGCTATTACACCGGGGTTCTCAGGAGTGCCGCTAGTATGAGGATCATGCCTAATCGCTAAGAGAGTAGCGCTATCCGAAAGGACAATAGCACTTCCGAATCGGACTTCAGAATGGATGTTTCGTACTCTGGTCGTAATCCCAGGTGCGCCGAATCCCCCACTAAATCTGGCCCCTCGCGGAAAGGCAAGGTCATTAAAGTCAGCTTGAAAGGAGCCGACATCGCCAACTGACAAATTTAGCGGAAACTGAAAATCAACGGTGCCAGATTGTTCGATGTCAGTTACTGTAGCAACCGCTCTAACACTGAGTTCTTTAGCTTGCGTACGCCCACTGCCAGAAGCGAAAAGAGCAACAATGGCAAGGAGAAATATTGGTAGTGGGATAACTGGAACAATCAGCAAAGTATTTATAGAGGCGAACCGAGCCAGGGACGTTGGAAGTTGTGAATTGGCTTCTTTCTTAGCTTGTGGCTTCATTCCGGTTTCCCTGGCATTGTCGTAGGTAATACACTCCCAGAAATGGTCGGACGAAGTCTCTTTATCTGCCTAGCACCTGTCAATGTCATTTACCCTGCATCAGCACAGAACCCGATGCCCTTGGTTGGCAAACTCAATCGCACGATTCGCAATGCAGATTGCCCGGTGAGCATCCTCTAGGCTGGAACTTTTCAGCACCAAGCTCTCGACCGCGCGATGAAAGTGCAGCAGGAGTTGCTCGCCAACCGGGCGCTCATGTTCGAGCGACTCAAGATGGTGTCCCGCATCGTCGAACCAGGAGACGGTGTTTGGCAGGTCGACAAAGGCAATGCCCCGCTCGCAGACAACCTTCAAGTCAGCGGGGCGGCGATAAGAGAGGGACTCTCCCCAGGAGCGTGGGATATACTGGCCGCAACTGATGGTTGCGATTGGGCCTGATCCGGGATTCTTTTCCGATGAGAAGTCGAGATTCACCGAGAAGTAGTCGGTCGTGGGAAGGTCGCTCTGGGCGATTGATGATCTGCTGGCCGAAGAGTTAAAACGCGTCGAAGTCAGTGCTGTGGGTTCGCCTTCGACGAGGTAACGACACCAGTCGATCAGTTCGACAAGATCGCGACCACAACGCGAAGTTTTTTCCAGTTTCTGGCCCTCGTTTTTGTTCGAGGTGATCCGACGACGATTGCAAAAGAGCAACCGCGGGGGACCAAGCCGCGTGGCGATCAGTTCTTTCAATCGCAGGGTGGCAGGCGACAGCCGGCAGGGAAACTCTGCCATGAAAGCGACCCCGGCTTTTTCTAAGCGTTCTCGGAGTTGGGCCGCTTGGGTGTCTTCAAGTTCTAAAGCTGCGCTGCAATAGACGGCTTTTCCATAGTCACAGGCGGCATGAATCGGAAGTTCGCCGAACCACTTGGCCGAGAGCAGCAGAACCGCGTCCACGTCGTTACGGCATGTCAATGCCCGGAAGCCGTCAGAGACTTGGGCGTTCAGCTCGCGTGCGACGGCGGCAGCTCGATGTTGCACAGGATCGCAAACCGCCACGACTTGGTAGCGATCTCCCAGAGCCCTCAACGCAGGGAGATGCCTCGATTGCCAAGCCGCTCCAATTCCGATCACGCCGACGCGAAGCTTCATGGCTGTGGGTTTCCGAGAAGAGGCTTGTGAAAGAAATGGAAGAGAAATTTCTTCACAGTATTCTATCCCCACTCGTGCTCGTTGTCACTCTTGCCAATATGTAGCCCTATCGCTCCGCGATAGGATAGCAACCTCCTTGAAGAGGGCTGAGCACATGAAAAGTTTATTCGCCTTCTCAGCTTCGGCGGTTCCTGTCGCGGAGCGACAGGGCTACGGTTTGTTAGGACGACGGCTCGCTAGCATCTCGGAGAGCAACTCCATTGGTAAACCGATGACGTTCGACTCGCTGCCCTTCAAAAGATGTAGCCAACCGACGCGATCCTGATAGCCGATAGCCCCCGCCTTGGCTCGCCAGAGGCCACTCTCCATGTACTCGTCCAGCGACTCGTCGGAAAGATCGTCCATGCGAAGCTCGGAAACCGCAAGTCGCGTGTCGACCTCAGAGAGTTCCCCGCGACTAGAACAATTGGCAAGCGTCAATCCACTGTAGACGCGATGCACGGTACCGCGCAGCCGTCGAAGCATGTCCGCGGCGTGGTCTTCGCTGGTCGGCTTGCCGAGAATCTGGCCTTGGCACTCCGCCACCGTGTCGCAAGCAATGAGCAACGCATCGTCTGAGAGTTGCGCGGTTGCTTCCCTTATCTGAGCCGCCACGTCAGAGGCTTTGCTTTGGGCAAGCTCCGTGACCAGTTCCGCGGGACCACATTGCGTGCAGATGCCTGACTCCGCGCCGTCTCTTGGTGGAATAATCTGAAACGCAAAGCCAGCATCTGTCAGCAATCGCTGTCGCTGGGGAGAGGAACTGGCGAGGACGATTGGGTGCGAACTCATGCTTTATCAGTCTATGACGTGTTAGTGGTCGTGAGTATCCTGGATTGCATCTGCTTGGGGCAGCTCACAAGTATAAGAATTATGGCCGACCGTGCTAAACATTGGGAAGTTCTATTCGAGGACAACCATTTGCTGGCAATCAATAAGCCTGCAGGGTTGGCCACCATGGGCGTTGCTGAGCAGGAAGCGAGTCTCGTCAAGGAAGCGAAGCTCTACCTCGCTGAAAAGTACGACAAGCCCGGCAACGTTTACCTTGGCGTTGTAAGCCGTCTGGATGCAGTCGTTAGTGGCGTTGTGCTTTTCGCAAGAACTTCGAAAGCAGCGTCTCGCCTCACCGAAGCCTTTCGATCTCGGTCTGTCAAGAAAACTTATCTTGCAGTCGTAGCAGGCGTGCCTGATGAGCCTGAAGCAGCGCTTGAGCATTACGTCCGCAAGGATGAACGGCAGCAGAAAATGCACACGACGCATGGAGAAATGACAGACGCGAAACTTGCTAAGCTCTCATACCAAACTTTGAGCCATGAGGGGGACTATTCGCTTCTTGAGGTAAAGCTTGAGACCGGCAGAAAACACCAGATTCGCGTTCAACTCTCCAAGATCGGGCATCCCATCTTTGGGGATGGTAAATACGGGAGCGAAGAGACTTTCCAAGAAGGGATAGCACTGCATGCCTATCGCTTGGAATTGGAACATCCGGTTCGAAAAGAGCCGTTGAAGTTATTCGCATCATTACCCAAAGCTTGGAAATCCTCTTCGCGTTTAAGATTCGCAGCAGAATTGATGACGGATAGCTAAACAGGAAGCATTTAGAGGACCATTTCGCGATTGGCCCTGGCACCACCGGTGCGTTAAACTGTGGCAACTGCTCTTGCTCTGTTGATGTTCTGCTCCTGAGGCTTTGAATTGTCTGACAAGCCGTTCTCAATTCTCGAACAAGCTGGTCTTGCTAGTGGGTTGCTGACGCAGAGTCAGATCGACGAGGCGTGGAGCAGGATCGCCCACACTGCCGCCGATGCTGATCGTTCGCTGGACGAGGGAACGGACCAAGAGTTGGCGGACTGTCTGGTTGAGCAAGGCGTGCTTAATCGTTGGCAGGCAGTTCAACTGCTGGAAGGTCGTACGAAGTTTACGCTCGGCCCCTATCGAGTACTCGATACGATCGGTCGAGGCGGTATGGGGTACGTCTTCAAGTGCGAGCACCAACTGTTGGGTCGCATCGAGGCAATTAAGGTTTTGCCGAAGACGCACATGGCTCCTGAGTCGGTTGCTAGTTTCTGCCGCGAGATTCGCGCTCAGGCACAACTTGATCATCCGAACCTTGTGCGGCTTTCCTTCGCTGATCAAGACGGCGACATCTACTACCTTGTGACGGAGTACGTCCCGGGTTCCGACTTGCGGAAGCTGATCCACAACCACGGCCCACTTTCCTTTCTGCAAGCTGCATTGGTGATCTCTCAGGCCGCTTTAGCCCTCGACCATGCCCACCAGAACGGCTTGGTTCATCGCGATGTCAAGCCAGGGAATATTCTGGTTACGCCGACCGGGGTCGCCAAATTGGCCGATCTGGGGCTTGCGGTCTTCTCCTCAGAGGAAGGCCCTGAAGGAAAGGCTGCGAAAAAGACGATCGTCGGGACACCAGACTTTCTGGCTCCCGAAGCGATTCTCCGTCCCGAAGAGATCCTACCTGCAAGCGACATCTATGCTCTCGGCTGCACCTTCTACTATGCGGTCACGGGAAAGGTTCCCTTTCCCGGAGGTGCGACTCGCGACAAGCTCCGTAGGCAGTTGGAAGAACTTCCGATCACGCCGCAGCGTTTGGTTGGTGAACTTGAGCCTGGAATTGTCGATTTGATTGCAGACATGATGCGTAAGCAGCCAGAGTTGAGAATCAGCAGTGCGGCAGAAGTGGTTGAAAGGTTGGAACAGTGGTCGAGCCACATCGACACCTCGACCTGGGAAGAACTAGGTGAGTACGTCACAATTGCGAGCAGCGAAGAGGACGATGGTCCCTTGCATGAAACAACGCCTGTTGAGTCAAGCGAAATCACCGCGGTGCGGGATGCTCGCGAAGGGACAGCGCAACTTTTTGCAGAAGGCTCGGCGTCAAGTGAAGAGAACGCTCCTGAAGCCGTGAAGATCGACTCGATTCAACCAGCCGAGGAGTCAGGCGAAGAATTCTTTGGGCTTGGCCGACCACTTGCTGCCTTGATTGCGCTCGCGACGATGGCCGCGTTGGTGGCGATCGCTTCGGTCATTACGAACAGTCTCTGAAGACCGGCTCAGCCGCCCTTGCTTGCCGCGGTAACTTCGCTCTGCAGTTCGGTAATCGGACGCGAGTCGAGAAACTTCACCAGCAGTGTCTGCGTATCTGAGAAGAGCTTATCGATCCGCTTTTGAATAGCCGGGTCCTCCGAGGAGCTTCCTCGCTGAGCCGCCTTGATAATGCGATCGAAGAAGGAACGACCCGGCAAATCGTTCAAGTCCGCCATGATATCCTGTGCTTGCTTTACTTCTCCTGCCTTCAGCTTGGCTCGAATTCTCGCCATGTAGATGGCTCTCCGAGCAACGAGGTCGATCAGCTGCTCACGAATTTCCGTGAGTTCCGCCTGAGCACGGAGCCGAACCGGATCGTCAGCAATAGGGGCTTCAAGGAGCGGAGTCACGCCCGGGGCGACCGGGATTTTCGCAAGCAACTGGCTGTCGCTTCGCAGGAACAACATCGTGACTGGTTTTTCGCCGGGAGGCACAGAGACGATGCCATTAGCGTCGGTAACACCGAGAGAGTCTGAGGTTTCCTTCTCGTCATCTCGCAGGAACACCTCATACCCTGGTAATGGCTGATCTTTCGATCGGCGAGCGTAGAACCGCACCTCGGTTGCTTCGGCTGGCTGCCGGAGGCCAATCGCCAGCTTCTGAACGGTTCCCCGGCGGCGTGTGCCGAACGGCCTTCGTGCTCCGGTAAAGACTTTGGCACGCCACTCGGTCGCGTCCGGTTCGGTTGTGGAAAGATACGTCCACGGAATTGGCAGGATGCCATTGGGGACGAGCTCACCCGTGCGATCCGTGCGTCGCAGGACCGGTAGAAAAACTTGATCTGGCTTCACCAGCGGAACGGACTCCGTGTCCGAACGATATGGCAATTCACTGCCGCGAAAAATGAGCCTTACCTTGGTGTCATCTTTAGGGATCGTCTCGATCGTTGCCAAAGGCGAAAAGGCTTCGGTGAGCATTTGAAATGCCTGTTCGGGTAGCATGCTGCGTTGTCGCACCTGTCTTGTCACCGGCTTTCCCCAACGACGTGCGTAAACGTCGTATTCACGGCATCGCAGCAAATAGCCGCCGGGCTGGGCCACGACGATCAAGGTTTGCAGTTTATCGAAGCGTTTGAGTTCTTCAGGAATCTCTTCCCAAGTAAAGTCAGGAAGCTCGTTGGCCAGCGCTCGCCTTTCTGTCGGCGAGGCGAGTTCCACCTTGAGATCCCAAAGCGGCATGAGCGTCGCCTCAGTCCGTCGAGAGATCTTCGTGGCGATCGTCTCCGCAAGTCGGCCCTCTGGTTGGGTTTCGCCGTGCAGAGCTATTTTCAAGTGAACTCTGTAAGGCGACAATGCCCAGAACTTGTCGTCGGCGGCACGGCTCGAAGGGACTGAAACTAACGTTAAGAGCACTAGCGACATCAAGCATCGCAACACGCAGGCCGGGCGACATTGCCAAACACGGCTCAACTCACGGTGATAGAGGTGTGATGCGATCATGTAGAAATTCTGCGTGGGCGTCTCAAGCAACTCACTGGATGGCTTTCTGCCACTGGTTGACATTTTGGTAGAGCGTGACAGGCTTCTTGCCGACACCTCTTAGGCCTATTCGGTAGGCGAAGTGATTGACCGTTTGCCAGAGCGGAATGACCGGCAGATCGTAGTGAGCGATTTCGTGAATCTCTTTGAGTTGGGAGCTAGCCTCTTTCCAATTGCTCGCCTCATCAAGCCGGTCGAGCGCGAGATTCATATAGGCCGTCGAGTGACCGGCCAAGCCGCCCGGCCCGAGCAGTCGACGTGCTTGAGTGACCGGCTCGTTGATGGCCAACTCGGTGTAAAGCAGGTCGTACTCTGTGGACTTGGAATCCTCAGGATCGCTGACAGAGAGCGCGGGAAGCTCTTTCAACTCAACGGGTATTCCCACACCATCGAGCTGCAGCTTCATCGTTTGGCAGGTGAGCTGGGCGACAGGGCTATTGTGATAGGCGAGTATCAAAGGTTTGGCCGGAGGGAGCTTCGGCTTACCCTCCCCCTCTTCGTCGGCCGGTTTTTCCTTGGCCTTCTCCTTCTGCATAGCGGCCTTTTGCTTCGCGATGTTGGTTCTTGCCACGCTCGAAAGAACCGAGGCCAGCCTGGGCTCGTAAGGCCGCGGAAGCAGCTCTTTTTTGTAGGCGTAGGAAACCGGATCGTTGAGCGAGCTGCCCGCGGGGAACGGGCCGCTAAGAACGCGGTAGCCCGATCGCTGGGCGCCGGCGAGTAGAATTTTCTCAACGATGTCTTCGCGATCGAGGGCGTAACAGAGAGCGCGTCGAAACTCTCGCGTCGCCAAAAGCGGATTTTCATAATTGAGCCGCAACACATGCACCGTCGGCAAACGGTAAGGCTCAACCACAATTCCCCGGACGGTTTCTAAGCGTTCCAACTGCCACACCGGCACCCGATCAATCGCGTCGACCTCGCCGCTGACCAAGGCGGCAATGGCACTCTCGTCATTTGGGTATTGAATTTCGACGATGTTGCTTGGCCCTGGATTTCCACTAGGGTCTCTTTGGAAACGGACGAGACGCTTGTCGTCAGGACTTTGGTTGACGCTGGGAGAGAACCAAGTGCCTCGCGCGGCAGGTTGTTCCGTGACGGTACGTAGTGACGTTTGCAGTAGCGCTTCGGGCCTTATGTGAGGACGAGTCCAGTGAATACTCACGGTGCGACCTTCACTAATCGAGACACTCTTCAGCAGGTCGGCGATCACTTGCGAATAAGCGGCCTTGGTTGAGTCAGTCATCGCGAGCACAACTCTAGCGATGGCATCGGCGGTTACGCTGCTGCCTTGGGGAACTTCATCGAGGCGGAGCGTCGTCACCACCCCAGCGTCATTTGTGCTGAGTTTACCCCAGCGGCACTGATAGTCTCCTCCTTCCGCACCGAAACCGGTCATCTGCACAAGTTTGGGATCCGTGAGGCCAGCGGTTCGCACCGCTTCAAAGGTGAGCTCCCGTCCGAGTGACTCGAAGCTCTCCCAGGCTGAGACACCAACACGGACTTCAGGAGCTGCTTTCTGGATTCTCGCAAGGAGATCAGCAGCCGCTTTCAGGTCGGGCAGGATGTCGTAAGCCGCTTGAACTCCAGCACGTGCTTCGTCATAGTTTTTCGCAGCGAAAGCTGCTTCGCCAATCTTTAATTTCTCGCGTGCGGCTCGCTCAAACTTGCGTTGCCAATCAGCTAAGTTTCTCAGATTGAGTTTTGGGAAGGTTTTGCGAATCGATTCGAGCGTCGCCCTCGCCGCGGCATAGTTGCCTTCGCTCAGATGTTTTTGGATGAGCTTATCGCTGACGATCGGCGTGGCTTTGATCAGTCCGCGGTGTTGCGGATTGCGTTGATAGAGTGCTGCAAGGATTGTGAGCGATTCATCCGAGTTGCCGCTAGCGAAGGTGGCCGAGGCATCTTGGATGAGGTAGTCCTGTGAGGCCGCTTCAAGACCCGGAAGGTCCGCGTAGTTCTTGTGCAGGAAAGTGAAAAAGGCAAAAGCCTGAATAAAGTCTTTCTTCTTCGTCAGACGAATCGCTTCTTTGAGGACAAGTTCTTCGTAAAGTTCCACCCTGGCAACCGACTTCCAATCCACGGAGAGTTGCTTGGAGGGCTGGCTGATCATGCTCAGCTTCATTGTGCCTGAATCAGGCAGGGGACTCGGCACTTTCCGGTTAGGGAAATCAAGCAGTACCGTTTCGATCGGCTTTCCGCTCTTGAGCGTCACCAGATCGAACGCGGGCCGATCGATGAGCCGCTCAACGGGTGCCTCCGCCGCCTTTACCACTTGGCTCCTCATGCCGACAAGCAGACACGCACAAGCAACAGCGAACCAAGCTGGTCGCGATCGAGTGATGAGCGTTTGTAGCAGTGTAGTCGGCATACAAAGTGATTAGGGTTGGTCAACGAGTACCAAGACGCCATCAGAGGTGACGAACGTGATCAGCGAACCGAAAGCCGTGGGGCCACTCACGAAGGGGCGGTTGGTTTCTACCGAGGCAAGTTTGCTTCCGTCGGTTGGGCTTAACTTAAGAACCTGGCCGTCGCGGAGTCCAATGACAATCGAATCGCTCGTGATCAGGGGTTGCTCAGTTGGGATGTCCCCCTTGAGCGGTTGCCGCCAGAGTACGTCGTCCTTACCGACCAAGAGCAATTCCTCGGTATCAAGCGCGAGAAGCAAGCCCTGATTGGAAGCGAACGGTCCCCAAGTGATTTGACCTCCGAGGGCGATTCCATCCCCTGGCTCTAGATCGGGCAAATTAAATGAGGTCAGCCGACCCGCGGCGTTGCCAGCAAAGATACGGCCACCGACTGTGGCAAGTGGTGAAGTCAACGGCGACGCCCCCACATCAGTCGCAGCTACGGCCTGGAGGTGAGGCTGCGGTTTGGGCTCTAGCTTCAAGAGATAAATCTTCTCGACACCATCGCTGATTGCCACATACGATTCGCTTCCCGCTTCAACAGCAGCCGGTCTTAGCCAATCAACCGTTTCTCCTGGGCGAAGTTCAGGTTGGAAGGCGGTCGCTGCCTCAGACCCCCGAATTGCATCAAGGTAGAAAACCTGACCGAGGGTTGTGGGAACGATGAATCCTTTGTTCCAGGCAATTGGTGGACTGGCGAGCGGTCCAGGAATTGACAGAGTCCTCGGTTTCGAACCGGAAACGCTGTGAACCATTTCTTTCAGTTCGATCCCGCTAGCAAGCAGTTGGTTCTGCTGCGAACTGACCAGAGCCGTCAGTGGGGCGCTGGGCCGATCAGCCGGACTGAATGCCTGCGTTACGGCCCCGCGTTTCACCGAACCCTGATCAGCACGATACAGGGTGCCCGAGGAATCCATCGCGAGAAGAGTTTTTCCATCTGCCAATGCTGGACCGGAAAGTGGCATGGCGAGCGTGGTCTCCCAGAGGCTTTCCCCTGGTCCTGAATCCATTGCCGCGACAATTGCCCCTGCGGCATCTTTAGGGCGGCGGACGTGAATGACGAGATCGCCAACTGCCCGCAGCGGGCCATCGAAGACATCGCCGATGTAATCACGATCCACGCTGCGGACTGGCAAGCGATTCCCCGTTGGCAAGACTGCGAGTTTCAGTAACTCGTTGCCGGCTAGCCAAAGATGTTTGTTGAGCATCAACCCTCGCCGGGCAATTTGAGCCCCACGATCCGCGTCACGGCTGGCAAGCTGAACGATCGCGTCATCACCCTCTCCGGAACCAACCTCATAGACCGTTGCTTGACCCAGAGAAGTGACCGCTGCAACGCGACGGCCATCCGCCAACAACGGCGTCGTAATCAAACCCTTGAGCTTTTTCTGAGCCGTGATGGTATCGGCGGCCGCGTTCTTATCGAGCGAAAGGACATGCAGTGTGGAGGTTTCTGTGCCGGTGTTTTCTGCGACAAGCAGCTTGTTGAGAACTGGTAACGGTGCGACCTTAATGCTCCCGTCGGCGTGCGCCATATAATGAACTCCCACACAAGAAAAATCGGTGTTCGACAGGGTGTAGATGTTTGAGTGGTCGCCGGCCAGATAAATGTGCTGCTTACCTGCGTTCACCGCCGGTGGGGTTGGCATTGGTTGGCTGAATTGAACCGTTCCAGTAAGCATCCCGTCAGTAGCAGAAAGCACGTACAATTTGCCTGACTGTCCCGTTACCAGGATATCTTTTCCTGAAATTACAGGTGTCGAGAGCTGATCAGCCAGCGGCTGTCGCCAGCGGAGTCTGCCCGAGGAAGCATCCAGGCAGATCAGATCGCCCGTGGTTGCTTCCCAGCTTATGACCTGCCCGTCGTGCTGCACTGGCTCGCTGTTGATGGTCCTCCCGATGGAACGTCTCCACATCAGCGAGCCATCGCTCGCGTTCAGACCAAACAGTCCGCTGTCGATCGCGATCACTGCAACACCAGAGATACCTGCTTTGGTTTTGCCGCTACGCTGGGCAAGAGCAACCTCGGCGCGAATTGGACTCTCCCGTTCTTCCGTGATGGCCGCTTGGGATACTTTCTCAAACGACACGGAAGCCTGTTCGGCGGAAGCGATCTCTAGCACCTTGTTGGCAAGTTGCTCTTCATCACGCAGGCTTGGATACTTCCGGACAAGCTCTTTGTAGGCAGTGAAGGCCAAAGCGGGTTCTTTGGAACTGATCGCTTTGTCAATATCTCCCAAAGTGTTGGCCAAATCTGTATCGCGTTCCTGGCGGCGACGCACCCGGTTGAGCGTTTCCTCAACCACGGAAAGTCGATCGTCCTGACGGTACGAAGTGGGCACGAACTTGGTGTTGGCACTCAGCGCCAACGCCTGCTCGGTTTGTTCGATGCGTTTCGCCACCGTCTCCGGGTCCTCAGCATTCTCTGCCTGCGAGGAAAGCCCCTCGGCGATCTCGGCAAGTAGAGAAGAGAGTTCGCTCTTGGAAACGGTATCCTCGGCGAAGCTTTCCTCTTCTTCGATTGCGTCGAGCTCCGTTTTTGCTACTTCAAGGGCGTTGTCGAACTTCTTGGTATTCTGCGTTGCTTTCCAAATTCGCGTCATGCCCAGACGCACCTTGGATTGGCTGTATTCGGGATGGCCCTCAAAGCTCTCGACGAACTTTTCATAGGCCTCGATCGACTGGCCGTAGGACTGGCTCTCAAAGGAACTAGTCGCTTCGGCGAGGATGGCATCGGCGTTTTCCCGCGTTAGCAACCAGTAAATGAGCCCACCCGCGATCAGCAGGACAATCAGCCCGCCACCACCAAGGAGCAATAACGGCGAGTCCCATTCGTTTTGTTTGGCCCGTTTGCGATCCTTCTTCTTCCGACCTTTTTTCTTGCCAGATGCTCCCTCAGCAGCTTCAACGCTGTCCAGCAAAGGGTCGTGTCCGGTGTCCTCAGCCGTCAAAGTGGGATCAACGAGCAGGCCGCTGCTGGAGGGCAAGTCGTCGATCGCGCTGACTTCTTCGCTGACAACTGGCGTGACTTCGGCAGGTTCAACAGCCTTGACGGGAGCTACTGGCGTTTCTGGCTCGACGGGCTGTGGCTTAGGCGGAGCAGGCTCGTTGGGGATCATCGGCTTTGGCTCAGCCGCTGCCTGTTCGTCCGGCTGCTCAGCCATTGGAACGAATCCCAGGATGCTTGATTCGGCCTTATTGCTGACCGTGAGAGTCGTCGTGAGTAGGTCCTTCGCCTGACGTCGGGTGATTAGCTCCTTCTTGACCAAATACTTGAGCACCGACTTCGCGGTAACACGACTATCCCCTTGCGAGACTTTCGCGCGAATCTTGTCGACGATGCTCTTCGAAACGAGTTGTCGATCCTCAAGAATGTTTAGAAAGTCTTCAGTCTTCATGATTGTGAGCGGGGTAGCCGTGGGACGATCCCGGCGTGCCGGGACGGTTAATGAGTTGGTTGGGTGAGCTAGTAATCGAGGTCGCCATCCTCGTAGAACATCAGGCTGATCTCTTCGATTCCGACGGTCGGACCTGAGTCGAGCGCGTAAACCATCGTTTCGTGACGCGCATCACCGTGGGCCTGGACGAGCAGCTTCGTCGGGCCGTCCTTTCCCGTCCCCTTGGCTTCGCGAACCTTCGTGCGCATCTCAGCTGGAGAAAGGGCCCGCTGCTCGTCCTCCCATTTGGGAGCACCGATCCAATAGACGTTGTCTTCGTCAACGCGAATGATGATCGAATCATCCTCAGGCTCTTCGACAACTTCAGTGGGGGCCGCGTCGTCGTCATCCACGGGGGGCACGCTGATTGCCTTCTGAACCGCGAATGCCGCGGTGATCATGAAGAAAATTAGCAGCAGGAACGTGACATCCACCATGGGCGTCAGGTCCATTCCGTCCTCGTCAACGCCACCTTGCGGGGCGTCTTCGAAAACGTCAGTGCTGAGATAATCGTCTGCGGGCATGGCTGCTGGATTACTGATCCGACTCTCTGACGGCAATGTGAATGTTGATGTTTTCGACTTTGGAGGCCCCTTTCACAACACGTTCAACGTCGCGGCAGGCCACGTTGCGATCGGCTTTGATCATCGCGTGAACTTTGGCCGGGTCCTTTTCCTGTTCGGTCTCAATCGCGATGCGGATATCTTCTTTCAACTCGTCGGGGTCTTCGGAAAGCTGCGTACCGTCCTCGAGAAAAACAGGGGCCGAATCGACGCCGCCGGCACGGATCTCAAACACAATCGATTCACGCTCTCCGACTCCCTGTCCGTTGCGAGCCTTCGCCAGTTCCAACTCACTCTGCGAGTCGATGTTGGAGCAAACGATAAAGAAAATCAGCAACAGGAAAGTCACGTCGATCATCGGCGTGATGTCCATGTCTGGATCTTCAAGAGGCTCCTTGCCGCTGCGCAGATCGGGAGCCTCGTCGAGTTCGTCTTCCCAATCTGCGGCGGTGGTGGACATGGAAATTTCTGTGTGGTTGGTATCGTCGAGATTCGCTGGAGCGAATCTCGACTCTCTTAATTGCCTGGGGCGATCGACTTGATGGTTTCGAACAAGCGACCGAGGCCGATGCCAACGAGGTCCTCCATTTTGCGAATGCGAACATTAATGCTCGCGGTGGCAAGGACCAACGGAACGGCAATGGCCAATCCGCAGGCCGTGGTAATTAGCGCGAATTGAATGTCTTTAGCCATCTCCGTAGCGTCGACTTGCTCGCTGCCGCCGAGCTTCGCGAACGCTCCCATCATGCCCATGACCGTGCCAAGCAGCCCGATCATCGGGGCACTCTTGATTACCGTGCCAACCCAGCTTAGGCGATGCTCAATGTCGGCCATCACGTCTTGCTGGAACCGCTCTGCGACCCGCCGGCGAAGCTTGGTGAAACCGAGCTCACGATTCTCAACGGCAAACAGCGACAACTGGGGTAGTGCGCGTCGATCTCCGTCGCAGACCTCAACGGCCGCATCGTAGTTGCGAGAGGAAAGAGCCTGCTCAACCTCACCCAGAAATTCGTCTTGTTCCTCTTCGTCGGTGAAGCGAGTCTGAGAGACACGTCGCCAGACCATGATCACGCAGTAACCACCCCACAGGGCGATGATCGCTAGGACGACGTAAACAAAGTAGCCAATGTATTGCAGCAGTAGTGTCATTGAATCTCTTTAGTAGTCAGTTTCCAGAAGGTACCGATCAGAAGTATTTCTGATCGATGACTTGAAAGTCGTAACCACTCCCTTTGCTTACGACGGTGAAAATTGTTTCGCGGATGTCGTTGGCGTCGCGTCCGCCGCTGTGTTCAAACTCAATCGTGTAGAGGATCTCCTCAACACTAAACGGAAAAAAGAGCACCTTGAAGTTCCCACGGTTGGCGATACCTGCCTTGCGAGCAAGATCGTTGATCAATGCCGGCATAGGGCCATCAGTAGGAAGTGTTCTTCCCCACGGGGAGTATTCCTTTGAAGGTTTGGATTCGACTTTTCTTCCTTTCAAAAAGTCATAGGCAACATGTACTTGGTTGTCGCGGCCTAAGACACCAACGCGAATGCCGTATTGATCAAGCCACTCTTGAAAGGCTTTCGGGGATTCCGGCTCAAAGCGTATCTTCCAGCGTTCCCAGCGAGGCACTCTTTCAACCACGCCGTCGCCTCCTGGACCTAGTTGCCTGGAGTCTCCCAGTCCACTTCCCTTCCCCGCCTCGTTGGCCGCGTCGATCGCTTGATCGCTGAGGATGGCCATGTTGCTGGAAACGGTCGCCGTTAGTGCGTCGAGCGTGTCTTGCAGTTGAGGCTCCGCCAATTCAGGGGCATCCTCCACGCCTGGCGGATCGGGCTCGTCGGAAATGCCCATGTTGGCGTTTGCGCTACTGGCTTCCCGCGGCACGACCATTATGGGACGAGCTGACGAGTTGAACTTGTTGGCAAAGAAAACCACAGCCAATCCCAGCACAGAGAGCCCCACCATGACCAACAGCGCGATCAACAGCGTCGCTGTCCGATCGTAGGAGTTCACCTGGAGGCGATACTCAGCGCGTTGTTCGGGAGTGGTGGCGGACATGGCTGGCAGGTTGGAGTCTACGGAAGCTCTAGATCGTCTAGTTTAGCAAGACAAACGCTAGTTTTCAGTCTTCAGTTGTCAATTTCCCCGTGAACAACGCGGCCAGAGTGGTGACACGCTAGGGCAACGGTGGAGCATTGGGGCGGACGGTCGAGTACCAAGTCTTCCATTTATCGATCGCCTCGAATTTTCTAGCTTCGGCTTCTTCAGAATTAAAGTTGTCTGGCATCCCGAACCCTTCAAACTTGCGGCTAACAAGCCTGAGTCCATCGCGCGCTTCACGGACGACCCGGGGGTCAGGGTCGGTCAGGGCGAAGATCAGGGTTGGAGCGTAATCGATCGATCGCAGGCGAGAGAGGGCTCGGACTGATAGTAAGCGAGCCGGAGGTGGACCGCTGCGGATGACTTGTTCCAAACGGCGAGTCTCTTTCGGGCTGATGTCGTTGACGACAAGCGCAGCGGGATTGTCGATCAAGGCATCAAGCGACTCGGCGTCGTCACCGTTAAGCATGCCGAGCATTTCGTCAACGGCAGTAGGCTTCTGCTCAACGATCAACTTGCCCGATTTCGTGAACTTGGCTTTGGAAAGGTCCGAGGGTAGGCCGCGTCCACCGACCAGCGTTCCTTCACCGAGTTGATGGAGGCTTTGACGAGTGGACCTCAGCAAGAAGAGAACTGCAAAAGCCGTCGCACAGCTCGGCTCTGATTCGCCATCCGAATCCCAGCTACCATCTTCGTTTTGGGTCTTCTTTAGGTATTCGTACCCCTTGTTGTACCAATCTGGTTCAGGGTTCACGTCGCCAGTGAGGTACTCTTCGAAGCTCTTATAGCGTTCCAGCGAATAGAGGTAGTAAAGACTGTAGGTGCCGCCGTTGTCGATGCTGAAGTTCTTGTCCATCCACTGTCGCCCATCCGCCATTGACTTTAGTAATCGAGATCGGTCAACCGCACCGGTTCCTTGCAGCGTGGGAATTTCTTTCTCTTTTTCGCCTTTGACAGGTCTCAGCTCGGGGGGGAGCTCTTCTTCTGGTGGTTTTTCAGTCCCTGCTTGTCCCGCTTTGAGTTCGCCCAACATGTTCCCGCAAATGAGCACACTGCTCAGTCCAGCCGCCAACATACAGGGACTGGTTCGGCTTTGTTGGGTACGGTCAAAACTCTTCGGATCGATTCCCTGATAACCCCAAACTCCAGATGGGTCTTGCGTTCTCAAAAGCCAATTAGCGCACTTCTCAACGGCACCGACGGAAGGCCGAGTACCATGACGCAGCAGCTCCCAATAGGCAAGTGCGGCGTACTGGGTCTGGGAGGTATCTCCCTTTTTCGTGGAGAGATATGAATAGCCGCCATGTTGCTTTTGATGCTGGGCCATCATCGAGGCATACTTGCCGATAAGCCCGCGATGCTTGCTGGAGTCGACTTCAGACAAAAAGATAACCGCGAGAGCTTTGCTGTAGATGTAGCTAAACTTCTGTTGAGCAGCTACTTCCGCCTCGCATGCCTCAATCGCATCGACAATCCGCGAATGCGTCTTGGGTCTGCCAGCCTTATAGAAGGCCAGCCCAATGATGCATTTCCCGCCCAGACGCTCCTCGGCTTCCTTTTCTAGGAACTTGAGTCCCTTCTCGTAAAGCTCAATGACCTCTGGGCTCTCAGGAGTCACTGCGTGCGCAAGCGAACCACCAACACCCAAAAGTGCGAAGCCTAGTACGAACGTAGAACAAGAGTTTGAGAGGGAGGCCTGATGCTGCGGTCGCTTGGAGACACCGTGCATGTGCGGCTCGCTGTTTAGGTGGGATTCAAGTTGTTCCGTAGGGCACAGCAGAGACTTCAACCCACTAGGCAACTTTGACAACCTGAACCAAGGGCAGGCAGCGGACGTCTGTTGATAGGGTTCAAAAATTGCTGAAAGGCTCGGTAATTGGACTGTTACCGAAAACTTTTGCTCTGCAAGCCGTGTTGACATAGTAACTTGGAGAATTTGGCAATGTCAACCAGCCCACGCTCCGGCGTCAGATGCACGACAGCATTTACCCCTGGGGTTAGTTCGGCGTTCGCTGCCCAACTGGAGGGCAGGCAGGATTGGACCGGTTGCAACGACCCAGCAGGCTTTGATATAGCGGGAGCGGCGTTTGAGCCAATTGACACTCCGGTTGTGCCGACTTAACTTTGATCAATGGACGTAAATCGTTTCGCCAAGGTTGGCTTAGCGATTTGCTACCAAGGACAGATAGCTCAGTTGGTAGAGCACGGCCCTGAAAAGGCCGGTGTCGGCGGTTCGAGCCCGCCTCTGTCCACTTTTGAAGTGTCCCTATTTTGCATTGAAAGTAAAAAGCCCGTTGCATCGGAAGATGCAACGGGCTTTTAGCATTTCGAGTCTTCAGAGCTCAATCACTCAAACCATGTCTTTGAGCTTCTTGAGCGGACGAATCTTGATCACGTTGCGGGCAGGCTTGGCCTTGAACATCTGCTTTTCCTTGGTGAAAGGGTTAATACCTTCACGAGCTGGAACGGCAGGCTTCTTTTGCACAACGATTTTGCAGAGCCCGGGCAGAGTAAAGGTTTCAGGACCTTTTTTGCCGAGCGACTTAGCGATCTCGTCGGTCAGTGCGTCGAATACTGCGGCAACTTCTTTCTTTGAAACGCCTGTGGATTCGGCAATGTTGTTGAAAATCTCGGTCTTGGTGGGCGGTTTTTTTGCTGCGGCCTTAGCCATTGTGGGAAACCTCCTAAATGAATCGGGGTAGGTGAACTTGTGGTTCGGTTTAGCTGGCGGGGCAATGCTTGCTGCTCAGCTCCAATGTTTCGCGACGTGCTTGATTTAAGTTCTGCTGGCACCAAATTACAAGGCGCGAGCTAACAAAAAACGCTGGAAAAACAGGCACTTTTACCTATCTTTCCCTCGCCGGTGTCCGGCTCAGCTCGACGATCTCCAGTTGAAATCAATTGAACAAGAGTGATTGAACCCTCCAACGCTAGGCCATAAACTTAGCTATACAAGCGACTTACAGCCTTTTGAGAGCCAAATCGGCACCAAACTGGGGGCCGTTTCCGCCGACTTTTTCGGTTCTATCGCCTAGAATGATTGTGCAACAAGAAAACGCCCTGTGAAATCATCATGGAGATCCACTTTTTGGGTAAAAACCTCCATTTTCGACCGCATCAAGCTGTCTCAAGCTCGAATGGTGAAACTTCCGTTGTTAAGCTGCTGGCTGCGAAGTCCATAAACGCCCCGAACAAAGCTAAACGAGTTTTGAAGCTTTCCTGCAGACTGCTCGGACATATCGGCGTAGGCTTTCTCGTCTTATTCGCTTCGCAGCAGGTCACCAGAGGGCAGCGCTTCATACCGGGGAACGAGCTGCGATATTCAGCAGCAGAGCTACCTCAGGATCGAAACCTCACCCGCGGCATTCGCAAGGCAGAGGAAAGAATTGCTCGTGGGGAGTACACCCAAGCGCTGCGTTTTCTTGATGAAGTGCTCGCTGGAGAGGAAGACTACTTTGTTGTTCCGAGGCAAACCTCTCTAGGAGAGAAACCGGAACGAATCGTCGGGCTTAAGGAGAAGGCTCGACAGCTCCTAAGGGACCTGTCTGCCGAAGGAAGAGCAGCCTATCTTTCCGCTTATGCACCGGCAGCTCAGCGTCGGCTTGCTGAGGCGCTCGATTCGGGGCAGCGGGAGGACTTAGTTCGCGTCGTTCAAAGGTATTTCCACACACCTGCTGGGTACGAAGCGTCCATGCTACTCGCCCAGCGAGATGCCGACGCGGGTCAAGTCAGACTAGCTGCGATGACCTATGAAACCCTTCTCCGCGCGCCTGCTGCGATGAAACACTTGGGAGTTTCGCTTCCCGTAAACGCTGCCCTGACATTCATGGCTGCAGGTGACGAGCAGCGTGCTGGCGAAGTGCTTATGCCGCTGAGCCAACATGCCATGCATTCTTTCGAGTTGGGCGGTAACAACACGAAGCTAACTGACCGGCGGACAAAGGTTTCCTGGATAAAACAGCAGGTTGGTCTTCCCAATATTGCGAAAAGACAAGAACAAACCGATTGGCTAACTGCCCGAGGAAATCCCTCCCGAGATGCGACCTCCGAGGGGGGCTTCCCTCACATGCGGGTACGCTGGAATGTGCGACTCCTAGATCAGCCTCGGCTGGAGCGGATTTACGAGGACTTTGCGAGCGAGAAACTTCGCAGAAAAGAGCTTACGCCGGTTGCGAGCAGTCCGCTAGCGATTGGCAATACGGTGTTGATTCGCACAGCCCACTCGCTTCTCGCCGTGGATTTCAAGACGGGAAAGCGAATCTGGCGAGCGGAGCCGCAGCCTGCTGACCAGATTGAAGCATTATTGAAGGAGGGACCTACTTCTGGGGATGGCGTTCTTAACCCTGAATCAGCCGTTTTCTTTAGTCAGCGACTATGGCGAGATCAGCTTTACTCCTCGCTCAGCAGCGACGGGCGTCGCGCCTTTGTCATCCGAGACCTCAACTCGTACGAAGAGGTCGAGGAAGATATTTTCGGGGCCGGCTTACGACCTCGGGGAACTGCGGGGAGTGTGATCACGAATCGCCTCTGCGCGTACGATCTGGCGACACAAGGCAAATTGCTTTGGGAGCTGGATGGGGCGAGCCCACGCGGCGAGTTCTCCGGCGGTTTCTTCGTGGGAACTCCCCTTGCAATCGGAGACGTGATTTACGGACTGGTTGAGATCAAAAATGCGATTTGGCTCTACGCGGCAAACGCAAGCAACGGGCAGCTCACTTGGAAGCAGCAGCTCGTTAATCTCGATCGAGGTGTCTTGCTGGATTCGCAGCGCCGCTTACAAAATGCCTCTCCGTCTTACCGTGATGGCATGCTCGTTTGTCCCATTGGCAATGGCATGGTCATCAGTGTCGATCTTATCAAGCAGTCCCTCGCCTGGGCCTATCGGTATGAAGTCCGCGACGATTCTCCCCAAAGGTATGTCAACCAGCCGCAGCCGTCGAAGAACAAATTCACAGGCACATGGACCGATGCGGCTGCTGTTATCGTCGATGGTCGGGTTTTCCTGACTCCACCTGAATCGAACGAGCTGCATTGCCTTGACCTACACACAGGCGAGTTACTTTGGAAACAACCGCAGAAAGAAATGATGAAACTCGCTTGTGTTGGATCACAAGCCGTGTTGTTGATTGGACCAAAGGGAATTCGAGGTTTGAGATTGGATGACGGCAAGGCGGCCTGGTCCGATATTAAGTTGGCAAAAGGCACTTCGCCAAGTGGCAGCGGTTTCCTTAGTGAGGGACGATATTATTTGCCTCTCAGTTCCGCGGAAGTTGTGGCGATTGATCTTTCTCTGGGGAAGATTGTCGCCAGTGTGAAAGCTCGCGACGGACAAGTTCTTGGCAATCTGACTTGCCACGGTGACGCCATTCTGGCGAACGACGGAAAGTCGCTTCAAAAATTTGATCAGATCGAGATCCTGCGAAAACAGGCAGATCGGCTCTTGGCTGAGTCGCCCAAAAATGTCGAGGCGCTGCGCACGCTAGGCGAAATCGCCTACAAACAGGGCCGCTTGAGTGAAGCCGTTTCGTTGTTGGAGAGAGCTTACCGCGAGGATCAAAATGCGGAATCGACACAAGAAATACTAGCAGAAGCTCTCCTCACGGCGCTGGACGAAGACTTTGCTGCCTACAAGACTCGGCTCACCTTCTTGGAAAAGCTTCAGGATGGCAGCCCCTTGCTGCGTGCGAAGCTTCTGAGAATCAAAGCGAATGGACTCACACAGATGGGCGAGTACTTGGCCGCTGTCGATGCCTGCCTTGCCATCTATGACCTCGCATTACCAAGTTCCGAGACCTTTCAGCTAAACCAAGGTAGGGAAGTTGCGATTCCCAATTGGGTTAGCGCTCAGCTACAATCCATTAACGCTGAAGCCGATCCTGAAACTCGTTCGATGATCTCCGCGCGAATCTCGGAACGGTACAAGTCAACGCCACAAGACGATTTCACGCTAGCCGACAGGGTAGATGCCTATTTCGGTAGCTTGCTTAATGAGTCGTCACGCGTCTCAATTGCACAACTCGCTTACGAGCAGGCCGATTCGCTTTCGGCTCAAGTCAAATGGAAAGCGTTCGTCCATTCGCAAGATTCCAAAGTCCGGATGGAAGCAAGTGCCAGGCTTGCCTCACTGTTACATCGCGAAGGGCTCGGCGGATTGGCTCGCGAGTATGAGCAGCAAATCTCTGGAGCCGCTGCTCAATTCCCCTTTTATGAAGAAAGCACCGGTAGGGAGTTTGGATCACTTTTACTCGATCCACTACCAGAGGCTTCCTGGCCTGTGGGAAGAGTCGAGGCAACTACCGCAGAGAGTTCACAGTCTCGTGCTTCAAGTCGGAGTCCCAAATACGGGATTCGCCTGGAACGTGCTGATGAAGTACTGGGCGGTTGCCGCGTTTTTCTTTCACGCGTTGGTGAGTTGACGGTTCGCGATAGTCTGGGCAGAGATTTCTTTCGTGCTTCAGTAGAAACTCAACAACGTAGGCGTGTGCACTATCGACAAGCAGGAAGCATGCATGCTGTTGCCTTTGGGAATATTCTTGTTGTTTCATTCGGTCGCCAGTTGGCAGCCTTTAACACCATGGCGTCGGGCGACAACGCCCAACCTGAGCTTCTGTGGCAGACGAGTCTAGCGAGTGAACTTGACGGCAACCCCTTCCACGGGGAGCCAGGGAGTCCGCCCGGACAACGCCCGGGATCTTATCGCTCTAGTCGAGCGACGTGGGACGGGAAGTGGATTGGGGTCTTGGGCCCGGTGAGCTCGCAAGGCTGTCTTTACCAAGACCAGCAACGGCTTGTCTGTGTTGACCCATTGGACGGCACACTCAAGTGGGCACGTAACGACATTGCTTTGGGCTGCGATCTGTTTGGCGATGAAGAGTACGTATTTGCGACTCCGCAAGGGGCAAGCGAAGCGAGAGTGTTCAGCGTCATTGATGGCCGCGAGATCACCAAGGTCGAGGTTCCGCTTTGGCGAGAACACCTGACGACCCTGGGGCGCAAGGTTATCTGCTGGCAACAAGACGCAAGCGAGCCAAAGTCAGCGCGTTGGGAATTGTCCTCTCTTGACGCTCTAACAGGGGAAGTGCTTTGGAGCGAGCGCTTTCCCGAGGGAACAAGAGTCGACGTCGATCGAGGACGGTACTTGGCCTGTGTTACGCAACAAGGGGACGCGAAAGTGTTCGATGCCGAGGAAGGAAATGTCCTCGTCGCATCCGAATTAGGTGAGACGCAAAGTCTGAAGGAAGTGCATTTGTCCGTTGGCACGGAAAGCTTGCTACTTCTCACCAATTCGACAAACAATCGTCCTGGAAGGACTCACGTTCGCCCCATCAATCCGAGCGATTACGCGATCATCAACGGCAAAGTTGCCGCCTTCGACCGCCGGACGGGGGAAGCACTTTGGGCGAGACCTGCCGAGCTGACTCAACAGGGTTGGCCTGTGACCCAGCCACGCGATTTGCCAGCGCTCGTATTCGTGTCGAACCACTATCGGCACGACAACTCGAGTTCAAGTCGACAGAGGATCTCGATGCTTGCGTTAGATCGTCGTACAGGAGCAACTCTTTATCGCTCTGATGGATTGCCAACCTCCGGTGGCGGACATTTTCGAACCCGCGTCGCAGAAGCAGGCCAGCCGAAGTTGAGGGCTGAAATGTCAAACAAAGTCGTCCAATTGAACTTCACAGACGATCCGCGACCTCCGCTCCCACCGGCCATGTCAGAAGTCGAAAGCGATAATCTTCCAGCCAATCGGGGACTAAGTGGAATCATTGATAAACTTCGAAGAGGTAATTAGCCCTGCTGCTCGCTGGAGCTCTTTGGGTATAATTAAGGCTGTAGGAATCAGACTTTAACTAGAGAATCCTTTAGGAGCCGTAACGATGCAGGGAGGTTGCCGAGCGCTGTTGCTAGCCATGGTGTCTTGCTGGCTGCTCTGTGGAGATTGCGTCGCGGCAATCGAGAATCCCAAGGTCAAGAAGACGATCTCCCAGGGATTAGATTGGTTGGCATTCCAACAACAGGCCTCGGGGGGATGGAAAGCACAGCAGCGTTATCCCACCGCGATGACTGCCTTGGCTGGTCTCGCGCTGCTTTGCGAGGGCTCGACGACGACCCAGGGTAAGTACGCACCTAATCTCAGGCGAGCGGTCGACTATTTAGTAAGACGTTCACGTCGCAATGGGCTGATCGGCGACTCGGATGACGACCGCTACACCTATGGTCACGGGTTCGCAATGCTGTTCCTCTCGCAAGTGCTTGGGGAAGAAGAGGACTTGGAGCGCCGGGCGGAACTAATCCAAGTACTCACTAAAGCCGTCGAGTTTACCGGTCGTGCCCAAACCAAAGCCGGGGGATGGGGGTACGTGAGTGCTAAGGATGGCAGCGGGTTCGACGAAGGCTCGACGACCATCACGCAAGTGCAAGGACTTCGCGGGTGCCGCAATGCGGGCATCCCAGTGCCGAAAGAGATAATCGATAAAGCCGTGAAGTACATCCATCGTTGTACGCTCAAAGATGGTGCCGTCCAATATAGTTCCAAAGGTGGTGGCGGACGCCCTGCCATCACGGCTGCTGCAGTGGCCTGCCTCTATAACGCGGGAGAGTATGATGACGATTACGTGCCCCGCATGGTAAAGTATTGTCGCGATCACCTGCGGCCAGATACACGCGATTCGTTTGGCCATTGGCATTACGCACATTTTTACTACTCTCAAGTACGGTATCGCGAGGGAGACAAGTCATGGGAGCAATACCGCACGGCTATTGAGAAACGTCTGCTGCGTGAAGCCGCCCAAGTCACGATAGGCGAGAATACCGCCACTTCATGGCAGCAGGGTTACATTGGCCCCGTTTATACAACCTCGTTGAATCTAATCATGCTGCAGTTGGAGAAGGCTGCACTGCCCATCTACCAGAGATAGAAAACTCACCGGAATGAACAACTCGGAAGATTTAGCAGATAGCCAGCTTGTCGAGCAACTCGCTTCAGCCGTTGATCGCATCCGCGAGCAGCTCTCTCAAGTGATCGTCGGTCAAGACGCAGTGATTGATCAATTGCTCATCAGTCTTTTCAGTCGCGGCCACTGCATGTTGGAGGGCGTTCCGGGGCTGGCGAAAACATTGCTGATTAGCACGCTCGCACGAACGCTCAACCTCTCATTCAATCGGATTCAATTTACGCCCGACTTGATGCCAGCGGATATCACGGGGACCGATATCATCGAGGAAAACCGATCAACCGGTCACCGGGAGATGCGATTCCTTGAAGGCCCACTCTTCTCCAATATCATCCTGGCTGACGAGATCAATCGCACTCCGCCCAAGACACAAGCCGCGCTGCTCGAAGCGATGCAGGAACGTCAAGTAACCGTCGGACGCGTGCGTCACCAACTGGCTGACCCCTTTTTCGTATTGGCGACGCAGAATCCAATCGAACAAGAGGGTACCTATCCACTCCCCGAAGCACAGCAAGACCGCTTCATGTTCAAGGTGCTCGTCACCTATCCCAGTTTCGACGAGGAGTTTGAGGTCGTTCGTCGAACGACGGGAACCCCAGCCGATGTCGTCCAGCCGGTGGTCTCGCCTGAGGAGATTCTCTCGCTGCAAAACATGGTCCGCCTGGTGCCGGTAGGCGATCATGTAATTCGCTACGCACTCTCGCTAGTCCGTCAAACACGAGTGGGTGAAAAACATATCCCTGAGTTTGCTGCTGACCAGCTGGCATGGGGGGCCGGGCCGCGTGCTGTTCAGTTCATGATTCTGGGGGCGAAAGCCAGAGCACTGATGCATCGCCGCACGCACGTCTCAGTTGAAGACGTGCAGGCCCTTGCGAAACCGGTGCTACGTCACCGAGTGGTCGTCAACTTTGCAGCGGAAAGCGATGGCGTGAATTCCGATCAGGTGATCGATCAGCTTCTCGAATCGACGCCGGCCAGAGAGGATGAATTGGCAAATGACGCCCGATTCAAAGCGATTTTTGCATCCTGAGGCAATCCGTCGGATTGGTCGTCTCGAGATTCGCGCACGACATATTGTCGAAGGGTTCATGAGCGGTATGCACCGCAGTCCCTACTTCGGCCAATCGATCGAGTTCCTTCAGCACCGTCAATACACACCTGGCGACGATCTTCGTCATGTCGATTGGAAGGTCTGGGCGAAGCAAGACAAGCTGTACGTCAAGCAGTTTGAAGAAGATGCCAATATGCGGACCACGCTGTTGGTCGATGTCTCGAAAAGTATGCAATACGGATCGGGACCGCTTAACAAGTATGACTACGCGGCGACCGTTGCCACGAGTCTTGCCTACCTGTTGCTCAAGCAACACGATGCAGTGGCTTGCTTGGCGTTCGATGAAACCATTCGCACACGGACGCCGTTGCGAAGCAGCGATGTCCATCTGAGCGCCATTATCCAAGCACTCGACGCCTCGAAACCACAAAACAAGACCGATCCCGGCGGCATCCTTAGAGAGATCGCCGAACAGAGTCCCCAGAGAGGGATGATGATTGTCGTGTCCGACCTCCTAGGTGAGGTTGAGTCGACTCTACGCGGATTGCGGCTGCTACGCCAAAGGGGACACGATGTGCTTGTGCTGCATATTCTCGATGACGACGAAGTCGATTTTCCCTTTGAAGGGCCGACTCGTTTTGAGGGATTGGAGCTGACGAGACACTTCAACTGCAACCCTCGGGCGTTGCGTGAAGGCTATTTGGAAGCGCTCGATCGCTATCTGGCGGCTCTGAGGCACGGCTGTGCTCGTGATGCGATCGATTACATGTTGATCCGTACGAGCGACCCGCTTGATGCGGCCTTGGCAAAGTACTTAACTCGACGAATGGCAGCCAGGAAGTAGTTTGACGTATCTCCTTCCCACCATCTTGAAGTACGGCTGGCCATTGGTGTTGGTCCCACTCTTGATCCACCTGATCAATCTGCGCCGCCGTCGCGTGGTCGAGTGGGCTGCAATGGATTTCTTGCTCGAGAGTCAGAAACGCAACCGGAAATGGATCGTTCTCCGGCAGTTGCTACTTTGGTTATTGAGGACGCTGGCAGTTGCCGTAATTCTTGGCATGCTTGCGAAGCCTGTGATCCAGCCTGCCTGGGCCAAGTTTTTCGGGGCAGGAGTCACGCATCATATCTTTCTACTCGATGATAGTTACTCGATGTCCGACGAATGGGACGATACGACGGCATTTGCTGAAGCGAAAGCAGCGATTCAGAGGTTACTGACTCAGGCCAACAATGCTGAAGGCAAACAGACCGTCACGATTATTCGGTTTTCAGAAGCGGAATCGCTTAGCGTAGGAGCGACCTCTGAGTTTTCTGAGCGTGACTTGAACGGCAAGCTCCTGGAGGAGCTGTCGGAGCAGTTTGGCTCGCTGCGGCCCTCGGAAAGTATGGCCGGACCCGTTGATGCGCTCCAAGCAGCTTTAAGACTTCCAGATTCCACGGCTGATGAGTCACGTACCGCGTACGTTGTTTCCGATTACCGCCAAGAACAATGGAGAGAAGAAACCCAACTAGCTCAACTCGTTAAACGATTCCGCGAGCAAGTTGACCATCTGAGATTAGTACAATGTGTGACGCAGTCACGAGCGAATCTGGCGATCACAAAACTAGAGCCTGAAGACGGCCTCCGGGCTGCCAATGTTGAGACTTGGTACTCCGTTGAAGTGACCAATTACTCTGAAAAGGACGCAAGTGAAGTGACGGTTCTCGTCGAAGCGGACAAGAACCGCCTTCCGGCAATCCGTTACGAGAGCATTTCCCCCGGAGAGTCTGCGACCCAGCGAATTCGCGTCAATTTTCAAACGGCAGGAACTCATGCCCTAACTGCACGAATCGATCCTAGTTCGGTATCGCGAGATCCGATTCGGCTTGACAACACCCGCTACTTCGCAGCTTCCTTCCCCAAAACCATGCCGCTATTGATCATCGATGGCTCAAAACTCGGGGATGACGGTTACTTTCTCAAAACGGCCCTCAGCCCCGGTGGTAAGAGTCTGGCGGGTTGGAATCCACAGGTGGAACGAATCGATTTCTTGCGCAGACACGCTGAGCTAGAGCGATTCGCCGCTATCTTCTTGCTTGACGTTCCCCAGCTTGATCGCCCTGAGATTGAAGCCTTGGAAAACTATGTCGATGGCGGAGGAGGTTTGGCGATCTTCTTAGGGCCTCAGACGGAGCGATCCTTTTACAACTCCCAGCTTTACCGCGACGGCAAGGGGCTGATGCCTGTGCCCATCGACAGACCGACCCAACTACTGGTGGATCGAGAAAGTCAGCTCCCTGAAGTCCGCGTGACCAGGCATCCAATCTTCCGCATGTTTACCGGACAACGGAACGGTTTCCTTGAGTTAGTCAGGACGAACTTCTACTTCTCTGTGGATCCCCAATCGCAGGCTGGGACCGATGAGGATACCAAAGTAATAGCCCGACTCCGCAACGACTCCCCCTTCGTGGTCGAAAAGCAACTTGGGGCTGGAAGGGTTGTGGCCCAACTCTGCAAGCTCTCTCCAAGAGAGACGCAACTCGGTGTGTGGAGCAACTGGGGGGTGAACCCGATGTTTCCCGTCTATGCGAATGAACTGGCAGGCTACCTGACGGCGGCCAGACGCCAGTTTCGCCTTGCAACCTCTGGAGAAAAACTAGCGATCCATGTCGACGAGAACGCTTTTCAGGCCGAAGCAAGGCTTGTCCCACCCAGTGCGGGGAAGGAGTCGGTTGCTCTATTAGGAGTACCAGACGACAGAGGCTTGAAGTTCGCTGCGCCCGAGCCTGCCACCAGTGGCGTATGGCGTTTTCAATTGTCGCCAAGCGAGCAAAAGGAATCGTTGCGTCACGACGCTTCTCCAGCGATTGCCGTCAATGTGCCTATCGGCGAAGGAGACTTGAAGTCGTTAGGTCGAGTTGAGTTGTCAGAGGTTCTCAAGGGCATCGATTACGAGTTTCTTTTGGCTTCGCGAGCCGCGAAAGGTGAGGAAGGAGCCGCCGGTTACCCGTTGCGCGAGGTCCTCTTCTGGAGTCTTCTGGTCGTTCTAGCCATCGAGCAACTAACTGCTGTTGCCGCGAGCTATCATCGAGCAGGAAACGCATCGACAGTGCGGAGGTCGCTCGCATGACTTGCCTCCCAACTCAATACCTACTTGCCACAGCAAGTGACCTGACGATCTATCAGTTCGAGCGACTGGCGGACGCCGATGATCCGCGGGTGCTTTTGGGACTGATCATTGCCGGCAGTGTGGTCGCCCTGTTGTATGTCATCTGGCAATACGGTCGCGAGGCCGCCAACCTGCCCCGCGGGGCAGCCGTTTTGCTGGGAACGCTTCGACTAATAGCGTTGGCGGGGGCGTTAGTATTTTTCCTGAAACCTACCAAGCGTACGGATCAGCAGACGGTAGAAGATTCTCAAGTAACAGTCCTTTTGGACGTCAGCCAAAGTATGGCCGTGACCGATGAGTCCTTCGCTGGGAAGGCTTTGCTAACCCGGCATCAGGCGGTTACCAATCTGCTGACGCAATCCTCCCTACTCGCCGACTTGGCGGATCAACATCACCTGACCGTTCGTACTTTTGGGGGAGTACCGAAACGACTTGGGCAATGGGATCGCGGAGAGTTTGAACTCGATTCAATAGATCGCCCCGAGGCTGGAGAAAATCCAACAGCACAACCCGATGAAGCGTCCGCTAAGCGAATCGATTGGCTCGAAGAGCTCGATCCACAGGAATCCCGCACAGCCCTGGGAGATGCTTTGGCGAAAGTGCTGCAAAGTCAAAATGAGTCGAGCAAGTCGCCCTTGGCGGGGGTCGTTGTCGTTACCGATGGAAATAACAATTCGGGCGTCGAACCAACGACGATCGGCCAACTTGCCGCAGAGGCTGAGATACCCGTCTATACGGTTGGACTAGGAACGACAAAGCCGCGCACCAATCTACGCGTGCAAGAACTCTCCGCACCTTCGAGGGTCTATCCTGAAGACAAGACGAAAGTACGTGTCGCGCTTCGTGCAGAGGGGTTTCGGAATCGCAGTTTCGCAGTCGAACTCTACGCGAGGTTTGGCAAGGACGCGCCCGAGACGCGGATCGGTTCGCAACAGGTCAATATCGTCTCCGATGAGCAATCAGAATCCGTCGAGTTTGAATTAACACCCAGCGAAATCGGTAGGATTCAGTTAGAGGCTCGAATCAACGCGCCAACCGACGATCAGTACGATGCGGATAACACGCGTACGGCGGAGATGGAAGTCATCGAGACCTCAACCAAGGTTCTCCTGCTCGCCAGCGGTGCGACGCGCGAGTATCGTTTCCTCCGTAACCAACTCCGCCGGGATAAACATACGTCGGTTGATGTGCTGTTGCAGTTATCACCTCCGGGGATTTCTCAAGATGCCGACCAAGTGCTGACCGCATTTCCTGCTGAGAAGTCGACTCTCTACGAATATGATTGCCTTGTTGCCTTTGACCCAGACTGGACACAGCTCGATGCGACGGAAGTAGAACTACTCGCGAAGTGGGTCTCTGAGCAAGCAGGGGGACTCATTGTTGTCGCCGGTCCGGTTCATACTGCGGCGCTCGTTCAGAGCCCCGAGCATGCGAAGGTTCGTGCACTCTATCCTGTGGAATTCCAGCGGCGTCTCTCTTTGCTTGATGATGGAATTTACGGCTCAGCAGTCCCCTGGCCGATTGCCTTCGAACGCGCTGGTCAAGAGGCGGATTTTCTTTCGCTGGCCGATACTGCCAGTGAAAGCCTAGCCGTGTGGAACAGTTTTCCAGGCGTTTACGGCTGCTATGCAGTCAAGGGTGCGAAGCCGGGTGCACAGGTTTACGCAAGATATAGCGACCCCGATGCCGGCATTAGCACGAAGCGACCCGTCTACATGGCTGAACAGTTTTTCGGTTCGGGGCGTGTGTTCTACATGGGTAGCGGGGAGATGTGGCGATTGCGAGCCGTGGATCCTGGGTTGATGGAGAAGTTCTATACCCAGCTCGTCCGTCACGTAACCCAAGGCCGGCTTGAGCGCGGTTCCTCCCGCGGTACGCTCCTACTGGCCCGTGATAGCTACACAGTTGGCGAAGAAGTTCCGCTTCGGGCGCAACTTCGTACTGCTTCCCAAGAACCTTATGTCGCGAATCAAGTTTCAATTCGAATCAACGACCCAAAGGGAGAATCGTCGGAGGTCGTCCTGAAGGCGGACGAGAACCGCCCGGGAACTTTTCTCGGTCAATTCATCGTCAAAGCGGAAGGGGACTACCGGCTAGAGCTTTCGGCTCCTGACGCTGTTGACGAGGTTATTGAACGCCGACTACAGGTTTCACTGCCGGATCTGGAGTTCAAACAGACGAGACGCAATGAGGCGCTGCTGGCGGGGCTCGCTGAAACCACTAGCGGCAGATATTACCGCACACTTCAATCGGTTGTTGAAGGTGTCGACGAAGTTCGTCCCCTGGGGCAGGCGATTGAGAGCCGGGCTGTGACGAAAATCCAGCGAGGTCGAGAAAATGAAGAGTTTGCTGAGAAGATTCACATGACCCTATTGGGCGTGATATGTAGCGCATTGAGCCTTGAGTGGTTATTACGCCGGTTAATGCGGCTCGCGTAGTTGGCGTATCGATTTGAAGACGAAACTTACCCAGAACAACAATGTCAGTTGCCACAAGCCAATATCGTGTACCGCGGCCAGTTGCTCGCAAAGTGAATCGCTTGCGGCTCATGGTACGGCTTTACGTTTTGCTGGAGAGCCTGGCCGCTATGATCCTCGTTGCTGGGGGCGCCTTCTGGCTTGGATTCGCCATTGATTGGACATTTGAACCTAGTCCCGCAGTACGGATTGGGATGTGGGTGATCGTGGTCGGTGTTGGTCTCTGGGTTGTTCGCAAGTATCTGTTCGAGCGTCTTTCGCGGAGCCTGCCCGCGGAGAGTCTCGCTCTACTGATCGAACGAAAGCATCCTCATCTCGCTGATAGCCTGGTCACCACGGTCCAAGCCAAGAACCAGCGTCATGTTGATGCCTTAGAGAAGCAATTCCTGGAAGAAACCGGTAACCGAGCCAGCGAGACCGTGAAGCAGGCCTCCTTAGGGAGTATCTTCCGGCTGCGACCACTTGTTTCCAAAGGAGTGGCTTCAATTCTGTTGGTCGCGTCCATCGCGGCGTTCGCCCTGCTTGCGGGGGAGAGCTTCGATTTCTGGATCGAACGCATGCAGCTTTCCTCAACACCTTGGCCGCGGAAAGTCATGCTCTCGTCACCAGAGTTCGCCGATGAGAAAACCAGAAACGTGGCTAGGAGTGATTCGTTTGAGTTCCAGGTCCACGCCTCAATCAAAGCGCCTCATGAAGCGCCGTCGTATGTGGAAATTCGCTACCGGCGTCCGGATGGTCGGATTCAACGCGATCGCATGGTGCAAGTCGGTCGCGCGTTGCCGGGGCGCGATAAATTTCAAACTTTCCGTTATGAGTTCCCAGAAGTTGCTGATGACATGGAGTTTGATGTCATCGGCGGCGACGCCAGATTGGAAGATCTCAAGTTGCGTGCCGTTGCTCGACCTGCGGTGGACAAACTGTCTTTGGAGTGCACGTATCCGGAATATCTGGGACGTTCCTCGCAGTCGATTCGCGTCAGTAGCCGGCAAGAGATTCCCGTGGGAACTAAGCTGCTTTGCAAAGTGTCGGCAACAAAGCCTCTGCTCTCGGTTCGTGCTTTCGATGTAAACGAACAGCAGGAAATTCCCGCGACAATAAGCTCAGAGAACGCCCAGGAGTTTGCCTTTGATCTAGCGAAACTCAGCGAAGATCAGCAGATCAAGCTCACACTTACCGATACTGACGGCGTTGAGAATCGGGAGCCGTATCGTCTTGATCTCGCCGCTATTGCTGATGAGCTGCCGGAGGTTTCTGTGCAGCTTCAAGGCGTGAGCACGGCAGTCACGCCGCAAGCAAGGATTCCGCTTGCAGGCGTCATTAGCGACGATTACGGCTTGAGTCGTGTTTGGGCTGAAGTAGCCCTAGAGGAGCAGACTCCGCAGCGAAGGCAGATTGCGGATCTCCGCGAAGGAGCAAGGAAACTCACAAGCCTTGAACCCCTGGACCTTGCAGCCTCTGATCCAGAGACGAGTGAGCGGTTACTCATTGCTAAGCCTGGGGAGAAACTCACGGTGACCGTCTATGCGAAAGATGCGTACAATTTAGACGACCAGCCTCGAGTTGCCGTTTGCCCAAGGTTCCGGCTTGACGTGGTTAGTGCTTCCGAACTCCGCGGGCTCTTGGAGCGCCGTGAACTGGGACTGAGGCAACGGTTCGAGTCGATTTATGAGAAGATGATGGGGACTCGTGATTTACTAAAGCGAGTTGAGGAAGATCTTGCTGCCGAAGAATCAACATCATCCGAGGAGGACGTCGAAAACGGAACATCAACTGAGCGAACTCGCGAGCGTAGCCGTTTGCGGATTATCGGTGCTCGTCAAAACACGACGCAGCTTGCCTACGAGACTTTGGGCGTTGCCGAAGGTTTCCAGGGAATCGTCATCGAGTTAATTAACAATCGAATCGATACTGAGGATCTCAAAGAAAGACTTGAAAATGGCATTTCACAGCCCTTGGAGGAAATCGCCAGCCGCCAGATGCCGGAGCTTGAGGTAGCACTTGAATCCCTACGCAAAGCATACAAAGAAGAAAGCAGCAGAGTTAAGCCGCAATTGGCCACTGCCCAAGCTCGTGCCAACGAGGTGGTTGAAGCGATGAAAGCCGTGCTGGACCGCATGCTGGAACTGGAAAGTTATAATGAATTAGTCGATTTGCTCAGGGCGATCGTGAAAGAGCAAGACGACTTACGTAAAGAGACACAAGAACAGAGAAAGAATAAACTGCGACGACTCTTAGAGGATTGAGACTGTAACCGACGAGAAACGCCCTCAAGAAACCGATTCGAACCTTCCCCTAGCCAGCGAGCTACGCCTCGCTCGGTCCCCAAGTAAAACGCCATGAAACCAAAGGTGATCGAAAACCCGAGCAAAGCAACTGCATACGTGCCGTTGGCGATCATCTGCACGGTATTGTGGTGCGCGACAGCTTCTCATGCTTCGGCTCAGAGCTCACCAGACTCAAATGTCGATCTTCCAAAGAAACAAGCAAACCTCGCAGAACGCTATCAGCGATTAGAGCTCCTCGCAGGCCGTTTGGCGGAATTGTCGCGAGGTACTCAGCCACAACGGGCAAAGTTGCTACGGGAAGTCATCGCCCGCAGTCGCCAGCAGGATTTACCAGGACGTTTCGAGAAGGTTGTCCAATCATTAGAGAAGGAGCGGTTCTCGGGCGCTCTTTCCGATCAGAAAACGCTCCATGCGGACCTGAAGCAGCTTCTGGAATTAATGCTACAGGAGGACCGAGATCGAGAGATCGAGTCCGAGAGAAAACGTGTTGCCCGTTATCTGAAGAATCTCAACAAGCTCATCCGACAGCAGCGCGGGATCAAAGCTCGCAACGAAGGAAAGGATTCCACGAAAGAACTTTCCGAGGAGCAAGGCAAGCTAAGTGAGCAAACCGGAGAGCTTGGCGAGCAAATCCAGCAGGCTGAAATTGGTGACGCACCAAGTCAAAAGTCTGAAGAAGGTAGCGAGCAGTCAGAAAGTTCAGAGGCGAAACCGTCAGAGGGCGGAAAGCCCACAGAAAGCAAGCAAAATTCCGATGGTAAGAATGGTGAGCAAAGTGGCGAACCCTCTGAGCAATCGCCGTCGGAAGCTGAGAAGTCTTCGGGTGAGGCTCAGGGTTCGAAAGAGTCTCAGGACGCTCAGTCAAAGGCACAGCCCAGCGAGGGCCAGCAAAGTAATGGCCAATCTCAACAAGGCCAGCCGCAGCAGGGCTCATCGCAAAGCCAGTCCGAATCCAAGCAGCAGCCGAATCAGTCCCCTGCCGAGCGAGCAACGGAGCGGCTCAGGCAAGCACAACGCCGCATGCAGAAAGCCCAAGAGGATCTCGAGAAGTCAAAGCGAGAAGGTGCGCTAAAACAGCAGGAGCAAGCGCTTCGTGATCTGGAGACTGCTAAGGCCGAGCTCGAGAAAATCCTTCGTCAGCTTCGGGAAGAAGAGATGCAGCGCATGCTCGTCATGTTGGAAGCACGGTTCCGCAAGATGCTCGAAGCCGAAGTAGAAATTTACGACGAAACGGTTCGCCTCGATAAGTCCTCCGCCAA
The DNA here is from genome assembly GCA_040218535.1 of Lacipirellulaceae bacterium. Classification (NCBI taxonomy): domain Bacteria; kingdom Pseudomonadati; phylum Planctomycetota; class Planctomycetia; order Pirellulales; family Lacipirellulaceae; species Lacipirellulaceae bacterium. The sequence continues at coordinate 1,693,671 of JAVJRG010000005.1, read as the reverse complement.
GGCACCACGGCACGAAGTGGAAATTGCTGCCGGTCGCTTGAGTCGCAAGCAAGATCAGGTCATTCGTGAGGCGGACCGAGCTTTGACGTTGCTCCGTGAGGACGGAACTTCAGTAGCCTTCCCCGAAGCACTTCAGCAGGCCCGCGACGACATGCGTGCCGCCTCGCTGCGTCTCTCGGAGTTCAAGACCAGCATCATTACGCAAGCTCTTGAGGAAGATGTGATCGCGGCTCTCGAGGAAACTCTCGCAGCGTTGCAACGAGCACTTGAAGAGCTACGCGAGCAGCAGTCCGGCCAGCAACAGCAACAAGGTGGTGGAGGGCCAGGTGAACAGCCTTTGGTTGACCAACTCGCAGAATTGCGAATGATCCGTGCCTTACAAAATCGCGTCAATAAACGCACAAAGCGATATGATGAAATGATCGCAGGAGAGCAAGCGCTCGAAGCAGAATTATTAGATGCCTTACAAGTCTTGGCCGAGCGGCAAGAGCGAATCTTCGAAGCCACCCACGACTTGCACACGGGACGTAATCGATGAAGAGTCACCGTATCGCAGAAACGATCGCAGTAGGTCTCGTGTTCGTCGCGATGGCCTGTCCGCAGATCGCCCAGGCTGAGCTTTCGTTCGATCCGACTTGGGATATTCCGACTGCAGATAAAGTCAAGCAAGAGGTTACTCGCTGGGCTGCGATGGCTGATCTCGAAAAGCAGCAACTCGACCAGCTTCTGTCGAATTGGAGCCAGTCAGAAAACACCCCGTCAATCTTGCTAGAGAAAGTAGTCGAGAGCTTCGCCCTCACCGAGCCGCGGGTTGCTGAACTACTCAAGCTCTGCCGCGAGCCCTACACTGAGCCACCGCTTCCCGACACGGCCTGGCTCAATGACGAGCCTCTTGATGAGCAGGGTCTCAGCAAATTTCTTCGTGCGAACGTGAGCCTCTATTACGCACGCTGGCTGGCCCAACATCGGCTCTACGATGAGACGATTGTGTTGCTGGAATCCATAAAGCCAGCAGAGGTGATCGACCCGGCAGCCTTGTTCTTTTACCGCGCTGTCGCCTATCAACAGGTAGTGAAGCCAGACCTCGCCCGGGCCGAAATCGTTCGGCTACTCGAACGTGAAGAGGAAATCCCGCGTCGGTTTCAACAGGTTGCGCGACTGCTCGAAAGGGATTTGGCAAACCTGGATGATGAATCGCTTGGCAAAGTCGCGAAGCAGATGGACGACGTGGGTCGTCGGCTGAGCTTGGGGCGTGCTGGCAGGCAGGTTCAAGTGATCGAGGACGATGTCCTTGATGCGCTCGACAAGCTCATCAAGCAAGCGGAAGAACAGCAGAAGCAGCAACAATCATCGGCTAGCCCTCCCAGCCAGAGTGATAAGCCGATGGAAGACAGCCGCCCGACTGAGCTCAAGGCTCCAGGGCGAGTCGACGCCAAGGACATTGGCAAGAAAGCAGGTTGGGGTGATCTCCCGCCAAAAGAGCGCGAGCAAGCCCTTCAGCAGATTGGCCGAGATTTCCCAGCCCACTATCGCGAAGTGATCGAAGAGTACTTCCGCGAATTGGCGACCGAATCCAGTGAAAGCAACCCGACCTCTCGATAGTAAGAACTTTCCCTCCGATTGACTTGCCTCAATGAGATATAGCATATACCTTTCTTTGCTGCTTCTTGTTGCGTCTGGCACCGCATGGGGCGTCACCGTCGAGACGCTCGATGGTAGAAGTCTCGAGCTCGACAGCTTTCAAATCGACGCTCGCGGTTTGTCCGCGACGCTCGACGGGAAAACGCTGGAGATTCCTGCTGCAGAGTTACTTGAAGTCGATTTCGGCGAAAATGCGAAACGACCAAGCGTGGAAAACGAAGAGCAAGGGCTTCGCATTACCACAACTAATGGTGAAGAATTCTCTCTTCGCGAGTTTACCGCTTCGAAGGCGGAGGTCCGTTTCAGGACTGCTTTTTCGCAAGAGCCCTATGCTCTATCAAGGAATCAAGTCGATCAGATTCGTCTTTTCAATGTGGGAGCACAGTCAGATGCGGATTGGAGAACCTTGTTCGATCAGCAAGATGCAGGCGATCTGCTGATCCTAGCAAGGAAAAGCAAGGAGACCGGTGAGTATACTTTCGACTCATTGAGCGGCATCGTTGAGCGTGTAGGCGAAGAAACGATCGACTTCATCTGGGATGGAGAGCCTTTCCCCGTGAAACGTACTAAAGTGGCCGCGATCGTTTACTACCGCGGAAAACAGACGGCTTCACCCAAAACTTTCTGCATCCTGCACACACGTGATGGTTCTTTCATTCCCTGTCGGCGGCTGGAATCCTTCTCCACGTCATCTTCGATCGAAGCTGAGTCCCTGAGCGGACTGGTTCTAAGGTTTGCCGAATCGCAGATCGAAAAACTCGACTTCTCCAACGGCAAGTTGCTCTTCTTGAGTGACTTTCAGCCGCTTGCTGAAAAGTGGACGCCGCTCGTCGGCATCGCAGAGGACAACCAATTCCTTCGACGAGCCGGCCAGCCTCGTTTCAATCAGTCTTTTACAGGATCGACTTTGCAGCTCAAAAACGTGGATCCTTCGCAAGAGCCCGTCAGTTATGCAAGAGGAATCGCTATGCGAAGTCGTACGGAGATCGTCTTCGAGATCCCCACTGGGATGCAAAGATTCCAAACTCTGGCAGGCATCAACCCGGCAACCGCTAACCAAGGGAATGTTGAGTTGGAATTCACTTCAAAGGGCGAGCCGTTGTGGCGAGGACAAATCCGTGGTGAGGACGCACCGGAGTTAATCGAGTTTAGTTTGAAGAACGCGAAGCGGCTTCGCATTTTCGTTGATTACGGTGAGAATCTGGATTTCGGCGACCAACTCCACCTAGTCAACCCACGGGTAAGTCAATGAGCAACCGCAAACTCACACAAATGTTTTGTCTTTATTCACTTGCCGTCCTGGCCGTCGCGATACCATCGAATGCTGCGCCTGACGAACGAGTACTCCAAGCCGAGTCCCAACGAATCGCGGCAATCGCAAAGGCATCGAAGACCACGGTCGCGGTGTTTGATGGTTCCGGGAAAGGTGGTGGTTCAGGCGTAATCATTTCGCCAGACGGTTTTGCCCTAACGAACTTCCATGTCGTCCAGCCTTGCGGCGTGGCCATGAAATGCGGCCTCTCCGATGGGGTACTGTACGATGCGGTTCTAGTGAGCATCGATCCAGTTGGCGACGTAGCGCTGATCCAATTGCTCGGCCGCGACGACTTCCCCGTCGCGGAGATTGCCGACAGCGACCAGGTCGAGGTAGGCGATTGGGCATTCGCCGCGGGTAATCCGTTCCTGCTGGCCGACGACTTCACGCCAACGATCACCTACGGCATGATCTCCGGCGTTCGCCGCTACCAATACCCAGCTGGCACTTTACTGGAGTACACCGATTGCATCCAAACCGATGCGGCCATCAACCCGGGCAACTCGGGGGGACCGTTGTTTAACGCTCGTGGCGAACTGATTGGCATTAACGGTCGGGGGTCCTTCGAGAAACGTGGCCGCGTGAACGTCGGCGTCGGCTATGCAATCTCGGTGAATCAAACGATGCGTTTCCTTGGGCATCTCAAGAGCGGTCGCATTCTTGATCATGCTTCCCTTGGAGCCACAGTCATGACCAGCGGCGATAATACTGGTGTTGGAGGGGAAGTGCGGGTGGATGACATTCTCGAGTCGTCGGATGCTTATCGCCGTGGGTTACGCTACGACGATACGATCGTTCGTTTCGCGGAACGCGAGATCACCTCAGCCAATGCATTGCAAAATGTTCTAGGAACTTTTCCGCGTGGCTGGACCGTACCGATTACCTTCCGGCATGAAGGAGCAACCATCACCAAGCCGATCCGCTTGATGGGCGTGCATGGCGAGTCGGAACTGGTCGATATGCTTCAACAGCCCGAGAGTAGGCAGCCATTGCCTGATCGCAAGCCGGAGCCTGATGGGCCAAGTCCAGACAAAGAGGGTCCCTTGCCAAAGCTGCCAGACTTCGGGCAAGTCATAGGCAAGGAACCCAAGCTCCCACCAGCCGTTGCGAAACGCTACCAACAGCGTCATGGCTACGCAAACTACTGGTATAACCTTAACGAGCAGCAACGGCTCTGGAACCTATTTCGAGAGCAGGCCCAATTTTCAGGAATGGGTTATCGCTGGAAGCTTTCCGGAGAACTGCCCTCCGGCGACCAATTTGAATTGGAAACGACTCAGCGACAAGCTCGATTGACGTTACCGTGGGGTGATTTCCGGGCTGACTTCAACACTTCGGACTTTGCGAGCGAAGGAGCAAGTTTGCTCAGTCCCCCGAAGAGCGGCGGCCTACTAGCGACAATTCATCTTCTTCAACGTTTCGCTGACAAAGGCCTTCGTCAGTTTGGTGAGGTTTACTACCTCGGTAGGCTACCGGTCGGCGTCGAACTCAAACCTGCGGATTGTCTGGTCGGGCTCGCTAAAGGAGCCGAAACTCGCTTCTTCTTTGACGTTGATTCAGGCGACCTTGTTGCTGTGGAGTTTTGGCCTACCGAGGATACGGACCCTTGTGTGGTTGAATTCTACGACTACGCGACGTTCTCAGATCGCCGTCTTCCCGCACGTTGGAAAGTCGTCCATGGCGATCAGACCTTCGCAGAACTCAGCATCACGAGTTGGAGTACCGAGACCGACAGCAAGCCTTCCAACACAGACGAGGAGCCTTGATGCCTCGCCGCTTTCTATTTGCTTGCCTTGCTCTTTTCCTCACGCTCGGATCAGACGCTTCAGCCTCTCGTCCCTTGCGATCGGCAATTCGTGCGACGCAGCAGAAGGTTGTGAAGATCTACGGTGCAGGCGGGCTGCGGCAACTTGAGGCTTATCAGACGGGAATCGTTATCTCGCCGGAAGGTCACGTACTGACGACGCTTAGTTATGTTCTCGATACCGACGACCTGGCAGTGGTTCTGGACAGTGGTCAGAAATTTCAGGCCGAGTTCGTTGCCAGTGACCCGGTGCTAGAACTGGCCTTGCTGAAACTGCCGGCGGAAGAACCATTGCCGGCGTTCGACTTGACTTCAACCAAGGTGAGAGATGTTGGGACACGCGTTCTTGCCGTCAGCAACCTCTATGGAATCGCTTCGGGGGACGAACCCGTGAGTATTTTGCATGGCGTAGTGACCGCCATCGCGCCGCTCAATGCCCGTCGGGGAAGATTCCAAACCAATTATTCGGGCAACGTCTATCTTGTGGACGCAAACTCAAACAATCCTGGAGCGGCTGGCGGAGCGCTCGTCGATTGGCGAGGAAGATTGTTGGGGATCCTCGGCAAGGAACTTCGCAGCGAAGTCACCGGCGGTTGGCTGCACTACGCAATCCCCGTTAAAGACTTCGCTCCCGCGGTCGCTGACATGCGTGCCGGACGGAAGAGAAGCAGCGCTCGTCTGGAACTTGCAGAACCCGAAGAACCGATTGCTCTCTCGCAATTGGGCGTCATCTTGGTTCCCGAAGTCTTGCCCAGAACGCCGCCCTACATTGACGCCGTTCTGCGTGATTCTCCCGCAGCAAGGGCAGGTCTGAAGATGGATGACCTAATTGTGTTCTTGAACGCGGAACCAGCCGTTTCCTGCAATGCGATCTATGAATCCTTCAAGCGGCTTGAAGCAATCGAGCCTGTGAGGTTGTCGGTCCTTCGTGAAGGAGAACTCTTAGACTTTGAACTGTCAGTTGAAGACGACACATCCGAAGCCGAGTCGCAGCGTTCGACACTCAAAATCCTCGACGCTGAGCCGCCAATAGACAGCGATTCGGAGGAGAACGACTCAGCAGAGGCACCAACTGAAGGCGGAGAGCAATGAAGCGAATAATCCGCTTTCCATACCGTGTGTTCCCATTGAGTAGAGTTCAAGCTCTCGCTTTGCTTTGCTGTTTCTGTGTAGCAATTCCTCTTAACGAGACTCAAGCACAGGCACCAGCCGAATTGGCCGATCTTGAGCAAAAAGCGATTCGCCAAGCGGCTGATCGCGTTAGCGAAGCGGTGGTGCAGATTCGCACGATTGGCGGATCGAGTGAGATCGCTGGAAAGCTGCTTAACCAAGGGCCAACCACTGGGCTGATCGTCTCTGATGAGGGATACATCGTATCCAGTGCGGCAAATCTTGCCGGCAAGCCGACTTCAATTATCGTGCGAACAGCTACTGGCGACCAACTGCCAGCAGAACTGATCGGGCGCGACGAAAACCGCATGCTGGTCCTACTCAAGGTGGACCTGAAGCATGGTCCGCAGAAACTTGAGACGGTGCCTGTCGAGGAAGTCCTGCCGGGGCAGTGGGCGATCGCATTGGGGAGAGTCTACGACGCGGAAAAGCCAAACCTTGCGGTCGGGGTTATTAGCGCTGTTGGTCGCATGCATGGGCGGGCCATCCAAACCGACGCAAACGTTTCTTCGGCGAATTATGGTGGTCCGCTCCTCGACATCCGAGGACGCGTGTATGGGATCCTCGTCCCCATGGCCCCTCAACCCGCTAGTAGCGAAGTCGATGAGCTAGCAGGGGTTGAGTTCTACGATTCGGGAATTGGTTTCGCGATACCGCTGAGTGACGTACTCACGAACTTGCCTCGCTGGATCGCCGAGGGCGACTTAAAACGCGGCTTGCTAGGCATTGGCATGAGAAGCGGCAGCCCCCATGCGCAAGCCCCCGCGATCACCAATGTGTGGCCAAACTCGCCAGCGAAAAAAGCTGGCTGGCAAGTCGGGGATACGATCGTCGAAGTAAACGGCAAGTCTGTGCAAACGCAGACCCAGCTTCGCTTTCAAGTCACTCCACGTTACGCAGGTGACATTCTGAGCGTGAAAATCCAACGTGGGGCAGAGAAGCTCGACACCGAGGTGACGCTCACCGACGAACTTGAGCCGCTCCGGCACGCTTTCCTAGGAGTCTTGCCAGAGCGTCAAACGACTCCTCCAGTTCAGGATGAGAAAGAACAATCAAAAGCGAGCCTCGAGGGAGTGAAGGTGCGGGCCGTATGGCCTGACAGCCCAGCTCAAGCCGCTGGGATTGTAGCTGAAGATCGGATCGTGAAGCTAGGCGAGAGGAAGATTCGCTCAATTGCTGATGCCGTAAGGGAGCTCGACTCGCACCATCCGGGCGATAAGTTGGTTGTCGAATTCCGCCGCGACGAGAAGCTAGAGCAGCAGGAGACAACGCTCTCCAAGCTTCCTAACGATTTGCACGGCAGTGTCGATTTGCCGACTCGCGTGAAGGCCGTGGAGCAACAGAAGCTCGTCGAGAAGGCGATCAAAGTCGCCGAGTTTCCGCAGGAAGCAACCTACTATCGCGCTGAGAACGCACTGCCGCGAGGGAGCTTATTGCTGTGGCTTGAGAGTTCGGAGGCGTCCAACGAATCACTCGCCCAGCGTTGGAAGGCAATCTGCCTGCGAGACAATCTCACTCTTGTAATAGCCCGTCCTGCCGACTCCAAAGGTTGGAGCCGAAGCGATCTCGCCTATCTGAAACGCTTGCTGGGGGAACTGCGGCGTGTCATTCGCCCAGACATGAGGCGGGTGGTCGTCGCGGGCGCCGGTAAGTCGGGCCAGCTAGCCTACCGGGTCGCCTTAGCCAACCGCGGAATGGTAGCAGGTGTTGCACCAGTTACCGCTCCCCTACCCCGCACGATCAAAATTCCCGCAAACCAGCCCTCCGAGCGTCTCGCTATTCTTGTTGTTCAACAACAGAACTCTCCTTTGGCAGCTCTCACGCGTCAAAACCTCGAACAACTCACAGAAGCCGGTTACCCTGCCTCGGAGTTAATCTTCGAGGCCACTGGCGGTCAGAAGCAAACGCTCGACGCCGAAGGACGCGAGAAGCTAGCCCGCTGGATTGATACGCTCGATCGCTTCTGAGCCGAGCAATCGTAACCCGAAGCGTAAGCGAGGGGGCTAAGCCAACACGGATTCTCCCTCGCTTACGCTTCGCGATACGATTTGGGTAAACGCTCCAGTCAAAAATCCACGACATCCGCCGAATCCGCCTTCATCCGCGTCCCATTCTTTCTTCGCAAGCTGTTATGCCAACTCGCAATCTCATCCTTGTCCTCGGCGATCAGCTCGATACGAACTCTGCCGCATTTGATGATTTCGATACCTCGCAAGACCGGGTCTGGATGGCCGAGAACGAGGAAGAGGCCACGCATGTTTGGTGTCACAAGCTGCGGTTGGTTTTCTTCTTCTCGGCAATGCGACACTTCCGCAACGAACTGACCGACGCAGGTTATCAGGTTGAGTATCACGAACTGAGCAAGCAGCCTAGCAAGGACCGCGGCAACAGTTTTTCCGAGCTGCTCACTAACAGCGTCAACCGTTTTCATCCTGAGAAGTTGATCGTCGTTCAGCCAGGTGATTATCGGGTGCAGGAGGCTCTCCAAGAAACAGCCGAGTCACTTGGTGTTGAGCTCGAAATCCGCGAAGACCGTCATTTCTACTGCGGCATCGAGGAGTTCAACGATTGGGCTGCAGGTCGCAAGCGATTGGTGATGGAAGACTTCTATCGCCAGATTCGCAAGTCTCATGACTTACTCATGGACGACGGGAAACCGGTCGGCGGCGACTGGAACTATGACAAGGACAATCGCGAAACCTTCGGCAAAGAGGGCCCAGGGGACATCAAGTCGCCTCGTTCCTTTCGACCTGACAAGATTACCGAAGAGGTGATCGATCTGGTTGAACACCGTTATGCCGATCACCCAGGCACAACGGAGCACTTCGATTATCCGGTGACTCGTAAGCAAGCTCTCGCAGCACTGCGTGACTTTGTGAAATACCGATTACACGATTTCGGCGAGTTTGAAGACGCGATGTGGACAGAGCGAGCGTTCCTCTACCACTCCCGACTCTCGGCGATCCTCAATATCCACTTGCTCGACCCGCGAGATTGCGTGAAGGCAGCCATCGACGCTTACCAGTCAGGCGATGCTCCGATCAACAGCGTCGAAGGTTTTGTCCGTCAGATTGTCGGTTGGCGAGAGTTCATCCGCGGCATCTACTGGCGAGAAATGCCGAAGTACATCGAGCGAAACGCTCTTCGCACCGGTGAAGTCGATGTTCCGCAATTCTTCTGGGATGGTGACACCAGCATGAATTGCGTTCGCGAGTGCATGAAAAGCGTCCTCAAGCACGGCTATGCTCATCACATTCAGCGGCTGATGGTGCTTGGGCTTTTCTCACTACTTGCCGGAGTTCACCCGCGAAAGTTCCACGATTGGCACATGGCCATGTACGTCGATGCGATTGATTGGGTGAGCCTCCCCAATACCCTCGGCATGAGCCAATACGGCGACGGTGGCATTGTCGGCACCAAGCCTTACTGTGCCAGCGGAAACTACATCAACAAGATGAGCAACTACTGTAAAGGCTGCCAGTACAACTACAAGGAAGCGACCGGAGACGATGCGTGTCCCGTCACCGCGCTCTACTGGGATTTCCTCGACCGGCATCACGAAGCGTTCAAAGACAATCGCCGAATGACGTTTCAGGTGAAGAATCTGGAGAAGAAATCAGATGAAACGCTCGCCGCAATCCGCACCAAGGCCAAGAAGCTGAAAGAGGCAGTCAGGAATGGAGAACGTATTTGAGTGCAGTCAGACGCCCACCAACGTGTCATTCCGACAGCCGTCTCAGCGGCGGAGGAATCCGGCTTGTACTCTATTCGAGTTGCCACAAAGAATGAGAGTCCAATCCGGATTCCTCGGTCGGCGAGCCTCCCGTCGGAATGACACGATAGTGCGCCTTGCACTGAGCTAGCTCGTCTTCACATCCTTCGCCTGCTTAGGCTTGGGTCCATCAATGAAATCCGCCTCAGGTGTTTCATCGGATTCGATTTTGAACCAGTCGTCTTTGAATTCGATTCGCTGCCCTTTGCTCATCGCAATGTTGGAAGTCAGCGCGATAATCGCATCGGCCATCGCGACCTTCGGATGGCACTTGGGTTTGTCGCCCGAATCAGGATTGCGGATGCACCAGGCGAAGTGCTCGATCTCCTCGCGGTAGCCACGGCTGATGTCTTTGGGGGTGGCGACTTCGGCGATCGCGGCTCCGCCACCCGTTTCGTAGCTGTCGAGCGCCGGGCCGTCCTTGCCGTCTTTCACTTCGATCTTACTGTTGGCGTCGCCACGCTTGAACAGCAGCGCTTCCTTCTCCTTATCAAGAATAAGCGTCCCCTTCGTACCGAAGACGACTTCGCCGTAGTCGCCAAAGCCGTTGCCGTTGATCGAAGAGTAAGTCACTGCCAAGCGACGGGTCTCATCGGCAACCTTCTTATCATCCGCTGTGATATCTTCGAAGTAGCCTGCCATTGGAAACTCGAAGTTGCAGTGAACATGGTCGTCCACTTCGCGATTCGCAGGGAACAGCGAACGCATGCCGTAGCCTTGCACGCTCAGCGGGTACACCTTCTCGCCATCGTCACGCTGCGAGCTGACAAAAATGCTTGCCGCATCAAGCTGGTGGCTTCCCAACTCTGCCATCAGGCCCGCTCCGGTGCGATTCCATAGCCGCCAGCGAATGAGTTCTTCAAGTGGCGAGTAGGTATAACCGCCCGGCAAAGTTTTTGACTCGTAGCCATATTTAGCCGCATCAACGGTGAAGTCGGCTAGCCTTGCTTTCGTCTCCGCAATCTGAGCTTCACGCTTCTCGATCGCCTTCGTGTCTGGCCTTGGGGCGGCTTTCTTTCTTGCCAAGTCCTTTTCTAAGGAATGCAACTTCTCAAGGATCTTGTACTCCTGACGAAGATTTGCCTCAGGGCCAGGATCGCCATCAACACGCGTTTTGCGGCGGAGAGCGACATATTCATCAACGCTTAAGACCTTCGTCGGCATCGGCGGTGTCCAACTATCACCGCCGGGCAGATTGCTGCGGTGCCACTGGGCGCGAATATGGTGCAAGTCGCCCAGCAAGCCTTGCTTGATCTGATCGACAGCGTTCGCATACAGAATGCTGTAGTGACGCTGATGTCCGGTGGCGAGGATCTTCTTCTCAGCCTCGGACACGCGAGCCATTTCCTTGCACTGGGCGATGGTTTGGCCCATGAGCTTCTCGGTCAGTACGTGCTTGCCGGCACGCATTGCTTCAATCGCCACGGGGTGATGCAGCCACAGAGGCAAGGCGATGATGACCGCCTCAATGTCGTCATCTTCGAGCATCTCGTTATAGGTGCCTTTGCTCTCGTTGGTGCCATCGTAGATATCAACGATTTTCTTGGCTGCGTCTTCGGTCTTCCAATCGTAAACGCTCATCAAACCGGGACGAGCGTTGAGATTGCCCTGATCCCCGTGAAACGCTCGGTGAATGTTGTAAGGGCGAATGTCCGCAATCGCGGTCACCTGGACGTAGTCAGGATTGAGTGCCCCAATCAGCACGCTCCCTTCGTCCCCGGTGCCAATCACCCCAACTCGCAGCGGCTTGTCAACGGACTCGCCATAGCCAAAGTACATCGCCCCAAGTGCACCGCTCGTGACCGCCCCCGCGGCAATAGTTCCTTGGAGGAATTCGCGCCGGGTTGCTCCGGTCGCCTCGTTGAAGTTCTGCTTGCCCGTTTCGCGTTGTTCGGGAGTGAGATGCATTTTCGTATCCGCTATGATTTAGTTAGGTTAATGGCCGTGTGAGCCTTATCGATCATTTCATTTCTTCTCATAGCTCTCAGCGGTCAGCTATCAGCTTGAACTGTCGATGCTGAAAGCTGACGGCTGAGAGCTGACAGCTATTTTTTCTTCCCGCCGCAACATTTGCTGATGAAGAAATCCAGTCCCGCGAAACGTCCCGCGGCAGTTGCAATCAGCACGCCCAAAGCAGCCACTTCGACTAGTTGGTAATAGAAGAATTGCAGGCTGGCACCTTCCACCCACGGAGGTTGCGTCGCCATCACCATCAGCAAGAACACGATCAGCGCTGCCGCTGCAAATCGCGTAAACAGCCCGAGCAACAACAGGATGCCGGCTCCCAGGATGACACACGTCACCAGCAAGTTCATGCGGCGAAGGTTGCGTGACTTGCTATCCTCAAGCTCCGCGTTGATCTTCGTGACCAAAGCGGGCTCAGACCCGTCTTCAGCCGCGGGGACTAAGACACGCCAGTCCTGGAACAGACCTCGCTGGATTCCCTCGACTTCATTAACCCAACGGCGGCCGGCGGAAGTTGTCTCAGCACGCTTCTGGGCAATTCGTTCTTCGCGAAAGGGGATGTCTTCCGCCCCGGGTTTTTCTTCCCATTGGTCAAGCCGCCAGAGTTCATGTTGCCATTCGGTGATGTCTTGCGACTCGGTCTGAAGGAAGTCGGCGAGCTGCAAATGGCGCCTTTGAAGAGCGTCTGCGGCAGCAGCCTTCTGTTCGTCGGACAGACCTTTGATGGCGACCACCTCAGCTTGAATCTCACGCCAGTCCTCGACAATCTGTTCTGCCCACTCTTTGTAGGGAGCTGTCGGCGGGAACTGTGCTTCATAAATCTTCCTTTCCTCGTTTGCTTTCTTGCGATCGCGTTCGTACACGGCCTGCCAGCGCACTGCCTTGGCGACATCTTCTTCTGACTGCGGTATAATCTGCCTTGGCTGTGCTAAAAGCTCTTCCCATTGATGAAAATCCGGGAGGCGACTCTTGAAAAAATCGGCAAATGGTCCGACAGCTCGACCGAAGAGCATCTCCGAGGGGATATTAATCTCGCGCTCGCCGGTGACGGCGTTGTAACTGATCTTCTTTTTCCCCTCGCAAAAGAAGTGCCAGCCAATGGCTAGTCGCAGCAGCACCAACGAAATGATGGCGCAGGTCGACCAGCCAGCAGGTCCGCAGAGTGCCGAGCTTTTCGTTTCGGGATTCGTATCGGTCGGTTTGCTCAAGAATTCGCTCCGCAGCGTAGAGGGGATCAACCGGAACAGGCATTACGGAAGCCAACAACTCAGACTGACACGCCGCCTGTAATTTAGTTATTCTAAGCTGTTGTCTTTAGAGACTCCAGTGCCGTCCTGCTCTAGCTATCCACCGACGCAGGCATCATTTTTCACCAAAAATTCTGATTCTCCGTAACAAAACTCCAACTTCATGCGAATCGTTCTCTGTTACCCCGTCGAATCTCACCATCTCGAGCAAATCCAAAAAGCTTGGCCTGAAGCAGAACTTGTCGATGCCGGTCAGGAGCGAATCGCGGAGGAATTGCCGACTGCCGACATTTATTGTGGTCATGCCAAAGTTCCGGTTCCTTGGGAGGAGACGATTGCTGCTGGGCGATTGCAGTGGATTCAGTCCTCTGCAGCGGGGCTCGACCATTGCTTGGTTCCTGAAGTTGTGCCGACGGAAATTCCCGTTACCAGTGCTTCGGGCGTACTTGCGAAGCAGGTTGCCGACCACACGATGGCTCTGCTAACGGGCATGTTACGTGATTTGCCGACGTTTTTCCGTGCGAAACAGAAGAAGGAATTCATCCGTCGCCCGACTCGCGACCTGTTCGGTGCCACCGTGGGAATCGTTGGGCTGGGGGGGAACGGTCGGTTGCTCGCCCAGGTGTTAAAGGCCTTCGACACGACGATTCTCGCAACCGATTGGTTCCCGGAGACACCCTGCCGGTTCGCCGACGAGATCTTGCCTGCTGATCAGGTCGACGAGATGATCTCGCGATCCGACATCCTCATTCTGGCCGCGCCTTTGACGGAGGTAACACGCGGGATGATCGATGCGAGACGTCTCAGCCTGATGCCTGAGCAGTCGACGCTCATCAACGTGGCTCGCGGGCCTTTAGTCGTCGAGGACGACCTTGTCGAAGCCCTAGTGTCCGGTCACCTTTGGGGAGCCGGTATCGATGTGACCGAAGTCGAACCGTTGCCAGAGGACAGTTCGCTCTGGACTGTCGACAATCTGATTATCACCCCCCATGTGGGCGGCCAGCGGGCGAGTCGGATTGACGACATGACACGGCTTTTTTGTGAGAATATCGCCAGATTCCGTAGCGGTGAGCCACTCATCAACTTGGTCGATAAAAAGCTCGGCTTTCCAGCACCCGGTGCGAGCTTCGATCCGCGTTAACTTGTCTCTAAAGGCGGGAATCGGAACTTGATTGCGGAAAGTCAAGCTAGACCTTTTCGCAACTTTGTGCCTACTATGGAAGTAGTGGTAATCAACCTGTTTATCGCACAGTTCCGGTGAGTTCCCACACGTTTGGGGTGCCACGGTGCCAGACAGGATGGTTAGACGGACCGAAAGCCGGCGGTTTTCCCACAAGCCAATTGAATGCCACAAAAGTCAATTGAATGATTATGGGATAGCTGAGGCGAGACCACCCAACGGAACCCTGATGAACCCCTCGACGACAATTCTGCAAGGAACGCGGACCATCACCTTCGACGGCGACGAGTCCAACCGTTGCCCGTCTGATCTGCTTGAGCGGTATGAGAAACTGCTCGACCACCAGAATATGAGCTGGACGGAGCACCTGCGCTTCCGCCGCTTGCTCGGTACTGGTGGGCAAGGCGTTGTTTACTTGAGCGACCGTCGCGGCTGCGATGGGTTTACTTTGCCCGTTGCTCTGAAACTGTTCTCCCCTGAACGCTTCGTAAGCCAGCAGAACTACGACGATGCCATGGGCCGCATCGGCGAAGTTTCGTGTCGCGTTGCCCAAATCCAGCACGACAACCTTCTCGACGTTCAAAACTTTATCGAACGCTCCGGCATCCGCATGATGGAAATGGAGTGGGTCGATGGGTACGACCTCGAACGGTTGCTCACCCCAGCAATGCTCTCCCGTGTTGAGCAACGGGTAAGCAAACGTCGCTGGAAATACATCAACAACGTCGTTGTCACGTCAGGAACCATCCGCCCTCGCTTGAAGCCAGGCATCGCGGTGGCGATCATCCGCCAATGCCTTGGAGCGCTCGCTGCCTTGCATCGCGAGAACATCATCCACGGCGACGTGAAACCTGCCAACGTGATGGTCAAACGAACCGGTGCGGCCAAGATCGTCGATATCGGTTCTGCGTTGCACCTCGATAACATGCCCGAGCACCGCACCTGCACACCGCAGTACGCAGCACCGGAGATGCTGGAGCGGAATGAGTTCACCAAGCAGTCTGACTTGGCTAGCCTTGGGTACGTACTGATAGAGGCGCTCGCCGGGCAACCGTTGTTTGCTGGGCTGAAGAGTTTGGGCGAACTGCTTGAAGCGAAATGGACGCTGCCTCAAAGGCTCGATGACATCTTGCCAGACGAAGTTGCTGACAGCGATTTGCTGATGTCTATCTGCCGACGTCTTACCGCGCCCGATCCTTTGCTGCGGTACCAAAGTGCTGAGGAGGCCAACACCGGCCCAGATGGGCTCGCGGAATTCCAGCGCACGCTCGTCATCGGCGACTTGGCCAGCGAGTACGACAACGAACTGCGTGTCTGGCTGGAAGAACTCGACTAAAGGTCGGTCTAGCTCGCCCAGCCTATCAAAACACTCGTATCTTTCATCCCTTTGGCTGGCTCGCTTCGCAAGTGCCTGCTTCTATGGCTATGATAAGGGATCAGTTCAGCAACGTGTTGAACCCAACCTGCATCCCGATTCGAGTGCAACAGTCATGCGATCTGTTTTCTTCTCGCTGTGCGTTTTTCTGCTCGTCGCATCCTCCCAGATGGCGAAAGCTGATCGGTACGGTGGCACCGGAGCCGAAACCGACCTTGGGACGCAACTCTCCTTAGAGCCCCAGACGCCACCTCCAACGCTTGACCAGGACGAACAGGCACGCCGCGCGTTCGAGCAACCTCCGAAGGCCAGCCAGCCGGCCCCACTGCCGCCGCGATCTTCCACGCGATCCCGGACCACAACGCCAGAGATGGCGGAGATACTCCTTAAGCAACTCAGTTCCGTTCCTGATGGGGTAACCTTGCCGGGCGAGCCGGTCAGTTTGGCCGACGTCGTTCGTGACGCTTCAACACGGCGAGCCCAGACGGATCGAATCTCTGCCTACTGGGATCTCTCCTACGCCGTCGCCGATTTTTACTTAGCGGCCCGTGAAGCGACCGAGATCGACAGTATCGTTCGCCAAGCCGGAATAACGATGGCGTCGTTCGAGGCCGAAGAGCTGGCCCTGAAGACCCGCCTCGCTGCGACTCAGCAAGCCGTCGTTCTCGCCCAGGCTCGATTGAAGCGGCTGCTGGGTTCCTACGAAAGTCCCATCCCCGCCGACCTACCGTTATGCGATTCGTACGAAACGAACTACGATCGGATTTTCGCCGAGTCAGTCTCTGAAGCTGCGCCTTCTTTCGATACGGCCAGGTCACTCGATCAACTAATCCCGCTACGCTACCAGCAAGTCCTCTCTGACGCGGCGACGGTCGAACGTGGCTATCAAGAACTTGCCGCCGCTGGAAACCAAGCCGTTAGTGTTGACGCCCCGTTATCCGCTCACAGAACTTTCTCGCTCGCTCGCAGGGCTTTCCTGAAGACCGTTTACGATTACAACCACGACATCGCTGAGTACTCGCAACTCGCTCGCCCTCAGCGACTCACCGCGAGCCGATTAGTCGCGATGCACATCGGCACTGCCGAAGAAGTCTTCTCTGGAGCGGACTCTAACGTGCTCCCCGCCACCGCAATCGAACCCATCCAGCCAGGTCGTCGTGAATCACGTCGTCCGATTGTCGAAGAGGCAGAAGAGGCACCAGAACAAGAGGATGTCGAAGAAGCCGAAGAGACCGCTGAGGAAGAATTACCAGAGCAAGAAGAGGCTTCAACTGAAGCGACCGCGGAGGAAGCAACTCCAGCCGAGTCAGAAAGTGCGTCCGATATCGAAGACGCAAACGACGTGGCAAAGAGTACTGAAGCAGACGAGGCTGAAGTCGAAGATTCCCCGACCGAGGAAGCTGACGCTAACGACTCGGAGGAGCAAGACAAGAAGATCACCGCCGAAGAGCTATTTGGTCCAGAATGACCCCCGCCACGCTTGCCAAACCAGAACGCGAATCGGAGAGCCAACCGCAGCCGCTTGTCGATCCGATCTACATCGGCTCGCTGAAGGTCGATCCGCCGATCCTGCAAGCGCCGATGGCGGGCTTCACCAACTATGCGTTCCGCCAAATCGTTCGCGAGTTCGGCGGCGCAGGGCTTCTCGCCACGGAGATGGTCAACGCCCGCGGCTTTGTGTGGCTTGATGAACAACAAGCTGAGCATCCCGACCGGTTGTGGGGCGTGGCCGACGAACCCCGTCCGCTCGCCGTGCAAATCTGGGATAACGACCCGCCAACACTCGCCAAAGTCGGACGCCGGCTGGTCGAAGAGTACGGCGTGAGTGTCGTCGACATCAACTTCGGCTGCCCGGTACGGCAAGTGACTCAAAAAGCGCACAGCGGCAGTTATCTGCTGAGCCAGCCCGAGCGTATGGGTGCGATCATCGAGCAAGTGGTCGCTGCGTGTGCCCCGACTCCGGTGACCGCCAAAATACGCCTCGGCTGCACGCGCGACAGGATCAACGCGAACGACATCGCCCAAGTCGTCGAAGGTGCCGGAGCTGCCGCGTTGACCGTGCATGGCCGAACCGCTGCTGACATGTTCCGTGGCAGCGCGGATTGGGACCGCATTGCTGAGATCAAGCCGTACCTCAAGAGTATCCCGCTGATCGGCAACGGCGATCTCGACTCCGCGGAGAAGGTGCTCGACGCCTTCCGCCGTTACCCGGTCGACGGGGTGATGATCGCCCGTGCTTCGCTAAACAAACCGTGGCTCTTCGCCCAAGCCGCCGCCGCCGTCCGCGGCTTACCCGTCCCTCTCGACCCGACACTCGAAGAAGAGAAAGAGCTACTCCTCTACCACTTCCGGCTCGTGTGTGACCGCTTCGGCACCGAGAAAGCCGCCGTCCTCATGCGCAAATACGCCTGTTGCTACGCACAGGGACGGCCTGGAGCGCGAGAGTTCCGCAAGCACGTGGCGGTGATTGATTCGGTGGAGGAATTTCATGAGGTTGTGGAGCGGTATTTTCCACAAACATGTCATTTCGACCGAGCGACAGCAACCGAGAAATCTGGTTTGGATTCTCGTTAGGCTGCTGTTGTAATTCAAGAATGGGAAGCACCGACAGTCAGCCGCAGTTGACTCTGCTTTCTCTATCGTCCCATTCGGCTGATTGTCGGTGAGCGAAGCCAAGAGATCAGGGCGGTCTATCCATGCGTAGCGTACACCGGCGATCGACCGAACAGTATTTTGCAGCGTACCCAAGTTTCTATCGGTAGACTGTCGGTCCCCTTCGCTAGCCGCGAAGCGAAGTCGTCTAGTCAGCCATTCGGGCCAACATGAGTAAGATGTTCCAAAGCGAAAAAGCCTCTGGGCCAGGGGGCACCCAAAAGACTAACTCATTCCCTGACTTTGCAGTGACAAGTAAGTGTTTCCAAGAAGTTTTTAATCGGCCCGCCTCGGCCAACCCCAACTCCATCCAGTTCTTAGGCGGGTAGTCTCGCGAAGCAATTGATTCAATCGAGGGGTAGCCAACGCACTGGAGTTGCCCCTGATCAGCACCAATTAACATCCGTGTACCTACTAGCGACCAAAGTTCCCTGGATTGGTAAGCCAACAATACAGGTGTTCCGATTTTGCGTGACGCAATCGTCTCAGTTATAAAGCCTTGAACCTTTACAGGCCAATCGTGGAAAAAACGAGTTTGGCGGGTCGGCAAATTGTATTGCTTAGCTTTGAATCTAATTCGGTCTTCTAGCCATTCGTCTGGGTGATTCATCACATTAAGTATCCGTCTAGCTATCCAGACTGTGCACCGTGAAGCGTTCTGCAACCCATGGATATTGTATAGAGTACAGTTCGCAGCTCCCAATCCTTCTCTCCTCCATCGCGTATGCTCCTTCCTAGTTGCGAGAAGCACCCGTACTGGCTAGGCCTCCACCAATAAGGGCCTCCCCATCCGTGAAATCCGCGCCATCCGTGGCCACCTCCGGCTTCGCCACACGTGCCAGGACAAGAAACCCCAGTAGCACCACGAACGCAATCACTAAACTACAAGCCCACACCAGCCGCGGATCTTGCTCGTAGAGTGTCGCCCCCGATGCTGGCCCGATGACGAAGCAAACGGAAAATACCATCGAGAACCAACCCATGTAGGGACCCTCGCCGCCTTCGGGACTGCGATCCGCCACGAAGCCTGATGCCAACGGGTGGGAGAGCATTTCGCCCACCGTGATGATAAACATCGATAGCACAGCAAAGCCGATCGACGCGCCGTAGGGCAAAATGCCAAAGCCGAAGCACGCCAGGAAGCAGCCCCAGCCGATGGTCCGTAGTTGTGACCACTTCTTGGCAGCGTCGACGAGGATCATTTCCGTCAACACAATGATCGTCGTATTGAAGGCGAACATCGCACCGATCATCGGCTTGCTGAAACCGTAGTTGTCTTTCAGAAATAGCGGGTAGGTCGACCAAAACTGAAAGAATGGCAGCGCAGCGACAAAGATCAGCAAGAGAAACGCAACGAAGGTGCGATCCTTCAACGGCGAAGCAGTGACCTTCGGCTTCTCTTCCGCAGTCTCATTCGTGTTCGCCAGTCGTTTGAAGCCAAAGAAGTACAAGAGTAGCAACCCACCAATCGCAGTCGTCGCGGCATCCACGCCGAACAGCAAGTGGAAATCAATCTCCGCAAGGACACCACCGATGGCTGGGCCAAACGAGAACCCAAGGTTTGCCGCCAACCGTTGCAACGCATAGGCGCGCACGCGATTCTCGCGAGTCGTTAACAATGCAATGGCTGAGTTATTCGCCGGGAAAACTGCTTCGCCGGTGACGCCGAGCGCGAACATGGCAGCGGCGATTTCTAACCAGCTCTCTGCAAACGGGATCAATAGAAAGCAAGGCGACACTAACAGCAAAGCGCTAATCTGCACCCGTACTGCTCCAACGAGCGGCACCAGCCGTCCACCAGAGTAAGCACCAACGATTGCTCCCAGTCCAAACGCGGAGAGCATCATCCCTGCCGACGATTCACTCATCCCCCGTTCTTGCCGCAGATAGAGTGTCAAAAACGGCATCACCATTGTGCCGCAGCGATTGATGAACAACGCCAGCGCCATCCACCAAACCTCCCGCGGCAAGCCGGAGTAGGCTTCTCGGTAGCGGCGATAAATGGCTGGCAGCATCGTGCATCCGCAGGCAGTGAGGAGTAAGAAAGTCTAACTGCGAATAGACGGCCAGAACTTGAGCAAGGTTCGCTAATTCACGGGCTTCATCTCGCCGGACTTCAAGCGGCGGATGTAGTCACTGCCCTTCTTGCTGATCAATCCCGAGAGCAAAACCATGCCGATTATGTTCGGGAACGACATGCTAAAGAGCATCATGTCGGAGAAATTGATCACGGCATCCAAGGAAAGAATCGGTCCGAAAACCACGAACAGTAAATAAACGACACGGTAGGGTGTGATGCCGCGTGGACCAAACAGGTACTCAACCGCTCTTTCGCCGTAGTAGCTCCAGGAAATAAGTGTAGAGTAGGCGAAAAAGAACACCGCGATACAAAGCACGTACGGGACCGCAGGGCCCAGGCTGGCCAGTGCTCGTGCAGTCACCAGAACACCCTCAGTTTCTTGACGTACTACACCGTCTGGAGTCAGGTGTGCCGCGGAGATTAAGATCGCCAACGCGGTCATCGTGCAAACGACAATCGTATCAATAAAGGGGCCGATCATCGCGACAATCCCCTCGCGAATCGGTTCGTCAGTCTTTGCCGCTGAGTGGGCAATGGCCGCAGAGCCGAGTCCGGCTTCGTTCGAAAAGGCAGCTCGCTTGGCACCCTGCAACAGGACTCCGAAGAAGCCACCATAGATGGATTCTTTTGCAAAGGCTCCCGAGAAGATGCTCGAGAACATCGCTGGAACTTCTTGATAATTCTTAAGGATGATTGCTAGGCAAGCCAGACAGTATCCAACACACATGAGTGGGATGAGTTTGCTGGTGACCTCTCCGATGCGGCGGATGCCGCCGATGATGACGACGCCGACGAGAATGGCCAGGAGTACACCAAAGACCCAAGCACGCTCCTCGGTCGCCACGTTCGGGAATTGCTCCTCCATCAGATTGTAGGTCTGATTGCCCTGGAACATATTGCCACCGCCAAAGGCAGCCATCACAGTCAGTGCCGCGTAGACAATTGCCAGAAGGCGCCCCAGCGGGGCAAGCGCCGGCAGGCGATCACGAAAGCCATCCTCGAGATAAACCATCGGTCCGCCCAAAACGGAGCCGTCTGGCTTCACGCGGCGGTAATACTGAGCGAGCGAGCAACTTGTGAACTTCATGCTCATCCCAAAGAACGCGATGAGCCACATCCAAAAGACGGCCCCCGGCCCTCCGAGGGTGATGGCGACTCCCACGCCAGCGATATTCCCCAGGCCCACCGTTGCCGAGAGCGCCGACGTAAGCGCTTGGAAGTGCGAAACCTCCCCCTGATCGTCCGGTCGATCATACTTCCCTCGGATCACCTGAATGCAGTGTCCGAACATGCGAACGTTGACGAAACCATAGCGGAAAGTAAAGAAAACGCCGCCTAGTATCAGCACCACCAAGATCAGCGGCATTGTGACGTACCGCGTTTTGATTTCATCTTCCGGCTGTTCTTCAACGGCAGCTACATTCTCTTTAAATGGCAATGGCACTTCATAGAAAAGGACGGACTCCAACATCGGCACAGCGACGTTGAACACCTGATTGACGCTATCCTGAGCTTTCGCCCCGTTCGACTTGTCGGGATCGTCCCAGTTGGCCTTCCACTGCTCGATGAAGGAAAGCTCCTGCTCCCCCTCCTCGGAAGCCTCTGCCTGTTCTACGCTCGCTTCCTCGCCCGCTTCGACGACCTCTCCGGCTGGCTTTTCTTGCGCAACGGCTGTTGTCGACGCAAAAGCAAGGCTCATCCCGAAAGCCGCAATTGTCAGAATGAGAAAGAATCGAAGCTTGTTGAGCGACATCAAGTAGTCTCCGCGGCTTGGTTTGATGCCCTCTAACGGGCCACTCACCACTCTGTTAAGCGTGAAAAGTAGGATGGCGTTACTAGCAGCCCAGTATGGGCCCACCTCAGCGAGCCCTTCTAGCCAATAACTCGTTTCTAGTCAATAGTTTACGTCGGATGAATTTTGTCAGTTAATTATTTTTCAAATATATGGTTGTGTTTAATGTCGTTAAGCGTACGATACTAGCAATGAACAAGTAACAGTCTAATTCATGGTGACCTAATGGCGAGTCAAACAGCATCCGCTGCCCAGCCTCTCGCTGGATCGCAGTCGAAAAAGGGCGGCGACGAGATGATCGTCGATTGCCTGCGTCGCAACGGACAGGCGACGATTGCTGAGTTGAGCGAGGCGCTAGATGTCACCGCGACGGCTGTTCGGCAACGATTGGCACGTCTTACTGAGGCGGGGATTATCGAAAGAAACTCGGCACCAGCCGGGCGTGGGCGGCCCACCCACCAGTATTGCCTAACGAAAGCCGGCCAGCGATCGGGTGGAAATAACTACGGAGAACTGGTCGAAGTTCTCTGGAAAGAGATTCGTTCCATCGATGATAAGTCGGTTCGCCAGGGCCTCTTGGCACGCCTGGCTTCCGGAATGGCTGAAAAATACAAGGATCGCATCAACGGTGAGAGCATCGCTGAGCGAATGAATTCGTTGGCGACCGATTTGGATGGTCGCGACATTGCCTTTGAGGTAAACGAGGAGGGCGGCCTACCCGTGTTGACGGCGCTCGCCTGCCCCTATCCCGACTTGGCCGAACAGGACCGCGGGATCTGTGCTCTGGAGAAAATGTTGTTTACGGAAATCTTGGGAGAAGATGTTCGACTAACTGAGTGCCGTCTGGACGGCGAAGCTTGCTGTAAGTTCGAGACAAGCACACCCTCGTGATTTGAAACATTGCGTGTGGCAACGTCGTCGACTACGAAAAGTAACAAAACCCATTAAAACACGTGAAATACAGCCCTTAACGCCGGTCAACGCCTAGTAGCACGACAGTCATGCGGATACCTTAGAAAGATTGCGATTCTGGCGTGCAAGTTGCCTGACGCCTAAGGAATCAGACGATCAACCAGACAATCATGAATTGAAAGGGCGAGCGATGTCTCAGCCATGGATTGAAGGCCGATTTGAAGAGAACGTCATCACGACGACCGTGGAAAACGCAATTAATTGGGCACGTCAGTCGAGCATTTGGCCTCTGACCTTCGGCTTGGCATGCTGTGCCATCGAAATGATGGCCGCGGGTGCCAGCCGCTACGACCTCGACCGCTTCGGCGCGGGCGCCTTTCGTGCGACCCCGAGGCAGGCCGACTTGATGATTGTTGCCGGCACCGTGACTTACAAAATGGCAAGCCGGGTGAGGCGGCTGTACAACATGATGCCCGACCCCAAGTTTGTGATTGCCATGGGCGCGTGCACTGTCGGCGGTGGTCCTTACTTCAAGTATGGCTACCACGTCGTCAAGGGCGTTGACCTTGTCGTGCCTGTTGACGTTTACGTTCCCGGTTGCCCGCCACGCCCCGAGGCATTGCTCGAAGGATTGATGCGCATTCAAGACAAGATCAAAGGCCACAAGATTGCCAAGAGAAGTGGCTCAACCGGCTTCGCTCAACTAGGCACGAAGGTCGAGGACGAACTTCCAGTCCCACACCACAGCGGTTATGTCACTGAGCCCGTTGAAGGCGACCCTGTTTTTGACCATCAAAAGATCACCGGCTAATCAGCCAACGACATTTATTCATTGAGAAGAGAAACCTATGTCCGAAACTCTGAAAATCACGAACCTCCACGTCGCCGTTGAAGGCAAGCCGATCCTTCGCGGAGTGAACCTCACGATCAAACGCGGCGAAACACACGCGTTGATGGGGCCGAACGGTTCGGGGAAAAGCACCCTCGGCAACGCGATCATGGGTCACCCGAATTATGAGGTGACCGATGGTCAGATTGAAATGGAAGGCCAAGACGTCCTCGAGATGGACGCCGCGGAACGTGCACGGGCTGGAATCTTTATGGCCTTCCAGCGTCCGATGGCCATCCCCGGCGTAAAAATGGCCGAGTTCCTCCGCCATGCGACGACCAACGTTCGCAACCCCGAACGGAAGGAAGGCGAAGAGTTGATTCCTATGCGTCAATTTCGCAAGGAACTGACCGAGAAGATGGGCCAACTCAAGATGGATACCGAGTTTGCCCGTCGCTACGTGAATGACGGTTTCTCGGGAGGTGAAATGAAGCGGGCGGAAATCCTTCAGCTCGCAATGCTTCGCCCCAAATTCGCCATCCTTGACGAAACTGATAGTGGTTTGGACGTCGATGCCGTCAAGCTCGCGAGCGAGAGTATCGCGGACATCATTAACGTCGATAAAGGTGGTGCTGATATGGGCATCCTTATCATCACGCACCATGACAAGCTGCTCGACCACAATACGCCTGACTTTACCCATGTGATGCTCGGCGGTCGCATCGTCGAAACGGGCGGGGTCGAACTGGCACAGGAGCTTTACACCGACGGCTACGACCGCATCCGCGGCGAGTACCCCGAAGCAGCAGCTGTCGGCGAAGAGATGAAAGAGACCCCCGCAGCCGTTTAAGAATGTCACAGGCACGCAGCGCATGCTAGTGAATCAGAAAAGAGGAAAGCTAAAATGGCCACTGATGTAATCCCCGAAGCAGATGTCACCGCAGGTGAAATCAACAAGTACGATTTCATCACCCCTTCGACCGACGTGTTCAAGGCACGCAAAGGCCTCGACGCGGAAATCGTCGCTCAGATTTCGGAAATGAAGGGCGAGCCCGATTGGATGCGGGATTTCCGCCTGCGTTCGTTGGAGATCTTCGAGTCGAAGCCCATGCCAAAATGGGGCGGCGACATCGGGATCGATTTCCAAGACATCTATTACTACCTCAAACCAGCCAACGAGCAGGGCAAGACTTGGGACGATGTTCCCCAGGAAATCAAGGATACCTTCGACAAGCTCGGCATCCCCGAAGCTGAGAAAAAGTATCTCGCCGGCGTGAAAGCGCAGTTCGAGAGCGAAGTCGTCTACGGATCACTGCAGGAAGAGCTCGGCGACAAAGGCGTGATCTTTACTGACACCGACACCGCCATTAAAGAACATCCCGAATTGCTCCGCGAATACTTCGGCAAGATCATTCCTCCTGAAGATAACAAGTTCGCGGCACTCAACTCCGCCGTGTGGTCAGGGGGGTCGTTCATCTATGTCCCACCCGGCGTGAAGATCGACTTCCCGCTGCAGGCGTACTTCCGAATTAACGCGGAGCAAATGGGGCAGTTTGAGCGGACCCTGATCATCGTCGATGAAGGCGCGGAAGTGCATTACGTCGAGGGTTGCACCGCCCCGATGTACACGACTGAAAGTCTCCACTCCGCTGTGGTTGAAGTGATGGTCAAGAAGAATGGCCGTTGCCGCTACACGACAATCCAAAACTGGGCGAACAACATCTACAACCTCGTCACAAAGCGAGCGATGGCCTATCAAGATGCCCTTATGGAATGGGTGGACGGCAACCTGGGAAGTCAACTGACGATGAAGTATCCGGCCGTCTACATGATGGAGCCAGGTGCCCGCGGCGAGATCCTCTCGATTGCTTTCTCGTCCAAGGGACAGCACCAGGATGCCGGGGCGAAGGTCGTCCACTGTGCTCCTGACACGAAGAGCCGCATCATTTCCAAGAGCATCAGTAAGAATGGCGGACGCAGCAGCTATCGCGGCCTTTGCAAGGTGGAAGATGGAGCCACCAACTGCAAGAGCAATGTCGTCTGCGACGCACTGATTCTCGATTCCGACAGTCGCAGCGACACCTATCCTTACATCGAAGTCGAAGAGCAAGATGTTCAGATCGAGCATGAAGCGAGCGTCTCACGTATTGGTGAAGAGCAGCTCTTCTACCTGATGAGCCGCGGGCTCACCGAAGCGGAAGCCAGCTCGATGATCGTTAGCGGGTTCATCGAGCCGCTCATCAAAGAGTTGCCGATGGAATACGCCGTCGAAATGAACCGCCTAATCGAGCTGCAGATGGAAGGCAGTGTGGGTTAGCTCCGCACGGCACCATGATTAGCGTGATTTCGATTCTCACAACTGAAACAAGTACCGTCAGACGATGACTGCAACCCTAGAACAGACCGGTTTCACCCAAGAAGCCTTTGATGATTTCCTCACCGCTCGTAACGAGCCCGGTTGGCTCGCGGACATGCGTCGTGCCGCTTGGCAGCAGTTTAGCGAGCTTCCGATGCCCTCGGGCAAAGATGAAGAGTGGATGCGTACAGACATTCGTCTGTTCAAGCTCGACCGCTATTCGCTACCGGGCGAGAGGAATGAACAGACAAGCCGGCCTACTGCATTGTTGAGTCAAGGCGTTGATCTTGGCGGGCAAACCCAAGCAGTTGATAGTCGCACGGTCGAAAGTGCACTCTCCAACGAGCTTGCCTCCAAGGGAATCCTCTACGGCAGTCTCGGCCAATTAGCAAACGAACACGGCGATCTACTCAAGCCGTTCTTTGAGCGTCGTCTGGTCAATCCTGGTTACGACAAGTTCGCTGCACTCAACGCTGCCTGCTGGTCTGGTGGAACCCTGCTTTACGTTCCCAAGGGAGTGCGGGTTGAACAACCGCTGCACTCCTTGGCAACGATAACCGATGGGGGCGTAGACCTCAGTCGCACGCTCGTCATCTTGGAAGAAGGTGCCGAAGCAACCATGCTCGCGGAGACTTCGAGCATTGAACAGAGCGATGGCGGGATGCACTGCGGAACGATCGAGCTGATCGTTGGCGAGCGTGCTCACCTTCGTTATGTGAATCTTCAAAACTGGGGAGACAAGGTGTGGCACTTTGCCCATCAGATGGGTGAAGTCGCGGCCAACGCGAGTCTGCAGTGGACCATCGGTGCTCTCGGCAGCAGATTGGCGAAAGTGAATCAGCACGTCGCCTTGGCCGGTCAGGATGCCCAGGCCCAGGTCAACGGTGTAATGTTCACTCAAGGCAAGCAGCATCTTTCTTACAATACCCATCAGCACCACAAGGCCCCGTATTGCCATAGCGACTTGCTCTACAAAGCTGCATTGCAAGATCATTCCCGAACCGTCTGGCGTGGGATGATCAAAGTCGATGAGCCCGCCCAACGGACCGACGCCTACCAGCGCAACGACAACCTGATGCTCGCCACCACTTCGCGAGCCGACTCAATCCCTGGTCTGGAGATCGAAGCGGACGACGTCCGTTGCACACACGGCAGCACCTCGGGGCGGGTCGACGAGACACAAGTCTTCTACGCGATGACACGCGGATACACTCGAACCGAAGCAGTCCGAATGATTGTCGAAGGTTTCTTCCAACAGGTCTTCGACCGCATCACCATCGAAAGCGTTCGCGAAGCCTTGGGTGAAGCCATCGGCCAGCGTGTTCGTGATATTTAAACAGGATTTTGATGTCTGAATTCGTTGCTGCAGCCAAAACATCCGAAGTTGCCGACCCTGGCTCAATGCTGGTCGAAGTCGAGGATAGCCTCATCGTGCTGATCCACGCCGCGGGGCATTGGTATGCTCTCGATGACGTATGTACTCACGACGGTGGACCCTTGTCCGATGGTCCTGTCGATCCCGAAGACAAATCGATTGCCTGCCCGCGTCACGGCGCGAAGTTCAACGTTGAAACCGGTGCCGCCATGACGATGCCAGCGACGAAACCGACTGTCGCCCACGAGGTTAGAGTCGAAGGCGAGCAGGTCTTTGTTAAACTCGCAGATTGATCACGAGGTAGTTCCGATGCCCGTCGCTGAAGAAAAAGTTTACGAAGCTCTGAAGCAGGTGATCGATCCTGAGCTGTTCGTCAACATCGTCGATCTCGGCCTCATCTACGAGGTAAAAATTGACGAACAGGACGATGGCAAGTCCGAAGTAAATATCGAGATGACAATGACCAGCCCCGCCTGCCCCGCCGGCCCCCAGCTGCTTGGTCAGTCGAAAGAGTTCGTCAGCAAGCTCGATGAAGTGAGCGAGGTCGATGTCAAACTTGTCATGCATCCCCCCTGGACGCCCGATCGCATGACCGAGGACGCCAAAGATCAGTTGGGCATCTTCTAGCCAGGAAGCCCCGATCGTGGGATGCGTCGCTATGCCGATAGCTGACAGCCGATAGCCAACAGCCGCCTCTATGCACGTCTTCCTTTATGAATGGGTCACCGGCGGAGGACTCGTTAACGAAGGGGGCCGCTTGCCCGACTCGTTACTGGCCGAAGGCTCGGCGATGGTCAGTGCTCTGGCGGAAGACTTTCTTAATCTCGAAGACAGTCACGTCACAGTCCTACGTGATTTGCGTCTCGAATCACCAACGTTCAAGGGGTGCGAGGTTGTCGAGGTCCACTCGGGCACCCATCGCGATGACCTCTTGGAGGAGTATGCAACGACGGCAGACTTCACCCTAGCCATCGCCCCCGAGTTTGACCGCCAGCTTGAGCTGAGCGTGAGCATCTTGCAATCGGGCGACTCCCGTTCTCTCAACGCCTTGCCAGAGTTCCTAGGAATTGCCGCGAATAAACGGCAAACGGCAGAAAAGTTGAGGGAGTTCGAGATCCCGGTTCCGGAGTCCACGCTCCACGCAGCGGATGAGGAGCGTCTGCCGCGTGACTTTAGCTACCCTGCAGTTCTGAAGCCCATTGATGGAGCCGGTTCGCAGCACACGTTGCTTATTGAGGGTCACTTGGACGCGCCGGAGCCGCATCCTTGGCCGAGACTCTTGGAACGATTCATCCCCGGTCGCCCGGCAAGCGTCCTGTTCATTTGCGGCCCAAACGGCACGACTGCCCTGCCCCCGTGTTGGCAGCGGCTTTGCGATTCGGGACGCTTTGCTTACCTTGGCGGTTCGATCATCATGCAAAAATCGCTCGCGGAGCGTGCCCAGCAACTCGCACTAAGGGCCCTGGCGGCGCTACCGCCAGCTAACGGTTTTGTCGGAGTCGATCTTGTTCTCGGCGAAGCGGAGGACGGCAGCGGCGACTATGTGATTGAAATCAACCCGCGCTTGACGACTTCTTATGTTGGCCTTCGTAAAGTCGTGAAGGAAAACTTGGCGGGCCTGGCTATCAAAGCGGCCAAAAACGAACTGATCTCCGTGACGCAGCGAGACGTGCCCCTTGAGTTCACCTCTGATGGAAACGCAAATCTTCTCTAGTTGGCTGCGTTAGTTTCGACACGGATTGCACGGATCACACAGATGTCGAAAATGATGGACTGGTAAGAATAGCTGTTCCGTGATTCACTTCTCATCTCTCCGTTAGCTCTGTTCCCTCCTGTTCAATAAATCTACCGATCCTGATTTATAGTATCCGTGCAATCCGTGGCCCAAAACCTAAAGCATGTGTCTGTGAAAGTCCTAGCCTTCGACATCGGCGGTGCGAACCTCAAGGTGGCAGACGGCCAAGGTTACACAGATCATCGCGCCTTCCCACTCTGGAAGCAGCCGGAAAAGTTGGCCGACGCACTAGCCGAGATGATTGCCGACGCACCACAGACGGAGCGAATCGCGATCACGATGACGGGCGAGCTGGCCGACTGCTACGAAACGAAAGCCGAAGGTGTCCAGTCCATCATCGAAGCGGCACAGCAGGCTGCAAGTCAAAAGGAACTCAGCGTCTACCTCGTCGATGGCCGCTTTGTTGAGCCACGGGAAGCCGTCTCGAATCCGTTGCTTGCAGCCGCCAGCAATTGGCACGCGCTGGCCAGTTTTGCGTCACGCTTTGTTGACAAGAGCACTGCTCTCTTGATCGATCTCGGCACGACCACCTGCGATATTATCCCCATCATCGACGGCAAGCCAGCCACCCGGGGACTGACCGACCCTGAGCGTCTCGCCACGGGTGAACTCGTCTACAGTGGAGTCGAACGCACGCCGCTGTTCGCCCTGGTGGATACGTTTGAATTGGCGGGCAGATCAACACCGCTCGCACCCGAGCTTTTTGCTACAACGGCGGACGCTTACGTGCTCCTAGGCGACTTGCCCGAAGACGATCACAACACCGACACCCCCAACGGTCGACCCCGCACCAGGCGTCACGCTCATGCACGCATCGCCAGAGGTATTTGCGCTGACGCCAGCATGATGAGTTTGGACGAAGCAATCCAAGCTGCTGAACTAGTTCGACGAAGACAATTGGATCAGATTGCCGCCGCGATACAGCAGGTTGTGCAGCGATGGGATGAGCCACCGACAGAAGTGCTGATCAGCGGACGAGGGGAATTCTTGCTGCAAACTGTGTTAGCTGCCTTGTCTTGGCAGGCGCGGGTCCTCTCGTTGAGCAACCAACTCGGCCCGGAAGTCAGCCGTTGTGCGACGGCCTATGCTTTGGCTGCCTTAACGAAAACTGATTAGATTGCGTGAAAACCCTGCCTCGGTCGATGAAGCCGAGGCAGGGTTCGCCGCATCATTGCACCTCTAGTTCCAGTGGTTTCTACACGCTTCGATATCGCGCCGGGTCATAATCGATGTCAGATTCGCTGATAAAGCCTCGCTGACTCTCAAGCACATACTTCACGTACGCGAGATACGAAGCAAACTCGGGTTCGGTATGCAGCCCTTCCTCTACATCTTCCCATCCAAGGTGAAAAACTGGTGGTCCAACTCTCCAATCGTCCGAGTCGACGACCACGACACCACCGTCTTGATGGTCGTACAAGACAAGGTACTGCTGAGGCAGGCTAACGTGCTTTCGACCCGCGATGGTGTTCTTGACAGAATCTTCCAGCGATTCAATACCGGTCGCATGCCAGTACCCGTAATCGCGAAGTAGCCATCGGACACATGTCGGTAGTTTCAATCCCAATTCGCGCTCAGCAGCATCAAGTGATGCGTTTGTCTCCGGTAGATGGCCCACGAACCATCGTTCGTTAGCTCTCACGAAATCGATTAGCGACTCCATGGTTCGGAACTCCGTGAACATGCCTAGTCGTTAGGTGGAAAGAACCTCTGAAGTAGCCTGCGTCCAGCAGTTTCCCAATATATGCCCCTGACGGCAGACACAATAGATGACATGCCCAAGCGTGAAACGCCGAGGCAACTAACGACATATTCTTGCCGAAACACTTGGCTCAGAACCAGCGTCGCCGTCCAAGCAACGCAGAGAGGCCAAGCAATCCTGCAGCAAACGCACTTGGCTCTGGCACCGCAACCTGCGTAGCGAGCGAGCCCGGCGATGTCCCATAATTGCCCTGCCAGCCCGCGAGGTCAGTGCCGCTTGGCGGACTGGTGACCTCTCCCCGCTGCCACATCAAAAAGTCCCCGCCATCGACGGAGCCACTATTGTCGAAGTCGCCAGGTGTGGGGTCGGTCGCGACGAGCGAAACGGCATCAATATGCACAGCTCCCCCATCAAGGCCCGGTTGACGGAAGACGAAGCTGACGCGGGCTTCGACGGCACCCTTGGGGGCGACGCCGCTGATTTGGTGTGCAAGCCAAGTGTCCTCTTCGGTGCTGCCATTGGCGATCACCAGGGGCACCTCACCGAGGAAGTCGGGGCTGTCGAAAGCGGCTCCTAAACTGCTGTAGTACTCCAACTTCATAATCAGTTCGTTGGAAGAGCCAGCGATGGAATCCTCATTGCGGATGAAGGCACTCGCGTCGGCAGTTACCTGTTGGCCCTCGTTCAAAGCGATGCCTTGGAACACGCCGGAGAAAGTCTCCCCTTCCTCGAACTGCCCATACAGTTTGAGAGAGTGTGTCCCATCAAGGACGGCTTCAGACTGGGCGCTCACATTGTTAATGGCGTTGCCAAAGGTGCCCCAGCCGTTGAGGGATGTTCCCGAACGATCGAAGTCCGGATTGATCAGCTCCGTCTCGTCGCGTGTCCAATAGCGGGCGTAATCAATGTCGAACGTTTGCGGGAAAACGTTCGGATCGGGATTTCCTGGAAAGTTCCCACCAACCGCCAGGTTGATGATCAGGCTCATCGGCTCCGCTTGCGGCTGAATTGGGTTATCGATCGAAAAATAGAGGTTGTCGTCAACGTAGAAGCGCATCTGGTCAGGCTCCCACTCCACGGCGTAGTCGTGCATCGCGGCCGCAAAGTCGATCGGTTGGCCGTTCGCATCAGTGCCCCCGTACCACTGATTCGTGGTAATCGGCGTACCCGGTGTCCAGTTGTAATGGTAGGAACCAAGCACAGCGAACGTATTGCTGCCGATGTTCTCCATGATGTCGATCTCGCCGCCCACGGGCCAAGCGGCATTGCGAGGGAGCAACCAGATCGCCGGCCACATGCCCTGCCCCCACGGCAGGTCAGCACGGACTTCCCACCGTCCGAAGCGGTGCTCCTGCCAAGTGCGAATTAAGCCTGATCGATACTGTTGGTTACCTAGCGGTTGATTGACCGCCGTGATGGTGAGTTGCCCGCCACCCACCGTGACTTGTTCGGGCCGGTAATATTGGAGCTCGTTGTTGGGGCTAAATTCGCGGTCAGCGACTTCCCAGCGGCTGTAATTGATCGAGTTGCCCGAGAAGTTGTCGTTCCAGACGTTGTCCCAGCCAGAGAGAGTAGCTGACTGAGCGTGGGTGATCGCTAAGAGGATTAGCCAAGCTGTGCCAGCCGCCAATGGCGTTGAAAATGATGATCGCAATGCGTAATTCCTTGCCCTCACGTTCCTCGTTTGCCACTAGAAGTTCCGATGCGCGAATAGCAATCTGCGTGATCTTGGGAATCGCTGCCCGTGCCTTTGCGCTACTTTCAAGCTAGTTGAGCGACGAACTCTCGTCAACGAATGACACAAGTGGTTTCCCGTTGTAACAAGGTTACTTCACAGGAGTAGCCACTTGCTGGCGTTCATCGTGTTTCAGTCCTCGACTCGACAGGTTTCCCGTAGCGAACGCCCAGGAGTAGAGCCACAACAAACGCGGCGATTCCGATCACAATCCCAGCAACTCCCATTGTGCCTTGTGCGAAATAGCTCGAGAGTTGACCACCCGCTACGTCGCCAGTCCGTTTTCCGACCGTGTCGATAAAGGCCTTCGCCCGATACTTTTCCTCTCGCGACACTCGCGTATAAAGCGTTTCTAAGGAAGGATTGGCGAAACCGAAGGACGTGCCGCGTAAGGCGACCTGGAAGAGAAACATGATGCCGAGCGTTGCAGAGAAATGCATCGCTAGGAAACCAGCAACAAGCACTAAAGGCGCAATCGAAAGGGTCGCCGCGACGCCTAACTTTCTCAGCAGCACGGATACAACTGACGATTGCAGAATGAGCGTCACGTAGCCGGTCCACTCATTGACATTGGCAAGCCAGGCGCTGCGTTCATCTTGTGAAGCGAACTCTACCCGAAGCATATCGGTCATTTGAAAATACGCAAACGTCGCGCACACGCTCGATCCGATAATGAAAAGGGCAATTCCCAATAGCAACGGGCTACGAGCTATGGAGACTGCTCCCTCCCAAGCGGCTGACCAGCGAAAACGGCTTGTGTCCAAGGCTTCAGACGGTTCGGTGTGACGACTCAGAGCAAGCGAGCAGCCCATAGCACTGATCAACAACGCAGCGGAGCACACAAGCAGTCCGCTGGTCGAGAGTTGCTCAACCGCCAGTTGCACCAACCAGGAACTAGCGATTTGGCCGACCGTACCTGCCGCAGCGATGATTCCAAAGAGCCGTTTCCCTTGCTCACCAGTAAAGCAGTCAACCACAGTGCCCCAAAACAGGGTCACGATGAAAAGATTGAAGACACTGACCCAGACGAAAAACACTTTCCCCAGCCAGTCAGGCGCTGAGGGTGTCACCGCTGCGAACAGTAGCAAGTTCATCGTGAAGAATCCGTAGACAAACGGCACTAACAGTCCACGCGGCGTGCGAGCGACGATCAGCCCGTACAGCGGCGTGATCAGCACCATAACGACCAAGGTTGCTGTGAAAAGCGTTGCCTTCTCATCGCTACTGAGATTGGTTGCGAAGGTATCACGCACCGGTCGCACGACGTAGTAGCAGGCCAACACTAAGAAAAACCATAGCGCACTCAGGCTAACTTGGGCTAGCTCGCCTTTGCGCACATCGAAAAGTTTCACAGGAGTAAGCCCTTAATATTGGCCGCGGATGACGCGGATTTCACGGATGCGGTTCCATCTCATAACCCGAGGCGTAAGCGAGGAAGAAACCCAGCGAGCATTCTCCCTCGCTTACGCTTCGGTTTACGATACGTTAGCAAATCGAAAATCTATTTCCTCCGTTCACTCCTGTTCAAAAGCATCCGTGAAATCCGTGTCATCCGTGGCCCAATTCAGCGTCAACTATGGTGGACGGCCAGAAGAGTTTCAACATCGCAGGCAAAAGAAGCAGGTCGCCGAGCAAAGCCGAGCACATCGTCACGGCAGCGAGCTCGGCGAATCGTCTTGTCGGCACGAACGACGAGAGTAGCAGGATCGCCATGCCGCAGACGATGAGGATCGTCGTCATCAGAACCGCACGGCCAGTGCCCAGGCAAGTTCGCCGAATCGCGGCCGTCACATCGGACTCTCCCAGTGACTCGTGACGAAACCGCGCAAGGAAGTGAATCGTATCATCCACGGCCACGCCGAGGCTAATCGCGAAGACGATCACGTTGCTCATGTTAATCGTGTAACCTCGCAGCCCCAAATAACCGAGTGTCACCACCAATGGAGCAACATTCGGGATAATCGAGATCAGTCCAAGCCGGGGGGATCGCAACACGAGGCCAATCACGAGAAAGATCAAAGCGGAAACGCCCAGCAAAGAAAGGAGCAGATCGCGAATGAATCGCGTCAACGCGATGGCGGCTACGTAGGACTCGCCCGTGATGTTCGACGCGACGTTGTTGCCTGACGATTCAGGGAAAGTCTCGTTCAGCAACTCACGAAACTCCGCGGCAAGTCTCAAGCCGCCTTGCGTTCCCACGTCACGTAGACTCATCAGCAGACGCAGTTGCTTCCCATCCTTCGTGGCAAAACGATGCACGCCATTGAGATCCGCAGTCTTCTTGAGCAATCGGTAACATTCTTGAAGCCGCTGCTCGAATTTCTCCGTGTCAGGGCGAGCCAACACTGTTAGTTGAGGGCCGGCGGGAAGTTGGCGATCAACCTCTTGCATAAGCTCCATTACGGAGCGAATTCGCAGCACGCCATCAAGCTTCGCGATTCCTTGCTCTAGTTTTAATAAGTTTCGCCAATTCTCTGCTTCCACGAACCAACCCGGATTTTCGGCGGATAGGATTATCTCCATCGGCACAAAACCACCTAGTTGTTTCTCGATAAGTCCCATCTGACGTGTCTGTGGATGCGTCTCGTCGAAGGTTTCCAGCAGCGTCGAGTTGATCACCGTGTTACGCCCAATCACTCCGGCAAGAGTGAGTAATCCCACGCCCGTTAGAATCGTCAAGCGGGGCCAATCGACTGCCAATCGTCCAAATCCCCAGGCCACGCTGGCAAGTGGAGAGATCACTTCATTGCTAGATGGTTTTCTATGCGATACTTGGCCTCCTTTTGTCGTGCGGTAGAGCGGCAAGAGCGACGAGCAGACAAGCACAGTAGCGATGAAAAAAAGCCCAATCCCCATCGCGGCTTGCCAGCCAAGTTGACTGAGTAGTTGACTTCGTGCGGCCAACAGACTGAGGAAACCAAGTGCCGTTGTGAGACTCGTGAGCAAACAAGCCAGCGTGATTCGCTGTGTGGTTCGAATCGCTGCCGAGTGGGCATCTGCAGGTGTCCGCTCCAACTGCTCGGCGTATTCGTTGAGGTAGTGGACACAGCTACTGACGCCCACGATCATCAACAGAATCGGCAGGACATTAGAAATAATAGTGAGCGACTGCCCGAGTAGCACTAGCGCAGCAAGAGTCCAAGCCAAGCCTGCCACAACGGCTACCGCCGAAACCACAACTCCGGTCCAGCTTCGAAAAATGATCACTTGCACCAAAGCAAACACCAGAGCCGCCAAGGGAATGATCGTTGTTTGATCGCTTTTCAAACCTTCGACAATCTCCACCCGCATAGCGGGCAGGCCGCCTAGGAATGATTCATACCCGGTTGGGATTTTCGATTGATCGACCAAACCTTTCACTTGCTTGACGACAGCAGTGACGTGATCAATGTCCTTGCGCGTCGGGTCGAGATGCAGCACCAAGGCCGTGAGCCGACGGTCTTTGCTAATGAAAGTTCCTTCAAGCAACGGTTGGTCGTCGACTTTCTGGCGAACCAAGGCCGACTCCTCTTCTGCCGCGGAATCGGTTTGGAGAGAATCCCCACGAACGACGGGAACGAACATCAGGCCACTGCGACCCAGGACGCGTGGACGAGGCAGACGCATGGTCGCGAGAGAGTCGATTCGATCGACGGCTGGAAGTTGGGCAGCCTCGCGAGCGAACGCGACCTGCCAACGGAGTGCAGCGGGCTCCAGGCAGTCGGCTTCCCCTTCGGATCGTAATACGACGATCACGATGTTTTCCGCATGGCCGAAAGTCGCTTTGACCTGCTCGCTATAGGCGACGAGTTCGTTTTCGCCGGAAAAGAGCGCCTGAGGCGTAAAGTCGTAGTCCAGCCGCGTGGCGAGTAGCCCGGAAGCTGCGGTAAGTAGAAAGGCTCCGGCCAGGATGCCCAGTCGATGCCCGGCGAGCCATTGGGCCCATCCTGTGGCCTTCGATGCGTCATCCTGGCTTGCGTTCATAGGGTGCTAATCGGCCACTTTGGATCGGGTTGCCTGCACAGTATAATGCCGGTTGACGATTGTGTCTCGGCCCGTCCCTCCCCCGCAAGCTTCAACTCACCAGCTCAATCCTGACATGGCAACTGACACGCTCCCCAAAGACGCCGCAGAAGAAACATTCAGCGACGATCAGACGCCCGACGATCCGCAGCGCATGCCTGCTTCCCAGCGTCACCTCGAATGGCCTGAGTCCTCCGTGAACCCTGTTGAGGTGCGCTGGAGATACGCGATCGGGATTCCCTTGATTCACGTGCTCGCCTGCTTAGCGTTTCATCCGTGGCTGTTTAGCTGGACAGGTGTCGTGTTGGCAATTCTTGGGCTGTACGTTTTCGGCACCCTAGGCATCAACTTGTGCTACCACCGCATGCTTACGCACCAAGGTCTGACCGCACCAAAGTGGTTGGAGCATGGTCTTGCGATCCTGGGCGTCTGCACATTGCAAGACACGCCTGCCTGCTGGGTTGCGATGCATCGTATCCACCACAAACATTCCGACAACAGGCCCGATCCGCATAGCCCGCTGGTAAACTTCCTCTGGGGGCATTGCGGTTGGTTGATGTTCACGAATCGCGAGTTTAAGAACGTCAACAAGTACGAACGCTTCGTCCGCGATCTTCTGCGTGATCCGTTCTACATGAAGCTTGAAAGGAACGAAAACTGGCTGTGGGTCTACCTAGGCTCGGTGGCTGCTTTCTTCCTCGCGGGTTTCGCCATCGGTTGGCCCGTTTGGGGAACCCCGATGGACGGCGTACAATTCGGTGCGAGTCTGGCCGTGTGGGGCGTATTTGTACGGACTGTACTCACGTGGCACATCACGTGGT
This sequence comes from Lacipirellulaceae bacterium, assembly GCA_040218535.1. Lineage (NCBI taxonomy): Bacteria > Pseudomonadati > Planctomycetota > Planctomycetia > Pirellulales > Lacipirellulaceae > Lacipirellulaceae bacterium. The sequence continues at coordinate 1,656,151 of JAVJRG010000005.1, read as the reverse complement.
CAGTCAACTCGGTCACACACGTTTGGGGCTACAAGAATTACGACACGAGCGATAACAGCCGGAACAACATTCTCGTTGGTCTTTGGAGCAACGGCGAGGGTTGGCACAACAACCACCACGCCGACCAACGAGCCGCTGCTCACGGGCACAAGTGGTGGGAGTTCGACGTGACGTGGCTGACGATCCGATTCCTAGAGAAGCTGGGGCTCGTGAAAGATGTCGTTCGTCCCAGGGTTTGGACGCAAGGAGAGCAGCAATAGAAAAAACGCCACTCCACTCAAAAGTGAAATGGCGTCAAATCAATCCGCTTGCGGCCTAGCCGCTTGAGTTTCAGGTAGTTCCTACGAAACGACCTTCACGTTTTCAGCACAAGGCCCTTTCGGTCCGGAGCCTTCGTTGTACTCGACGGTTTGACCTTCAGTCAGGCTGTCGTAGGCGGCTCCTTCAAGTTGAGAGTGATGGAAGAAGATATCTCCTTTGTCGCCCTCAATAAACCCGAACCCTTTGTCTGTAAGCTTCTTAATCGTACCTTGTGGCATTGTGCCCGTCCTCGCGTCTGTGGGATGAAATAACTATCCGCAGTCTGAGGACTTCCTCTGAGAAAGTCCAGCAATAGGCAGAATCCGCTGGATTTAGTGCCGTTGGAGTTGAAGGATATCTTTAGAAGTAGAACGGGCACTCCTGCCCGTTCCTGGGAGCGGCATGACCCTGCTACGGGGCTGTGACGGCCAAGAGTGGCCGCCCTACACCGATTACTCCCACCAGAGCCCGTCGGAAGATTTCGTCAACTGCTCGCGGACCTTCGAGAGCGACTCGACGGTTTCCGAGACGTCGGCAATCTGCCAGGGCAGAATTTCGACGCCGCCCGAAGCGCTGATCAGCCACTTCTTGCCTCGCTTCACGAAGCTAGCTTTGCTTGAGGTATAGCGTGGGGCGGGAAAGCTGGTTGGCTGCAAATCGGCCATCAGGTTTGGTGCGTCGAGTGCGACTTGTTCGAGCAGTTGGTGTTTCTCAATGAGAGCACCAATCACCGCCAGGTCCATTACGTTGCGGAGTTGGCCAAAGGCTGAGTCGTGAGCGGCCAATTCGCCAAATTGCTTCGTCATGGAATCGGCCCACTTCTGAGCAACCGGGTGAGCTTTGCCACTCGCTTGCTTGTTGCCCGAGGCGTCGATGAAATCTTGCTCCGTCATGCATTTGACGCCAGGCCCCCGGAGCTGCCAGGTGAGGCCATCTTTCGTTTGAGCTAGCGGCTGATAATTGGGTGCCAGCCACCAACGCGGCATCATGCTACTCGCTCCCCCGGAACGCAACATCTCGAGGAAGCTGGGCATGTTGCCAACGGGTGCTGGTTCGAAGTTCATGGCTAGGCGCTTCATCCGGAAGTCAGCAGCAACCATTGCACGAGCAAAGTGCGTGTCAGGAGAGATTCCCGTCACGCTAATCACTTGCGGGCCGAGAGCGTCTTCGATGCGGCGCATTGTTTGGTCGGGATTGCCGATACGACGCATGTTGCTGGCCAACTTCTGCCAGCGTTGTAACCCTTCGGGAGTCGGATCGATGGAGCAGGTGATCGCTTCAACGCGCGAAGCGGGACCACTACGCAAAGCCACAAGCAAATCATCCAATAGCAATACTGGTCGATTCGTTGTTACCCCGACAACGTTGCCGACCTCGTCAAGCTTCCATCCCTCAGCGGGGCCAGCCAACACGATGTCATTGCGCTCTGGATACGCGATGACGTATTCGACCCGTTGCAGGCCAGCAAGGTAGAGCACCTCTTCAGGCAATGGTTTTTTCTCTGCTAGCGATCTAGATATTTCTGCTTCAAGCTGACGCAAAGAGACAGCCCTGAGAGGAGTAAATCGACTCAATTGCTCAGGGACGGTAACTCTCGCTTCTTGGCGTATACGATTGAGTTCTTGCTCCTCTTTGACCGTCGGAGCAGAGAGTACGCCCTCAGCGTCAACGCTGATGCCACCGACGTTTCGATTGACGAAGCCTCCACCAAGGACCTGTGCCTGGGAGAACGATGCGACACTGACGGTCAACAAGAAGGCTAATCCCGTCAGAAGTAGCCGATGGCTGATTTGCCTACGCATAATTGGTTGTCTCTCTAGTTCCGAACTCGTGAAATTTGTGGCCTTGGGCACACCAAGGCCTTAGAGAAGCCAAAGCCAGACGAGGCTGTTGGTATCCCGCCAGACCGTGACTAGACGGAAAATTCTAACGTCAGGTCCAGCCTATTAGGGTGCTTTCCCTCCTTATTGAGCGTAGTTGCTAAGTGCCTGTGATTCAACACTTTTGGCCACTTCCGCAGAGTCAAGCTACCTAAATCTACTCTCACCTGCGTAATCGGGGTAATCGGTTCCAATTCTCGCGGGGTGGTCAACCTGACGGCATATGTCACTTAGGGCTTTCAGACGTTCGCCTACGTTGCAAGGAAATCGAAAAGAGTGGCCCAGCAAGCCACTTTCGAGTGTATTATATTGATACACTTTGCCGAGACTACGATCTCCCCAAAAACCGCCAGACTACACCTGTTTTCAGCCTCTAGTTCCGCGATATCCGTGACAAAAGAACCAATCCCCGCCGGGTACATCATCCTCCGAGAAGGGTCGGAGTGGGCGGACGTGATCCGCTTGGTCCCAGGGGAATCCCTGACCATCGGTCGCGCTCCAACTAACGCAGTCGTCGTTAAGGACGAACGCTGTAGTCGAAATCATGCCGAGGTTTTCTCCGCGGGGGGGGAATGGCAGCTTCGCGACCTCGATAGCCGCAATGGAACCACTGTCGGTGGGGAACGGGTGCGCGGGGACGTGAAACTGGCACCGGGCGACTTGATCCAAATTGGCAATTCGCAGATGGCATTCGTGCACGATTTGGCACAGGCATTTCCAGAGACAAGCACGATCCTCAAGTCGTCCAAATCAGTCGACGCCGAAGGAAGCGGCGTCTCGATTTCGAGTGTGGTCGATGATGAGAGCGTGTTCGACGTGATCGAACCCGCAACGATCACTCACCGCAAGGTGCAAAGTAGCCTACTCGATGCGCCCGCTCGTGATGAAGCGAGTGACTCAAGCGGCAAGTTGGGTCGTGCGGCAGCAAAGCTTTGCCGGTTAGCCTTTGACCTGGCCAAAGCGATGGATGTCGTTTCACTCGCCAATCATGCACTCGACGGCCTCTTCGAAGGCACGCAAGTTGATGCCGGTGCCGTCCTCCTTCGACGGCGCGACGAATCGGGAAGCCGTCAAAGTGAAGAGCTTGAAGTCGTTGCTTCTCGTAGTGACAGCGATCACTCCTACCACAAAGTCTCTGGCTTTCTGGCTTCAACAGTCATGCGTGAGGGCCAAGCGGTGATGGCTCGTAACGTGATGGACGACAGCCAATTAGGGAATCGTGACAGTCGTGGCGAAATCCTTGCCACGAGCGTCATCTGCGCACCGATCCGCATGGACAAGGAGCTACTCGGGCTGGTTCATCTCTACACGACGACCACCGAAAACTCGACTGACCCGGACGATTTGGAATTCACCCTTGCCGTGGCCGATACTTTCGGTGTTGCCCTGCAAAACCTTAACAAACGGCAGCGTCTGGCGGAGAATCTCAACCAGATACGCACGGAGAACGTTCAACTCCGTGAGCAACTTGGAGTCGAGAGCGAGATTGTCGGTTCCAGCGACGTCATGCGGCGCGTCGAACAGCAAATTGGTCGAGCCGCACCGAGTCGCGCTACGGTTCTCATTCGCGGTGAAAGCGGCGTCGGTAAGGAACTTGTCGCACGGGCGGTCCACTTCTCAAGCCCCCGCGCCGAAGGCCCATTCGTCTGTCTGAACTGTGCGGCCCTTTCTGAAACTCTGCTGGAGAGCGAACTATTCGGCCATGAGAAAGGAGCCTTCACGGGAGCAACGGAAAGAAAGATTGGTAAGTTCGAGCAAGCTCACAAAGGCACGCTCATGCTCGACGAAATCGGCGAAATGAGCCCTTCGATTCAGGCCAAATTCTTGCGCGTGCTTGAGGGACATCCCTATGAACGCGTCGGCGGATCCGAGGCCATCAAGGTCGATGTCCGTGTGATTGCCGCCACGAATCGCGATCTCGAACGTGAAGTGAGCGAGGGTAGCTTCCGGCGCGATCTCTACTTCCGATTGCACGTTTTGGAGATCATCGTTCCGGGCCTACGAAAACGCCCCGAAGACATCCCCGAACTGTCTGAGTTCTTCCTCCGAAAATTTAACGAGGAGACCGGTCGCAAACTCCAAGGCTTCACCCCACGTGCAATGGAAGAATTGCTACGCTATCGCTGGCCGGGCAACGTGCGTGAAATGAAGAACGTCATCGAGCGGGCCGTCGTGCTGGCCCAAGGTGAGTACGTCGATCACGAAGACCTCGTCCTCTCACACCTAAAGACTGTCGGCGATACGGAAGTCAGCATGTCCGATGAACGCCATGTGGGCTACGAACCGGCATCACTGGCAGATATCGAAAAGAAGCACATCGCTCGCACCCTGAAAGCCACCGGCTGGAACAAAAGCAAAGCCGCCAGCATCCTGGGCATTGAGCGCTCGACGCTTGATCGAAAAATCAAGCGTTACGAGTTACGAAACGAACGTCCGAGGATGTAACCCTTACTCGTCCGCTGCACGTTGCCAAGGCGTGATGGTCGGCTCGTAGGGGCAAAGCTCGTCATCATTGAAGTAGAGAGCAATCTCGCGAGCAGCCGCTTCCTCGCCATCAGAGCCGTGGACGAGGTTCATCTGACGGCTGGAACTAAAATCACCACGGATGGTTCCCGGAGCGGCATTCAAACCGTTGGTGGCTCCCAGCATCTCACGAACAACGCGAATCGCGTCCAGGCCTTCGAGCACTGCGGCGACCACGGGACCACCCGTGATAAAATCCTCTAGCGTCGGGTACCAGCCCTTCTCGACATGCTCTGCGTAGTGCTGCTTCGCTAAATCGGAGGTGATCCGCAGCATCTTCATGGCAATGACGTTCAGCCCCTTATCCTCGAAGCGAGCCAAAATTCGACCCGAGAGGCGACGTTGAACACAGTCGGGCTTGAGCAGGATGAAGGTACGTTGCATGAGTATTGTCTCTAAGGTTAGCGTGATATTGCGTGCTAGAAAAAGCGGATTTTAGGCTGCTATAGCAGTCGAGGGAAGGCCCGCACGCATGACAGGCCATCCTTCAGCTCTCAGGCTAGAAAATCTGTAACGCGACAGGAGAAGAGTTTATAAACCACGAATCTCACGAATAGCACGAATGTAGTTGGCTAACTGCAACTAACGGTTTCTTATTAGTTAGATTCGTGCTATTCGTGGTTCCCAAAGTATTCTCCTTTCAACTCTCCACTTTCTCGCTACTGACCATGCCCATCCTCGGTGCCCACATGTCAATCGCCGGCGGTTACTACAAGGCCGTCGATGCGGCCAAGGCTGCTGGTTGCGACTGTGTTCAGGTCTTCACAAAGAACAACAACCAGTGGCGGGCTAAGCCCATCACGGAGAAAGAGGTTGAACGGTTTCAAGAGGCTCTCGCCGTTCACGGCATTACGAACCCGATCGCGCACAATTCTTACTTGATTAATCTCGGCAGCCCCAAGGACGACCTCTGGAAGAAGTCGATCGACTCGATGGTCGTCGAGGTCCAGCGGGCGGACCAACTGGGGATTCCTTATGTGGTCGCTCACCCAGGTTCCTATACGACCAGCTCAGAAGTAGAAGGGCTGAAGCGTATTGCCGAAGGGCTCAACGAGGTTCACAAGCAGACACGCAAGGCCAAGACGAAGATCTTGCTGGAGACCACCGCCGGACAAGGAACCAATCTTGGCTGTCGATTCGAGCATTTGGCAACGATTCTTGAGAAGGTCCGATACCCCGATCGACTCGGCATCTGCTGGGACACCTGTCACGTGTTTGCCGCAGGTTATCCGACCAGTACGGAAAAAGAGTACAAGTCCACAATGCGCCAGTTCAACAAGCTGGTAGGCGTGAAGTTGATCCGAGCGTTTCACTTTAACGATAGCCTCAAGCCGTTCGGCTCACGTGTCGACCGTCATGCGGGGATCGGTCGCGGGGAAATGGGGCTGGAGCCGTTCCGTTTTTTGCTCAACGATCGCCGGTTCCGTAAAATTCCCATGTGTCTGGAAACGCCCAAAGGGGAAGAGAAGGGACGTGATCTCGATGAAATCAATCTGGAAGTGCTGCGTGGCTTGGTCGAAGATTGAAACGTGACCAGCAACTGAGTTGAACCTATGAGCAAACTCACCATCACCAAACACATTGACGCGACACCGGATATCGTCTTTAGGCTAGCGACTGACTTCGAAAACACAGCCAATCACATCCAGGGAATCGAAAAGGTCGAACTGCTGACCCATGGTCCCGTGCAGGTGGGGACGCGCTTTCGTGAGACTCGCAAGATGTTTGGTAAAGAAGCCACCGAAGAGATGACGGTCACCGAGTTCGTCCCGCCGAAGCGGTTTACTCTGGAAACCGAGTCTTGCGGTTGCCACTACGTTTGTACTCACGAACTGATCCACGACATTGCCGGGACGCACTTCAAACTCGACATCGAAACTCACGCGGTAAGCTTGATGGCCAAGGTCATGTCCCCGCTGAGTAAGCTAATGGCGGGAACGATGCGGAAGATGATCGAATCGGATCTTGAAGACTTGAGCAAGATTGCCGAACAACAGGCTGCAACCAATGGCATAGAAAGTTAGTTTACTGAATCGGAGTAGTGAGAATGGTAGAACACGAAACTGCGACAAGAAAAGCTGCCGTAACGAAACTACTTCTCCAAGTCCAAGCAGTATTGCGTCTCCTGGGTGTTTATTTTTTTGTGATTGGTGCAGCAGGTGTTGCAGAAGACTTTGCCTCTATGTTGCGATTCTGGATGCAACGGGACTACTATGACGGTGTGATGTTTGACTTCCTCGACTTGCCGCCAAGGTTTTATGGTTCAGCTGTCTATCTGCTTGCCGGGTTGTACTTGATCATCGGGGGGAAGTGGTTGATTTTAAACGTATTTTCATCCAGGGCAGCCGAAACTAAAGTGGAAGCTGGAAGCAAGACTGCACCTCCGGAGTAGCCACCAAGTCTCTACTCCGGAATATCCCGTCCGTGAGGATCACCCTGCGAAGCGTCGAGTTTCTCCTCGAGCTTCTCGCGTATTTCATCCCCGATGAAGTGCTCAACGCGATGGGCTGGTTCGTGAATGTGATCCAGTGGCAATCCTAGGTATTCAACGAGATACGTTTCCCAAAGCCGATGCGAGCGGACGAGTTTCTTGGCGGCCTCTCGACCGAATTCGGTAAGCTTGAGAGCATCATTTGCCTGGCTGATTCTGCCTCGTCGCGTCAGCTGCCAGATTCCCGCGTAAGCGAGCCATCCGCCACCGACCGCTTCCCGCGCCGCAGTTGTGGTCAACGGTGAGGCGGTGCCGATCTCTTCGACGCGGTACAGCATTGCGAGAAGGTCTTCCTTCACGACGCGGAGAGACAACTGGGTGTTCTTCCAAAGGGTCGTCAGCAACCCATAGCGGGGTGAAAAAACGACGGACAGCGCGTAGAACCCCCCGGCAACTACGGCCATCATCGCCGCGTAATTGGTGTCTTCCCAGACAGCAAATATGTAGCCGAAAACCGCTGACAGCACGGCAATCACCACGGAGACCAAAACCATCGGACCAAGACGATCCGTCAATTGATGAGCCGTCGCCGCGGGTACAATCAACATCGCAACGACGAGAATCGATCCCACGGCCTCGAATGAGGCAACCGTCGTCAGGGCGACAAGCGTCATCAGCAGATAATGCAACAACGTCGCTGAAAAACCCATCGTTGTCGCAAGCGCTGGATCGAACGAGCTCAGCTTCCATTCTTTCCAAAGTGCGACGATGACAACCAAGTTGAGGATCGCGATTGGACCCACCGTTAATGCCGCGAGAGGGATTTCCCAGCCGAATACCTCGCGAGTGAAAAACGGGCTATAGCCTAATGCTCCTTCATAAACACAAGCAGCATCAAAGTGCACGCCGTCGCTGACGAACATCTTGATAATCACTACGCCGACTGCAAACATCGACGTAAACACGACGCCCATGCTTGCATCGCTGGGGACTCGTGCGTATTGGTGAAGCGTCTGCGTAAGAAAGGTCGTGAGCAGCCCCGCGGCAACCGCCCCGATAAACAGAGGAATGATGCTGTACGATTGTGTGAAAGCAAAAGCCACCGCCAGTCCTGCTAGCACGGAGTGAGAGAGCGCGTCCCCCATCATGCTCATCCGGCGCAGAATGAGAAAACAACCGACAAGTGCGCACGCCGCGTTCGTGAGCGCACCGATCGTGATGATCCAGAGGCCATCGGCGTTCCACAGATCGGAAGCCAGCAGAAGCGCGCTCATGTCGGACCTCCTTCACGTTGGCGAAGCGACGCCGGGTGAGGTGAAGCGGGAAGCTCCTCAAGACCTTCAGGCAAGCGACCTTGTTTCTTCAGCTTCGCTTCCAACTCCATGAGTAGCGATTCGGGAAGCATGTGCTCAACGTTGTCAGCAGCCCGGTCAGCTTGGCTCGCTGCAACGCCCGCGTATTCCAGCATGTAAAGCTCCCACATGCGATGCGTCCGGGTGACTTGTGCCGCTTTCCGGACGCCCAAGGGTGTGAGCGTCACAGCTTCGTCCGATTCGTAGAGCAACCCATTTCGCTCCGCTCGGTCGATGAGCCATGAGAGCAGCCAGGGTTTCCAGTGGCGATGTTCTCGCAGTGTTTCAAGCCTCACAGGCTTCGCATCGACGGACTCAGAAATGCTAAGGTGCGGCTCATTGATCTCGTAAAGCGAACGGAGCAGATGCTCGCGGGCGATCCGGAATCGAAGTTGGGCTTCTCCCCAGAGTCGCGGCAGAATGCCTCGCTGCGGCGCGAACAGAAGTGAGACGGCAAATAACGAGGCGGCCATTAGCACGATAACAGGCCCCGCCGGAAGATTTCGCCCGACCTGCGTCCCGGCAACCCCCGCGATCACACCCAGAACGCCCGCGATAATCACCATCGTGTGGAGGCGATTGGTCCACATCCGTGCGGTGGCCGCGGGGAGGATGATCATCGCCGCCATGAGAATCACGCCGACAATCGGTAGGCCGATGATCGTCACGCACGCCACGCAAGCCATCATCGCGTAGTCGAGCCAAGTAATCGGCCAACCTTGCGATAGGGCAAAGTCCGAGTCGAACGCCACGAGTTTGAACTCTTTGAAGAGCGCGAAGACTAGAGAGATAACAACGGCAGCGACGATCGCTAGGAGCACGAGGTCTCGCGTGAGCATGTTCCCCGGCTCACCGAAGATGTACGAATCAAGTCCCGACTTGTTGCCCACCGCAGGGTCGTTTTGAATGTTCGTCAGAAGCACGATCCCCAGCCCAAAGAACGTGCTGAGCATGATGCCAATCGCGGCGTCTTCTTTGGTGCGTGTCCAGCGAATCACTAAGGTCATCAGCGCGATGGCTACTAACCCACTCGCCAAGGCCCCCAATGAAAGGCCGAGCGTGTTCCGCGAACCGATCAGCATGAAAGCAATGCACACCCCGGGCAGCGAAGTGTGCGCTAGCATGTCGCCGATGAGGGAACGCTTGCGCAGGACGGCAAAAGTTCCCGATACGCCTGCCATTCCGCCCAGCAGTGCCGTGCCCAGCATCACTTTTTCATTGAGTGAAAGGCCATTCATTACTATGCCTCGCCCTGGCGCATGGCTTCCGCAGCTTCGTCGAGAATCGTCAATCGCCCGCCGTAGGTCTTTTGCAGATTATCATTGGTGAAGGTCGTCTCCACAGGTCCGCAAGCAATCAGACGCATGTTCAGCAGAATCACGTAATCGAAATACTCACGCACGGTTTGCAGATCGTGGTGAACCACAAACACCGTTTTGCCAGCGGTGCGAAGTGTGTGCAGCAGTTCGACAATGGCCGACTCGGTGGCGGCATCGACGCCGGCAAAGGGCTCGTCGAGGAAATACACCTGGGCGTCTTCAGCCAAGGCACGGGCAAGAAAAACCCGTTGCTGCTGCCCGCCGGAAAGCTGGCGGATCTGCCGCTTGGCGAGCGGCAACATTCCGACCTGCTCCAGGCAGCGATCCGCCGTCTCCCGCTCTGCTTTGCCGTGACGTTTGAACCATCCCAGCTTTCCGTAGGTCCCCATTAAGACGACATCGCGCACGGAAACAGGAAAGTCCCAGTCGACCGACTCCCGCTGCGGTACGTAGCCGACAAGGTGACGTTGATCGCTGTATGCCTTGCCGTATATCTCGACCTTCCCGCTCGCCAGCGGAATCAACCCAAGAGCTGCTTTAATGAGCGTCGTTTTACCGGCCCCATTCGGGCCAACGATGCCAACGAGCTTTCCCTCGGGCACCTGGAGATCAATGTCCCAGAGCACGGGCCGCCGCTGGTAGGCGACCGTCATATCGTGGATTTCAACGGCAGGGACACTCATGCGTAGGCCAGTAGAAAGATTGCAATTTTGAGACAATCTTTAGCCTACACTAAACTTTACTCTTCCGACAGGGTCGCGTCCCGCGTGAGTGCTGTGACGATCGTGTCCACGTTGTGTCGAATCATCCCCGCGTAGGTGCCGGCATCGGTGCCTTTCTCGCCAAGAACATCCGCGTACAGCGTGCCGCCAATCTGCAGATCAAGCCCAGCAGCACGGCACGGCTCGACGAGTGCCTCAATGGTACGTGGGGCAATCGCTGATTCGACAAACACGGCAGGGATCTGTTTCTCGATGAGCATGGCCTGGATTTCTTCTTGATGTTCCAGGTCCTTTTCTAGCTCGGAACTGATCCCTTTCAGGCCGTAGACTTCGATTCCATAAGCCTTGCCCAAGTAGCCGAACGCGTCGTGAGCAGTGACAAGCACTCGTCTTTCCTCAGGAATCGTCTGCATCTGCTGCTTCACATAGGAGTCAAGCTCGGCCAGCTCCGCGCGATATTTGGCGGCGTTCGCCTTGTAGTCTTCAGCGTGTTTGGGATCGTAGGTGGCCAGCTCATCGGCCAAGTCTTCTACGCACTGCGACCAAATGGCCACGTCGTGCCAGACGTGCGGGTCGTGCATGCCGTCGAACTCCGGTGGCTCGCGTAGGCGTTCGTCTTCGTTAGTGAGAAGTCCGATCGTTACCGCGTAAGTGAGTTTCTTCCGCGCGAGCTGAACAAACAAGTCGGTCAGGCGACCTTCCAAATGAAGACCGCTATAAAAGATCGCTTCCGCGTCACGCAAAGCTTTCGTGTCCGAGGCGACCGGGCGGAACAGATGTGGATCAACTCCAGGCCCCATCAGTTGCTTGACTTCAATGTGCTCACCACCAACCCGCTCGACCATTTCTGCCACTTGGCCGATCGTAGCGAGTGCCTGGATGGGGTATTCGCCAGAGTAAGTTTGTCCGACGCTCGCCGAGGTTTCATTATGATCGTGACCAGTTTTTTCGGCATCACCGCCACTGCAACCCGTGAGCAGCGTAAGCACGAGAACGAAGAGGGAAAACCGAACAGGATTGAAGAGCAACTTAGACCAGATCATAATCAGCACAGGCGGGATATTGAGGCGGGAAACGATTCGGTTGAATCAATACCTCAAATTACGGTAGCTATTAGAACTCACACTGAATAGGGCCTCGACTCCCTAGCTCGGTTAGCGAGGAAGGGAATTATGCGAGCCACGCTCACCAAATATCTCTATCACATTCGGTCGAGCTACTGGTTCATCCCGTCGTTGATGGCCCTCGGGGCGATCATCCTTTCGGTCATCACCACGGAACTCGACCTACGTTACGGTGCGAAGTGGTTTTCCGACCTCGGATGGGCTACTGCTAGCAAACCGGATGGCGCACGAAGCATTCTCTCGACGATTGCCGGCTCGATGATCACGGTGGCTGGTGTCACTTTCTCGATGACCATTGTTTCCGTCTCGTTCGCGTCGTCACAGTTTGGCCCGCGGCTGATCGGCAACTTCATGCGCGACCGCGGGAATCAGTTCACGCTAGGGACGTTTATCGCCACGTTCGTCTACTCGCTACTAGTTCTGCGGACGATCCGCGAAGCTGGGGACGTCTTCGAACTTGGGGAAGGGAACAATCTTTCTGTCTTTGTTCCTCAGGTTTCCTTGCTCTGTGCAATCGTACTCGCACTGCTGAGTGTTGGCGTGCTGATCTACTTTATCCATCACATCCCCGAAACAATCGACGTCTCGAACATCACGGCACAAGTCGGTCGAGAACTTGAGGCTGCGATTGACAATCTCTTTCCCAAAGAAGTCGGGCAGCCGCACGAAGAAATCGAGAGTGCTGATAAGCCGAACGTTCCTGAGGACTTTCACGACAATTCCGTCTCGATCCAAACAGGTGTCAGCGGCTACATTCAAGCAGTCGACGAAGAGGGCCTCATCGAAGTGGCCAAGCAGAACGATCTCATTTTGCGATTGCAGTACCGACCTGGTGACTTTGCCACCAAGAAGAAAACCCTTCTGAAAGCTTGGCCTGCTGATCGCGTTGATGACGGCGTCGCGAAGGATTTGCAAAACACTTTCGCTTGGGGCTCGGAACGGACACCCACGCAAAACGCGATGTTCCTCGTCGATCAGCTCGTAGAGATCATCGGTCGCGCACTATCACCGGGTGTCAACGATCCGTTCACGGCGATAAGTTGCTTAAAGTGGCTGCAACGCTCTTTGGCGACTCTTTCCCACCGTGAGATTCCCAGTTCGTATCGCTATGATTCCGACCACGCGCTGCGCGTGATCACGCACCCCGCTTCCTTTCAAGATTTCTGCTCGGCCGTGTTCGATCAAACGAGGCAATATGTGGCCGCGGACCGGAATGTCGCTTTTGAGGCAATGGAAATGCTCGCCGAACTTGCGGTTGATGCACCTGAAGGAGAACGCCGCGACTGCTTGCTCTCCCACGCCGACGCCTTGTCCAAAGCTGTGGAACAATCACTTCCTCTGGAAAGCGACCGCGAGGAGATCGCCCGCCGCCGCGAGTTGGCTTATCAGGTGGTCAAGGACCCCGACTTGAAGAAAGAGCTACGCGATGAGGTTGGTTGGATGGGCGGGCGAGGTTAAAAGAAGATCGACACATTATCTTTCAACACCGATCACACGGATCGACAATGACCAAATATTATCCGTGTCATCCGTGCAATCCGTGTTAAAAAAAATTCAGCTCTCAATTCTCAAAAAGGACTCAAACTCATGTGGGCAATGATCATCGTCGGAGCCATGTACTTAGCGCTCGGAATCTGGTGCACGGTCGACCCGTCAGGCACTTCCAGCAAAGTCGGCTTCGAACTGCAAGGCGGCCAAGGCCGTAGCGAGTTCGTCACCGTCTACGGCGGCCTCGAAGTAGGCATCGGCCTGGCAATGATCCTCACCGGCTGGAGCCCCCAACTACGCGAGGGTGGGCTGGCGTTCGCCGCGATCGTCACCGCCGCGCTGGTGGTGTTTCGACTGCCGACGCTGTTTGTGTACGAACTGCCGTCGAAGATTTATTACTTTGTAATTGCTGAGATCGTGACGGCGGCTTGGATTGCGTGGGCGTATTGGGGAGTGAGAGGGGCTGAGCAGTGATAGATCAGGCTAGGTAAAGAGGACCGAAGGTGTTTCGGAATTTCACGCATGGGCATGGTGGCGTCAGTCTCGGTGAGGCTCTCTTCTTCCGATTTCGGTACCGCGACTGAAATCTTCCTTCCACTGCAGGGCATCTTGAAACAACTCGTTGCAAGAGTCCGAAATGATGTCGATTTCGGAGTCAGGTATTGGCATGCTTTCGACTGGGTCGGATCGTTGTACTTGGAGTTTCATGAATCCGTGGTCAAATCGGTCAAGACGCAGCATCGACATATGGATTGATAGGTCTAGATGGTCGTCGAATACAGTCAAGAGTGCCGCTTTTTGCTCATCGCTGAGCGCCTTCAAAATTGCATAGGCACCGTTAACATTTGAACCAGCATTCAGCGCTGTAGCATCAATCCGTTGCCTGAAATCTTCAAACAGATTATCAGCATCGGAGACGAGCGCGAGACCGAATAGGCCTCGTGCCATCTCCGTCTTTTCAGAGTCGTCATCAGGCCAGTTCTCGACATTATCTGCGTTGAGCCATCCGCGTTCGGAACAGATTGCTAGGTACCGCCGTTGTCGTTCGCGTCGGGTTTTTTCATCCATTGGAAACCTGGAGGTTTATTAAAAGCAGATCTGACTCCCAGGAAGGCGAAGTCAAAGGAGAAACACTATATTGGGGATGGCCTGATTGTATCAGAATGGATTGAACAATACCCTTTGCCAACCTGCCTCAGCTTCATCGACCTGACATACTTCCCCTGCCTATCAAACCGATTATCCCACTCCTAACGCAGCCAGGCTCGCTGCCTCCCCACAGATTCCCCCCATCCCGTTCGCAGCAAGCTAGTCAGCCCCGCCCGTTGTGGTATTCTTGTAGGTAACTCCACGTTCTGGCGAACGTAGCTACTTGCCGAGCCTCACCCCAATGCGTCTGTTCAATCTCAAATACCACAAGCGATTCCGCATGGAGGCCGACCTGCGTCGTTGGCGGTCGCCGGGGGTGGTGTTGCATCCGGATTATCGGCTTGTGGGTTGGAGTGATGAGCTGGCTGAGGCGCACGGCGAGGCGAAGTATTACAGCTTTCGCGACGAGCTCGACGCACAAATCTTTCCGAGCCTGAGCAAGCTTGAGTCGTGCCAGCACTTGATCAACGAGATTCGCTCCAAGCAGGGCTTCGTTCCTGAGGCGACTTGGCTCATCCAATACGATGCGGCTGGCCAACGCTTTCTGGAAAACAGCGGTACGATTCAGGCGATCCGCATCTCGCGCAACCGGGCCAACATTCAGAACGTCGGCGTGACGCCGTTCCATCGACATCGCGGCCTGGGAGCCGTTCTGGTCAATGCGGCACTAACGGGACTGCAGCAGGTGGGGGTCTCGCGTGTCTATCTTGAGGTCACAGCGCGGAACACCTCAGCCGTGCGGCTTTACGGACGCCTGGGCTTCCGCCGCACCCGCACGCTATACAAGTCGGCTGAGCGCGACTACAGTGAGTCGTCACCGCTTGTGTAACGGCTAGGTAAGCTGGAAGCGTCGCCAGCAATCATAACCCGAAGCGTAAGCGAGGGAGCATCCGTGCTAGCGTTCTCCCTCGCTCACGCTTCGGGTTACGAAGAGACGCTGACGCCAATAGAGTGTCTTTCTTAGGTTCTCCGGATGTCGAAGTCCTCCTCACCAACTGAGTCCACTGTTCAACAACGACCGGCGTATATCCATACGCTGTCCAACGGCCTAGTCTTGCTGGCGGAACCAGTTGATGCGGTTCAGTCAGCCGCGTTCACAATGCTCGTGCCCTCAGGGTACAGCACTGATCCCGCAGATCGCTTGGGGCTGTCGGAACTCTTGTGCGACATGGTCCTGCGAGGTGCTGGTGCCCGCGACGGGCGGGCCTTGATCAACGACTTGGAAGTCCTCGGCGTCGAGCGAGGTGAAAATGTCGGCGTTTCGCAAACCAGCTTCAGCGGGGCAACCCTTTCGCAGAGCTTACCCGAGGCCCTTTCGATCTACGCTGACATCGTGCGATGTCCTCATCTGCCAGCCGAGCAACTCGACCTCGGCAAGCAGGTCTGTCTGCAAGAAATCCGCGGCGTTGAAGACGACCCAGGGCAGCGGTTGATGATCGAACTGCGTCGCCGTGCGTATCCCGATCCTTGGGGACGGGTGAGCCACGGCACCAAGGAAAGCGTCCTCAGCGCGACGCATGACGATTTGCTAGCGCAATGGCAACGAGGCTATCGTCCCAACGGGGCGATTCTTGGTGTTGCCGGCAACATCGATTGGTCCAAGCTCGTCGATCAAGTCGAAGAGCTTTTCGGTGACTGGCCAGAAGTCGAGGTCCAGCCAGAGATCGAGAAGGCCGCGAAAGAAACCTCGCCCCACATCGACTACGAGTCTTCACAGTGCCACATCGGCATCGCTTATCCCAGTGTTCCCTACCGCGATCCCGATTACTTGCGAGCTTGGGCAGCCGTCGGCGTTCTCTCAAGCGGGATGAGCTCGCGGCTGTTCACCGAGGTCCGGGAGAAACGCGGCCTGTGCTACACGGTCTCCGCTTCGCTGCAAACGCAACTCGACCGTGCTCGTGTGCTTTGTTACGCCGGGACAACGGCTGAACGAGCGCAGGAAACGCTCGATGTTACCTACGCGGAACTTTTGCGACTCGGGCAAGGGATTCACCAGGGCGAACTCGACCGTCTTCAGGCACGGATCAAGAGCGGCCTCATCATGCAGCAAGAGTCGACCTCAGCACGGAGCGGTTCCATCGCTCGGGATTGGTTCCACCTGGGACGCATTCGTTCGCTCGAAGAACTAGGAGCTTTGATCGATGAGCTGACCGCCGATTCCATCAATGAGTATCTAACCGCGAACCCGCCCACTGATTTTACCTTCGCAACATTGGGGCCGAAGGAGCTAACAATTCCAGAGCCAATTCCCTGAGTAGGACTCTGGGTGGCTGGGGACGAGTGGAGCGAGCCCCCAGTCTTGTAAGCAACTGGGGGCTCGCGGGGCTCGTCCCCAGCCACCCCTCTCGTTCAAAGAAAGAAACATTAGACGTGCAATTCCGCCAACACACTCTCGACAACGGCTTGCAGATCATCGCCGAATCCAACCCGGCTGCCCATTCGCTCGGGATGGGTTTCTTTGTGCGAACGGGTTCACGTGACGAGTCCGATGAGGTGGCCGGCGTGAGCCATTTTCTTGAGCACATGGCGTTCAAAGGAACCCCCCGCCGCACGGCTGAGGACGTGAATCGCGAGTTCGATGAAATCGGCGCGCAGAATAATGCCTTCACCAGCGAAGAGAGCACCGTCTACTACGCATCGGTTCTACCCGAGTACCAAGAAGCAAGCCTCGACCTCTTGGCGGACATCATGCGGCCCAGCCTGCGACTCGAAGACTTCGAGATGGAGAAGAACGTCATCCTCGAGGAAATCCAGATGTATGCGGATCAGCCTCCCTATGGGATGGACGACCATATCAAGGAGCTGCACTACGGTGATCACGCTCTGGCGCGGAGCGTATTGGGCACCGCAGATACCGTTGGCGGACTGACCGTCGATCAGATGCAAGCCTATTTCGAAAGTCGCTACAGCCCTGAGAACCTGTTCGTGGCCGCGGCGGGACGAGTCGATTTCGACGCGCTTATACGCCAGGTGGAGGCGCGGTGCGGCAGTTGGACGCCGGCCAACGCGCGCCGCGAAATCCAAAGCCCGAGTACCCAGGTTCAACAAAAAAGTGTCCAACACGAAGCCGCGACGCAGCAATACGTGTTGCAACTGGCAGATGGCCCAGCCGCCGAGGATGAGGACCGCTACGCCGCGAAGATCCTAGCAACGATCATCGGTGATGATTCGGGCAGCCGGATGTATTGGGAACTCGTTGATAACGGTTGTGTCGAAAGCGCGAGTCTTGGTCACTATGAGTACCAAGGGGCCGGCATGATGTTCACCTGGATGAGCTGCGATCCGGCCGATGCAGCGGTGAATTGCGAGCGTATTCGGACCATTCAGGAGCAGGCCCAGGCGGAAGGATTTACGGCAGAAGAGCTCCACCAGGCTCAGAGCAAGGTAAAAGCACGAGTCGTGCTCGGAAGCGAAAGGCCCCGCAGCCGCCTCTTCAACGTCGGCGGCAACTGGATGCTCCGGGAAAGTTACCGTAGCGTCGAGGACGATTTGGCCGCAGTGGATAGTGTCACCTTGGACGACCTGCACCGAGTGCTCGAGAAGTATCCCCTAACCAGGGCAACAACCGTTTCGATTGGACCCTTGGCGGGCGATTCACTCGTCTAGCAGAATTGCTGTCTTCCGCAAGATCATGCATCTTCTTGGTGGCTTTCCGCAGCAGTTGATTGGCTTTTGCATCACTGCCAGATCACTCATGTTGTCTTCTTGCCACTTCGGGGTGAAACCCTGAAAAACGTGGCTGTTTCAGCTTTCAGGAGCAACGATGTCTGAGCGGTAACCTAGCTTTTAGTATCTTCCGAATGGCCTCCGATGCAGGGCTCAATCAGAGGCTGAGGGAAGGATTCAAAGCAACTAACACGCTGCCGCAAGTGCGACCGGTCCCCAGATGCAAAAGATACTTTTCGTCGACAACGATCCCAACGAGCTGGCTGCCCTCCAGAAGTTGCTCCGCGCGTACCGCCGTCACTGGGAGATGACCTTCAGTGGTGGAGGCAACGAGGCGATTCAGCTTCTTGCCGAAAACGAGTTCGACGTTGTCGTCACCGAACTGAAAATGTCCGGCATGACCGGCGCCGAACTGCTCAGGTACGTTCGCGAGTTGTACCCTGATGCCGTCCGATTGTTGCTCTGCAGTCAGGCGGAATACTCAGAGCTCTTCAATTCGGTCGGCCCGGCTCACCAGTATCTCACCAAGCCGTGCGACCCGGAGTTGTTGTACGATGTCATTTCACGGGCCTGCCTACTCAAAGAACGACTCGCCCAACCAGGATTGCGGGCGTTAGTCTCCAAGATCGACGCCCTGCCCTCGTTGCCTGCCGTCTATCTGAGGTTGGTCGACGAACTACGTCGTGAAGATGCTTCGGTGGATCGAATTGGCGAGCTGATCTCAAAAGACCTCGGCATGACCGCCAAGGTCTTGCAGTTGGTGAACAGTTCGTTCTTCGGTTTGCCGGTTCACGTGAAGGATGCAACGCATGCCGCTGCGTTGCTTGGCCTGAACACGCTTCGCCCGCTCGTGCTCACCGCTGGGGTGTTTCGGCAACTTGAGAAATCAAAAGTCCCCGCTGAGTTACTGCAGGACGTGATGGAACATAGCCTCGCGGTCGGCTGCCTAGCCAAACGCATTGCCGAGAGCGAAGGGCTTGACCGTGATGCAAGCGACGACGCCATGCTCGCGGGCATTTTACATGATGTTGGCAAGTTAGTGCTGGCAGAGAACCTTGGTCGCGACTATTCCATCGTGGCCTCTGCCGCTGAAATCACTAACCTTCCGCTCGAACAAGCCGAGCTAGACCAGTTCGATACTTCCCATGCTGAAGTTGGTGGCTATCTGGCCGCCATTTGGGGACTGCCTCAAGACATATTGGAAGCAATCGCCTTCCATCACGATCCTCGCCAGCATTCCGGCAACCAGTTTTCAGGTGTTACCGCTGTCCATGTGGCGAATTGCCTCGTTAACGAGGCGAACTACGAGGATGCCGCCCCCAACCCGGATTTCGCAGAATTGCGTGAAGAAAAGCCCAGACACGACAGACTCGACCAGGCTTATCTGGCAAGGCTCGATTGCACAAGCAAAGTCGAGTTGTGGAGACAACTCGCTGAGCAGTGCCGCGCTGGAGTCTAGCTCTCTTTAGCTCAGTCGCTTCATGTATTCAGCCTTTGCGTGATCGGCGAACCATTGGACGGTCCAAGTATCCTCCGAGGCCAGCGAGCTGTAGGACTCGGACAGCACATAGGTTTGGCAGGTGATTCTTTCATTCTTCTCGTTCACGGGGTGAACTTCGATCCGCTCGTAGAAGTGCGATTCGTACTGATCGAGTCTGGCGAGGTCGGTCGTCGTAAGATCAAAGTAAATGACTCCGCTTGCTCGTTCCGCAGGTGCTGGTTGAATCACCGGGTAAAGATCATCAACGACGCGTTTCACTTCGTATCCCTGAAGCTCAGCCGGACCGTTTTTCACGGCACGCCCAACCACTTGCTGCCAAATGTCCTCGAAGATAAGCGTTCCGTAGGCGAACAGATTCATTTGGCCAGCTCTCCTGAGCTCGTTGATTCAACGATGGGTTTAGAACCCTCGCCTTCAAGCGAACCTTCAGGTTTTAATAGCCCTGGGATTTATACCAGGGGAACGGATGGTTTGTTGGTTTTCTACCGAATCTTTAGGGTTTTTGGCCCACGGAGCGTTGCTGAGGTCGAAATAGTCCGCGGCTAATTTCGGTCTCGGCTATGCCCCGCCTTTCTGTAACGCCTCTTGCTCGACCGATGTTCTGGTAAACTTAGAACCCCGGGATAAATCCCGGGGCTATTATGTTCGTGAGTGAAGGGCGTCAGACCGCAGGTTACGAATATTCAAACCCACCAGCTATAGTCGGTGGCAGTTTAGTTCTCTGAGGTCGCGGAGCTTTCCAATGCCGCCTCAGCCTCCCAAGGATTGCTTGGTCCCAGCTCAGCGACGGGATGCAATTCCTCCTCGTCCTCAGTCACTCTTTCAGGAGCTGCGATGCGGTGTCGGGCCAACTCAGCACAAACGGAGCGAAGATTCAGCAGGAACGCAACCACCGCAGCGGCAGGAAGGATGATGACCAGCATATGAACATACCCTGTGAGTCCGCCCTCCATGAGTTCGCCGAGGGTCCAAAAGGGGTTCGTTACCAACAGCAACGAGTAGCCACTGCCTCGGAACTGCTCGGACATCTCGTGGATAATTGCAGGAGTACCGACACCAGCCAGCAGCAAAATAACGTGCAGCAAAAAGGCTGCTACAAGCGGCACGTACGTAATCCTTCGCATCAGCCCAATCAGTAGGCGACCAATTCCCAAATAGGCGATCAGGTAGCACCAACCCAGGACAAGAAAAAGAATCGCGTTCTCCCTTGTTGCAACTCCAGTCGTCGGTTGCGAGTAGAGAAGCAACACAGCACAACCCAGCAGGACAATCGCTCCGGAATTGGCGATGGCGAACAAGTAACCTGAAGCGGGGCCAGGATTGAACCAAGAGAATAGGGATCGCCCCGCCAGACTGCTAGGAAGCGACCGCTGTACTCTGCGTGAGAGATGCGGCCATTCTCCCGTCATCAAAGTTCCCATCAGATACCAGTACGCGAGGCTGAGGCCTCCGCAAGCAACCACCATGACCATGAGAGCTTCGGGTTGATTCGGGTACAGCATCGGAGGTACTGTCATCCACCCGGCGAGGCAAACCTGCTGCAGAAGCATCCACAGTCGCAGACGTGTCGAACGATTTTCGCTCGGGAAAGAAATCTGTGCAGCCGCCGCCGAGTGGAGCAAACCAAACGTCGTGACAAAAAGTGTTAGCAGCCCGGCAAGGACCAACCAGAACTCTTTATCCCGAATGAAGCGGCTGCTCTCATCAAGCAGTTCACTAGCGCCACCCACAGAGCCGAAGAAAATTCCAGCGAGCCCAAGAATCAGCCCCACGGAGACAAGCATCTGGGTGTACCGGACCGATGCTAGTGTGCCAGCCAACAGTCCGACCATCGATAAACCGACCGAGCCAAGCAGCGTCACTGCCAGCAACGTCGCGACCGAGAGACTATCCACGCCGCGAAGCAAGAACGTAAAGGCGATACACGGACTGACCGCTGAAAAATAGATAAGAATCTGGACGATCGCGCTGCCCAATTTACCCGTAATCACCTGAAGCGAAGAGAGCGTCGTGATTGAAAGCAGGTCGTAAGTGTTGTCTTCCTTTTCCGAAGAAAGCGATCGAAAAGCAGTAAACGGCACGATCACCGCTAACGGAAAAGCGAGGATCGCATAGTAAGCGACCAACATCTCTTGCCCCGAGGCGATATAAAAAATCTGCGGGCCGATCATCGCGCGACCCGCAAACGTGACGATCCAGCAGGCGATCAATACCACAGCAAACGTCAGCAGGAACTGTTTGCTCTTGAGTGCCTGTCTCGTTTCTTTCACGAGAATAGGGTTGGCCCATTCGAGCAGCCCTACCAACTTTCGTTCAGCGGCTTCAAGCCAAGCACGCCAACCACTTGCCGATTTTGTGGTGCTCTCAGTCTCGGTGGTCGCCTCAGAAGTCACAGCACTCATTGCACGCGGCCCTCCGTGACATGCAGGAACACATCCTCCAAGCTCTTGGTCTTTGAAGAGAAATCAATCACAGGAAAACCCGCGTCGACAATCTCCTTCAACAGCGAGGCCTGCTTTGGTGGGCCGCCCTCATGAGTGAACGCGATTCCCTGATCTTTCTGCACGATATCGGCAATGTCGTCGCGTGCTTGTAGCCAGTTAAGCAGACGCTCCCGATCTTCCAGCACCCGCACATGAACTTTGCTAACCGTTTCTGCCCGACCGCTGATTTCATCAACGGAACCGACGGCGAGCAGCTTGCCTTGTTCAATGATTCCTACCCGATCACAAATTTCAGCCAGCTCGGTGAGAATGTGGGAGCTAATCAGCACCGCTTTGCCGTCCTTGGCCAATAGTGCAATCATTTCACGCAATTCGATGCGTGCCCGCGGATCGAGACCGGCTGCTGGTTCATCGAGAATCAGAACTGCCGGATCGTGAATCATGGTGCGGCCCAAACAAAGCCGTTGCTTCATTCCTTTGGAAAGCCCATCGATCGGCTTCTCCGCCAGTTTGTCGAGCTGCGTAAAGTCCATCACGTAGTCAATAGCGTTCGTCCGCTCTTTTGCTTGCAGCCCATAGGCACGGGCGAAAAAGTCGAGGTACTCGTAGACGTTGACGTTTTGATACGCGCCGAAGTAGTCAGGCATGAACCCGAGTCGGCGCCGCACTCGATCAGGGTCGTCGACGACCGAGAATCCGTCCACGAACGCATCGCCATAGGTAGGCTCATCAAGCGTGGCGAGGATTCGCATGCTGGTCGTTTTCCCGGCACCGTTGGGTCCGATGTAACCGAAGACCTCCCCCGGAAAAACCTTGAAAGACATATCCTGCACGGCTTTGGTTTTGCCGAAGTAACGATGCAAACCGGAGACTTCAATCAATGGTCGACGCGGGGCATTGGTCGTCATGGTTGATCCTCCGCCGTTCCGTCTGCTTCAGATTTGCTCGCGATTGCGTACCGTCCTTTTAGCACATGAAAACTCGACTCCTCCTCGGCGTCCTCAACTCCGATTTCGACTTCCAATCCACGAGACGTGATCGCGACATAGCGACCACGACCGAGACCATCGATCAGCGGAGAAATCGCTGCACTAATTTCTGCCTCTAGCAAGCTGTCTGAGATCCGCTCAAGTCGATCATTGCGGTAACGCTGGGTGATCTCCCCGCCAGGCGGGAAGATTGGCTCGTTGTCGAGAACCAGCTTCCGCAACTGGGTTGCTTGTTCTCGACGGTTCGTTTTCTCGAGAGTAAGAGACTCACCGGCTGCCAGTCGATCGCACCCGTAGCTCTCGCCCTGCAGATCTTCTACCGCCAGAGAGAGGACATCCGCCCCGAGATTATTCGTCACCGTTAGCCCGTCTGCCGACTCAACGAAATTGAGCCGACGCGTTGTTGCACGGGAAGTAACGCTTAAATATTGAGTCGGCGAGCGTGAAGCGAGCCAGCCGTCGGTGAGTTTCTGCTCATCCCCAGACCATTGCATCTCATGGTTGACGACAGGCCGTTGCCAATAGCGGTTGGAAGCGCTCGTCATCATGGCATTAATCGGATAAAGAGCCGTGTCACAAGGCACGGTAAGACCGCCCGGCGGCGCGATGCCCGCGTAGTAGGAAAGCCGAGCCCAACTGGCGGCTTCGCCTGCTGCCTGATCCAGCGACGTCACACTGCGAGCACGCACTCTGACGCCGGTACCATCGGCGAGCAATCCGTACCCGAATAAAAATAGCGTCAAGAGTCCCGCAGAGACGGGCGTTGTAACCAGCAGCCAGGGCAACTTCTTCGCTCGCTTTAGTAGCCAGTAATTCAGTGGCCCAATCGCCAGGACGAAAAGCGTGATGAGCAACTGAAATTGTGTGACGGGTGCGAGGCCCACGCCGGGGATCAAGAAGTTATTGAACTCATAATTAGGCGAGCCCGGAGCATTCCCATGACGAAGCTGCCAGATCGCACGACGCGAGATCAAGGAACTCCACGCTGCCGCCACCGCATCGCGGGGACGATTCGTGGGAAGAAAAGCAGTGACCGTACCTAAACCATGGGAGCGTGCCCAGAAAATGCGTTTCGACGTCTGCGCGTTAAAATCTTGAAAGGCTTGTTTGACGCTTTTCACGGTAGGTTCGGCGAAGCGCCGATCAGCATCGCTCAGTTCAACAAGACCGTGAAGCTCTTCTTCTTGCTGATTATTAATCTTGACCGTATGCCAACCGAGTTTCTCGGGATCGATCCTTCGCGTCTGAACCTCTGTTTCTGAAGCGTCACCTTGGAGATATTCCGGAAGGTCCCACCCGGACCAGTATTCCCCACAGTGAAAAATCCAAAGATTGCCACCAGCGCGTACCCAGTTCATCAAAGACTCGAATCTTTCCGGATGTCGATCCCGAAACTTGTCGAAACTGGCGCTATCAAACACGACAACTCCGTATCCAGTGAGTCCTAACCACTGCCGAGGAAGCTGCTTGAAGGAAATGCCAACTGGGCTGGCACCGGCATAGTCGAAGTGTCTCTGTTGAAAGTAGCTGGATGAGGACCGTGTGTTTTCACTGACCAAGAGAAGCACAGGGCCACCTTGGTTTCGGCCAACGTTGACAGAGAAGTAATTCTCGGTGGCACATAGCGACTCCTCTCGGCGACCGTCTATCCAAACCTCCCAATTCACGAAGTGCCAAGCAGTGTACTTGGGGACCAGCACTTCGGAGGTCGCCCGCGTGGAGCCGCTGGGCATGACGAAGGTCTTTTCGCTTTGCACCACCGTCCGACCGCGACGACCTCGAAAGGAAACTTGCACCGTGACTTCCTGCTCAGCCACGGTGGGAGCGGGCGTTTGATAATCAATCTGCACGGGGCAATAGCCGTAATTTCGCTGGCAGTCTGCTGAGACCGTGATTGTCGGTTGCGGTTTGGCTGCTGCTTTCGTACCCGGACGGGGAGGCAGCGGCTTGGTGTACTTAATGCCTTGGCCCCGCGTCGGCTCCGACGAGAACAGCGCCGCCACCAGCACCAAGATGAGCGAAGAGAAAAAGCGAGACTTCCGGGGCATTAACGATTCTCGCTCTCGGAAAGTGATGCACTTGAAACCGCCTCTTCGCCAAGTTTGTCTGAGGAAGCGGACTCGCGAATGACGCCGCCACGGCTCGTGCGAGCGACAACTTCTTCACTTCCAACCAGCGAAGACAAGCCCGTGCAAAGTAAAAAGAACAGCACATAGCTAGCAAGACAAACCAGCAGGCACACCGAACCCATGGTGACCGCAACGCCCCAAACCCCTCCGCCAGCGGCACTAGCCACAGCCAGTGCCAAAAGTGCCGCAACGGGCACCAAGGCAAGAATTGTCTTGAGCGAGAATTGGGGGAGTAGCATGTTCAAATTCTGCCAGAAGGTCTTCTCTGGAGGCAAGCACGCGGCATTCACTCAATAAAGCTTCGCTTGAGTGTGCTGAATCTTGCCAAAATACCTGTCAGGGCTGAGGGTGAGCCGGTAGCATGGATGGTGTCCTCTCGGCAGCGGCTCGCCTCGGCAGGGGGAATGTTCCGCTCGCATTATAGCAAGTTTTTCCGATCAAGTATGTTTGCACTTCCATCAATCAGAGGTCTCGCAGTTAGCTTCGCTGGCTGTTTGCTTCTCAGTCTTTCAATCGTCACCGACTGCATGTCGGCGCCGCGTGTAGAAGCTTATCTCAGTGCCCAGGCAGGCGGGCAGAGCTTCGGCGTGGGGCGTGTGACCGTGGCTGTTGATCGAGGAGAACCGTCGATTCCTCTAAGCGACGAACGCTTCACCGTCGAGTCAGCCGACGGACGGATTCTCTATCCGGCTCTCAAAATTGCACCAGTTCGTCGCCTTCTGCGGAGAATTCTCGAAATCGACACTCCAGCCGCCGTGACGCTGTACTTTCTTTTCCGAGGCGATGCACCGCTCGACCTGGAGGTGTACTCGCCGACGCGACAGCGGATCACGGTGCAACCTGTCACTGACGATCGCATGCATCGCCGACTTCTGGACGACTGGTGGGAAGAGTACTCCAATCGCTGGCGCGACCTACGGCAAGATCCTGAATTTCCACCCGTAGTGGAAAACTTCACCGCTCCGACGCTCGCAAGGCGACTTGGCAAACAACTGCCGACTCCTAGGCGGACATGGCTTCCTTGGGAGCAAACCAAGCAAACGATCTGGGATGAGGTGTTCGCCACGGAGGCTTATCGTCTCGACCTTGATCAAAAACTTCTGGCTGCCAAGACCAATGTGAACCAAGAGAGCGAACTCGTTGCTCTTCCACCATCAATGCCTTGGCCTGAGCCTAAGGTCGATCTGCAGGGCGAAGTTCCAGGTGAAGTTACCGTTGAGGAAATGGCTAAGCATGTCCCCGCCGAATGCTTTTACATCCGGTTCGGGACCTTTAAGAACTATCTTTGGTTCCGCGATCTCAACCGGAAGTGGGAGGGCGATCTGAAGAACATGATTCTCCGGAGGGGAATCAACCGCGCCGCGTCAAAGCGGTTGGAGCAGCAACTGTCGCTTCGCGAATCGGCTCTCGCAAAGATTATCGGACCGCAAGTGATCAACGACGTGGCGATCATCGGTTTCGATCCTTACACCAACGACGGCGCCGCGGTGGGGATCGTGTTTCAGGCAAAGAACAACTTCCTTCTGTCACGCGACCTGACCGCGCAACGACGCGAAGCTCTCCAGAAGTTCCTCGAAGGAGAGAATAAGGCCGAAGAGAGCGAGATCGAATTAGCGGAGGGCAAAAACGCTTCGTTGATCTCGACCCCCGCAGGAGAAGTTCGATCATATTATTTACAGAGCGGCGAATTTCACCTTGTCACGAATTCCCGATCATTAGCTGAGCGTTTCCTAGCTGCTAGCGCAGGGAAACAGCCACTTGCAACGGATCCCGCTTTCCAACTAGCTCGCTCCACCTACCCTGTTGAACGTAACGATGCTGTCTTCGTCCACCTTGGCAACCGTTTCTTTCAGACCCTCTGCTCACCAAAAGTGTGGATCGAAAGCCAGCGTCGGCTGAGTTCTTCGCGACGCTTAAAGCTGGTTACCATCGCAAGGCTCATGGCCGCGGCTGAGGGTTCTCAAGCGACAACCTTACCAGAGCTGATTGCAGAGAATTATCTGCCCGAGGGATTCAGCGTTTGCGTGGATGGGGCAGAACTCATTTGCGACGACCTGGGAGGCGTCGACACAAGGCGTGGGCGACCCGGGCTATTCCTGCCGATTGCCGACACAGAGGTTGAACAGGTCACCAAAGAGGAAGCACGAGACTATCGACGCTTCTCTGAAAGATTCTTACAAGAAGTCGGCACGATGCGGCCTGTCTCGATCGCGATCCAGCGGAATCCGATCGTTGAGAAGGACCCCGAGACAGAACGCGAAACACAAGTGGCTGAGCAACTCGTGGCTGAAATCCTTGTCGAACCGCGGGAAGGTTTGAAACTTGGCAAGGTTTCTGACTGGCTTGGCCCACCGAGCGATCACAAGATCACCCCCGCGGCCAACGATCTTGCGCACTTCGAGCTTGTACTCGAGGCCGCTCTACCACTACTCGGCGGAGATGCCGAACTGCATCATCTGTTTGGGGGTGTGCAAGATTTCTCTTCGCCGTTGATCATTCGAGAAGGTGCCGCAAAGTCTGCCGGAAGGCCGGCTGACTTGGTCAGGGGCTACCTCGGCGCGTGGCCCAAGCCCGGATTGCTCGCGCTGTTTACTGGTGAACGACCGCGAGTTGCCGGGGAAGCGGTCGAACTTGAGAATGCGATGTGGCTGGCGGGCCGCGACGACTACTTATTGCTGACTTTCAAGCCGGAGATCGCCAACGCCGTCGTGCCGCAACTAACGCGGGTACCCGCGGAGCGAGCGGCCCAGTTCAGGTTTGAGGTTCAGGACCTGACAAGCACGGGGTTGGCCGATCTGATCAGCAGCTTTGGGTACGGGCGAGCTCGCGAAACGAGCGTCGCGGCAAGCCGCTTGATGAACACCGTAGGAAATCAGCTCAATGTATCCCGTGACGAATGCCAGCAAGTCGCCGAGCAACTCATGGATGGCTCGTTCGTTTGTGCTCTCGGCGGAGACTATCAACTCTACGAGCCCGCCGATGGCATCGCTGTCTGGGCTTCTTCGGCTGTGCCGACGGAGAATCGTTTTTTGCTCACGCGAATGCCCGAAGATTTCGAGCTGCCACTGCTCTCTTGGTTTGGCGGGGCGAGTGGGGACGCCTGCCTCACTGAAGAGTCACTCACGGGACACTTCGAACTCATTATGAAAGAGCCGCCGGTAGCGAAACCGCTCGCGGCTAAGCCCGATGCGGCTAAGCCACAAGTGGCTGGTGAGGACGGAAAAACCATCGCACCACCACCGCCGGAGCCCCAACTTCCGGAGAACCCAGCGGAGGAATGATCTTGAGCGTACTGCCGGAAATACCCGTCGTTGATCGCCCCCGCTACTCGAAAGAGAAGCTCCCGCCCTATTCCTACGTGCCCAAGCAGACGCCTCACCCGGTGAGCGACCCGACGGGACACTGGTACGGTCGCGAGGAGGTCGTTCCACCGCCTCTAAGCCCCGGCGACTGGCATGCATCTGAGACTTATCTCTACGCCATCGACTTGTTCAATCACGGCTACTATTGGGAAGCCCATGAAGCGTGGGAGTCGCTCTGGCACGCGGCAGGCCGTGAGGGGACGGTTGCCGACTGGTTGAAAGCCTTGATCAAGCTTGCCGCGTCACTCGTAAAGGCGCGCGAAGGAAACCCTCGCGGTGTCGAGCGTCATGCGCGTCGGTCACTAGAGCTGATTGATCTCGTCGCTGCTGAAATTTCCGAAAGCTCATTCTGTGGCTTGAGCCTCGCAAGAGTTGAGGCAATCGCCCGAGGATTTCTGTCTGAACTTGGCAACCAGACTTTAGACACAAATCCAGCGCTGCTCATCTCTTCCTGGCTAGAGCTGAAGAAAAACTGACACTCAGGGCGACTCCTCGGTAATACCGCGTGCCTTCGCCAACAGTTCCCCGGCCCGGTAAGAACTCCGCACAAGCGGCCCCGAAGCTACCCCCGCAAAGCCCATCGCATAGGCCTCGCGTTCGTACTCAGCGAATTGCTCAGGCGGAACGAACCGATCCACGGGTAGAAACCGCGTACCAGGACGACCAGGAGCTAGGTATTGGCCGAGAGTCACTAAATCGACTCCGACCCGGCGAAGTTCACGCAGGGAGTCGAGGATTTCTTCATCCGCTTCACCGAGCCCAACCATCAAGCTGCTCTTCGTAACGATTTCTGGTGCGAGTTGCTTCGCTTGTCTCAAGACTTCCAAGCTTTGAGCAAACGATGCCCGCGGGTCGCGGACGAGGGAGTCCAACCGCGCAACGCACTCAACATTGTGAGCGAATACCGAAAGCGGAGAGTTCTCGAGCAAGAGCTCCAATGCTTTCCAGTTTCCGTCAAGGTCGCTGGAAAGAAGTTCGATCGTCGTTTCGGGCAGTCGGGCATGGACCGCCTCGACACAATCTCGATAGTGCCCTGCTCCACCATCAGGCAGATCATCGCGGTTGACGACGGTAATCACAACGTGGTCGAGCTGTAATCCCTCAACCGCGTCCGCCAAGCGTTCGGGTTCCTCTGTCTCTGGAGGAGGCGGGGCTTTCAGCGTCTCGACAGAGCAGAACCGACAGCCGCGGGTGCAGCTCTGCCCAGCGATCATAAACGTCGCCGTACCACGGGCCCAACAGTCGTGAATATTCGGGCAGCGGGCTTCCTCGCAAACGGTATGCAAGGAGTTACCGTGAACCGCGGTATCCGTCCCATTGAAGACTTGCTGCCCAAGCCCCGCAGGAAGGTTTACGCGCAACCATTCAGGAAGCCGTTGACGCGGCGGTTGCGGATCAACGATGGGTAGTTCGAGTAGCGTGGATTCGGTCGGGGGAATTCCGTCAGGGGATGAGGCTGTCATGCGACGTCTTGCATCCTGTTCGCAAAGTCTCGCCCGGAAGTGGGAGGAGGCAATGGCTTATCGTCTTGATGGTAGATTTCGATCGTCTCTTCAACGATTTGGCACAGCTCCTCAAAGACTTGCTTCTCATCGTTGCCGTGGCATCCGCCATAAAGTAAGCCTGGTGAACTTCCAACGTAGCAATTGTCTTCGTCAGACCACTCGACGATCTTTACATAGCGAGCGCTTTCTTTCATGACTTGGACTCCTCGATTGCTCGTGAAACGGCCTTCTCTTGGTAGTGGTTGGCATCTGCATTCATTTTACCCGAAACGGTAATCGGTTTCTTGACGTTCGGGTGAGAATAGTTCCGGTGACTACCTTTTCCGCCTCGTTCAGTAAAACCGGCGTCAAGGAGATCTCGCACGAGTTCGCGAACTTTCCTTGGCATATCAGCCTGTGAGCCCTTCAAACAACGGAGTACTCAAGTAGCGTTCACCAAGGCTGCACATAATCGTCACGATCCGCTTGCCTTTCATCTCTGGTCGAGCGGCAACTTTAGCGGCGGCACAAATGTTCGCTCCGCTGGAAATACCGGCCATGATGCCCTCCTCTTTGGCCAATCGACGTGACCACTGGAAGGCTTCTTCGTTACTTACTTGTATGGTTTCATCAACCAGCGAAGTGTCAAGGTTGCCAGGAATAAAGCCGGCACCAATTCCTTGAATCTTATGCGGACCTGGGTCGCCACCGGAGATCACAGGCGAGTCCGTGGGCTCAACCGCGATGGAAAGAAAATTCGGGTTCTTACTCTTCAGGAAGCGCGAACTACCAGTGATTGTGCCACCCGTCCCCACACCTGCGACCATGACGTCGATGTTCTCACCGGAGTCGGCCCAAATCTCCGGACCCGTCGTCGCTTCATGAATGGCCGGGTTGGCCGGATTCTCAAACTGCTGCGGCATGAAAGTATTTTCACCGTTGTTGGTCAGTTCCTCCGCCTTCGCAATAGCCGCTTTCATTCCGCCTGCAGCCGGCGTGAGGACCAACTCAGCCCCCATCGCTTTGAGCAGAGCGCGACGTTCGACGGACATCGACTCCGGCATGGTGAGTGTCAGACGGTAACCTTTCGCAGCGCAGACAAAGGCCAGAGCAATCCCCGTATTGCCGCTGGTCGGCTCGATGACGTGCGTCTCAGCATTGATTTTGCCGTCCTTTTCACCGGCTGCGATCATCGCTGCACCGATACGATCCTTCACGCTGTTCAGCGGCTGGAAGAACTCGCACTTGGCGAACACCGTCGCGTGATCCTCGGGCACAAGGCGATTAATCCGAATCATCGGTGTCTCGCCGATAGCCTCGGCGGCGTTGTCATAAGTACGATTGCGGGGCATGTTGGGTACCTCGGTTGCCTGGGATGAGCTTCGTGTGACTGAATCGCGAATTATCAGCGGTTCTGGCGGCTCCGACAACCCCTACCTTCGTAGTGAGCGGATCTTTCGATGCGAATCCCAAAGCTCTACCACTGGAAAACAAAAAGAAGGACCGTGGAGTCGCTTTAACCGTTCGTCTCATCGTCCTTCATCTCGCGACGAACTTCTAACGCATGCTCTAGGATTGGCAAACTCGCTACGTCTTTCGGCCGGTTCGCAGCCTTTTTTGCCGCAACCACATCACTGAGATCAGCAACCTTTAGTTTGCCAGAGCCAATCGGAATTTCTGAAGCCCGAGAACGCAGAGATTCGAATTTCACGCGACTCGAAAGCTCAAAAACAATATCGATATCAAAAGCCAATCCTTCGATCCTTATCATTTTGCTTGACGGTTCGAAGGGGCGCGAAGCCACAACGCCTGGACCTAGTGCTACTACCAAGCTCTTGATTTTTTCTTGGTTCACTTTAGTGTCACGAACAAAGAGATCGATATCCTGAGTCGTTATTGGTACTCCCTGTAACGCTGCTGCTGAGTTACCGATCACGATCGCTTCCAACTTCGAGTCAGCCAAAGCATTCGCAAGTTTTTGAAGGATCTCGTCTTCCCAAGAAGCGGACTCAGAAGACATATCTGCCCTCCTCGTTTTTTCTTAATAACCAGCGACGTGGGACGCTATCTGGTTGTAAGAAAGAGCGCAAGATCATACGTAAGTCGTGTGGGTCAATATGTGATAATTTGGGACGCAGCAGTTCGTACCAACGGTCGACT
The DNA here is from genome assembly GCA_040218535.1 of Lacipirellulaceae bacterium. Taxonomy (NCBI): domain Bacteria; kingdom Pseudomonadati; phylum Planctomycetota; class Planctomycetia; order Pirellulales; family Lacipirellulaceae; species Lacipirellulaceae bacterium. The sequence continues at coordinate 1,624,128 of JAVJRG010000005.1, read as the reverse complement.
TCACGTAGCCATGCTTCTTGCTCGGCCTGGAGTTCAGATAGATCATTCGCGTTCTTGCTCATAGCTTTATTCTCTCACATTGGTTTGCCATAACAAGGCACGACTGCCCTATCTCGGTTCACCAAAGCCCCCACCTCCGGGAGTCTCGATCTCCAGGACATCGCCCGCTTCAATCTCACGTTCGCAGATACCCGGTAGTTTTTCAACGTTTCCGTCACGGTCTGCCAGGCGATTTCGACCGCACTCCCCTGCGCTGCCGCCATCCAATCCAAACGGCGGACGCGGACCACGGCGTCCTGTGATGAGTGAAAGCTTGAGCGGCTTGAGGAATTCCAACTTTCGTCGCATGCCGTTGCCGCCCACATGCTTACCCGCTCCACCGCTTTTTTCTCTAATTCTCATTTCCCAAAGTCGGACGGGTAAGCGGCGTTCGAGAATCTCCGGGTCTGTACTCCGTGTGTTGGTCATGTGGACTTGGACAGCGTCCGCCCCGGCTGCGTTTCGCGTCGCGCCACTGCCGCCGCCTAGCGTTTCGTAGTAGCCAAACGTCTCGTCGCCAAATAGCACGTTGTTCATCGTTCCCTGGCTGGCAGCGGCGATGCCGAATGCTCCCAATAGCACGTCGACGATGCGTTGAGAGGTCTCTACATTCCCAGCAGCAACGGCAGGAGAATCGCCTGGGATTTCGCTTGCCGGAGGATTGAGCAAGCACTCTGGCAGGACGATTTCGACGGCATCGAGCACACCTTCGTTCAGCGGGATGTCTTCATCGACCAACAGTCGCAAGATGTAAAGTACTGCTGCTGTGACGATAGCGCGATTGGCGTTTAAGTTTCCCTCAACCACCCCGCCCGTCCCTGCAAAATCGAACACGGCAGCCGCACCGCTTGCGTCTTCGCCGTGCAAAGTGACCATCACTTTGATTGGCACACTCTCCCCTGAGGCTGTCTGGATGAAATCTTTGAACTCATACTGCCCCGCGGCGAAACCGGCAAGCGATTGGCGGACCTTTTGCTCCGCAGCACGCTGCACCGCTTGCATCTGATCTAGCAGCTTTTGCTTGCCATGTTCTCGAACAACTTGCTTGAGTTCATTAGCACCACGCTCCACCGCGGCAGCTTGGGCCGCTAGATCGGCCAGATTCTCATTCGGATTTCGCGACGGATATCTAGCACTAACAAAAAGGTCGCGAAGTTCGCTCTCAAAGACTCGCCCGTTCCGACGGTAGAGAAAGTTACTGATGAGCACTCCTTCCTCAGCCAGCTTCGTTGAATTTGGCGGCATCGATCCGGGCTGCACCCCACCAATTTCTGCGTGATGAGCGCGACACGCCGTGCAAAAGAGCAACTCGCCCGTGACCTCATCATAGACGGGAAGCACCATCGTGATGTCGGGTAAATGCGAACCGCCACGATAGGGGTCATTTGAGATGAATACGTCGCCGGGTTGCAGATTCGGATTGTCTGCCAAGATGCTCCGCACGGTGATTCCCATAGCGCCCAAATGCACAGGCACGTGTGGAGCGTTGGCTACAAGTTTTCCCTCGCCGGTGAACACCGCACAACTGTAGTCGAGCCGCTCCTTCACGTTCACGCTAACTGCCGTCCGTCGCAGAACATTCCCCATCCGTTCCGCTACGCCGACGAGCAGATTGTTGAAGATCTCCAGCTCGACTGCTTGTGACTCAGCTCTGTGAAGTTCCTGTCCAGCGTCCGAGTCTTTGGATAGCAGCAGCTCACCTCTCTCCAAGACTTGAGCCCGCCAAGTTGGGTCAACGACAACGAGTGTGTGCTCTTGAGCAATCAGCGCAGGACCATCAATGCGTGTGCCCGTCGCGAGCGTCTTTCTCTCGTAAACGGGAACCTCGAGAAGTCGTCCGTGAAAGAAGATCTCGCAGGAAGATGGCTCACTGATCTCGGAGCGTAGGTTTTCGATCTCTGATTCCAAACGCAATGCTGGCAAGCGAACTTCTAGTCTTGTACTGGCAATGTGCAAGGGGCGATCACGATGCAAATAGCCGAACTGCTTCTGATGGAGCTCCTCAAACTGCGTTCGTATGGTGTCAAAAGCTTTATAGGGAATCATCAGCTTTGCGTCGGAGCCCGTGTAATGGACCTCTAAGTAGGGATGGAACTCTAGGCGATCGCGTTCGACTCCTTCCGCCGCAAACTCTTGTGTTGGCGACTCGGCAAGCCCACTGAAGATTTCCTGTAAGTCTGATTCATCGAGCATGGCCAACGACTGCCAAAGCCCTCGCGTTGAGTGGCGAACTTCCTCAGCGACGCTGATGCCGTAAGCGCTAAGAATCCCTGCGTCGGGATGATGCAGGATTTCTCGAATACCCAAGTCATCCGCCACGGCACACGCATGTTGGGCCGCCGCTCCGCCAAACGCCACCAGTAAATGCTCATCCGGTTGTACGCCTTTGGCGATGGTGACGTTGCGAATCGCCCCAGCCATATTCGTATTGGCGATCTTCAAGAAGCCTTCGGCGAGGTCTTGGACTGTTAGTCTTTCGCCAGTCTGCGCTTCTACTTGCCGTGAGATAGCATCCAGCGCATTGAGGGAGGCCATTTTGTCCAACTGAAACGGAAAGCGGTGCACGAGAACACGGCCCAACGCGAGATTAACATCCGTCACCGTCAACGGCCCGCCACGACCGTAACAGGCGGGACCCGGATCAGCACCGGCGCTGTCTGGGCCAACTCGCAACTTCACGCCATCAAACCAGCACACCGAACCGCCCCCCGCGGCAATGGTCTCGATCGCCAGCGTCGGCGTCATTAACCTGACGCCTGCCTTATCGCTCTCAAACTCTTGCTCATACTCTCCTGCATATCGAGAAACATCCGTACTCGTACCACCCATGTCGAAGCCGATCGCTTTCGAATAGCCGGCTTGCTCAGCGGCCTGCGCATATCCAACAACACCACCTGCTGGACCAGAGAGAACGCTCTGGCAACCGCGGAAGCTTTCGATGCTCGTGAGCCCGCCAGCAGAAGTCATCAGACGGATCTTGCTTCCTGGCAGTTCCTTTTGGAGCTTGGCAAAGTAGGTTCTAAGGACGGGGTTCAGGTAGGCATCGACCAAAGTGGTTTCGGCACGGGCGACCATTTTCACGAGTGGCGAGACCTCGCTAGACCGGCTAATCTCTGTGAAGCCAATCTCACGAGCAATCTCTTCGACCACGAGCTCATGCTGCGGATACAAGTCGGCGTGCATCAAGCAAATCGCTAACGACCCGATGCCAGTTTCTTTGAGTGCGGTAAGCTGCTGTCGAACTTTCTGGGGATCTAGTTCACGGAGTGTTTCACCATCGGCAGATACCCTCTCGTCGATCTCAACGGACCGTTCCGTCAGTGGCTTGCGTTTCTTGATCGCCAACTCGAAGAGCTTCGGTCGGTCTTGATAGCCAATTCGCAAAACGTCACCAAAGCCTTTGGTCACGACAAGTGCCGAGTTGGCGCCCGTCCGCGTGAGCAAGGCATTCGTGCCGCGGGTGGTTCCGAGCCGAAGCACAACAGGTGGCGGCGTAGCGTTTGCCGGCAGGCCGAGCAGATAGCGAATCGCCAAGACCGGTGCATCGTAATCGTGTCGAAGCTCGTAGCGAAAAGAAGCCGTTGGCAACTCGTCGAGCGACTTGGAAAGTTCGAAAACACCTCGCTGACGATCAAACCGAGTGACTTGTCGCTCTACCGTCACCTCACCGTTCTCGCTGAGTAAGGCAAAGGTCGCTCCATCCCAGAAGTTGGCGGGATCACTCCGGCGGGCATTATCAACGATCGAGCCCACGCTCGAGCCTTCCCCGATTTCCCCTTTCATAACGCCTGAACTTAGCAGCTTATGGCGGAATTGCTCGCCACTAGGGGCCGTCGCCAAGCAGTCCGTGAACGTACCGCCCACGTCGATTGCAAATTGCCAAGGAGTTTCAGACGCTATTTGATTCACCATAGCGCTGATGATAACCCAAATCGCGAGTCATTCGTGCGATTCGGTTAATTCGCTGACAAAAAACATTACCAACAAAGCTTACCGGAACTTATCGAAGAACGACTGCAACCCGGTTCGGCGACGCGCGGTCTGAGACTTTGCCCCGCGACGCTGCAAATCAGCCACGGTTTGCCCCTTCGGCGGAATCACGAAGACTTTCGGGTCGTCAATCACCCAAGGCGTTGACCAGTTCTTGCCGTTTTCCCAGTTCGCGACGTTAAAGAAAATGCTGTCGAGATACTTCACCTTCGAGTTGTAAGGAAAACTACTGAAGAGGTGGTCATCCTCAGTCAAGTCACCGATTCCTTCGCGGGCGTAGTAATGGACTTGCCCATCAGGCGTGTAGGACATGCCGAGGGTCCACCAACCATGCTCGTAAATCTTCGGGCCTGGCACGTCACGGCCATTCTTTCGGGCGCGAACGCTTAGTTGTGCGTAATCTTCTTTGAAACGACGGTCCGATTCGCTGCGGAACAAAATGAAGAACCCGGGCCAATAGGGCTCCATATCCCCATCGGCGTTGCTTCCACGAACATCGCCGCGGAAGCCAAAGCTCGCACCGGTGCGATTTTCCCAGCGATGAAATTCTGGCAAATAGACACGAACGGTCGCACTTGGCTGCCAGGAAACATGAATTGGTCGACCGAGCCTCGTTTGCACGCCCATAATCAGGTCGTCTTGCATCTGCTCGCCGGCAAGCTTCCCAGGAATTCCTGATAGCCGTGTCGCCATCAGCAGCGAGCCTTCACTTCCAGCCATACCACCAGGTGGAGTCGCGATCCGTTGGACGACATCCGGCTGTCCGCGTAACGCGCTCTCGTACCAACGTTTGTTGTGTGAGAAACCGCCTGGAGCTCGTTGCTTCTTATCTTGCTCGTGACTGGCCTTGCTGCCATTCATCGTGTACTTCCAATTCGCATCCTCGAAGTCGTCCCCCAAACGCTCAACTTTGACGCCAGTACCCGGCACAAACGGCTCAGCCGCGAACGTGCCGGCAGAGAGAAAAAGCGAAGTGAGTGCTAGCAGTAAAGGCAGTTTGGTACGTTCCATCGTCCGTGACTCCAGCGCATAGAATGGGTCTACGGACTGGTATCGGACGTTAGGCACTAAGAGTTAAAGTTTTCCTAACCGGAAGAAACTAACATGTAAGCCAAAGCCACTGTCTCTTGCAGCGAATCTTGCTAGCAGCTCCTTTTGGCTACATGATCATCCCCGAGAAGAGGACGGCAAAACCTAAGAACGAAGCGAAGCCCACGATATCGGTCACGGTGGTCAGAAAGATCGACGCCGACTGTGCCGGATCGCGACCGAGTGATTTGAGCACAAGCGGAATCACTGCTCCCGACAGAGCGGCCGTTCCCATGTTGACGATCATTGAGAGGCCAATGACCAGCGACAGCCCGGTACACGCCTCCAAGGGATCGCCTTTCAGAATTCTCCAGCCGAAAACTGCGACAGCGGTAACCAAGGCTATCGAAACACCGTTGACCAGTCCGCCAATCAATTCTTTACGGATGACTTTCTTCTCGACACCAGGAATGATTTCGCGGAGCGCTAGACCACGCATCACCACAGCCAGTGATTGAGAGCCGGTATTACCACCTTGCCCAGCCACAACGGGCATCAACACCGCCAACGCTGCTACCTTAGCGATGATCCCTTCGAACAAGCCAATCACCGCCGCGGCCATAAATGCCGTCAGTAGATTGACAAACAGCCACGGTAATCGGCTGCGGACGACCGTGCGGACGGGTGACATAGCTCGCTCTTCGGCTCCGGCACCGACGATCTTTTGGAGGTCTTCAAACGCTTCGAGCTGCACGGCCTGCAATGCTTCATCATGTTTCACAACTCCGATAAGTCGACCCTCGAAGTCGACCACAGGCAATGCGAGGAACCTGCGATCCTGCATCAGCGTGACGACCTCTTCTCGATCCATCGTGTCGGGAATCGCAACGATATCACGCTTCACCAGTGGTTCAATCAGATCGCGCGGTGCTGCGAGGAGCAAATCTCGCATATTGAGAACGCCGGATAACTCTCCCTTACGATTTGTGACATACAGATAATGAAGCGCTTCTCGCGGAGCTTTTCGAATTGCTGCGATCGCTTGTTGAGCCGTCAGATCAATCGAGAGCGAAACGACACCCGGCTCCATCATGCCACCGGAAGTTTCGGGTGCGTAAGCGTCAAGTTCCCGGAGTATACGCGCCTCTGACTCCGGCAACGATTCGAGGATCAATGCCTTTTGGGCGTCGTCCATTAAGTGCGTCAGCGAAGACGCCTGACGAGTGGGAATCGCGGACAGTAATTCCACGGCTCTGTGAGTATCTTGCTTCTCCAAGATACGTGCAGCGACGGTTAAGTTCAGCCGCTCAAGCAAGGACGCGGCCACGCTATTGGGGAGTTTCTTGAACAGTCGTAGTGCTTCGTGGAACTCGATCGTTTCAAACGACCTTGCCGCATCTTCGGGGTGCAGATCAAGAAAAGCACGTAGCAAAGATTCGAAAGGCTTCACCAATTCATCCTTTGTCTAGAAAGCTTTCTCGCAGCGCAAAGCGTTAGCGAGGTGTTACTGTGCTAGCCAATGGGCCTAGAAGCCGGCAACTTCGCCGCGATTGGACGAGCAACACATCTTACCCTTCGGCGGCGTATTTGCACCCAGTCGATTCGCTACAAACGTCGCACGAGTCTGCGACGCCCTTAACGCGCTGGAGGCAATGATCGATGCGGTCGCTAATGACTTGCATCATCAGTTCGTGCAGACCTAGCGGTGCAGTCACCACGTAAGGAATATTGCCATGCTTCTGCGAGGCTTCGCCAGCCAAACGGGGGATGTCGCTATTCCAGTGCCGCCCCGGTGATAGAAAGTAGGGGAACACGACAACTCGCTCGGCCCCTCGCTCGAGACAGCGTCCGAACGCGGTTTCAATCGAAGGCTCGGCAAGTTCCATGTGCGCTGGCTCAACGATTCTCCAATCGGAAGAGTTGTCGTAGGCAGCAACGACTTCGAGAAGTAGTTCGTTGCTTTCGGCACGACGCGACCCGTGATCAACAAGAATAATACCGGTTGTGTCCGCGTCGAAGGGAGCAGAGATCATATCGCTAGACATAGGCAGATTACTCACAGCAAAAGGGCTGAGCTTTGGCCACGGATTTCACTGATGACGCGGATATTATTGAACAGGAGGAAGCAGAGATAGCGGAGAGGTTTAGATATGAGACTTCGCACTCAGTACCCTCCGTTTCCTCCTGTAAAAACAAATCCGCGTCATCCGTGAAATCCGTGGCCGAAAACTAGCGTTCCATTTCGTTTGACTTCGCCGCCGCTAACTTCGCGCGAATCGCTGCGACGCGTTCCTGAAGTTCTTTCTCGAAGCCGCGATCCACCGGACGGTAATACTCCCTTTCTACGCCCAGATAGTCCTGCGAAGCGATACCGTCCTCCGCGTTATGGGCGTATTCATACCCTTGGCCATGCCCCAGCCGCTTCGAACCTGCGTAATGCCCATCGCGCAGGTGCATCGGTACGGGCACTAATCGTCCCTCACGGACGTCGGTACGAGCTTCGCCAATCGCAACGGTCGCCGCATTCGATTTCGGGGCACAAGCCAGATAGGTCACGCATTGCGAAAGATTCAATTGACACTCCGGCAAACCGACGAATTCGCAAGCCTGCATCGTCGCCACGGCGAGCGGTAGTGCGCGAGGGTCTGCGTTGCCGATGTCTTCGCTGGCGAGGATCACCAGCCGGCGGCAGAGAAAGCGAATATCCTCGCCCCCTTCAATCATTCGAGCCAGCCAGTACAGGCCCGCATCAGGATCACTTCCGCGGATGCTCTTGATCAAAGCGCTAGCCGCGTCGTAGTGGCTGTCGCCGCTAGCGTCGTATTGAATGGCTTTGCGTTGGACCGATTCAGCCGCGAGCTCCAAGTTGAGTTCGACGGGACGCTCGCTGCTGGACAGTACCGCGACTTCCAGGGCACTCAACGCCCGTCGCGCGTCACCGTCGCAGACTTTGGCGAGGAACTCAAGAGCCTCAGGATGGGCTTCGACGGAAATCTTGCCTAAGCCTTGCTCTCCGTCCGCTAGTGCTCGGTTCAACAGCCCAAACACGTCGTCTTCGGTGAGCGGGTGGAACTCAAATACTTGACTCCGGCTCACCAGCGCATCGTTGACGGCGAAGAAGGGGTTCGACGTGGTTGCTCCCACCAAGACCACGTTGCCCGCTTCGACATCGGGCAATAAAGCATCTTGCTGGGATCGGTTGAAGCGATGGATCTCATCGATAAACAGCAATGTTCGCGATCCGCCAGAAGCGACCGAATCTCGGCTCTCGTCAAGAACTTCGCGAAGCTCCTTCACGCCGCTACTGACAGCATTCAACTGGCGGAATCGCTGTTGCGTTGAACTCGCCAGCAAATGAGCCAGGGTGGTTTTCCCAGTGCCGGGGGGGCCGAAGAAGATCACCGCAGAGAGTCGATCCGCTTTAATCAGTCGCCGCAGCAGTTTGCCTTCGCCGAGAAAATGCTGCTGTCCTGCGAATTCGTCGAGCGTGCGTGGACGCATCCGTGCCGCCAACGGCATCACGCTCTGGCGGTTCTCTTCCTCTTGGGCAGCAAAAAGCGACATCATTCTAGGGTCGATGAATGTGAGAAACGGACTACAATCCTTACAGTCGTTGTACGCCGTCAGGGTTCGCCTCGCTACCCTAAGGGTAATAACGGCACAGGCGGACCGACTAGAGAGTTGTCATGTTTGGGGTCGATGGTCCTACGAGACGCTCTTAACCACAGCCATTCCTCGAATTCGCCGAGATCGCTTCGCCATGAAACACTACGACTGCATTGTCATCGGAACCGGTCCCGCGGGCCAAAAGGGCGCGATCCAAGCGGCCAAACTCGGCAAGAGGGTCGCAATCATTGAGAAAAATGCCGTCTTGGGTGGGGCCCAGATCAATACGGGGACGATCCCCTCGAAGGCGCTCCGTGAAGCGGCGCTTCACCTCACCGGAGCCAACCGAAAGGGCCTGTTTGGGAACACGACGCGGGTCAAGAGCGAAATCACGGTTGCCGACCTTGCGTCCGTCTCGCAACAAGTGATCAGGCACGAGTGGGACGTAATTCGTAGCCAGTTCGAACGAAATCATGTCGAACTGATCTGGGGTCGAGCGGAGTTTCAATCGCCTAATGAATTGGTGGTGCATGGTCCAGACAACTCGGAAGTCATCACCGCAGACCAGTTTCTCATTGCTGTCGGAACCCGCCCTGCCCGCCCAAGCCACATTCCGTTCAACGAGCATTCGATCCTCACAAGCGACGAAATTCTCAAGCTGGATCGCCTTCCCAGGACAATGATCGTAGTTGGTGGTGGCGTCATCGGCACTGAATATGCCTGCATCATGTCGACGCTCGGTGTGCGTGTGACGCTGGTCGAAGGCCGCAACCGATTGCTCGGCTTCCTTGATCGAGAGATTTGTGACGCATTTCAATACTTCTTACGACAAAAGAGCGTCACGCTGCGCTTGGGTGAGAAAGTTGAAGAGATCAAAGAAGTTCATGTCGAAAACGGAACCTCGCACACGCTCGTGCAAGCGCAACTTGAATCAGGCAAAACACTACGGGCGGAAACTTTGCTTTATGCCGTCGGGAGACAGGGCGTCTGCGGTGCTTTAGGACTAGGAAAAGTTGGCATTGAATTCGATGATCGTGAGCGCCTGCACGTCAATGATGACTACCAAACGAACGTCGACCACGTTTATGCCGCCGGCGACGTGATTGGTTTCCCGGCGTTAGCCTCCACTTCAATGGAACAGGGCCGCCGGGCCATCTGCCACGCTTTTGGTCAGTGCGATGTGGGTAATTACAACACCTCGCTCTTTCCTTACGGCATCTATGCTGTGCCAGAGATCTCGATGGTCGGCAAGACGGAAGAGCAACTCACTGAAGAAGGCATCCCTTACGAAGCAGGTATCGCCCACTATCGCGAAATCGCCCGTGGCCAACTCATCGGTGACGACCTGGGGATGCTCAAGCTCTTGATCCACCAAGACACGCACGAAATCATGGGCGTGCACACGATTGGGACCGGAGCAACAGAGCTCATCCATATCGGCCAAGCCGTGATGACTCTAGGCGGCAGGGCTGAGTTCTTCATCAACAACGTGTTCAACTTCCCAACGTTAGCCGAGTGCTACAAGGTGGCAGCGTACAACGGGCTGAACAAGTTGAATCACGTCTAAAGCGAACAGTCATCCCAACTAATTGTCTAGCGACAATTGCGTCCGTTGACGCCCTTGCTGGAGAACCACTTTCGTGGGCGGCTGAATGGAAACCACTTCGAGCTCGCCAACTTTGTCACCCTCAGCAAGCGTCGAGACTTCCCCATTGAGCAGTAGCAATGCGCGGGGTTTGTCGAGCGTCGAGAAGCCCATCAGTTCGACGGCTTCACCCTGTTCGCCATTGTTGTTCTTGAGGGCTCCATTGCGGCGTGGAGCGGCAAACATTTCGACACGGTCAGGAAACGGAGGCGCGTAATCCGCCTTCTTCTCCACCTTAGCCGGCTGGTCGGTGCCCTTCAGTTCCTTGCCTTTTGGAGCGTCACTCTTCTTTTTGGAAGAAGCAGGCTTGGCCTGTTGCTTAGGGGGTGCAGTGCTTTGTGTCGCGACTGCTGCCACTGGTGGTGCGACCACGGCAGACGGTTCCGCCTCGCTGCAACCCTGCATCGCAAGAGGAAGCAATAAGAGCGGAAGTGAGATTGGGGACTGTCTCATAAGATTATGCCTTGAACGTCGTCTCATCCGACATACGGATCCAAAAGCGGAACCGACTTGAGGGATTTAGCTACTCAAAGGTAGCTCTCTCAGCTGCGGGTGTTAGAAAGACCCTAGAAAACAAGGGAGAAAAACAGAGCCGTAGTCCCTCGGCTGAGTACACCTTAGGCCGCAGATTCGTTACGAGCCCTTCATTCGTTGCCAGATACTCCGCTTAGCGGGAGCGGGGTCTTTCTCTGTGGAGCGATCAGTAAGCCTTCCCTGCAATTGGCTGGGGGCATTCGCCCGGAAGCGCGCTTCGTAGTTCTGTCGCATCGGGCCAACGTCGGAGACAGGCACTTCCATGGCGGGCTCTTGTTCGACGGGTGGAAGCTGGATTAGGTGCTCGTCTCCCCAGTCGCCAACGCAATCGCTGCAGCCTTGACCGTCCGAAGGGCACCCTTCAGCCTCGGGAATACGGGCGAGGCGGCAGTTCACCGTGTCGAGAGCCTGATACTGGCGGGCGTCGAGCGGATCTTCGTAGCCGACGATCTCTGGCATGATGAACACAATCAGTTCGCTTTCCCGAACGAGCGTGTCACGCGATCGGAACAGGGGACCGATTCCTTTGATGTCTTTCAAGAAGGGGATGCCATTGAACTCACCCGTGTCGCTCCGTTGCCGTAGGCCACTGAGCACCAGCGTCTGACGATTTGCCACACGCACGGTCGTGCTGGTCTTCCGTGTATCGATAATCGGCTGGTTCTCTTGAGGAGTAAAACCCGCGAGTCGACTGAATTCAGGCTCGATCAGCATCTCCACAGTACCGTCGGCTGCAATTGTCGGCTGCACTTTCAGCGTGATACCGGCTTCCTTGAAGGCTGTCGTGCCAATGTTGCCACCAAACTCTGTTTGTGTTGCTTGCTGGAAGGGAATTTCCGAAACGCTTTTCCATTCCGCCACTTCGTTGTCCATGACCGTAACGTTGGGATCTGCCAACAGCCGGGCGTCATTCGCGTTCTGTAAAGCCAGCGCTACTGCGGTAATGTCAAAGTTGCGGGTCAGGCTTTGCACTGTCAGTGCCCCACCAGCTCCGCCCGCGGTGAAGGGAGCAAGCGTTGTCGTATCGAGTTGTAGAAGCTGATTCGGTCCGCCTTCAGCACCTAAGGAATTACCTTTACCGCCACTGTTCCAGTTCAGGCCAAGTTGCTCAACATCCTCAAGGCTCAAGTCATAAATAAGAGCCGTGATCCGCACCTGCGGACGAGGGCGATCAATGCGAGCCAAGACGCGTCGCACCATCTCCAGGCGATCTGCTGTGTCGACCACAATCAAGCGGTTTTCAGCCGTCATTACCTCAACGCGACCTTGGGTACTCATGACGGCCAGGAGTGGGGCTCTGACAGTCTCTGCGGCAACGTACTGCGTGTGGAAGTAGGCGACTTCCAGTTGGCTTGGTACTGGTTCAATCGAACCATCCGGTGCAACTTGCGTGGGTTCCACTCGGGAAGCTGCATCTTCCATTTTCTCGATAAAGGCGGCGATCTTCTCGGCTCGGTCAGAATAATCGATTACAAGAATACTGCGAGAAGAGTTGAGTGCGCGGACCTTACCCTGAGTACTCGTCAAGAGTTGAGCCGCTTCGACCAACTCTTTGAGATCACCGTGCTGAATGGGGATTGCCAACTCACTGAAAAGTGGGTTCGCACTCCCAACTTCTCTGGCGGGCAGAACCGTGATGCTATCGCCGATGGCCCGATAGGAGTAACCATTGGCTAGAAGAATCGAGTCGAGAATCTCGCGAAGCGGCGTCTGCTTAAAAGTCCCTGTAACGCTTCCCTTCACATCCTTGCCGACAACGATATTCACCTTCCAGATTTCACTGATGGCAAACAGTGCGTTCTCGATGCTGGAATTCGCACCCCGCAGTGTGAGGTCTCCTCGCCTCGCCAGAGCCTCATCGAGAGTCAGTTGAGGTTCTGAATCCTTCTGCTCGGGGAGGCTTTCGACCTTCTCAGCTACGACTTGTGCGGGCAACTTGTCCGCGGATCGCCCGTTCTGTGGAGGTTGAAGCGCTTGTGCGTTGCAGTCCGGGGCGAAGAGCGTGCACCCGAATACTATTAGGATAGCGCAGACCGCAAACCGTCGAGGCGACGGTCTCGGAACTCTCCTTAGAATAGTTTTATCAATGTCGAGCATGTGTCCTCCTTGACACTGCCCCAAGTTGCATCGTCCTCAAATACCAGAGAACGTTGCGTTTCGTTTTGACTCTGATTTCGCCTGATAGGGCAATCAGGCGAAAAGGCATAGCGAGTTGTACTTCCTGAGTTGATTACACTTCGAGCTTGTAAACTTTGTGTGCCACCACTGAAAACGGGTTGCCTGTCATCTGTTGGGGGCTTAACACTCCGTTAACTTAAATCTACGTCTTCCTTTTTCTGGTCAAATCAAACAGGAGGAGTTCAATTTCCATTCCAACGGTTTTTGCCCCTCGTCCGGTATGGTTGAGGCTCAAGCGTTGTGGGTGAGCTAAGGTTTTCTCCTCCTGAATCTTCTCTAGCAACAGCTCAAGGTCAGCCATGTTGCCGTCAACAGCAAGAACCATCGTGCGCCGAACCAACTCGAAAGGTGTCTTGCCTTTTGCACTTTTTGAAACGGCTTGCGTTTCAAGCACGTCGGCATCCTTTAGCCAAATGCGTCTGAGCGGTGAGCCCATCTCAATCTTACGGACTTGGCAGTTGTTATCACGGGCAAGCTTAATGATGCGGTTCCGCAAGTCTCCGATGCGTTCTTCGCCGACACCTCTTGCTTCCAGGGCCTCCAATTCCTGAGCGACCTTTTCGACACGTTCCTCAAACTTCGGAAGCGTCTTGGCCGTCTGACGGGCACTATCCAATTTGTCCTTAAGAACGTTACAAGCCTCTCTTTTCTCAGAATAGACATCGGCAAGTGGCAGCAGCGTCACGAGGCCCACCAACAGGGTGGCTGTTGCAACGATTGGCCAACGGTATCGGGATTCGCAAAATTTGCGGATTAGGGAACTATTCATTGCTTGCCACCTTTTCTGCGGTAATCTCAGCCTGATCGTTAAGGTCAACGACTTCCAGTTCGAGCGTGAAGCCAGTAACAGGGCCTGCTTCGGAGGAAGTCGGACGAGTCGCTTTGAGAGCAACCTCGTCAAAGCCAGGGGCTTGTTCCAACCAGCGAACAAAGTCGTACACGCCAGCAGGCAGGAAGCTGCTGCCGTCTAGCTGGATGGACTTGCCATTCTCAAGCGTCAGTCGCCGAAGCCAAACGTCACTGGGCATGCAATTCCCCAGCTGTTTCAGGGCTTCGCTTCCTAAAGGTCGATTCAACTGGGAGGCGACCTTTTCCATCTCGACTGCCTTCGATTCAGTTCTTAGCAACTGAAGCCGCAGTTCCTTGGCACGCATCTCGACAGGCTCTAGCTTGCTGTACTCCGCCTCAAGCTGAGTCAGTTTGCCCTGTTCGTTGAAGTTGATGACAAACATGCCAATTGCTAGCAGCAGCATGGCTGCAAGTGGTATCGCGGACCGAATGAGCGTCGGTTTGAGAGGCTCTTGGGTACTGGCAATGATGTGCTCCATCAGATTCGGGGCATCTCGGTCAGCGTCAGCCAGATAGTGGTTGCCCAATAACGCTCCTAGCGAGGGAACGCCTGCTTCACCGCTCTCTCCCTGAACTAGCTGCCAGGTTGCTTGCACTTACTGAGAGTCGGCTTGAATGGCCGTGAAATCTCCTTGCTTTGCAAAAGCGGTGACTGCTTCGCTCACCGCGCGATCTTGGCCGCAGAGGTAAACCGTCGTCAGCTCAGGAGGAGCTTGCTGCAGTTGTCGCCCCGTATGTCGTTGCAATCGATTCCGATGCTCCAGCAGCAACGCGGGAAGCTCGTCGGGACTCGTCTGACCTCCTGGACGGTAATCCAGCAGTAGCTGCCCATGCTGGCAGACCCCGATGTCGGGCGAGGAATCATCGAGGTGGATGAGCAGATAGGGCGTCTCTGGAATGCCAGGGATACGGCTCACGGCGCGATTGGCTGCCGAAAGCGCCGGTTCGATTGACGCGATCTGCAAGCCAACACTTTCCGATGCCAATTGAATCGTCTTGAGCGTTTTCTCGTTACAGACAGCGGCTAATGCGTGCTGATGCCGTGCGTCGAGAGTGCGTGTATTTGAGACAACAACTTTCTCACCAGGTCCAAGCGACAGATACAGACGGCTGCGTTGGCTAATACGTTGCAGTTCCGCCCTGACATCATCACTACTGCCGCGAATGGCGCGAGTTACACAGTATTCGCCGCTAAGCACAAAGTGGACAGAAGTCGTCACTAGCTTGAAGTGCTTCGCGATAACACGCATACCCTCAGTGATTTCCTCAAGCCCTGCCTCACTATTGAGTACGGCGGATTCCCGTCGCCAGGTCAAGTTGAAACTACTGACAAGGTCTGGAGAATCCCCAGCCTGCTGCTGCATGAGACACGCAAACAGCTCGGAGCCATTGAGTTCAACGATCAGAATTTGTTCTTCACCAGCTTGGCGTCGTTTTGGTCGTCGCCGCTCGCCTTCTTCTCGTCGATCAGTTTGTTCTCTGCGATCGCTCATGTTTTTCTACAGTTTCTGGTTAGTTGCCAGTGGGAATTTAGAACTCAAGGACTGCTGTAACGGTTCTGGTGACTGCGCCCGAAGCGCCAGACGACGTTACCGAGACAGTAAACGGGTCGGTTCCATCAACGGCTGTTGCCGTGTAAGAGTCGTGGTTTGGGTAAGTTCCTTCGGAAACAACCCCTCGCCAAGTCGTGTCTGCTTCCACCATGGCGGTTGCTTCATGAATCCCAGCATTGGCTAGGTAAAGTGCTCTCTCGTGGTCAATCGTGCTACGGATTAAAGCTAAATCGCTCGTCATTGTGTTCAGGATTTGCACCAAGAGCATCGTGACCATGAAAACGACAAACAAACACAGCATCATCGCTGCCCCACGGCGTGGTGCCGGGGTGCGAAGACGACTGGGTCCTCCGTTTTGTCGTGAAAGACGGTTCATGCGTATCGGTTCTCTAGTTGTCACCAGGACCTCAGCCATGCTCTTGAGGTCAGTTGCTTGGCAGTTGTTCCAGTCGGGCGATCAAGTTCGTAAGTGACGGTACACTCGACGATATGAATCAGATCGACGTCCTCGGTGGTAGATATCCCATCCGCCTTGTATCCCGTGAAGGTTAAGGCAGTAATATAGTTGGAAAGCAAACTACTGGCGGTCGTGATCCCGTAGTTCACTTGGTCGTTGACTCCGTCGTGATTCCAAACGAGAATCGCGCCGTCTGACCGTTGTAGTGAGAGCGATCCTGAATTGTTCGTGGGCGAGGTGATGGCCGTTACTGCTACTGATTGTCGAGCATTTCGAACGATATGCCTCAACGCCGCCGAAGCACTTTGTGATCTCTCATGATCGTCGCGATGACGATTCCACGCATTCTGCGAAGTGCGCAGCAGGACCATGCTAGCCGCGGAAAGCGCAGCCATCATAGCCATCGCGATGCTCAGTTCCAGCAGCGAGAAGCCTCGTTTCGCGTTGTTGCTAGACTTCTTCATTCTCGTAGGTAAGTAGTTTCGATATTTTGGTGCGGAACTGCACCTGAGTTTCCCCCGTATCTGGGATTAGGTCTCCGTCGAGGTCGTCAAAGACAGTCACGCTAATAGACATAAGCTGACCAACCATACCGCCATCCGCAGGGTCGTCCGAGCGCACCATCGTGAAACTCAAGTTGCTGTAGCCGTAGGCGCTCAAGTCGCCATCATCAGTGGCGTTAGTCCAATTCCGCATCGCGACCGAGGAACACTCCTCCAACTTCATGACAGCGAAATTTGCCAACAAGCTCCGCAGGTGTGTCTCGCGACTCAACGACATCGCCTCGCGCATCACTGCCAGTGCTGGAACGAGCGTACCGGCGACCAAGGCGGTCGCGGCGATCATCTCAACTAGAGAGAAACCGGAACGCTTGGCCTGTTGGCGTTGGTTGTTACGAAGTCGAAACATGAGGCAGTCTTCATCAGAACCACGTTGACAGAACTCAACGTCTTATGACAAGCGTAGGTCACAGAAGGCTCAAGTCGGCTTCCCGACACCTCTTAACGCCAAGTCCGCAGACCCGAGTAACCGTCAGAATAGGTATTGGACAAGATTGCCGACCTAGGGACTGACGTCCGCGACTTGGCACAGTCCCGTAGCGGGAATGGCCGAGACTTGCCACGAACGGTCGGGTCCTGCGGCGGTGACGACATAGCTGGCTAGTGCCGAGCCGTCGAAGTCGAATTCCAGCGTTGTGTGGCTAGCTGTGACGGTTAGCCCAGTAGGGGTTGTGCGTGCCTGATCAACCGCTACGTCACCTCCACTGGCTCTTCGCCACATGGTATAGGTGGTAACCTCTCCGCCGATCGTTGTGAGGCTCAGATAGTGGTTATCGCCTGTGGCAACCGTCCTTTGGCGAGCCTGCATGAGGTCTCGCTGCAGGAGCCGGGCGTAGCCCTCTGCACTCAGGTTCTCTAAGGAGGAGTGACCGAAGCGCGAAATCGCCGCCAGGCTAACGATGCCGATGAGCGTTACCACGGCAATCACTTCCAAAAAACTAAAGGCTCGCCACTGCAAGCAGCGGCGAGCCTTTTGCCGATATTCCAAATTGCGTCGCATCGCGATCTGCAATCTCCTTGTCACGCTGAGTGTCGATTACTCAACGCGGTGGCTAGTGTTGTTCACGGTGTACCCAACGCCAGTTGGGTCGACTGGCTCGCCATCTGGTAGGTAGTCTGGTACAAGGGTGGCGATCGCAGTTGGCCAGGCGTTCTCTTCAATGTAGTAACGCTCGAACGCAGCGTTCATCGTAGCTACGTGGTGAGCACGTACCTTCTCTTTAGCCGTGGTGCTCGAAACCGTCACGCGAGGGACGATGATCGAGGCGATAATGCCGAGAATGGTAACAACGGCGAGCAATTCGAGCAGCGAGAAACCGCCGCGCTTTCCAGTCTTCTTCATCTTAGGGAACTCCTTGTGGCAGGGTCGAAATATCGAGGGGGCCGGTTTGCTGACCCATCTGTGGCAATGTTTGCCTTATCGGTTTACTTAAACGTAGATTACTTTTTGCAACAGGCTGATGTTTTCCGCTTAGTTTGCCTGTTCGTTAGCGTGAATTGGACTTACAAGCGTCATAATCCTCGTGACTTGTCTTTTGTAGACACGGTCAGTGGGTATGACCGATGACTCTTCCGTTTGAATCGATTGTGTAGGTACTTCCATCAACGGGGCACGTCGGAAGTCCCCCTGGAAAGTAGTTCAGGTCAGTTCCGATATCGGAGAGATTCGCTGCCGGCCATCCCCCGGTGTTGTGATTCCAAATCTCCGCCTGAATCTCGATATCACCAACGTAGGAATGGCAGGCTGCCTTGTCAGCTTCCGTATCGTTGCCAGCTATCCGTGGAACGATCATCGCACTAAGGATCCCCAGCAACGCGACAACAGCAAGCATCTCGGTCATCGAGAAGCCGGTTCTGCCGAAGCTGGATGCCAAGTTACTGCAGTTGCACTTCGTCATCACTTACTTTGCCTTTATTGGACCGTGTTCACCATGTCGAACATTGGCAGGTAAATCGCAAGTAGAATGACTGCGATGGCCGAAGCCAGCGAAATCGTGAGGATTGGCTCCAGGGAACCAACGAGTAACGTTGTCTTTCGCTCGATTTCTAGCCGTACGTGATTGCAGATATCGAGCGTCGCATTGGTCAGTTTGCCCGTGCTTTCTCCGACGATAACGAGCTGGTTCACAATCGGTGGAAACAGATCTTCGTGACGTTCCAGTTCACGACTGAATCGTTCCCCTCGCTGCACAGCATGCTGCAGGTCGAGTACTGCTTGGCGGACGGCCCGATTCTTCACGGAGTCGGCCGTGTCAGACAAAGCATCAGCCAGATTGAATCCCGCAGTCATCAAGTTGTTGAGCACTTCCATGACTTGCAAGACAGCCATGTCGCGAAACAAATTGCCAAACAGCGGTAGCTTGAGGATTCCACGGTCCATCTGAGCAGCGAATTGCTCATTCTTGCGAAGTTGCTTGATGCTTGCCACCGCTAGGATACCTACTCCAACTAGCCAGCCCAGGTAACCCTTGCAGTAGGCCCCGAATGTGATCAGCACTTGCGTCACGAAGGGCAGCGGGACCTTTGCATCGGCATACGTCTGCTCGAAGACAGGAACCACGTAGAGCAACAGAAAAGTGATCAATCCGCCACCCAACACACAAAGCAGCACAGGATAAGCCAACTTCTTGATGACTTGATCGCGTAATTCTTTTGATTTGTTGCGATGCTCAGCTAAGTGAGAAAGCGTATCGACGAGCGTACCCGAACGCTCACCCAGACGAATCTGCGCTAGCGTAATATTGTCCGCCATGTGCGGGAAAGCGGCGAGCGCCGTGCTGAACATCGAGCCGCCCTCAACCTTGCGACGCAACGAATCGAGAACGTCACGATGCTTCGCGAGCGTATCTTCCTTGGCAAGTGTGGCCAAGGCTTTGGGCAGCGGAACACCGTTACTGACAAGCGTTGAAAGATTGCGCAGGATGAAAGTCATCTCTGCAGGCTTCATCTTCTGCGTGCCGTTTCGTGGCTTTGTAAGCGCCTTCCACAAATCGAAGGGCTCATCCTTCTTCGCTTCACTCGAACCACTGGAGTAAATCGAAGTTCCGGCATTGGCAGAGGCGTAGCGTTTGCGTCGTGACATGAATTCGATCTCGCTTGCGACTTAGCCAGAAACCTTATAGAAAACTTCTTCCAGTGTCGTGCGACCGGCGATCACTTGCTCGATCCCTGCTCCTGCTAGTTCGACCATCCCTTCTTCAAGGGCGATTTCACGTAGCTTGGTGTTTGGCAATCCCTTCTCGATCGCCTCGGAAAGCCGAGGCGTCACGACCATGATCTCGTAGATAGGGACTCGGCCTGCATAGCCAGTCCCTAGGCACTTCTTGCAGCCGCGACCTCGGAAGAAGATCGTATCGTCGGGGATATCGATATTGTGATGCAGGGCGTTCAGATAATGGTCGTTCGGTTCTGCGGGCTCTTTGCAATGCTCGCAGATCGAACGCAACAATCGTTGTGCGATGGCACCTAACAGGGCACCGCCTGTCTTGAAGTTATCAATGCCCAGGTCATTCAGACGCCCTACTGAGCCGATGGCATCATTCGTATGCAAGGTGCTGATTAGCAAGTGACCGGTAAGGGCAGCCTGCACGGCTGTCTTCGCAGTCTCGTGGTCGCGGATCTCGCCCAACATGATCACGTCTGGGTCTTGCCGCATGATGTATTTCAATGCGTTCGCAAAGCCCAGACCATGTTCGCTGTCCGAAGCAACTTGGTTAATGCCCGGGAGGCGATACTCGACCGGGTCTTCGACCGTGACGATGTTTCGGCTGACGGCATTGAGTTTCGACAGTACCGAGTACATGGTCGTGCTCTTACCAGAACCCGTCGGCCCGGTGACCACGATCATGCCATGTGGCTTATCAATCAACGCCTGAATCTTTGTGAGATCGCGCTCGCATAGGCCCAGATGTTCGAGTTGGAAAGAGCGACTTCCTTCATCCAGCAACCGCATCACGACCTTCTCACCACCGACCGTCGGAATCGTACTCACGCGAAAATTAACGCGTGAGCCTGATTCGTGAATCGTTAGCTGGCCATCCTGGGGGCGGCGGCTTTCAGTGGTGTCCATGTCAGCCATCACCTTGATACGCGCAACGACCGCCTCTTCGATATGACGCGGAATGGTCATTACCGCCTGCAGGGTACCATCGACACGATAGCGAACCCGCATTTCAGGTTGATGTGGCTCCAGGTGGATATCACTGGTGCCGGCATTGATCGCACCCATCAAAATAGCGCGCACAAGTCGGACTACCGGGGCTTGATCCTCTTCAACCACCTCCTGATTGAGTTCCTCCTCAATCATCTCCTCGGCCGCTTCGAGGTCGGCCATCTTCATGTCAACAACCGTTTGGCGTGCCACCACCCGATCGTCGAAACCGCGGTCTAAAGCGGCGCTGATGCTGTTCGGCAGAGCGACGACTGGGTCCACATGGTAGCCCGTGATCAGCTCCGCTTCGCAGATCGTGTCCATATCGTCAGGAGCGATCATCGCTAGCTGCAACGATCGATCACGAATAGCAATCGGTGCCACGCGACGTTCACGCGCGAGATCCTCGGGCAGCAAACGGACAACTTGGGGATTGATGCCTTCGGCCACAATCTCAACGAAGTCAACACCGTATTGCTCTGATAGGGCACCGCCCAATTGCTCGGGCGTGATGAGATTCCGCCGGATCAGAATCGTACCCAGCAGTCCACGCTCCGACCCCTGAGCCGCCAGCGCACTTTGCAGCTGGGCTTCAGTGATGCAGCCTTGTCGAACCAGGATGTCGCCTAAGCGGGCCATTATTTGTAGGGATCGGTGTTAGGTATGTAGGGGATAGAAGAGAGCCGGTTCGTCCCGACCCTGTTTAGTTCTCTTCAACTTCAGCAGCGGCGATAAGTCCGACAACTTTCTTCTCGAGCACAACAGGATCGTAGGGTGTCACCAGGTACTCATCCGCACCCGCGTTGAAGGCTCGCTGGACCTCTTCTAGGTCGGAATTGGCTGATAAATAGACGACGGGGAGATGATTCGTCCGCTGGTCGTCGCTAAGTCGATTCACGAAATCTATGGAGTCAACGTCAGACATTTGTCCAACGGCTACCAGGTTAGGGAGCTTCGAACTGAGCCACAGTGAAGCCTGCGCTGCATTCTCACGTTCGATGACTTCAAAGCCGAGCAACTCCAAGCGAAACGCGGTGATTTCGCGAAGGATTGGCTCTTCTTCGATGAGCAAAACGATAGCGCGGGGCTTTGCCATGACAGTTGCAAGTCGAGGATGGTAGTCTTCTTGTTTCTTAGAGGCATCAGCGCTCTAACGACGTTGCCCTGTGGCAACACCTAGCAAAAAGTAGCTCCTAGAAGTGCAGAGTCAAAGTCTTACTGAGCAGTACAGCCACCCCAAGAACTGCTACCCGTCACAATCGTCAAAGCCCTCATAGAGCGTGATCTCAACCCGACAAGTCCTACGGGATGGTGAAAAGATGAATCAACGAATCTGCATAACCCCAGTAGAGAGGTATTTTTTAGCGATCCAATTTTCCTCCGCTGAAGGTGCCACCTTCCATGAGGAGATCAACACCGATAGGAAGAGAAACCTGGGGCAAGAAAATATGAAGATCCAATCCTCGAAGCGTCGCGCGTTCTCATTGCTTGAACTCCTAGCAGTCGTGACGGTTATTGGGATTCTTGCGAGTGTCCTCGTTGTCAGAGCTTCGGTCTCGAATCGTAATGCCGCAGAGAAGGCTTGCTCTCACAATCGAGCCCAATTGAATACCGCACTGGAAAAGTACAACCTCGAACACGGCAGCTTCCCGACGAATCTCTCCGATCTGGAAGCAGAGCACTTTCCCAGCGGAATCCCGGTCTGCCCTGCTTCTGGTAATGCTTACACGCTAGACGGCACCGGCGAACGCATCGATAGCCATGTCGGTAGCACGCACCCTTAGTGCCGATTCCAGCATTGCTCTACGACTATTTCGCAAGCCACGTCTCACGCGGGGCCAAGAAAGAAGATCTTGAGCTACCGTGTCTCGACCCAAGATTTTATTCGCACACCCGCGGGGACGAAGTCTCGATAGACGTTATAGACGTCTGCGGCGCATAAAGCCCGACCAAAGACGCGGACATCATCAATCGAGCCGCTAAAGTCGAAGTTTCCATCCGCCCAAGCGTGGGCACCGATCGTCGTATTCGGGGCGTCGGTCCATGAGATGGAATCAGGCGTGGAAATGGTGTCGACAAGGATGCCATCAACATACAGTTCGTACAGATCATCGGTGTCGTTGAAAACAGCGGCGAAATGGTGCCAGCCGGTACCTTGATAGCTTTGGCTTTGCGTGACGCGTGTGTCGTAGTCCGTGCCGTTGTAGATGAAGGACACCAGGTTATTGAAGTCGTCCATGCGAAGCGCGAAGCTGTTACCGATACTGATGACTTCTGCCCCCCCTGCATCGGCGGCGTCGAGTTTGGCCCACGCAGCAATCGTGACATTGGCAGGCTCGCTCAACCTCCCCGGGACTTCCATCCGGTTGGTGCCGTCGAACTCAACTGCCGTGCCGAGTTTCACCGGGTAACGGCTCGTCACACCGAGGGTCGGAGAAGCAACATAGGCACCATCGTTGCCCGCTCCGCTGGAGTCCGTGGCGACTGTCCCGCTAGTTTCATCCAGCTTCCAATGTCCCAGGCTTCCGTAGATTTCCGCAATGTTTCCGGCAGCCAGCCAGCGATTGTAAACGCGGAAGTCGCGCATCCCGCCTTCCCAGTACTCGGTGCTTCCCGTACGAGTACCAAAGGAGAGAATATTCGCCGCCTGTTCCGTCATGTCGTCTCCGTTCGTGCCGCTGTGGACAAGCGAACCATCAATGTAGATTTCAAACGATTCGTCATCCGCATCAAACTGGGCCACGACGTGGTACCAACGATCTTCAAAGCTCAGCCCTTCAGTGGTAACGAATTCATCGCCCCCGGCACCGACGTCCGGGCCTTCGCCACCAAGGTCAAATGAGAGTGTGCCATCGGGCTCTTGCCGCACTTCCCAATTGCCACCGTTGCCGAATGGGCGTGACCGCGAGCCGGGATTCCCGGCCGACCGGAGCCACATCGCCACAGAACCGGTGGCAGGTGGGCAGAAGTCGGCATCTGTGGAAGCAATGCCGCCAACGCCATCGAATTCGATGGCATTTCCACCTTCACAGCTGTTGGTCCAAGTGGCTCCGTAGAGGGTGGCGTTGTTACCAAAAGCTGTGCTGTCAGCTGCGGTGATGCCTGAGCCTTCGTCGAACTTCCAGTGGCCAACAAGGCCGTGAAGTTCGGCGACTTCGGAAGCGGATAACGGTCGATTATAGATTCGCGTGTCAAAAAGTCTGCCGTCGATGGTATGGCCGAAGGTAGTTTCTCCAATCCCGTTGACAGTCCTGGCGGTATCTCGAGGCAAACCGACGTAGCCAGAAGCGACAACAACGCCATTCCGATACAAGACGGCGTTTCCTGACGAGTCGATGACAGCTACAGCATGTTGCCAACTATTCAGGGCTATGGAAGTACTTTCGATGAGCCCCCGAAACGAAGCACCGTCAGCAGTATCTGCAAGAAACAGGTCAAGTCCCTGCGCGTTATCCAGTCCGAACCAAATATCATCGACGAGCGAACCGTTGCTCAGCGAGAAAAAGTCGGTATAGCTGCCCGTAAGATTGTCCACGTTGTACCAAACGGAAAGTGTCAATCCATTCGAGAAATCGAAGTCCATCGTGGGCAACGCAATCTTGTCGCCTGAGTTTCCTTCAAATTCAGCCGCATTGGCTCCTGCTTTGGCGTACGGCCCCGACGCACCAGGGGCAGCGCCACCTTGGTACGTCCCGTCATTCTCGGCGAGCGACGAATCGGTCGCTGTACTCCCGGCGTTTTCATCGAGCTTCCAATGACCCACCAAACCGTGAAGTTCAGCTATTTCTGCCGAGGTGAGTACGCGGTTATAGAGTCGCACGTCGTCTTGCACCCCATGAGCAGGCCGCTCGGAACTTGAGCCACCTGGGTTCGAAATGCCAAGCCGCCACTGCTGGCTACCATAGTCGATACCAGGGGACCCAGGGACGAAGGAGTTCGTTCCAACGAGCTCGCCGTTGACATACATGCTGACTAGCCCCGCGGACACATTGACGGTCGCTACAACATGATGCCACTTCCCGGGGTAGTTGCCCGTCGAAGTGACCGCTTGCTGCACTCCGCCTGAGCCTTCGTCAGCGTAATGGTTAAACTGAAAGCCGGTGATGTGTGAGTAGTGGAGCCCTAAAGAGCTGTTACGCTTTTTAATCAAGCCGTATCCGGAGAGGTTGCCGGAACCGGTTTCTGGGGGTACCGAGGAGGGCTTGAACCAAGTGGACATCGAGTAGTCACCCAGTTGCAGGATATCCAGGGCATCTGAGTTCGGGATTTCAACGTAGTCGTTTCCATCCGTGTAGTCGTACTCCAGACCACCCGAGTAAACTCCTCCTGAGTTCCACGCCGGGGAGCCGATCAGGGTTCCATCGTGCTTCAATTCGGAGGAGTCACTTGCCGTTGTGCCACTAGTCTCATCAAGCTTCCAGTGGCCAATTAAACCGTACAATTCTGCCACCTCTGCATTGGTGAGCGTGCAGTTATAAAGCCTAACGTCATCGATTTTTCCATCGAAGTATCGAGTCCCCCCAAGCCCATCATCCCAGCCAATCGTTAGCGCGCCGGTATCTGATTCTAGCGAAGTGTTCGCCGTAAGCGTTGTAGTCGCACGCAGTACCCCATCTACATAAAACCGGACTTCACCCGCGTCGTAGTCGTAGACCCCAACGTAGTGGTGCCAATTTTGGATACTCCCGATGGTAGCCATATCGACGCCTGCCGAATGGTCACCTGAGCCGGTCGTATCGCCAGCAAAGTAGATATAGGTACCGCCAGCGCTGGGATGCAGATAGAACTGGTTGCGTTTGCTAACTAGGCAGCCCCACCCACTCCAGGTTGCCGTGTCGCTCTTTGCCCAGCAAGAGACGGTCACATTCTGTTGGAGGTTATAGTCCGAGCCGCCGCTAACAGTGATGTAATCGTTTGAGCCATCGAAGTCAGCAGCGTATCCTCGAACGCCTGCAGACCCTGGTGTGGCACCATTGGTGTAAGTCCCATCGTAGCCCGAATCCGAACTATCCACTGCCGTCGTGCCGCTCGTTTCATCTAGCTTCCAGTGCCCTATTAAGCCCGAGGACGCAAGGCGAAGAACTTCGCTGGAAGGCAAAGCGTAATCGTACACACGAACATCGTCGAGCAAGCCATCCAAGGGTCTGCCCCCAGCCGTCGAATCACCAAGGGTAATGGGGGCACCTAGATCAGCATCGATCTTCCCACCCACCGAGTGAGCTTTCGAGCCGACTTCAACCCCGTCGATGTAAGCACGCATCGTTGTGCCATCGTAAGTGCCCGCGACGTGGTACCACTGTCCGACGACGATCACTCCGGGCACTTGAACGCGATCCCACGTTCCTCCTGCTGAAACGCGAAAGTCAAATGCTCCCGTGTTATTGATCGTCATTCCCCAGGTTTGGTTGCTACTAGCGGTACCCGTTGATTTCATGATCAGCCGGGAGTCATTCAGAAGCGTCTCTACCTTTACCCAAGCGGCAAGGGTGATTGTCGAGCTATCAGTATCGAAGCTAGGGACATCAACTCGGTCGGCACCATCGTCGGTTTCAAAATCTAACGCCCCTCCCTTCTGTCCATCTGTTCGCCAAGTGGGGCTAGAGACCAAGGTGCCGTGGTTGTTGTATTCTGAAGAGTCGTTCGCTGCTGTTCCGGATGTTTCGTCAAGCTTCAAGTGGAGCCTAAGCGGGCTGCTCACCGTTGTGTACGAAATATGAAGCTGTGGCGCATGGGTGGGTGACCCTGATCGCTTATAGATACCCTTGTCACCTGAATTGGCCGTCGTCAGGACAACCAGCGAATTACCCGATGCCCACCCGCTACGGTCAATCACTTCCTGGATCGAAGAAGCGAAATTCGGCGACACAATTGAATCGCCGACGCTATAGCTCACCGAACCTGTTGACCAAAGTGTCTGGGCACTGGTGATCGGTCGGCTGGTGATATTGCCGTTTGAGGTCGTAAAAGTGGACGGATTATCGGCATCTTGCGCAAGGATATCGACGGAGAAACTTGTTGTTCCGTTGCTGTTGGAGAAGACTTCCAGCGTAGCACTGGTAATCGTTGCCCCAGCGGGGATGTTTACGTTTTGGAAACGAAATCCAACACGCGTACTGGAAAAAAAACTACTCCCATCGGTGACGTACACTGTGCCGTCGCTGATTTCATCCGCATCGTCAGTGTTGGAAGAGACCGTATAGGTCACGTCCACTGCCGAAGCACTTATCGCGCAGCAATGAAACAACAGAAGCACGATTCCCATCGTGCTTCGCTGCAGAATCGATCGTTTTTGTCTCTGCGACATGGGGAAGCCGCCTTAGCTGTTGGTTACGAGTTGCTCTCCACGGACAACTTCTAGATAGTCATTCCTGCCAACGCCAATACCCACGCAGTCGGATTCTGCGACATGTTGACAAGCGGATTCGACTCGGTGGAGCAGCGAGCCGGCCGTATCATTCTCTTCGAGTTCCACCACGCCAATGGTGACGCCATAGCTCAGCGTGGGATATTGCTTCTCGTGGTGTTCGTCGGCTTTCGCCCGTAAGCGTTGCAGAGGAATTAGCGACCGTTCAAGCGTCGTGGCTGGCATCATCACGGCCAGTAAGTCTTTGTCGTACCGAACCACCAAGTCTGGCTCACGCAGTACGGAAGTGGTTAACTGAGCGACGGTTGCGATCAGGCTCTTCTGCGCTTTGACATCGTCAACATCTACGGACAGATAGTCGTTGATCTTGAGAATCGCTACACAGAACTGCCCACCGTATCGGTGCGTCTCTGCCGTGCGGCGACGAAGTTCTTCCAGGAACACTTTTCCTGCGGGCATCCCTGTTGTGGGATCGGCATAGAGATCCCCTCCGCCAACGGTTTCTACAACAGGCTTGAGGGCGTCTGCTGATTCTTTAGCGATGCCGTTACCAAATTTCTTGCAGTGAATTCCATCATGCAAGTGAGAGCAATTCCGCCCTGCTTCTTTCGATTGGTAGAGCGCGGCATCCGAGCGTGTCGTGAGTGACTCAGCATCGTCACCGTCAATGAGGCAAGCGACGCCAACGCTAACCGTGAGGCGGAGTGTAAGTCCGTTATGAACGAAACGTGTTGCTTCAACCAGGCTACGAGCACGCTCAGCAACCTCTTTGGCATGAACCGCATCAGCTCCCGGTAGGATGACGGCAAACTCCTCACCACCGCAACGGGCTACAAGGTCAGTATCCCGCACCGCTTCCATGAGTGTCGCGGCAACGTCCTTTAGGACGGCGTCGCCCGCTTGGTGTCCGTAGCGATCGTTGAAGCTCTTGAAGTAGTCAATGTCAAAGGTGAGAAGCGCGGCAGGTGTCTTGTGACGAGACCATTCTGCAAGACGTCGAGTCAATTCAAACTCAAATGCCCGGCGGTTGGCAATCTGCGTGAGCGGGTCGACCAACACGTCTTTTTTGTGAGACTCGCGTAGTTCGTGCATCGCCACACGCCAACGATCACTCATCGAACCAACAAGCATGGCGGTCGTTACGAGCGTCAGTATCCAGAGGCAGAAAGCAAGAACCGTCGCAAGTGGGATTCCCGCTGATGTCTCATTCAGACTGGGAACGAAGATGATCGTCGCTGTGAGAACGCTTAGTAGCGACAACAACCTCGCTCGTGACCTGCCCAGGAAGAATCCCGTCAAGACGACGGGCAGGTAATACAGGTGCAGCAGCCAAGGCGTATCCACATAGTAAAACCACATCAACCCCGAGATCAGGAGGACTGCTGAGGTCAGCAGAGCCTCGATCAGGCGTTCGTTCGTCGGCAGATCTGTGGAGAACTTGAACACGTATCTGGTTTCAGGCGTTGTTGCTTCAGCTATTTAGCTGGCAAGTGCCGCACTACTTTCTTGGTAGATTGCCTTGAGAACGTCACGTCGCGAAATCATGCCGACAAGCTTTCCGTTGTCCATCACTGGCACACGACGCACTCGATGCACAATGCATAGGTCGGCGACTTTATTGACAGGCTCATCTGCCTCGACAGATAGCACATTGGTCGTCATGTGCTCAGCAATGGTGTCGTTGGTCACCTTGTGGTCGTAAGCGATTGCTAGCAAAGCAAATTCAGTAACGATTCCCACGAGGTGGCCGAAATCATCCGTAACCGGTAAGCCACTAATATTCTTCTCTAGTAACGTGTCGATGGCCTCTTTGACTGAGCAATTTTGATCGATCACGGTCAGGTTGGTTGACATGATTTCGCTGGCTTTTGTCATCTTCATCTCCGATTTTCAAAGCTTCTATTCGTTGACTGGAACCGGACTGCGTCGCTCTCCTAGATTGCGGCTCTAGCTGTCCAGTGGAAATCTAGGTTAGGAAAGTCCAATCCCCGACGAATTAACTGGCAGAACTCCTTGATGCGAGACTTTGTCACAAGGAAAGGGAGCTACAACCGGTGCAGCCGTTACGATCGCTCCAGACGATTCACCTCATCGCCATCAAAGGAGAAGCGACGGTGTATGATTGGGTAGCCAAATCTTCCGTGACAACAAACCCGTGGCTCAACGTCTGCTTTTCCAATGGCCAAGCCCCAACGACTATCAACTGACCGAGTCGTCAACGCGGCTTTAGCCTTCCGGGGCTACAACGTCACGAATCTAGGACGCACCAGCGAATTGCTCGAGATCGCTGCCTATCGGGAGATCGTTGCCGAAGAACTGGGTCGGTTCGGAGCTGTCTGTGAGCGTGAAGCCTGCCGTCCAGTTGATTTGCTCCAGCTAGTCCAGGATGACAATGAACCCGACCTAGCTCACTACAGCGAGGCGGTTGCCCTGGTTGTGGCAACCGAGATAGCCCAACTTCGGCTGCTCAAAGAAGTCCATGGAGTAGACCATGGCAGAGCAAAACTTTCTTTCGGCTACAGTCTGGGTGAGCTTTCGGCAGTGTGTTGCAGCGGTGTCTTTGCCGTGGAAGACCTTGTCCGGGTCCCCTTGGCATTGGCTGAGGACTGCGTTCTGCTCTCTGAAGAGACGCGGATGGGCGTGTTATTCTCGCGTGGACCAGCAATCCCCGAAGCAGACGTTGATCGTCTGTGCGTCACGATCACAAGCGAAGGAAAAGGAACGATCGGCATCTCGGCCGTGTTGTCCCCAAATACCTATCTCTTGATTGGCCAGAACCAGACGGTCCAGCGATTCAAGGATCAGATGCACGAGCTCTTGCCGCACAAAGCCCACCTGCGGCTCAATTCCGATCAGTGGCCACCGCTACACACTCCAATCGTCCGGCAATGTGCCGTTCCTGACCGGGCGGCTGTTATGATGCAGAACCTTCCTGGCGGGTTGCAGCCTCCTTCGCCCCCCGTCGTTTCATTGGTCACGGGCAAGCGCAGCTATGACGACCATTCCGGCCGCGAAGTCCTAAGACAGTGGGTCGACCATCCTCAACGGCTCTGGGATGCCGTATGCGAAACCCTCGCTGCTGGTGTTGAAACCGTAATTCACATTGGGCCCGAGCCCAACGTCATCCCGGCAACCTTCCAGCGGCTGGCAGAGAACGTCGAACAACAGACAGGCAGCAACTCCATTGAGAGCTTTCGCCTGAGAGCGGTCGCCGGCTTGGCCCGTCGTTCCTGGCTCTCAGCATTGCTTCCTTCAAGGGCTTCGCTACTACGGGCACCGCATGTGAAGCATATCATCCTCGAAGATTGGCTGATCGAGAACGCACCGCAGTGAACCTCGCATCCCCACGCCGTAGCCACCGTTGCCAGACGGTGGATCGATTCAACAATCACACGGACACAAGTCCACGCTCTGGCGAGCGTGGCTACTGATTTCACGCGAACAATCCGTGAAATCAGTGTTCATCTGTGGCCAAAAAACCGCCGGTCACTCGAAAGTGGCCGACGGTTCGATGGAGTCATTCGGGAAGCAGCAAGAACTACACGATGTCTAGTTCTTCAACGAACTCGCTATTACGCAGCCCGAAGACATAGTCCTCGGTGCCACCTTCAAGATTGGCGAAGTAGA
This sequence comes from Lacipirellulaceae bacterium, assembly GCA_040218535.1. NCBI lineage: Bacteria > Pseudomonadati > Planctomycetota > Planctomycetia > Pirellulales > Lacipirellulaceae > Lacipirellulaceae bacterium. Next base: position 1,593,547 of record JAVJRG010000005.1, on the reverse strand, counting down.
GGTCTTTCCCTCGGCCACCAATCAGGAAGTCCGTATCGTCGTCGTCGAACACAGTCAGATCCGCGACTAAGAAGATATCTCCATTGAGCCGGTCAACTGCTTCGGGATTTAAGCCTTGTTGTGTCAGGTTGGCGACACGGGTGTCATAGTCATGGCTCGAGGTCCACTCGGCCATGATGGAATCGATGGCGGACAAATCGCTATCGAAGCTTGTCGTGCCGGAGATCAGGATATCTGAACCACCTTGCCCCACGATCAAGTCCGAGCCGTCGCCGCCGATTAGCAAGTCGCGACCGCTACGCCCAACAAGGGTATCGTCGCCATCGCCGCCGATTAGCGCGTCGTTGCCGTGCCCACCAAGCAACAGGTCGTGGCCACCGTCGCCGAACATGGTCGCATCGAGATCGATCCACGAAGAGACGAAGCCAACATCGTTACCGTCACCCAGGTAATAGACGATTCGATCCACGTCCGCAGGGTCAAACACTTCGGACTGAACCGCACCGCCGTCCAAGCGATACTTCACTTTGATATCGCAATTATAGGTGTGGAACGCCTTTACTCGATCGTCGCCGTTGGTGCCGACGAACTGAAGAACACCATCATTCAGGCCTACGCCGGCAATCACCGTAGCAGTTGTTTCGACCGCTTCACCCGTATCGTCGTCCGTCAAGGTGAGCGTCACATCGTAGAAACCACCATTGGCGTAAACATGGTCACCCGTGATCGTCCCTGTGTTCTGGTCGACGACACCCACGGTCGTCGTGCCGTCACCCCAATCGATCACCGCTGTGTGCGTATCCAGCGTTCCAACATCAGTGAAATCGGCGGAGAGTGTAACGGTCTCGCCCTGCTCTGCTCCACCAATCGCTGGCGAGCTGGTTGTTAGGCTAGTAATCTCCGGCGCTAGGTTGTTCACCGTTACGCTTGCGGTTTCGCTTCCCGAACCAAGATCGTCATCCGCAACGGTCACATTGATGGTAAACGCGTCACTGGCCGTGCCGGTCGGGTCGTCATCAAGATACTGGTGCGTGAACGAGCCGCTACGGTCGCCGAGTGTGAGTGCAACGGATTCGACCGTGCCATCGCCCCAGTCGATCGTTACATCATGCGTGTCGAGCGTTCCCACATCGTCAAACGAAACGTCAAGCGTTGCGACACCGTTCTCGTCAATCGTCGGCGTTGCAGTCAGCACGAGGTTTGTCGGGGCGACGTTGTTAACGGTGACGTTTGCCGTTCCGCTTCCCGACGCTAGATCATCATCCGTTACTGTGACGTTAATCGTAAAGCTATCGCTCGCGGTCCCGGTCGGAGCATCGTCCAGGTACTGATGTGTCAACTGGGTTGTGCGATCACCCACGGTTAAATTCACGGTATCCGTATTGCCATCGCCCCAATCGACGACGACTTCATGGGCGTCAAGGACCCCTGGATCGTCGAAGGAAACATCAAGCGTCGCCACACCGTTCTCATCGATCACTGGCGTCGCATTGAGAACCAAGTTATTCGGGGCCACGTTATTGACGGTGACATCAAACAGCTCCGTTACGCTACCGCCGCCGGTGTCGGTCACTATCACCTCAACGGTGAACACACCATCATCAACGTAACTATGCGTGCCGTTGAAGCTGCCCATCGTGTCAGGTCCACCCGGACTGCCAGGGGTAACAGCGATTTCACCGCCGGTATCGCTTCCCGTTTCGGTTGCTGAACCGTCGCCCCAGTTAATCGTGTAGGAGTAATTCTCAATGATCGGCGTACCGCTGAAGGTGATCGTGCTGACAGAGCCATCTGTAGCAGTAGGATTCGCAAACACATTGCCACTGCCTGCTGCAACGCTTTCGGTTCCCGTCCCCGAGAAAGTGCCTGAGGCGCTGTAAGCGAGCACAATCTCACCGCCACCGCCACCACCACCAACTTGGATACCACTTCCACCGTCACCACCATCGGCGCTCAAGGTGCCGTCTTGAGTGATGTTGGTCGCATGAACGAGGATGCCGCCACCAGCACCACCACCACCGCCAGTTCCCCCATTAAAACCTGGGTAGCCACTAGCTGCGTCGGCCAAGATTTGCCCCGTCGTAGAAATGACGATGGAATTCACCGCCCCAACTTCTACTCCGCCACCACCTGCGCCACCAAATCCGATGGCAGTAGCCGTTGTGTTCACACCAGCTGCACTTCCGCCGCTACCGCCTTGGATGGAATTCACAACGTCAAGGAAGCCCGTTCCACCCGAGCCTCGACCACTGCCGAAGGCTGATCCAGCTTGACCGTTGCCGTGGCTTCCACCTCCCGAGCCGCTGGCTCCTCCCAAAGGTCCGCCGGTACCAAGCTCACCGACCGAGGTGAGCGGAGCACCCGCAGCCGCGTAACCGTCACGTCCGCCCAAGCCGTTGCCTTGAGCGTCGCCACCCATGCCGCCACCAGCACCTGGAATAGTTGCTTGCGTAAGATTCGTATTCACGAATGACTCGGCAGAAACATCAATGTTTCCTGAAATGTCTACATCTAATTGCGACAACAACGCCAACGGTCGCGAGCCCGTCGCCCGTAGGTTGATTCCCGCGTCTAGTTCGAAGTCATCGAAGGCAAACACGGCAATCTCGTACGAGCCGAAACCCGCATCCGCCGTTTGAATGACACCACTCCCAGTAAATCCACCGGAAATCGTCAACGCATCGGTATCAATGACGACGTCTGTCGCCGGATCAAAAAGGCCATTTGCTGTGCTGTTTGCAGTAAAGTCTGCCGGATCAAGACCGACACTCGAAGTGCCGCTGCTTTCAACCAGATCGGAGAAACTAAAGCCAACACTTACCGAAGAGCCTTCATCAATCGGCCCTGGAGCCGTAAAACTCAAAACCGGGTCGCTGGTAAGCAGGATCCGGCTTTCCAAAGTTTCCAATCGAAGACCGTTGCGAGCGTTAACGGCACGGCGCTTCGCCCGTTTTGATTGGTTTTTACGTGTTGGCTTTTTACGACCTGAGAATGAAGGCATGGACGACTCCCCAGAATAGGACATTGACGGTCAGCAGGAACAAAAATGAAAAGAGAAACGAAGCAACAGCTCAAAAATCACTTACCGAACTTTGGTCCTGAAGAGTGTTCGATAAGTAATACGTTGCTCCTCAAAGGTGACGAGAGCAAAATACGTCAGCTCATGTGGTAGAGGTGTGTTTGATGCTCGCACCTTCTCTAATGTCAGCAGCCTACTTATTCCGTTTTCCAATTGCCAGAAGAATCGTCCAGATTTTTTCACTTTGGGACGCGCGCAGTGAGAGTTGCTGCGAACGCGTTCTGACTAACTCTTGTGCGAGTTATTTCGTTTCGAGAATACGAACCGGATAGAAATCTTTTGCGCAAAACTGCGGCGAGCCACGCCACATGTGTGGCAAGCGACAATAATTTCGCACGCACGCGACAGAAACTGAAAGTAGCGAATCCAGTTGGTTATCGTCGACTTTCTTATTCTGTCGGCTCGCTGGGTTCCGTAACTTCTTGCTCTACAACGGGTAACTCGAAGCAAGCTACCTCCAGTGCGTTACGAACCAACAAGAGGTTCCCCGCGAGCGTGGGGTTATTCCAAGTGATGCCTTCGATCGCCTCGAAGCTAGCGAGTTCGGTATACCGCTTCGGTGAGGCTTCGACGAGAACCACTTCGCCGTACTCGCTGAGGATAAGAATTACATCATCGACCAGTAGAATCTGACCGTGCCCTAATTTAGGAGAGCGCCGCTTTTTCCAGCGTTTGCGCCCCGTCTTTAGGTCGACACACTGCAAAATCGCTTCGTCGAGCCCGTAAACGTAGCCCTCATGCACGACCACATTGCCCATCTTGGTCTTCATCACAGGCAAAACGCCCTGCTTCCCCCCCCGCCAAGTTGGCTTGGCATCCCAAGACTCGCCGTCGAGCTTGATCTGGAGAACGGTCGAACCATGTCCATATCCTTTGGAGAGAAAAACACGATCCTCACCTAGCGGGACCGGCTGAGAAACTGCCGCGTCAGCACCACTGTCGCTCGGCCAGTCGTAAGTCCAGAGCTGCTTGCTGTCATCCGCGCGAACGGCACGCACAAGACCTTGATCGACACTGAGAATCTGTTGCACACCCGCAAGCGTAGCTAACACGGGCGAAGCGTAAGAGGAAAGCGCGTCGCCTGAAGTCCATAGCTCGTCGCCAGTTTCCGCATCATAGGCAATCAACGAACGGCCATCCTCACCACCCACGCTGACGACGACGACTCCATCAAAGACAAGCGGCGAATTGCTTTTACCCCAGAGAACATTCTGTGCCTTGTTCTCTTTGAGCACATCACGCGACCAAACAACCTTGCCCGTGTGAAGTTCCAGACTATTTAGAATCCCCGTCGCACCTTGCGCATAAACGCGATCCTTATGGATCGTCGGTGTGGCACGCGGGCCTTCGTAGCCTAGCGAACCGGCGCCACTTGGATCCCAGCGCACCGGATCGTCATGAGCCCAAATTAATTCTCCTGTGTCGAGGTCGTAGCAAGTGACTAGCTCGTCATCGCCCCGTTGCTCTTGTGTAATCGCACGTCGACCGATCACCGCAAAGCCTGACCAACCCGCACCAATCCGCTGCCGCCAAACTTCCTTGGGAGACGACTTCGCAAGTCTCTCACGATCGAGCTTCACATTCTCCGCTTCTGCCCAAAAACCGGTACCCAGAAACCGCGGATAATCTGTTGCCGCCGAACTCCAGTCAGGATCGTCCGCAACGACTTCTTTAACGTTCGCGACTGCCGGTGCAAGATCACGATCTGCTTCGCCGCCGCGCCAGCGCCAACCAATGATCCCAACATCGCCGTTATGCACGGCTTCAATCGGAAGCACTTGAGCGAGGAACAAAGTCGCAGGGGTAAAGAACAGGGCGACGACGAGCGTTAAAGCGACCGCCACCAAACGGCCAGTCCCCCGCAATCCGCTACTTCGCCAAATCCAAATCGCCAGCCCGGTTAGCGCGACCGCCACGGCGATGTACCCAACAACGTTCTTTATATCGTCAGGCGCATCGGTCATCAGATACCCAGCGTAAAGAGCCGCAAGGCCCCCAACCCAAACAAATGGCATCCAAACCCTTCGTGGTCCGGCAACGGTTTCGTTCGACACGACATCAATCTCCCGTGAATCATTCAAGAGAACCTGCAAGACTGTTATCCTATACCTGAGCCAATCACACGAGAACAGTCCACCCACCACGATCGACGAGTCCAACCATTTCCGCACCCTATGACAAACAACAGCAGTGGGCCGTCGTCACCGGCAGTTCCCGAGGTATCGGCCGAGCGATTGCCCTTGAGCTAGCCAACGCGGGCGTGAATATCGTCGTCCACGGCGGACACGACCGGACCGCGGCCGAAGCAGTTCAGAAGGAGGTTGAACAACTCGGTCGCGAGACAGACATTGTGCTGCTTGATCTCTCCGCAACCGACCGGCTCGGCAAGTTCGCCGAGGGCTTGTGGCAACGTCGTCCGATTGACATTTGGGTGAACAACGCGGGCGCCGACGTCCTCACGGGCGCCGACGCCGACCTTTCGTTTGATAAGAAATTCGAAACCGTTTGGAAAACCGACGTCGCTGCTACTCTGCTGCTCTCACGCGAAATTGGCAGCCGCATGCGCGAGCGTGGCTCAGGATGCATCATCAACATCGGTTGGGATCAGGCAGAACTTGGCATGGAGGGCGACAGCGGCGAGATGTTCGCCGCCTCGAAGGGGGCCATCATGTGCGCTAGCAGAAGCCTTGCGAAATCGTTCGCCCCCGAAGTCCGCGTCAACTGCGTCGCGCCGGGCTGGATCAAAACCGCCTGGGGCGAAGAAGCGTCCGACTACTGGCAATCTCGTGCGGAGAAGGAAGCGTTGCTGAACCGTTGGGGGACACCCGATGATGTCGCCGCTGCGGTCGCTTTCTTAGCCTCAGAGAAAGCCTCCTTCATCACCGGGCAAACATTGAAGGTCAACGGCGGCTTCCGTAGCTCGGCCTTCCAAGGCTGAGTAGAGAGAGTTTGAACTTCTGAGCGAATCAACCAATTATTAGAGGTTGAATTACCAACCGCCAACATCTCGGGCCTGGAGGCCCGAGCTACTTTCGATGTCCGATTCTTCTTCTCAACGCGAACACTACCACTTCGTCACCGGACGCTTGGCGGAACACGCGCTCAAGTCGATCGTCGCGCCGCTCGCTGCAGAAGTTGGATTCGACTACTCCGTCCAAGTCATGCCGATTACCGTCGCTGCATTGATGTCCCCCGCGTGGATCGCCAAGCGGCTTGAACTTCCTGAGCAGGCAACTCAACTTCTCGTCCCCGGTTACTGCGAGGGAGACGTGCAGCCGCTTGAAGCCGCCGCACATTGCCCCATCGTGATTGGCCCCCGCGATCTTCGCCAACTCCCGACTTTCTTCTCCCGCCCTGCCCCACCCACCGAATACGGCGCGTACGACCTGGAGATCATCGCCGAGATCAATCACTGCCCTCGATTAGAACTTGCGGAGATTCTGGAGATCGCAAGGCGTCATGCAGAGAATGGTGCCGACGTGATCGATGTCGGCTGCGAACCGGGCGCCCCCTGGAACGGTGTCGGCGAAACCGTCCACGCTTTGCGAGACGCCGGGTATCGCGTCTCGATTGACAGTCTCAACCCCAAAGAAATCGCCCCCGCCGTCGCCGCCGGTGCCGAGCTCGTCCTCAGCATCAACAGCACTAACCGCGAGGCGGCAATCGATTGGGGTGTGGAGGTGATCGCGACACCCGACGTTCCTGCCACTTTGGAAGGACTCGACGAGACGGTCGACTTTCTCGCCCGCGAAGGCGTCCGCCTACGAATCGATCCCATTCTCGAACCCATCGCTTTCGGCTTTGCTAAGAGTCTCGGACGGTATCTCGAAATTCGCCAGCGCTACCCTGACGCCGAGATGATGATGGGCGTCGGCAATCTTACCGAACTGACCGACGTAGATTCCGCCGGCGTCAACACGTTGCTCTTAGGCTTCTGCCAAGAAATCGGCATCCGCAGCATTCTCACGACCGAAGTCATTAACTGGGCCAGAACTAGCGTCCTCGAATGTGACCTCGCCCGTCGACTAATGCACCATGCCGTCACGCAGCGGGTGCTGCCCAAGCACGTCGAACCACGGTTGGTGATGCTTCGCGATCCTGAAGTCGTCGAAACTACTTTGAATGAAATCGAACAACTTGCCAGTTCGATTAAGGACAATAACTACCGCATCTTCGCCACCGACGGCGAAGTCCACCTTGTAGGCAACGGACTGCACCTCCACGATGCCGACCCTTTCACCGTGATGGAGCAACTACGCACTTCCGGCCCAGAAGGTGGCCTGCCAAAAAACCTCGACGCCGGCCACGCGTTCTACCTGGGCTACGAAATGTGCAAAGCCCTCACGGCGATAACCCTAGGCAAAACCTACCAACAAGACGAGCCCCTCAACTGGGGATTCGCCACCCGAGAAGAAACTCGCCACTATTTGAAGCGGAAATAGTTACGGCCACAAATGCTAGAGACCTTCCAACTCCCACTAGCTGAACCCCTCCCCGCAAAGCTCACCGCGGAGCAGGTCTTCGTACGGCTTGCCGGTCTTGAGCATCTTGTTTTCTTCGATAGCGCGCTGCAAGGCGAAAAGACGGGGCGTTATTCTTTTCTGGCGGTTGATCCCTTTCACTGGTTTACGATCCCCGCCAACGGTTCGGATGCACTCAGCGAACTGGCTCGGGTCGCGCAGCCATTCGAAGCGAAGAATCGCGACGACTTACCACCCTTTCAAGGCGGCATCGCAGGTCTAGCGAGTTACGATCTCTCCCGTAGCCTCGAAAGAATCGCCCCGCCCACGTACGACGATTTGCCGGTGCCTGCCCTGGCTGTTGGGCTCTACGATTTAGTGTTCGCGTTCGATCACGACACCGGCCAGAGTTGGATCATCTCGCAGGGTTTCCCCGAGACCGACTTTGCTGATAGGCACCAACGAGCTGAAGCTCGTCTGGCCGAAGCGAAGCAGTGGCTTCGTGATCCACGACCTCATTCGGTAAGTTCTCCAACACAAACTCCCAACTCGCAGCTCGCACCCCAACACTCCATCCAGGGCGAAACCGTCACCAGCAACTTTACCAAAGACCAATTCTGCGCGTGTATCCAGCACGGCATCGACTACATCTACGCCGGCGATTGCTTCCAAGTGAATCTCGCCCAGCGTTTGCTCGCCCCAGCAACCAGTTCTTCAGTTGAACTTTATCAGCGATTAAGAACGCGAAACGCCGCTCCTTATGCCTGTTACCTCGATCTGGGCGACTCACAAATCTGCAGCGCTTCGCCCGAGTGCTTTCTCACCGTCCGTACAGGAACGGAAGGACAGCGGCAGGTCGAAACGCGCCCCATCAAGGGCACCCGTGGGCGTTCGCCAAATGCCGTGGCCGATCTGTTCACCGGCGACGACTTACTTGCCAGTGAGAAAGATCGAGCTGAGAACGTGATGATCGTCGATCTCCTGCGTAACGATCTCTCACGCGTCTGCAAACCTGAAAGCGTCCACGTCGCGAAGCTCTTTGAGTTAGAAACTTACGCCTTTGTCAAACACCTCACTTCGGTCGTCCGCGGCGAACTGCAGGAAGGCATCACGCCCCTCGACCTCCTCCGCGCCAGCTTCCCAGGAGGCTCGATAACCGGCGCCCCCAAAGTCCGCGCGATGGAAATCATCGCCGAGCTCGAACCGACCGCCCGCGGCGCCTACTGCGGCTCGCTCTTCTACCAAGGCTTCGACGGCACGTTCGACTCGAATATCCTTATCCGCACCGTCACGGCAAGCCAAGGTTGGTGGCAACTCCCCGTCGGTGGCGGTATTACGGCGCAAAGCGACCCCGAGGACGAGTACCGTGAAACGTGGCACAAGGCGCGGGGATTGCTGGAAGCGCTAAGCTGACCCCATTCCAGTTATCATGAAACACCTCGAGGTCTCACGCAGATAATCCAATCTGCAGCATTCTCCTCGCAATTAGTCGCGTTTTGAGCATAATAGCTGGTTAGGTCGAATCGACAGCGATGGTGGTGATTCGACCTTACCCGGACACGACTCTCATCTTGGTACTCTGAAACCAACACTATGACTCATAAGCCGCGATCACACTCTGCGCCTGCCCATCGACGTCGCCTCAGTCTCGAACAGCTCGAATCGCGTCACATGCTCACGGCTGTGCCATTTGGCCCGGAGCAATTGATTGATACCAACGAGGCCACCGACACCCTCATCATTATGGCCGATCTCGACGGCGATGGGGACCTCGACCAGTTGGCGGCCGACGACGGCGTGTTCTGGTACGAGAACACCGACGGGGCGGGCACGTTTGGCTCGGCACAAACGATTGCCACGGCTGCACAAGCCAACAACGTCCGCGGACTCGACGTGGGAGACGTCGATCGCGATGGCGATCTCGATGTGTTCGCCTCGTCTGTCTCGGACGATAAGGTGCAGTGGTTTGAAAATTTTGGTCCCAACTTTTTTAGTTCTCCTAAACTCATTTTTTCGCACAGCAGCGTTGGCGCGTCTGTCAAGTTGGTCGACGATGACGGCGATGGCGATCTGGACGTCCTGTTCGACGGCAATGTGGGCAGGTATGAAAACAACGGCTCGGGCGGCTTCACACCGTCAGGGTCTGGCTTGAGTGCCGACTATATTACGACGACCGATTCTAATCAGGGTGGGCAACTGTATATCATTACTGCCGACTTGAGCGCAAACACCATTACTCTCGATGCTGGGGGAACAACGGCGAGCGTTCCTCTGAATGCCCCACGCAACCTAACTGCCGCGGACCTTGACGGTGATGGTTTCACAGACGTCATCGCCACTTCCGGTACCGATGGCGATTTAGTCTGGTACAACAACCATGGCACTACAGGAAATTTCTTTCAAGGAAATCCTTTCAAAAAGACTATCGATAGCGGACTCACCGGTGCCTATGACGTGACCGTGGGCGATTTGGACGCAGATGGCGATCTCGACCTGCTGGCCAGCGGGCGCAGCGGTTCGGGGACGATTGCCTGGTATGAGAACGGCGGCGAGAGCGATCCCACGTTCACTCGCCACGTCCTGGAAATGCCGCCAACTGCCGAGGATGTCGCAATAGGCGACATCGATAACGATGGTGATTTGGACGTCAGCTATGTCTCCTCCAATAACAACCGCCGCGTCTGGCGAGCGAATCTGGCGATTCACTCGGGGATCACGATCAATTCGCAAGCAGAAGTAACCATTGACGGCATTTTTTTTGGTGCAGTATCCGTAACAACAGCAGACATCGACGGGGACGGCGATCTCGATGTCCTCGGAGCTGCAGATAATGCTGGTGACATCACTTGGTGGGAAAACACCGCCGGCAATGGCTCGGCTTGGACCGAACATACTATCGACAGCAGCTATGATCGCGCTAGATCTGTAACCACGGCGGACGTGGACGGGGACGGCGATCTCGATGTCCTCGGAGCTGCACAGCGGGCCGATGACATCACTTGGTGGGAGAACACCGTCGGCGATGGCTCGGCCTGGGCCGAGCATACCATTGACGGCAGTTTCAACGGTGCTGCTTCCGTCAGGACGGCGGATGTGGACGGGGACGGCGATCTCGATGTCCTCGGAGCGGCATTTGCTGCCGATGACATCACTTGGTGGGAGAACACCGCCAGCGATGGCTCGGCCTGGACCGAGCATACCATCGACGGCAGTTTTGATGGTTCTACTTCCGTAACCACGGCGGACGTGGACGGGGACGGTGATCTCGATGTCCTCGGAGCCGCAGTTCGTGCTAATGACATCACCTGGTGGGAGAACCGCCGTGCGCAGTTCAGTTTGAATACTTCCGATACTGCACCAGCGCAGATTTTACCCGGTGATGAGAGCGAGCTGTTGAAGATTGACTTTACCCATTTGGGACGGAGCGGCGATGCCGCTGCGCAGTTGGAATCAGTGCAGCTCCGCATCGAGACAAGCAGTGGTACGGCTTTGACAACCGCTGAGGCCAATGCGGTGATTGACCGACTGGTTCTCTATCGAGACGACGATGATAATGGTGTCTTTAACGCCCCAATTGACACCGCTATTAGCTCTGTTGACAACTTGACGCTGACCAATGGGTTGCTCTCACTTTCACTTCCCTCGGGCGTTGGCACCGTTGCTGTGCTCGCAGCTACTACTCGTTCTTATCTCGTTGTCGCCGAGTTTCCCACCAATGCGGGGGCTGCTCCAGAAACGAGTTTTCGCCTGGTTCATCAAACAACAGGAGCAACAACAACTTCGGCAACGTATTTCGACCAAACCGATCCGTTATTGTCTCTTCCTCAGGCAAACGTAACCTCGTCGACGGTCACTGTGGCGCCGCTATTGGCGACTTCGATCACACGGTTAGATCCCACTCCAACCAATGCAGGGAGCGTATCCTATTCAGTCGTCTTTGACCGCGATGCGATAGGCGTAAGCGTGGACGATTTTTCGTTGACAACCACGGGCGATGTAGCAGGAAATGTTTCGCAAGTTGTGCAAGGGACACCTTCCTCCTATACCGTGACAGTCGATAACATCACCGGCACTGGAACCCTGCGCCTCGACCTAGAAGACGATGATACAATTGTCGATCCTAATGGTAACCCGCTCGGTAACTTTGGCGTTGGCAACGGAGACTTCGAGGGCGAAGTCTACATGATCGATAACATGCTGCCGCAAGTGCTGAGCATCGTTCGCCTTGATGAGATATCATTCCCACCGTTTTTTCTGACCTTCTGGGTAACCTTCAACAAATCGGTTACGGGCGTCGATGTCACTGATTTCCAGATTGCGACGACTGGAACCGCCACCGGAACGATTCTCCGCGTTGATGAACAGCAGCCCTTTTCCTACCTGGTCGATATCGAGAACATTGCCGGCGCTGGAACCCTTGGTCTGAATCTGATCGACGACGATTCGATCTTCGACACGGTCGATCCCACACCGTTGCCGCTCGGCGGAGTCGGCACAGGCAATGGCGATGCGACCGGCCAAGTCTTCACGTTGCCGGCGGGCGACTTCGACACTGACGATGACGTAGATGGCTTCGACTTCCTCACCTGGCAACGCGGCTTCGGCGTCACCAGCGGTGCCACCGTAGCCGACGGCGATGCCAACAACGATGGGGCCGTCAACGGCTTTGATCTTGCGTTATGGAAGACCAATTACGGACAGACGCAATCGATCGTCGCGGCAGCGAGCAGTCCTTCAACAGAAGAACCAATTGCGGATCGCTCGGAGCTAATCGATGCTGCCTTAGAAATGGCACTGCATGACATTGACAATCGCGTCGAAGCAATCGTTCCAAGGCAAGTCCCTCCTATACTCACAGAAGTGAGACAATTGGAATCAGCTGTCCGTCACTTCGTGTCCTTTTCAGATGACACTCCCGTAGAGACCCTTTCTCAGCAAGCTGACGACCGATCACCCGAAGGGCCGCAGGAGTGGCTCTCTGAGGAATTGCTGGAATCCGTGTTCGCAGAGAAATAGGCGACCGGAGTTGCCCGCAGGACGAGTACCGCGAGACGGGGCACAAGGCGCGTGGAATCCCAGAAGCACTTAGCTGAAATCTGTAACCGTAGGGTGCCTCAGCCTAGGTGCCACTTATATCCCGAAGGCCTCAACGGCATCCGCCTCTTCCAGGTAGAGCAGCAGCGCCTCGTCTTGCGTGTCGGATTCCCGCTCTGTCAAATCAGACTCAATCGCTGTTTGAGACGATAGAGATGCCGCCTGCTGATTCAGCGTCACCCCAGACAGCCGGAAGTCGGCCTGCTGGCCCTGAAACAGCCACGTGGCGCCGCCGTCGCTAGAGAAATGGACGTTATTCGTGAGGTCGGGATCAACCAACCATTGAAAGCTGGCCGGGTCGTCGGGGGTGTTGTTTCGCAGCGAGACCCAGTAGCGGACGCCGGCCTCCATAAGGAAGTTGATGTCGGCTTCGTAGGAAAAGACAAAGTTGCGGTCGGTGGGCGTGCGGCCCACAGCGTTGCCGACGTTGAACTCCGCAAGCGGCTGGCCACTCGCCGGGCTGCCGTCGGCGTCGGCGTAGATCGCAATGGTGAAGTCGTCTAGCTCAGAGGGGGCATTGTCTTCCAGGAAGTTCGCGTAGCGACCGTTCCAAGCGATCGAGGTCACCAGCGTCGTTTCCGCGAGCGTCACGTCGTCGGCGTTCAGCCGGTCCCCCGGCGAATCGGCGAAGACTTGGCCGGGAGTGTTGACGCCGCCCGCGCCGTTATCGAAGACGACTTCGGGCTGGCCCTCGAGTACTTGGTTCTCAAACCACGACACGGTGCTGCCCGGCGTCGCCGATGCGGCCAGGGCGTCGAGATCGCCATCGCCATCAATATCGGCGGCGAAGATCCGGCGGGCATTGGCAAGGCCTGAGCCAAAACTGCGCTTCGCGAAGTTCTCGTTGCCGTCATTCACGTGCAAGGCAAGCTCCCCGTTGGCCGTCGCACTGCTGAGTACGTCGATGTCCCCGTCGCCATCAAAGTCGGCGGCGAACACGGCGAACGTCCCGCGGTCGTTCGTCGAAATCTCCCGCTCGGTGAAGTTCTGCTCACCGTCGTTCTCGAACCAGGCGACCGTGCTGTCTTGGTTCGACGCGCTGATCACGTCGGTGTCGCCGTCGCCGTCGAGGTCCACGGCAAATACGCTTGCGGCGCCGTTGGCGCTCGTCGTGAGCACGTGCTCTTGGAAGCTGAGTCCTCCCTGATTCTCGAACCACGCGACCTTGTCGTCGTTTCGCGAAGCAGAGAGAACGTCGATGTCGCCATCGGAATCCACGTCCGCCGCGAAAACGCTTCGGCCGAAGCTCGCCGCGCCAACAGCCTGAACGGAGAAGCTCTGCGAGCCGTCGTTCACCAGCACGGAAATGTTGTTGCCGTTCGTGGAATTGGTGATCGCGAGGATGTCTTGGTCACCGTCGCCGTCGACGTCGGAGACAAACAGGCTCTCTACCCGATTGACGACGCCGGCGTTAGAGACTCCGCGACGCGTGAAGTTATCGCTGCCATCGTTCTCGTGCCAGAAGACACCACGATTGGTTACGCCGTTTTGAAAGTTGGTCGCCGAGATGACGTCGATATCGCCATCGCCATCGAGGTCGGCGGCGATCGACGCCGACACGTTGGCGTCAAAGGTGTCGTCAATGATGTGTTCGGTGAAGGCGATGCCGGAGCCCAAGTTTTGGTGCCAGACCAAGGTGTTGCCGCGCGAAGACACGACATCAATATCGCGATCACCATCGATGTCGGCCGCCGACACGCTGCTTGCGCCCGTTTCCGAATCGGAGATCGCTGGCTGATCTTGGAAGAGGCCGGTCGATGCGGTTGGCCCGAGAATCGTCACGACGTAGTCCTCCACCTCTCCGTCAGCGGCAGCGCCCGTCGGCCCCAGGTCGCCCTCGGTGCTCAAGCGGAACCGCGCGATCTGCTCACCGGCGACGGCGAAGCTCGGCACATCGAACCGAAGCAACCGCCTGCCATCTGGCCCCCCCGCCAACTCGAGCGACGCAAAAATCTGTTCGCCGAAGCCGCCGAACGATCCGTCGCCGTTGAAGTCGATCCACGCGTCGAGCTTAGTCGCCTGCCCCTCTGCCCCGAACACATCGACGAACGCACTCACGCCGAGGGCGCCGACTTGAATCGGGTCAGTGAAAATGATGCCGTCTTCGTCGGCGCCGTCCGCGTCGGCCTGGCCGGAGGGCACCCCGTCGAAGTCCCCATCGCGAGTGGCTCCGAGTGTCGGACCCGTGGCGAGATGCCGTGCACCATCGTCGGCCAGGGTCGTGCCATACGATGCCGGAGCGTCGCCGAAGTCGAAGTCCGTGTTGAGTTCGCGTCCGAAGTTTCGTTGCCATGCCAAAAAGTCCTGACCTTCGATCAGACCATTGCAGTCGGCATCCGCGGCCAGATCGTCGGTCGAGCCGTAGTCGGCTGTCCATACGGCCAAATCATTGCCATCAACAAGCTGGTTGCCGTCGAAATCGCCCCCCGGCGCGAAGCTTCCTTCGTTCACCGACATCAGCAGCCGATCCTCGAGCCGCTCGGCGCGGAACTTTCTTGCTGTGAGACCAACGGCCTTCTTCGAAAAAAATCGCATAGCTCCATCCCTATTCCAGAGTGTTTTTTGATAACGACACCTGCATATGTCGCCACCTGAGCGGCCCATTGCAAGGCTTCGAGATTTTATCGGATAAATCCGGCGAAAAAGCAGTCCAAGGACGACGGCATCACCTCCCAGAGCGACCCCGAGGTCGAGTATCGCGAGACGTGGCACTATGCGCGCGGGTTGTTGAAGGCATTGGCTTGATTGCACGACGGCATTCTCTGAAGCCACAGGACGAATAAGCTGTACTAGAATGGAAGCTGAACCCGGCCCAAACCGATTGACGACGCACTCCCACTCTTATAGCGAAGCGATTCCGTAGCGACCGCGCAGAAATGCGTCTCAGTCGATGCAGCTGAGGTAATGTTGGAATTCGCCGAAACAGCATCGGTCTGTTACGACTGTGCAATTCTGCAAATTGCGGTTGTGAGTTCGGTTTGTCCAACTTCGAGAGACTTTAGCATGCGCGCGACTGATTGCGGTGACGTACAGACGGCGGCATTTAACTCCGTCTTTCTCGGGAATAGAAAAGCAGACTTATACTAGCTGCCAACAGCATCGAGGACGGTTCGGGGGCAACTGCTGCGGCAGCCACATTCGCTGGGATACCGTAGTTAGATTCCCAATCGGAGAGTAGCCCGACGCTTGGGTCACGCTGCCAGAGTAAAAAATCGATCCCGTCGACATCGTTATCACGATCGAAATCACCTTGCAAGACGGCTAGCAGGGCGATGTCGTTGCCGTCGCCGGCGGTGTAGCTGATGCGGAGGTCGACGTTGCCTGCCGTGGCCACAACGTCGTCCTCACCCAGCCCGGTAAACTGGCCCGCCAGCGTGCCGTCGATCAGGCCGATGGGGATCACGTCGCCGGGCATTGGGGTGTAGGCTCCGATCGCAAGGTCGAGTCCGCCGGTAATCAGCAGGTCGCCGGAGACGTCGATCTGATCGAACTGGCCGGCGCCCGTGCCTTCGATATCGATGGCCAATTCGCTGCCGCTGAACAGGGTGAGGTTGCCGTCGATGCTGGTCTCGAGCGCGGACGCGGGGGAGAACGCGCCGCCTTCGAGGAACAGATTGCCGATCACAGCGCCGGCCTGGAGGTCGCCGCCGCTCATCGTGAAGCGGGCTTCTTCGCCCGCGATCTCCAGCAGAGGCGTAGTGAGGGACGCTCCGGCGAGCATCTCCAGCTCACCGTCTCCTCCCACGATCACATGGTCAGTCGCGTCGAGCGAGCCGTAGAGGTCCGTCTTGCCTTGGGTGAAGGCCGCTCCGCCGCTGGCCGTCGTGGGGCCGAAAAGCTCGAGCAGTCCGAGACCGCTCTTGTTGAAGTCGCCAGTGACGGTGACATCGGAGAATATCTCGACCCGCTCGGAAGCCCACACGTACGCGTCGTTGGGAAACAGTAGGTCATTGACGCCAATCGAAGCGATAACACTAGCAACGTCGGATGACACAAGGGCTCCGCTGGTGATGCTGAGCGACCCTGGGCCCCCGATTTCAGCACTAAAACGAAACACCAACGCGTTTACGGAGGTGGGGGCGGTGAGCACCGAGTCACTAGACTGCAGCACGTTGGCGTTGGTGAGCGTATCGGGCGTCAAATTGGCTTGTAACTCGGTGCTTCGGTCGAGCACACGGAAGTTGTTGCTGGGATCGAGCGTGACCAGGCTGTTGGGTTCCGCGAAGATGGGGTTGGCATCCTGATTCGAATGCCCAGCCATGTAGGGGACGATGCTGATGCCAGTCGTGCCTGCGACGCCCGCTCCACCAACGAGCGGCAGGGCGTTACCGGGATTGATCCCGCCTTCGGTCACTACGCCGCCGACGCCGCGGATCAGGCTTTCGCCATATACCGATAGCGTCGCGTGCCGCTGCCGAGTGAGGCTGCTCAAGGCGAGGTCGCCCCGATAGGGACGTATGCCGATTTGACTCGAGGTGGCCCGTGCCAGGGTGACGTCGCCGATGGTTTCGGTGTACGAAGTGGCAGAAATACCATTGCCGGTAAGGGCACCGCCGGCAAGCGTCACCGGGATCGTATCGCCGATCCGATTGCCCGACAAGTTTGAACCCACAAGAAATGTGAGGCGGCCTGCTGGTTCGATCGTGATGGAACTGGTCGCGCTCAAGCTGCCAGCGTCTTCGATATCCAGCCCTCTGGCCCGAATGATGGTCGGTCCCGTATAAGAGGCATGTGCGTTGAGCTTCAGCGTGCTGCCGACATTACCGACCCTGTAATCTTGCAGGACGCCGTCGACAATCAAGCCGCCGGTTCCGGTGATCGCCCCTTCTAGAAAAAGTGCGGCCGGCCGGAACGACGAGAAATAGGTGACGTCGTTGGCAAACTCCATCGGGGCTTCGAATTCCCATCGGCCTGAGTTAGTCCGCTCGATGCGCGGATCGATCCCTCCGCTGGAAACGAACCGCCAGGAGGAGCCCGCCGGGCGTAAGAGCGATGATGTACGGGCGCCAGAAAAACTATCGTTGTAATTGAGCACAAGCCCGGAGAGGTCGTAGACCGTCGGCGCGAAATCGTTCTCGATGTCAGCGTCTGAGGAGCCGCCGCCGGTGTAGGCGTCGATGTCCAAGCGGAGCACCGTACCCGGGCCGCCCACGGTGGGCGCGGAGGGCGTCCACGCGCCGGTCGTGAACTGGGTGTCGAAGTCCGCCGAGGCGGTGAGGGCGTGGGTCGGTTCGAGGAGGAAGCCGGATTGTGCGTAGCCAGAGGAGATTGACAGGCTAATGTCCAACATCGCGACAAAGATGGCCATTTTTTTCATTCGATCTGACCCACTGTAGAATTAGAGGAGGAGTTCGCGGAAGCGATGAAGGCTTACTATATCAGGAATTGCCAGCCGCATCGAATTCTGCAATTAGATTCTTCGGGCGACATTGAAGAAGATGCCCAGAATATGAGGATCGTCGATCTCCTCCGCACCAGCTTCCCCGGCGGCTCCATCACCGGTGCACCCAAGGTGCGCAATGGAAATCATCGCCGAACTCGAACCCTCACGCCCGCGGTGCCTACTGCAGCTCCACCTTCTAACTAGGCTTCGACTCCAACATCCTCATCCGCACCGTCACCGCAACCGGGGGCTGGTGGCAACTCCCCGTGGGCGGCAGCATTACCTACCAGAGCAACCCCGAGGACGAGTTCCGCGAGACTTGGCATCAGGCGGGTGGTAGTTGGGTTGGAAGAACCGCAGCCGAGTGCGAACAGTGGCAAACTACTGAGCGCGACGAGTGCTCCAAACTGGAAGCGTTTCATCTCTCAGACCTCCTCTGTGGGGTTACCAACCTGTCACAGTAACGCCTTTCACTGGTCGTCTTTGGAGTAGGCATGATGCAAGTCGGAAATGCTTTGGAAAGCCAGTACGGCGCTGACCCCAAAGTCACGTCCTTTTCGCATCAGTCGGTGTGCAGCTTCAAGATGTCAAAAGTCAGAAAACTCATCCAGAGAAATCAGCGTACGATTGTCGGCCGACTTGGATTCAGGTTGAAATCAAGTAGCTTTGCTTGCAGCCGCTCGACAATCAGGCGATTCAGTGCCGAGAGTGAGCTGTTGGGTGACTCGTTTCCCCCCAACACAAGAACGGAGGGGCAGCGAATTCATTCGTCCAAACTGATTTCTAGACGCTGGCACGCATGGTGGTGCATGAGCATATGGCCTAAGCAATGAGTCCGTTGAAGAACGCGCATTTAGGCCGATCAAGGAAAATCTAATTCAAAACAAGATAATTACTTGCGACATGTTGCATACGCGAATAGAATGTGGCGCGCCTGCTGCGAGATCTGCCTGATCGGCAATGTGGTCCATTCTGCAAACACTGCGATTTGTCGAGCAGATTTCTCGTCTTTTGTCATCAGTTATCAGCCTCGGGTTGGGAAGGTGTGAGATGACGTTCTCGTATGATTTGTGTCTGCGCGCGCGAAGAAACTATCAAGTACCAGCTGTCGGTATTCTGTCACTAGCCTTGTCACTAATGGGGCTAATTGTTTACTCCCAGGCAGCCACCTTTACTTGGACCGGCACGGGAACGAACGGCAACTGGGGAGATATTACTCAGTGGAGTGGTTTATCTGCTCCGCCCACGAACGGCATCAATACTGACATTATCTTAGAAGGCTCTGACACGTCGCCAGATATTCAGGACATTTTCAATAACGATGTCGACTACGATATCGACTCAATCACCTTGTCTTCCTCTTACGTTTCTAGCGGCGGAGCGATGTTTTTGTCGGGTGGAGCGCTGACCGTTGATACGGAGATTGTGAATAACGACTCGCAAGAGTTGGAATTCAATTCCGTGGTGAACTTAGGAGACCAAACCCTGAGCATCCGCGCGAACAACGGCACGATCGACTTTGATTCGGATGTTAATTTTCAACAGGGTGGCTCCACTATTTTTGTGACAGGCGGAGGCGATGTTTTCTTTGATAGTGGCATCACAGGCTCTGGTTTTGTCACCAATGGCAGACTTTCGATTAACAATGGTTCTTTTGTGCGTATCAGTGGATCAAGCACTGCACTAGGTGAAATAGATATTTTTGACGGCACGTTTCAGATAAATTCATCTTCCAACTTAGCAGCCGGGGCTGATCTAGGCGTCTTCTCCGACGGCACCTTCGATCTCAATAACTTTGATACAAATATTGATGTTTTAACTGGTGGCGGCTCGGTCGATTTAGGATCGGGCGTGTTAACACTCGGTGAAAGCACGGCGGTAGATCCCTCATTTACTTTCTCGGGAGTGATTAGCGGTACGGGGGGTATTGTCAAAAATCAAACTGGTGAAACCGTCTTCTCCGGCAGCAATACCTACACGGGTGCTACCACGGTAAACAACGGCACGCTGCGGCTAGAAGGATCCGGCAGGCTTTCCAACTCGACTGACGTACTGGTCGAAGCCAACGGCACGTTTGACCTCAATGGCGTTAGCGATACAGTCGACTCGATAGCCGGGGCGGGCACGATTCGGCTGGGAGGAGGTATCCTGACGGTCGATGAAACCTCCGGCACACGCACCTTTAGCGGCGACATTCTTGAAACGGGTGAAATGCAAAAGAACGGTGCCGGAACATTGATTCTTTCCGGCAACAACGCTTTTTCCATACTCGACATCAACCAAGGCGAATTGCGCGTCAGTAGTCAGGCGAATCTTGGCAGCGGCACAGTTGAAATTGGATCAGGTACGCTCAACACGACGTCTTCTTTTACCAATTCACGCAACATTACCACGAATTCGACGACTGCCACGATCGAAGTCAACAACGGTACCACGCTCACACAATCTGCTACGATTTCGGGCACCGGGGCGATCACGAAATCGGGTAATGGTACGTTCGTCTTGAACGCTTCAAATACGTACACCGGGGACACCAACGTCAGTGATGGTATCCTAAGAATCAACGCTACCAATGCCATCAGCAATGCTTCGGATGTCGACATCTCAGCCGGCGCAACGCTCGACCTCAACAATCGCAGCGAGACCGTCAATTCTTTGTCTGGTAATAGCTCGCTTTCGAGTGTTGATACAGGAGGCACCGGTGGAAGAATTACTGTGGATGCTTCCAGCGGCACGTTTACTTGGAGCGGCGTCATCAGCGGAAGCGGTGGTTTTACCAAGACGGGCAATCATACCGCGATCATTGCTTCCGTACAAACCTACACGGGATCGACGGTTATCAATGATGGACTCGTGCAGTTTTCAGGAAATGGTGATTTCTCTTTGTCTTCAGATGTCTCTGTTGCTTCGGGAGCGACGTGGGATTTGAACGGGCTGACCGATCAAGTCGATTCGATTAGCGGAGCAGGCTCGATTCTTTTGGGCGGAGCTTCTCTCTTTGTCGATGAAAATGGCGGCACACGAACCTTCTCAGGTGTGATTAGCGAAGCAGGCAGTTTCCGTAAACTAGGCACGCACACAATGGTGCTATCTGGCAACAATACTTATACCGGCACGACGACCATTGATGCGGGTGTGCTACGCATTGGCAGCAGTAGTAACTTAGGCAGTGGCGGCATTATCTTTCGAGGCGGCACGCTCAACACCACCGGGACGCTGACCAACAGTCGCACTGTGACGATCGACCCAGGACTCTCAGCGACATTTGATGTCAACAGTGGTACTACGCTTGTGCAATCGGGCGGCATCACAGGTAGTTCCACAACTACGATCAATAAGATTGGCGATGGTATCTGGAATAAAACAAGTGCTGATGCAGGGACATTCGATGGCGACATTTTTGTCAATGAGGGAACATTTGCAATGTCGGGTGCTGGCGATGCACTGGGTGATTCAACCCGGGTGACTGTCAATTCGGGCGCGACTTTCCAAGTTTTTAATCCTGAAAATATCGGCAGCTTGGCAGGTGCCGGATCGACTGAACTGTTTACGACTCTGCGAGTGGGTTCAGATGGCACTTCGACAACTTATTCGGGCGTCATTAGCGGTGCGGGGATTTTAGGCAAACTTGGTTCGGGCACTTTTACTCTAACCGGAAACAATACGAACACTGGAACCACCGACATCGATGCTGGAATTCTTCGACTCTCGGGTGCAGGTAGGCTCAACGACACCAGCAACATCGACGTAGCTAGTGGGGCGACATTTGATCTTAACGGCGTGAGCGATACGGTCGACGCGCTTATTGGCAGCGGCTCAATCACCCTGGGTGGCGGTACGCTCACCGTTGGTGGTGGCAACGCCAGTGGTACGTTTACTGGGAACATTACCGAGTCTGGAGCTTTCGTGAAGGTCGGGCTTGGCACGCAAACGCTGTCTGGAAGCAACACCTGGGATGGTGGCACGCAAATCAATGGCGGCACGCTGCGCATCACAGGCAGCACGTCGAGCAATTTAGGCAATGGTACGATTCAGATCGACGGTGGTACCCTTGAAACCGCTGCTACAATGAACAACTTGAAGGGCATTCAGCTCAACGCCGGTGGCGGAACGATTGATGTCGACACCGGCACAACTTTTGCCATGTTTGCCGGCACTCCTATCACGGGGATTGGCTCACTTACCAAAACAGGCAACGGTACGTTGCAGCTTTCGGCGAGTACCAATTCCTACGGTGGTCCTACGAACATCAACGACGGCACATTGCAGTTCATCAATTTCGGGCAGCTTCCCGATACGACCGATGTCAGCATCGCCAGCGGTGCGACTTGGGATCTCAATGGCAACCACGATACGGTCGACTCGATTTCAGGGGCCGGAAATATCCTGCTAGGTGGTGGTGACTTGACTGTCGATCAAGTTGGCGGAGCTACAATATTCAGTGGTATTATTTCTGAAACGGGAGGACTCATCAAAGATGGAACGCACACGCTGATTCTTGCCGGAGCGAACACCTACACGGGGCCTACCACGATCAACGAAGGCATTCTCTCCATTAGCGGCAACAGTAATTTAGGCGATTCGTTGGGAGACATTAGCATCGATAGTGGTACGTTACAGATTACCGACAACGTAGTTGATTTGGGCGTTGGCCGAGACATCACGCTGGGTAGCGGCGGAGGGATTATTCGCATCGGTGACGAAGGTGGGGTGGCGGCTAATGTGCCGGGTATCATCAGTGGCGTGGGAAGCTTGACGATTGCTGCTGACAACGAAGAATTTGCCACGCTCTCGGGCGTAAACACCTACCAAGGGGGCACGACAGTTCAAGACGCTAGTCTAAGTGTGAGTCAAAATGCAAATCTTGGTGCCAATGGTGGGGCAGTCACTCTCGATGGTGGCATTTTAGAAACCACGGCGAGCTTTACCAATCTGCATCCGATTGTGATCGCGGGTTCCGGTGCCATCTCTGTGAATAGTGGCACGCTTACACAGTCTGCCGGCATCAGTGGCACGGGGAATCTCTCTATCCAAGGACCGGGCACAATGATTCTCACCGAGCCTGCAATCCACGCGGGTAATACGTTTATTTCTAGCAATGCAACTTTGCAGTTTGGTTCCGGGGAATTGCCCGATGCTTTTGATGTCACTGCTGGCGGGGTGTGGGATTTGAACGGCGTGAGCGACACGATTGACGGACTCTTCGGCAATGGCACGGTGCTATTAGGAGGTGGCACGCTGACTGTAGGTGATGCTGATGGCGACGGTAACTTTAGTGGTTCTATCCAAGAGACCGGCGCTTTTGTCAAAACGGGTAGTGGTACTCAAGTGCTCAGCGGTGCGAATACTTACACGGCTTCCACGCTGATTGATCAAGGTACTTTAGAAATTACGGACAACAGTAGCTTAGGTGCTTTGTCGTCTACACTCGAATTTAATCAAGGGACGCTGCGTACGACATCCACATTCACCACCGGCCGTACAACGACGATTAACTCCATCGGTGAGTTTGAAACAGCCGCTGGCACGACGCTTACCTTTGCCAGCCCCATCGCGGGTGCGGCGAATGCCGATCTGGTGAAATCTGGTGCTGGAACGCTCGTGCTTACCCAGTCAAACACATTCGGTGGATTGACCGAGATCACCGAAGGAACACTTCGTCTTACAGGCGGAGGACTGCTTGCCAATGGTGGTGTTGATGTCTTCAATGGTGCGACGTTTGACGTGACCGATGTTACAGACACGATTGGCCGACTACTCGGTGGTGGCGACGTGTTGCTTGGCCTGGGGACACTCACGATTGGTGCCGATGATGGCAGTGGTTCGTATAGCGGTGTGATCAGTGGCGTGGGTGGTGCCATCATCAAAGAGGGCACAGGCACGCAGGTCTTCACTGGCGTCAGCACCTATACGGGCGGCACCTTCATCAACGATGGCGTGTTGCAAGTCAGCCAAAGCGAGAATCTTGGTTCACTTGGCACACTGCTTTCGTTTGACGGAGGCACTTTGAATACGACCGCCAGCTTTGGCATGATTCGCGGCACTCAGCTTGAAGCTGGCGGCGGCACATTCGATGTCGATGACACCACGACACTAGACGCCTCAGGCAACATCACTGGCCCCGGGGGGCTAACAAAAATTGGTGATGGCACATTGGTGCTCAGCGGATTTTCTACCTACTTGGGTGGCACGAATGTCAACGCGGGTGTGGTGGAAATCAGCAGTGCCGTGAACCTAGGCAGCACGCTTGGTACGCTCACTCTTGATGGAGGAACACTGCGTACCACTGGAAACATTACTACGGCCCGACCGGCTGTCATGGGACCGGGCAACGGCACGTTTGAAGTCGTTGCCGGCACAACGCTCACTCGCACGGGTATTGTCTCTGGTCCAGGTCTTCTTATCAAAACGGGCGATGGCGATCTCGATCTAGAAGCCGCCAATACTTATTTGGGTAATACCGTCATTGGCGCCGGGACACTGCGTGTCGATGCTTCCAATCAACTAGGAGATGCAGGAAACGCTGTGCAGCTCACCGATGGAACGCTCAACACGACGGCGAGTTTCACCAATGCTCGTTCTGTATTGCTTTCGCCGGGCATCGGTACATTTAATGTGAATACTGGCACTACATTGACTCAGTCGGGCTCGCTGTCCAACGACATTCCCATATTGGATGGCGAATTCACGAAGACCGGCGCTGGCGTATTGCAACTCACGGCTGCGAATACCTACACAGGATCGACAACCATCAATGCTGGTACAGTACGCCTTTCTGGAGCGGGGCAATTGCCCGACGTAACCGATGTGAGCGTCGCTAACGGAGCTACTTTCGATCTCAATAACGTGAGCGACACGATTGATGCATTGGCAGGTACCGGTGACGTGACGCTGGGTAGCGGCACGCTTACTATCGGGGCCAATGATGGAGGAGGCACGTTCACCGGCGTAATTAGCGGTTCAGGCGGACTTACGAAAGTTGGTACAGGAACGCAGCTAATACGCACCAAGTCTGTAGGAATGGATGAATTCCCACACACCTACGCCGGCAACACGGCGATCAATGGCGGGATTCTGGACGTCGAAGAAGATGAAAGTTTGGGCGATCCTGCAGGCTCTTTATCCTTTGATGGAGGTACGCTGCGAGTCCAAGGCGAGAATAGTTTCAACACGACCCGCGTAGTCACTCTAAACAACGGTGGCGGTACTTTGAGCACCGTTGGCGAAGATGCTGCGATGGATTTGGGAGGTGTCGTTTCTGGCACGGGTTCGCTCACAAAAACCGGCATTGGACGACTCACACTGTCCGCAGCAAACACCTATGCTGGGGATACAATCATTACCCAAGGTTTAGTGCGGCTCGATGGCAACGGTCGACTTCCTGATGTTTCGACGGTTACAGTAAATGCAGCCACCGCGGGATTAAACGCCGGTGGGCTTGATTTGAATGACATCGACGATGCGATTGATGGACTCAACGGCACGGGAGACGTCGTACTGGGCACCGGCATCCTGACTGTCGGTTCTGCCGATAGCGGCGGCAACTTTAGCGGCACGATCGAAGGCACGGGTGGTTTCGTCAAAACAGGTGCTGGAGCGCAAGTTTTGTCTGGTGCGAATACGTACACGGGCGGCACATCCTTCAATGGTGGCACGCTTGAAGTTAACGCTAACAATAATCTCGGCGCTCCCTTGGGGGCTTTGAGTTTTGATGGTGGCACGTTGATCGCCACTAATACATTTGCCATGCAGCGCACTACTACGCTCAACAGTGGTGGCGGTACGATTAGCGTGACAGGTGCCACCACACTTACCAAGTCCTTTCCGATCTCAGGAACAGGGGGTTTGACAAAAGCCGATACCGGGACGTTGATCTTGGGTGGTGCGAATAGCTACACCGGGCCGACCAACATCACTGGCGGTATGCTCCGACTGGGGGCTATCGAACGTTTGGCCGATGTGACGGACGTCACGGTATCTGCAGGGGCAATTTTCGACCTGGATAGTAATAATGAATCGATTGACGCACTATCAGGCGCGGGTTCAGTGCAACTGGGGTCTGCCCAATTAGTCGTCGGTCTGGACAATGGCAGCGGAACATTCGGTGGCGTACTCAGCGGCACAGGCGACTTGCTGAAAGAGGGTATCGGCACGCAAACCCTCACGGGTGCGAACACGTACTCAGGTGCGACATTTGTAGACCGAGGAGAGTTGATACTCTCCGGTGGAGGCAGTATTAATCAAACAACCTTGGTAACTGGTTTTAATATTGGTTCGGCTGGGACGACCACCGTCGACGGTGCAGCCACAACTTGGGATCTGAGTGGTAATTTGTTCGTTGGTTTCGATGGCACCGGCACGATGAACATTAATAATGGCGCAACAGTCATGGTTGATGGCGATGTCACGGTAGGTGGCAATGGCATTGCAGGAGTGCTTAGCCTGGATGGCGGTACACTCGACAATAGTGCCGGCACAGGAGTTACAGTCACCACAGGTGCTTTGCAAGGCGAGGGAACCGTGGTAGGAAATGTTTTCAACCAAGATACCGTCGCTCCTGGTAACTCTGCAGGTATTCTTTCGCTAACTGGCAACTACGGTCAAGATGTGACCGGCTTGCTGTCGTTTGAAATCGGCGGCACAGACAACTCTGATCCGCTCAACCCCGATTTCGATGTCTTCGACATCTCGGGCACAGCCGGCTTGGCTGGCGAACTGGAGTTGGCATTGATCAACGGATTCACGCCAGCTCCAAGCGATATGTTCACAGTGCTTACTTCTTCGGCGCTTGCAGGCATCTTCAGCAACGTCGCCGACGGTGCACGATTGAATATTTACAGCGGTGGAACCGGCTCCTTTCAAGTCGACTACACCGCAACATCGGTCGTGCTCAGTGATTTCCAGGGCACTGGCAGCTCGATACCTGGCGACTTCGATGGTAACCAGCGTGTCGACGGATTCGATTTCCTCGCGTGGCAACGCGACCCAAGCATTGGAACTCTTGCCACTTGGGAAACCAATTACGGCACTACCACTATCGTCAATACTGCTCCCGTGCCAGAGCCAAGTTCCCTGATCGTCGCACTTACGGTGTTTGCTATAGCAGCCAGTCGCCGCCGCTCCTAAGCTGCAGAGGTTACGACAACCTCTTTCAATTCGCGGACCGTCTTCGCGAGTGAAGTTGGACCAACCGCTGTCGATGCGCCGCGGTGACAAGTCGCTGAGAGCGGGTGTTTCGAACGCCACCTCCCGCAACTTCAAACTCTCCCGCTTCTGACCCAATTTCGGAAAGTTGCTCGCACCGAGGGCTAGGTACGTCAGCGTCTATTATTGGCATAATGGCAACGCCAAGAATCGTTTTCCGGAGAGTTCCTAGCCCACGGCCTGACGCTGACCGCAAGTCAAGTAAGTAGGGTGTGTGGAACGCTCCGCCGGCCTCTATTGTGGTGCGTTGCAAGCGCCCTTCTTAGGAGACTCAACGCCTACCTCCCCTTGTTTTCCCACCCGCTTTTGGCCACCCAACCTGGTAAAATACGGGGTTAGCCATGACAGTTCTCGCGAGCATGAACGCCTCAAGAGCTCAAAGAGTGACCGCCATGATCAATGCGGCAATTTTGCACTGCACGCTAACGATCGCAAAGCAAAAGTCGGTAGCCCGGTTTTCACCGATACGCCCTAAATCGTTAGAGCCAATAGAGATAAGCAGCACAGCAATGCAAAATCACCTCGGACTTTTGCACGCCGAAATGCAACTTTGGTGCAAATGTCAAAGCGTGCAAAACACCAGCCGCTCGTCGGCCCAGTCTTTATTTGGCTTAGCCGCCCGAAAGTAACTCGGTCTTATAAATCGGCAAATGCCGGTAGTAGACCTCAAGCATGTAGATCGAAAGGCACGTCACGTAGAGTCGCCCGCCGTGTCCTTTGCCGACGTCGCCGCTCGGGTCCCAACTGCCTCGCTCGCGTCCTTTTTTTACTTGGTGCGCGGGCAGCACCACTTTCATCCGGTCGTTCCAAGTTCGCCAATGCTTCCCTTCCATGTGATGACAAACCTGCGAGGCATAGTACCAGTAGTAGCTGTTCCGTGTTCCCTTCCAACTCGGCAGGTTCTTGATCAACCGGTCGGCACCGCGGATCAGTCGCCGGTCGTTATGCTTCCACCCAAGATACTGACGGCAGAGCAGCCCTTCAGCACTCATCGAGGGAGTGGCGGCGTGCCGCGCGTCGTAACTGTATTGAGCCCCGCCATCGTGTGTCACCAGGTCAAGAAAACCATTGATCCGCACCAACGTTTCGCTCGGCACGTTCAGCCCCGCCATGCGGGCACTCTGCAGCGCCATCACAAACCAGCCCGTCACCGAAAGGTCGCCCCCTTCGTTGGGGAAGTACTTCCAGCCCCCCTCTGGGCCTTGCACCGAAACA
The DNA here is from genome assembly GCA_040218535.1 of Lacipirellulaceae bacterium. Classification (NCBI taxonomy): domain Bacteria; kingdom Pseudomonadati; phylum Planctomycetota; class Planctomycetia; order Pirellulales; family Lacipirellulaceae; species Lacipirellulaceae bacterium. Next base: position 1,565,112 of record JAVJRG010000005.1, on the reverse strand, counting down.
CAATAGTCAACCGCCAACTGCGCCGGCGCACGGTACTGTTCATCGCGCGTCATACCGTAAAGCTCGCACAAAGCGATCGTGCAAATAGCCTGCGTATAAAGCCGCCCATGACTGCGGCCCGTGCTATAGAAGTTGCCGTCCTGGTCTTGTCGTTTGAGCAGCGCATACCAGGCCCTCGTCACCACTCGTGTGTGCGGATCCTTCGGGTCGCTCAACGGCGTGTACCCAGCACCTTGAAAGGCCAGCAATGCCATCCCAGTCGCCGCCTCAGGGTTATCCGAATTGACGCCGTCAGAATACTTTCCTTTCAAACTCCAAAGACCACTATTCTGTTGATTTCGTTTGAGCCATTCCAATCCTTCCGCCACGGCATCCTGCGTCGCCCCGGTTCCTCCGTAGGCCGCCAACAGCGCAGCTTTCATTCCCGCTTCTCGTCCGGAGAGAGACATGCGAATCGGTTCACTCGAAGGCTCAAGCCCCGTCGCCAAGGTCGGCATCGAATCGACCGTGAACACTTCCGTCTCAGCGACCTCGGCAAGTTGTGGATCAACCGCCACAGCATCTTCGATCAACTCGTCGTCGAGTTCGAGCGGCATGTCGAACTCGCCCATTTCGAGATCCTCGCCCATGGTATCGCTCGGCTCGAGCTGCAACAGAAACCCGGGCGGCTGACGGTTGGCAATGACCAGAAGGCCGAAGATGATCAGCACAATCATGTGCAGTGCTGCACTCAGCAACCAAGCCGGAGCTTCGCCGAGCAAGTCGCTAAAAGTCGCGAGCGGCGGCAGATTGCCGCGAACGTCTTGGTCCTCAGCGGGCAGCTCACCCGCGGGGACTTTCGGTTTGGTGAGTTCAATCGTGACGCCGACGACTGGCTCTCCGCTAGCACCGACTTCGCGCACGACTTCCCCAAACGGCTGGGCAACCGGCAAAGCCGCCCCCGTCGCGGAGCCCATCATCGAGGCGTCCGTTTGTGCCATAGGGAAATCTCTGTTCCACGAGAGACAAGTCGAGCCGCTCTCCCACGCCAATGGTGTCGTGACCTGCGGCTAGTAACAGTGTAGGAAATCCATCATTTCGCGGCAAATCGCGACCATATATATATAGTCTCAGAGAAAAACGAATTCCCCAGCCGCTCAACCTACTATCTATCGGCCCCTGCACCCCTTAGACAGAAGCGACCCCGCAGAAGATGCCGCATGTTAGGAGAGCTAGACCCTGACGACTCTATTGATCGTGACGAACGGGCGAGTCCGCCTATCAGAGACTCGCATTAATCACCAGAAAACCGACTCGAAGTAGCCAGTTTCGAGCCTTGCCAGCCCACAAACCTGCCGATAGAATTGCGTATCTGACGCGGGGTGGAGCAGCCCGGTAGCTCGCGAGGCTCATAACCTCGAGGTCGTCGGTTCGAATCCGGCCCCCGCCACTTTTTGTAAGTCCAGTCGAGACCATAAGTTAGGTTTACCTGTCAGCGTTTGACAGTGCGACTCGAAATCATGGGGAAACCTGTACCGTACAGGAGTTCCTTCCGATGGAGAGTTTCACCATGTCGAACGCTTCTTTCTTGCGCCCACCTAAATACCGTCGCCACAAAGCCAAAGGCTTGGCGGTCGTCACCCTGAATGGCCGTGACATCTATCTGGGCAAATACAATTCCGCGGCCAGCAAACAAGAGTACCAGCGGCTCGTAGGTGAGTGGCTTCAAGGCGGCGGGCAGCTTCGCGATGATCGGCAAACTGAGATTACTGTGAGTGAAGTCATGGCAGCCTATGTTCGCTTTGCCCGTGGCTATTACCGCAAGAACGGCAAGCCAACCCGTGAATACGAGATGATCGTCGAGAGCTGCAAGCTGATTAAGCCCCTCTATGGGCGCTGCCGTGCCGTGGATTTCGGGCCATTGTCGCTCAAGGCCGTTCGGCAAGTGATGATTGGGCTGGATCATTCCCGTAGGTATATCAACAAGAACGTGGACCGCGTGAAACGTATGTTTAAGTGGGCGGCGGCTGAGGAGATGATTCCCGCCAGCATCCCACAAGCCTTGTCGATGGTGACAGGGCTACGCAAGGGACGCACTGAAGCACGAGAGAATCCACCCGTGTTGCCGGTCGATGATTCCGTCGTCGATGCTACGCTAGCCCACTTGCCCGAAGTGGTAGCCGATATGGTGAGATTTCAGCGCGCAACAGGCTGTCGGCCTAATGAGGTTTGCCAGTTGCGACCGTGTGACGTGGATCGTGGCGGGGACGTGTGGACCTACCGTCCTGAGTCGCACAAGACTGAGCATCACGGCAAGACCCGGGTGATTCTCTGCGGGCCTAAGGCGCAAGCGATTCTCTTGAAGTACCTGGCCCGCGACGCACAAGCCTACTGTTTTCGCCCTTGCGATAGTGAAGCGAAACGGCGAGCGTCAAAACATGCTACCAGAATAACGCCTCAAGCTACCGGCAACCGACCGGGCACGAATCGCAAGCGGAAGGCCAAATGCAAAGCGGGGGAGATGTACTCCACGGATAGCTACCGTCGAGCAATTCACCGGGCTTGCGACAAGCACGACATCGAGAAGTGGGCACCTAATCGCCTCCGCCATACCGCGGCCACTGAAATCCGTCGTGAGTTTGGTCTAGAGGCCGCCCAAGTGATCCTCGGGCATAGCTCTGCCGACGTGACACAAGTATATGCGGAGCGTGATCTGGCCAAGGGGATCGAAGTGGTGCGCAAGATTGGCTGAGGCTCGCTCGACTGAGGATCGTGCGATGGTTCGCGGTGGATTGACTCGCCTTGCACGTTTCCGGGACAATGCCTCAAACGGCATACTATTTCGGTGATGACGCCGTTCGTGGAATCGACAGCAAAGCATGAAACGCCAGAAGAAACAACTTCGCGTATACGGTAGGTGGACCTGGCGTGAACGGTTGGCCGCGGGGGTGCTGGTGTTTTTCATCGTCGTTTCGGTCCTCACGGTTTACGGGGCTGCCATCGGCTGGTGGGACGCGCCAGAGATTCGAGATCAACCCCCGCACACCTTACATCACCGATAAGACAACGAAACCTAGCCGGGTTCGCGGCCCTAAACTCGACGGAGTGGGACCGCACAGACTCGACCGCTTGTTTTGGTCCGCACTACGCCAAAGCCAGCGGTCGGTCGGCCCGGCGTTTTGTGAAGGTAGTGCGATGGGGAAGACATCAGACAAGGTTCAGCAAAAATCCTCAATTGAGAGTGTGGGGCTGTCGGCTTATCGCATCGTTGAGCTAATCGCTAGCCTAGTTGAGCATCTCGATATATGCCTTGTCGATATTTGCAACGACGGCTATCGATTCGACCTAGCTAGAACATCAGAATTTGAACTTGATGTTATGCGTGATAATGCGCTCGAGATGCGAGAGGATTTCGAGAAGCTCTGGCTGCACCGCTATGAATTAAGCAAGGCGGCGGACGACCAACTGATCGCAAACAAGTTTGGTATGGCAAGCCCAGCTCCTGTAACGATCAAGTCACGTGCATTTGCTGGCTGGCGAGGCCCATACGATACTTACGTAGGAGCTGCCATTTTCGCGGCGGACGCTTGGATTGGAGTCGTTAGCGAACAGTTGAACGATCCAGAATGGCGTGTACCTCCAAGATACATGTTCGATGACATAGATGAGGATTATGACTGGAAATCTAGCTCTACTGAATTCCCACTAGATGAGGCAACTTTCGCGGAAAATGCTCGCAGCATTATTCTAGCTCTGGCAGAGAGCTTCTACGATTTTGAAAAGCGAGAGAAAGAATGGGAGCAACTCAATTTCCTGGCACTTAGCGTAGTGAAGGAAACACAGCGAGCCTTAGGGCGCGTTCCTAGTTTCTGGCTTACTTCCGCTGATCGCTTACCGGACTCTAGAAGACTGGCACCAACAACCAAACATGCGATAAGCCTTTTCCGTAAGGGTTTCGATAACCAAGTCGTCGTCGAACGCACTCACTTATCCGCTGCCAACGTCGCAAAGATAAAGTCACGCTATGTGTCAAAATCCTGACACCCCCTAACTATCACACTGTCACACTCTGGCGTTTCGACCTTCTCTCATAGGCCGTCAAGCCTGTCAAAAAAACCATGCGATAGTGTCACGTTTATTTGCTTCAATTGATTGCGTTGTTCATCAAACCAACGCGAACCCTTGGAGCAAATTGCGATGCGACTCGAATCTTTCACGGTTGTCATCCTCCCCGATGAAACCCTCCTCCCCCTCGGGGCGGCGGTCGAGAAAGCCACTGGCGACCGGCCCCATCCTTCGACCCTTCATCGCTGGCGACTGCGCGGCGTGAGCGGCGTGAAACTGCCCACCGTAAAAGTGGGCGGACGACGCAAGACCAGCATCGAAGCGGTCCGCCGATTCATCGAAGCCACCACGGCGGCGGCTGACGGGGGATCCCTGCCCAAGCCCCGCACGAATCGCCAACGCGAAGCGGCCATTGCCGCGGCTGAGCGTGAGTTGGAAGCGGCTACGAACTGACAAGTTTAATAGCCCGCGCCGAAGTGTTTGGCGACCATCGACGCGGGCAAATTTCGGAGGTTACACGATGGATTGTAACAAGAATGATCTCCCGCCGCGTCAACCAGTTTTGGTCGTTACCGATGGCGACGGGTATCTCGAAATTTTCGCTGAAAAGAATCTCGACGTGCGGATCGAGCGGTTACCGGTGGCTCATGCTCACGCTGCCGAAGTGATAGCCGAGGATTACCTGGAAGCGACCTTGCCCCGGCGGTATCGAGAACTGTACTGGCCGGGCAAACGACGGGCGACGGCGGTAGTGCGACCGCTACGGCCCTTGACGATTGATGCGGCCAACCGCGCCGAGCGGACCATGCGTGACTTAGATCAACTTCTCGACTCGCTCAACACGGACGACCAGCATGAGGAGGACATCATCGCATGGACGTTATAGAGTTGATCGAGCAAGCCGAGGCCGACGGCGTGAAGCTACAAGCCTCGGGCGGGCAATTGCAGATCGAAGCCCCCAAGTCGAAACGCCACTGGCTGGAAAAACTGAGCCCACTGAAAAGTGAACTGGTGGCACACCTCGACGGCAACGGTAACACAAGCTCGCCCGAGCCCGAGGAGGTTTCGTTACCGTTACCAGCGTATGAGCCCTTCCCGGTGAACACGTTGCCCGCGGTGGTAGCCGATTACGTGAAGGCAGCGGCGGCTGCCATCGGTTGCGATGCTTCGTTCGTGGCCCTTCCGCTGTTGTGTTCACTCGCCCGCGCGATCGGCAACAGTCGGGTGATTCGCCTCAAACGGACGTGGACCGAACCGTCGATTCTCTGGGCGGCCATCGTCGGCAAGAGCGGAACCCACAAGACGCCCTCCCTCAACTCCGCGCTGAAGTTCCTCGAAACCAAGCAAGCGGATTCCATCGCCAAGCATAAGCAAGCCTTGCAGGACCATGAGCGTGATCTGGCCCAATACGAACGCGACTATGCCACCTGGAAGCGGAGCAAGAGCGACGACCTCCCCCCGTGGAAGCCCGAGCCGCCGATCTGCAATCGTTACCTCACCAGCGATTGCACGATCGAGGCGCTGACCGCTTTGCTAGCTGGGCAGTTTGACGGTTTGCTTGTCGCCCGCGATGAACTGGCCGGGTGGTTGCACGGCATCGCGGAGTACAAGGGCGGCAAGGGGAGCGACCTCGGCCACTGGCTGGCCGTGTGGAGTGCGGGTGCTTTAACCGTGGATCGGAAAAGCGGACCGATCCGCATGATGCATGTACCGCGGGCCGCCGTCTCCCTGGTGGGCGGCGTGCAACCGGGCGTGTTGCGAACGGCCATCGGACGTGAACACATGCAGGACGGGCTCTGTGCACGGCTGCTACTGGCGATGCCCCGACCTCGACCGGTGGTGTGGACCGACGAAACCGTCTCGCCCGAAGTCGAGCAACGCATGGCCGAAGTGTTTGACCGGCTTTGTGAGTTGGAACCGGCTGGGGCTGCAAGCCTCGATGATGAATACGAAGGGGAAGTACCAGAACCCGAGCCCTTCCCCCTGGACCTCACGCCCGAGGCAAAAGCCGTGTGGGTGGAATACTTCAATCGCCACCGTGCGGAGCTGGCCGACCTCGACGACGATCTGGCCGCTGCCTGGAGCAAGCTCGAAGCGTACACGGCCCGGCTCGCTCTCGTCTTTCAACTTTGCACATGGGCCACCGGTGATGCGGCTGCCGGGCATGCGATCGACCAGCTTTCCATCGAGGCGGCCATCGAGCTAACTGACTGGTTTGGCAATGAGGCCAAGCGAGTCTATGGCATGTTCAACGATTCGCCCGAGGAGCGTGCCGAGCGGGAATTGGTCGAGTTGATCGAACGTCGCGGCGGAGCGATGACACCGCGGGACCTGGCTCATGCCTCACGGCAGTACCGCAAGCCGGGAGAAGCCGAGGCCGCCCTGGAGAAGCTCGCGGGGCGGGGACTAGGAACATGGCAAGTGGAATCGACCGCGGGCCGACCGAAGCGCTGCTTCCTCCTCGACGACAACAAACCGACCATCGCAAACCATCGCACGGCTGAGCATCACCACCACTGCAACGGCCATACCGGTAACGGTAACAAAAGCCCCACAAACACGGGCTAGAGCGACCTTCCGTTACCGTTACCGCCTAGTGAACTTCTAAAAGCGACAATACCCGACACCTAAAAAGAGAGCGACAACATGAGGTACCAAGCCCCCAACGATCAAAAGGACCTCCTCGACAGCAACGCAAAGCGAGAGCGCTGCCAGCGGCTACTCGCTCGCCTCGGGGATAAGCGAATCACGACGGCGGACAAGGCGAACTACTTTACTCCCCGAGCCCATGCCGAGGCGGAACAACGGGCCAAGGGCGTAGGTACTACTTCGTGATGGTAACTACCTAGCCCTTGCGGAAGTATCGCGACATAGAAATATGTTCCCCCCCATGCTCTAGGTTCTTCCCGAGGCCCTCCCCGGGGGCTACGCCAGTAGCGATCGAGAGACTTTTTTGTACACGGCAATTATTTTCCCGGTGGTAGTAAGAGCAAAGCGAGTAGTCGGAACATGGCCAACCCCAGCAAACCCACCCGGCCCGATACCTGGCTGACCAAGCAAGCGATGGCGGACGTGCTGGACGTGACGGTCAATTACTTCGACCGCGAAGTCCGATGGCTCGCCTCAGACCACCACGTTAAACGCGACGGCAAGCGGCTGTTGTTCTATGCCCGCGGGGTACTCGATGGGTGGTACGCGGCCCGGCTGAGCCCGCAGACACCCGCCCAAGAGATTGACGACGTGGAGCTGCTCTTGCTCTATGACGGCATCGGGGGCGACTAAGTGAAGGCGTTTGGTATTGGTAGTACAAGTCGAGTTTTTCGAGGCGTGTAAGAAAACGCCCCGATTGCTACCGACTTAGCCCCTGCGGGGTGCACCCGGAAGGACCCAATCCCCGCGGTCGGGTCCCTTCCCGCGGATTGCCTACGTTCGGGGCTTTTGCAATCAAACGTCCCCTACATATCAAAATTCTGGTTGGGGGACCTCCCTTCCCCCCGGGGTGGTCGGTTTCCAGAGTGCAACGCAACGCTAGCCGTTTCTGTAATCGCGTGCATTTTTTGGCAAAAAATGAATGTTTTGGCCCGGGGGGGTGGTCCCGTTTGAAGTGGCAACGGTTTGCAAGCCGTTACCCCCAGTGGTGCGCGGCAATGTCAAAAGTCGAGGGGGTGGGGGCGGGTTAAATTCTGATCGTGCTTTGCTCGCAGACCATAGCCCAAGCCGCGCACACTTTTCCGCGAGTTTTGATAAGGGGGTATCCCTGAGATTCGCTAGGGTCCTGTGGAGAGAATTGAGAGCGACCTAGCACTTAGAAGTGTCGAGGATTGTTACTCCCTAGCGCACCGTTTTCGTGTGGCTGGCGTTGATGAGGGTTTTTTGCAGCGGCTACAAGATGGTGATTCTCCAGCAGGGCGGTTGGCGGGACGGTATGCTCGCCCGCATGAACTACCAAGAGCTAATTGAGCAACAAGGCTTTTCCGTGATCGTCCAGCGAGCCCGTACCGGCTGGGCGTGTACCTTGGAGCGGGATGGGCTCATCATCGAGAAGCGGGCCGAGAGCGAATACGAAGCCTTGCGGCAAGCCTATGAGTTTGCTGAAACTCACGCTGCCGAGCCGTTCGACTGTGGCGCTTCGTAGTGGCATCGCGGGAGGGAAGGGATTCGAGCCCGCTGGTTCTTTCGCCGGTAGGTTTCTGCCGTGCTTTCGTTGTAGAGGACCCACCCTAGCCCAAGCGAGCCGTTCCGGGTCCTTCCGGGTTTCGATTCGACGCCACTTCCCCGTGATGGCGTTATTCGGCCAGAAACGCGCTCTGAAAATCTAGCTTTACGTTTACCAACGATGGCCCCGGTCGGGTCCTTCCGCGGGACCGACAAGTAGTGTTCACCGTTCCCCCTGAAGTCGTTTCGCAGCTAACAACGTCTCGCCCCCTCCCTACCACTACTACTGACCCATGGCAACAGGCCGATGCGCCGGTCAATCGCCAAGCGACCTTTATCACGACAGGCCGCACCTCCTCGGGAAGCAAGAGATGCCATTCCTGTACCGTACAGGTTTTCAATTGACAACTCATTCTGAGTACCGCGATTCCCCGAGAAATAATGCGATTAGATAAGATGGTTTGCAATCGGTTGATCTGACGCTAACTTGTCTTTATCCCCGTGTTTTCGAGATGTTTTCCGCTGGCAAAAGTAGCGTCTCATAACCTCGAGGTCGTCGTATTGGTGGTATTAGGAGAAGCTGCTTGGAGTGAGCTCGAGGTCTTCGTTAAGCGACCGGTGGGGCGTGATCGCACAACGTTCCAGCTCCGCGTGGTAGCTTCGGACGGCCTCCTGCGGCTTGAGCTCACCATCGGCAATGCCGCGTAAGTGTTGGACGAACGCGCACTGGTCTTCCGCATTGTTAATCCGTCTGCCGAAGAGGGCGGCCCGGACTCCGTGCTGTTTGGCGCTCGCCAACAGCGCAAAGGCGTCGTGTGTGGTGCCTGAGGCTCCGCCCATGATGCCGAGGATTACGCTGCTGTCGTAAGATGCCAACTGCTCAGTAAGCTCCGGCCCGAGATAAGGAATCTTCAAAAACTGCGGACGCTCAGCACGAGTGAGGCCGGCAAGAACACGGATGACGGTATCGCGAACGAATGCACCCTCGTCTGCAGGGGCTCTTGGACCGGGAGCGTTAGGTGGGAAAACTTCGAGGAAGTAACGAAGTCCCAGGGACACTGCTTCGCGACGGAACTGAGCGAACGCCTCGAGAGTCGCCCGATCCGCCGATGCATTGTTGTTCATAGTGATGGAGTAAAGTCCCAACGTCGCCAAGGGCGTGCTGCCCTGATCCGAAAGACCCAAGACGTGTTCGATACTCGCACTGCGATGCGGTAGTGAAGGTTGCTCAGCGTAGTTACCGGTTCCCGCAGCCAGCCAAATGTCCGTTGAATCGTTCATGCGAATCGCGGGAGTCACGGTGCTGTCGGCAAAGAGGCCTTCCTCGGCGGAGAGCACCTCGGCGGTACTGGCGCTCATCAGCGAAATGTCGATGAGCCCTTGCTTCACGACCGCACGGATTTGATCACGGTATTCGTCCAACGTGCGAGGACGCTGTGATGTGGCGCAGCTGCCGGTGGCTGCCAAGCCAAACGCCATGTCAGCATCCTTGGCATCGGCAAGAATGAACTCGTTGCAACTCGAATCAGCTTGCAGTTTGCGGAGTTTTGCATCGAGTGACTTTTGCATAGCTGTAAGCTCTTCGTTTCGTCAGAACAACGCTGAAGTGTATCGCACTTCACTAGCAAAAAGATGAGGAATTGCTCACAGCCCCGCAAGCTGCGCTGTCTCCTGGTAGTCGCGCAGTCCGGCGGAGGCTCCTAGGCCGGTAACACAACAGGCTCCCGCTGCCGCAGCGAGACGGCCGGCATGGCTGGGGCTCAGTTCTTTCAGAATACCCGCCACGTAACCAGCAAGAAAAGCATCTCCCGCACCGGTGGTGTCAACGACAGCGCCCGGTGCCTCAATGCAGTCGATCGTTAGTACCTCGCCGGGAACCGGGCTGATCACGGACCCTTGGGTTCCGCATTTGATGCCTACGGTGCCCCGGGCTCCACGTGCTCGAAACAATTCGATCATTTCACCGGGTTGATCTGTTCCGGTTTGGTGACGAGCTTCCTCCTCGCTCGGCAAGTAAATATCGACTTCCGCCAGCGAAGGAGCAAGATCATCGAGACTTCCGCCACTGCCGGCAGATTCCAGGATCGTCAGGCAGCCCGCTTGACGGAGCATCCCAAGGACCTGCGGAAGGTCCGGTTCCAGCTTAGGCATGAGGGAGAAGTAGCCGAGCATCACCGCCCGGCTCTGCTTGAAAAAACTCATGTGACTCTCGAACCATGCGAGGTCAAGTTCCCGAGGCGCACCAACACAATGTGCGAAGGATCGCTCTCCTGAGGGATCGACCATCACCACTGATGCGCTGGTTGCTTCACGACAGTGAACAGAAAGTCCTTGTGTGCCGACCCCAAAAGTCTGAAAGCGATCACGTATGATCGTGCCGAATTCGTCGTCCCCGATGAGCGTGAAAGCTTCTGTCTTCAGACCAAGTCGCGCGAAGGTCGCCCCCGAGTTACTGACAATGCCGCCTGTTTCCACCCGCAGCGGGTCGACCTCGTAAAGTCGACCGCCGATGACTGGTTGGTCCAGTTGAAACGGACGAACCAGGATATCGACGGTGCAGGAACCGCAAACGATGCAATCGATGGATTTGGATTCGTCCAAGATGATTTGGAGGGGCGTGCACGCCCCGTCGATCAGAGAGGAGAACGCTACTTGCTTTTCAGATCGAATGAAGCGTAGGGGTTCCCTGGCGTCGTTTCATAGCCGAGCGTGGTATTGGTGTTGTACTTAGCGGGGATCTCTACTTCAGGATGAGTAATCTCAACGCGGTAGGTGCCGGGATGAATCCCACGGATTCCTTTTTGCGAATCCGGCAATTCTTCGTCAGCTACGGCCATTGAAGCAACACCGCGCTTGAGTGTCTTTCCAGTAGCGCTCTTGATCGCTTCCCCGAGATACGGCTCTGGAACAAAGCGAATGGTCGCGCCGGGAAGCGGCTTCTTGTTGAGCTTAAGCGTGACGGTGACCCTTGAAAGTGCGGCAGCCTTCTCTACTAACTTTTTAAGCCTGCTCTTAATCTCTTCTTCGGAGATCGACTCGTCACTATCAAGATCATAAGCTTTCAAGCTCATTAACAAGCCTGGGCAGCTAGCCAATTCCTCCTTCGAAAGCGATTGATTGTCATCCTTATCGTAGAGTTCAACCGCTTGCTGAGCTGCGTCTGCTGGGTCAAGATCGGGTAATTCCAATGGACTTAGATCACCACCGCAGCCAGCTAGCAACAAGAGAGAAAGGCAAACTATTGCGGCATTTCTTAGGGGCAAAGCAAGTTACTCAATGGAATTAGGAAGCGTAAGTCGTTTCGGCTGCTATCTGCTTAACTGAGGACTTCTTAGAAACAGAATAACCTCAATTTTCTCTGCCGCTGACCTGCCCATCGTAGCGATTACAAAGGTTCGCTAGGATCGCACGGTCGATATCGAAACTTAAGGAGGAAACCGAACCATCGCAATAGGTCACGTTGAAGACCCCCGCATGAGCGCTTCCCCAGCTATAGAAGTTTTCATCATTGGCACGGTCAGGCTTTGCCTCGCCGATCAAGGTTGGATTGACCGAAGGATCGATTCGAGATCCACCTCCCCATCGATTCACGTCCCAGTCCCAGCCGTTGTACATACACTGATTATCCCCCCCGTCGGAGCCTGTTTCATACTGGTCAGCCTCAACGTACTTTTCACCGTAGAGGATCGTATTCGAAGTACCATCGGTAATGTTCTTGATTCCTATTTCAGCTCCGAGAAAGCAAACACCTGTTTGCGTATCGAGCGAAGGCCAACAAAAGGTATCTTCGATATCGTAGTTACCTCCCGATGGTCGAGGAGGAAGCACAAGTGTGAATTGATTCGCAGGAAAACCACATTCTGATTCCTGGAAGAAGAAACTCAGTCCACCACCGGCACCTTCGTCAGGAAATGCGTCGCCCGCGTTCGCAGCGTAGTCGCTGTGTGCTTTTTCCTCAACATGATTTGAATTCCGAACCCGGAAAAAGGCGGAAAGATTTGTATCCCAAGGGTAATTCACCGAAGCCCGACGCGATGGGCAATTAAAGGTTGCAAGGGGAGTCTGCTGAAGACGCGCAGCACCCTCGCGTTGTTGCACAGTGATGTTGTCGGGGTCTCCATCAGAGGGAAGTTCGTAGACAGCTTGCTGCTCTACGAATGGCAGCAGTTGATATACCCAGCTACCCGGCTGCCCCCGCCCTACTCCCCTGTCAGGATCGCCAGTGGTCCAAGGAGCCCACCCTGATCCGGGTAAAATCTGGTGTGTCGACTCGTGGTTTGCTGCCCCGAGGCCCATCTGTTTCAAATGATTCAGACACTGCGCACGACGGGCAGCCTCGCGGGCTGCTTGGACGGCCGGGAGAAGGAGCCCAACAAGCACGCCGATGATGGCAATCACAACGAGTAGTTCAACAAGCGTAAACGCCCGCTTACCTGATACGTGGACGGAGGACATTACCTAACTCCCAGAGCTGCGAATGCATGGCTAATAGGAATGATCAGTTTGAATTAAACACATCATTTCGACTCCGCGAGGAGATTCCACCTGCGTTTGCGTTGAGGGAAGTCGAATAACCGTTTGATTAAGGAAAAGTGCTTCTCTATAGCGGATTCTATCACACCTACCGAGCCGCCGTAAGAAAATAGAGCGAAATCTGAACATCGATTAGACCGGTCAAATCGAGAAGATAACGCTTATTTCAAGGTGACTTCAAGCAGTGTGGGGATGTAATTCGCTGAGTTGACGTAGGTGACGTACAGGGTTCTCCCGCCTGAAGTGCGCATTTCGGGGTGCTCCTTGGCGGCTGTAAAAAGGTCCGCGTCGCTTTGGCGAGGAGCTATGTGAAACACCTCGGGCTTACTCCAGGGGCCAACAATTTGCGGTGCAGTGCGGATAGCCAATCGATTGTCACGCCCCAATACGTGAATTGCGACATGCTGTTTGAGGTAAGGGTTGTACGATACGGAAAGCTCATTGGGAACATTATCGAAGAGGACAGCGGCGTTCTCGAACTTTGGGGACCAACGTGCCTTCCGATTCGGTTGAGCGAGCGTGGGGGCCTCAATCAAGTATTCATAACTGTCGAGGTTCTCAAGCGAATTGGGACGCGTCCTCACCAGGAACATCCCGGTCCAAAAACAGCCCCACAGATACAAGTATCCATCTGGAAGTTGTTCGAGAAACACGCCAAACCCAGGCTGGTCGCCTTTCCAAAACTCTTTCGTCCCATCGGGAGCTTGTAGCCGTTCAAAGCAAAACTCGCCAACATTCGCCCGAGCGATTCCCATTCCATTGAGCTCGAAAGTCTCAAAAACATCACGCTCGGCATCCATCGTAATCTTGTGATAAAACGCATAGATCGAATCTCCAACGCAGGTGCTATGGATCGGCCAAAGGCGGTGCTTAGCGCGATCTTCCGTTTTGTCGAACGCGATAACTTGGCGGGCTCTCGAATCGCCGTCTGCGGTCAGGTAGCGAAACTTCTTGATGCCCTCTGAGAAATCTTGCTTTGGAATAATCGAGGCCGTGTTGGAAAGCACATCGGTCAGGTCATGACCGCGGATGCTTTTAAAGGGGCCCTCGATGGTATCACCAAAAAGCCACAGGCTGTCTCCCGAAGGCAATTCACAAGAGGTTGCCCCATCTTGCCCCGTGATGTTTAGCGGGTTGTCTAGGAACTGTGGGCCGAGGTCCCGCACCGATTCAACGAGTTCGCTTTTCGCCTGGTCGGCCCCGAATACCCTGCTTGCTAACAGTCCGCAAGCGGGGCTGAGCGAACAGGCTCCGAGGCCCATGCGACGAAAAAAATCACGGCGGAGGAGGCTCGCGTGTTTCATGAGCTTCTACGTTTTTGACCGACTGGAAGCGTTCGTGGGTTGCAATCCTACTATTCCGAGCGATAAGGCTGACTCTTCTTGTACATTTTCAGCCGCGAACGGATTTGATTCGCCTGAACCTGCAATCTCTCTTTCTCGGCCATTTCTACAGCCTTGCTTGCTGCGCGGACTGCCTGGTCGAACATGCCGTTCTCTGCTAATGCCGCAGCTAAGGTATCAAGCATTGAAATCAGGTTCCCTCTTCCCTGTCGAAGCGCAGCTTCAGCATAGCGTAGGGCCTCCTCGCCGTTGCGTAGGCTGTCGTCCGGGTGCGTTGAGAGAATCCAGGCGAGGTTGTTTTGAGCGTCGGAGTAACTGCGATCCAGCTTCAAAGCGGAACGATAGTAGCGCACCGCCTCATTTGCTTTCCCGCCCGCAAGCTCGGAATTACCAACAAGCGTTAGCAACTTTGGCATATTGTAATGGCTTTCCAGCAGTGGGTAATTGTCGTTGATATAAGTGATCGCTTGATTCAGATGGCCACTCTCGACAAGATTCCAAACCAAGTCGAACGGACTGAGCTGCGTTTGGGGTGACCGCCAACGACCTGGGAACGGCAGCCCCTCATGAGGCTCGCTCCCCTCGAGACGTTCTACATCTTGAAGTAGCTGCTCGACTGAAACAGGGCCTCGATAAAGAATTGCGAGCCGCCCTTGCGGATCGATCAGGATGTTCGTCGGCAGAGACATCGGCTGATGAAAGTCGAACAGGTTCTCTTGCACAAGGCGTAGCGTTTCAGCCGTCTCGGATGTCGCCCAACCGGAGACACCTGGAAGCTTGAGCGTGCGGAGTAGATTGCTCGCCGCTTTCGCAGACGAAGTACCTTTTGAATCTAACTGATCAACCGACAGGGCTGCGACTTCAATTTGGGCAGCACGAAGTTCGTCGGCGTGTCTTTCGAACTCCTTGAGTTCGACCAAACAAGGACGGCACCAACTGGCCCACAAGTTGACTAAGAGGTACCGCTTATCGCCGCTAGCATTCAGTGTTTTCTCGTGGCCGTCGACTGTTACATAAGAAAGCTGAGGTACCGGAAGTTGTGCCCCCGAGACAACACTCCCCGTACGAGTTTCATTCGCTGCTGGCGATTCTGGTTTCGATGGTGCAATCTCTACTTTCTGGATTGGGGCGATCTCTGGCTTGCCAGTTCCTTCAACAATCAGGTAGTGCTGGTCGACATTCAAGTCACCAAACTCTTCTCGTTCGCCACCTGGCCAGTGCACAGTTACCTTAACCTTCGCTTGATTGGCACCCAGCCCGAAGTGAACCTGCTTGCTTGATTGGGTGAGGAAACCTTCGCCCGCGCGGAGCGTCTTGATCAGCGTCGTCGCTACCTCGTCACCCAACTGAATTTCCACCCGCGCGCCGATCGCGTCGCGATTACAGGTTTCGCCTCGAAGCTTCAGGGATAAAAAATGGTTGTCCGTGGCGAGGCGATTCTGCAGAAAGCGGACTTGTGGACCACTGCGATTGGCTAGCCAGAAATCGAGATCGCCGTCCCCATCCCAATCGCAGCGAGCAACGGCGCGTCCATCATCAGGGAAATCAAACCCGCTAACCGACGAGACGTCAGCAAATTTCCCGGCGCCGAGATTCAAGAAAGCACAGTTGCGTTCCCGTCCGCTAAACGATCGCCCGCGACGGACCATGTCGTGCAGAACGCTCCCCATCGACGTACGCTGATCGCTCGCAGCGCTTGTTGCTGAAGCGTTGCTCACAGGACTCCCACCATGCGACACGACCTGCCGCCAAAAGAAACTTCACAAGTCTCCCGTGTCCTCGGTGGTAATGTAGCCGTTGGCGACCAGCAAATCGTCCCACGCATCGTTATTCAGGTCAGCAAAAACGCTGCTCCAAGCCCAACGCCCCATCTCAACACCGGCGGTTGCGCCAACATCTTCGAATGTGCCCTCGCCCATGTTTTGCAGAAGCGTGTTCCCCTTTGAGAAGCGGGAGTAAACATTTCGCAAGCTAGGATTGCCACCGGAGCGAAATTGTTCTTGAGTTGTGATCCGGTTCCCCGCCGAGGAGAACATGTTGGCGACATACAGATCCATGAATCCATCGCGGTTGTAGTCCCCCCAACTTACCGACATGCCTGAAGCAGAATCGACGGCGTTGGCGGCCGCGGCGATATTCTCAAATTGGCCCTCAGTATTGCGGTAGAGGCAATTCTTGCCGTAGTCGTTCGCAACATAGAGGTCTTGATCGCCGTCGTTGTCAAAGTCTTCCCAAGCGCAAGCAAGGCTATGGCGACGATTGTCGACGTCGAGCCCAACTTGCTTGGTAACGTCAGTGAATTGCCACTCTCCGGCTGTGACGTCGTTACGAAAGAGAATGTTCGCTGCCCCGTCATTAGCATCGTGATAAACGAAGGATTCGTCAGATTGATACTGCAATGTCAGTTGACGAGCGAATTCGATGCACACGTAGAGATCGAGATCGCCGTCATTGTCATAGTCAGCGGCAGAGAAAGACTGCGTATCCGTGTCGTTCGTGGCGAGCGTCTTGCGCAATTGAAACTTGCCCGTGCCGTCGTTTTCCATCAGGAGCACTCCCGCTACGGTTGCTGCGGCTAGGTCCTGATCGCCATCGTTATCCAGATCGAGAAACAGTGCGCTACTGGTCTGCTCCAGCCAGTCCACACCCGCTTCGCGGGACCGATCGAGAGCCGTTCCGTCCGCTTGATGAATATAAAGCCGATTGGGCAGACCGCCCGGCTGACAGACGTAGACATCGTCGAGGCCATCCCCGTTGACATCCCCGAGGGCAAGCCCGTTACGTGCGAACACATGCATGCCCCTGATGCGTTCAAGTCGAGTTAGCCAATGGTTGAGCCCGTGTCGCAGTTGCTTTTGATAGGATACATTGCTCGCCAAAACCTCCTCGGTACTGTCGACCATCCAGGTACCACTCGTGAGGACCTCTTCGTAATCGGCAGCCCGCAGTGACGTGAGCTGCAAACTCTTGCCTGAGAGGCGTTTCCAGTCGCAGTGCCAAGTGGCTCGTTGTTGAATTCGCCCAACATTCGAGTGGCCATCTGCCTCAAAGTACGCCACAGTAGAGGCCGAATCGCCCTCTAAAGAGACACGAATGACCTTGATATGAAGGTGTCTCTTGGCAGGCTTTGAGTAAACGTCTGCGAGTGCAGCGAGCGATCTCAAGAATGCTGCCCTACCCTGATAATTCAATTCCTTATCGTCATCTTTCGCCGACCTCAGGACGACGATCTGATCTGAAGCTGAAGCTTGGCTGTCAGCTTCAAGAAGATCCTCAGGGCGTAGCGAGTTGAACCTAATGTCCTCAGCGATAGAAGAGTCTTCTGATCCTTGTACGGGCAACTTCGCAATCTTCTTTAAGTAGGACTTCGCCAATTCGGCCACAACTTCCGTCTCCCAGCCATCGCGGCTCGGGTCGAGCCGCGCTCGGGTGAGTTGGCTCTGTTGCTGATCTGCTGAAGTCGTGAGACTGGCGATCTCTGCGATTATCTGCGACTTGCCGTTGTTTGTTTGGGGTGAACTCTCTGGTTGCCCAGCCCGTTCACCCTCAGGTTCTTCGGCCTGCAAAAACCAAATGAGAAAGCATCCGACGACTAGAGCAAGGGCAACGCCGAGGAAGGCTTTACCTCTTAGATTAGGCCACGATGGTGATGTCGTAGCGTCGGGCGTGTGGCGTTGCTTCTTGACCGCATGACTCGATTCTTCGCGCGACTTCGCCCCTCGCTTTTTCCTTGATTGAGACATCTGCGAACGAAACGCACCGAGGTGTGGTTAACGGGTCAATACAAGCTGACACTGGTAGCACAAGATCAGGCCGCCGCCAGTGTCTACTTCAGTATGTTAGTCTAGTAGAGAGAATGGGCGAATGTGAAATCTTCAGCCAGACTTCTTGCCTTGTCGAAAGGTCAGAACAGACTCTCAGATTGTCCCTGGAAACTGCAACAGTTCTCAAAATCCCGAAACTATACGAAACCACACGTCGATCCATTGGTTTCGGAACTGCAGGCTACCCTCCCCAGAAAGCCACTTTAACAGCTCAGAAAAGCCATATCAATTTACCCTGGTTCACATGTAATTTACTAGCATAGCAGCATATTTCTTGAAACGAGGTTCAACTCGTGCGAAGATGCATTTTGCAGCTTGGCGAGCTACGGCGCGTCAGTTGACTTTTGTTCAAATCTTTTCATTCAGGTCGGTGCTTGTTCACGCTTCGTTATCCGCGGAGTTCGGCATGCTTGCGGCTTTACTTTTTGGAGAGTCACAAATGAACCGTTTCGCTCTATCGGCAAGCTTAGTGTTGACGCTTGCTGCCACGAGTTCTGCCGACGTCATCAAGCCGAATGACGTCCGTGCGACGAGCCAGTTTGGCGTTGGATTGAATGTTGAGAATCTCGTCAATGGCGATCAAGGCGCTGAGGTGGGCATCTCTGGTGGCTTCGGATTGGTCGCTGCTGGTGGCGCCGGTGTCTTAGATGACAGCCATGTGCTAAGCACTAACAGCGTCCCTCGCGGATGGATTTCGGGGTGCGGTGATGCAGGCATTGCTGGTGGGGATCCAGGCGTCGATTGCGCTTCCAATCCTTTCGCTGTCAATCCAGAAGAAGAACAGATCGTTGAATTTGAATTCGACGGTGCTTACGACCTAACAGCCATGCACATCTGGAACGAGAACGACGAGACCTTTGCTCCTGACCGGGGGGTCGATGAATTCGAATTACAGACTAATCCCGACCGCACTGGGGGGACGTTTACTTCGGTCGGAACCTTTAATTTGCTTGCCGATGATGGTTTTTCGAACAACTTTGCTCAAGTGATTAACCTTAGCGGGAACGGCATTCGTCGCGTTCGTCTCTTGGTAAACTCCCGACACGGTGGCCCATCGGAGGACTATGTTGGGTTAGCCGAAGTTCGCTTTGAAGGCACACTCGTCACCCAGGATCACGCCTCCGATGGAGACAAGAATGGTTCTGCTGACGGTGGTGACTTTTTGATCGTGCAGCGTGGACTGAAAACCGCATTAACAGGCATGGGGCTTGGTGAGGTCGAAACGACCTTTAACAGCACCCTCTCAGCCACCCAGTCGGAAGGGGATTACGACAACAATAACGTCGTCAACCCCGACGACTTGAGTGTGTGGCAGGGAGAGTACGGCGGGCCGCCGTCCTCAACTTCCAGCATTGCAGCAGTGCCTGAGCCTAACGCGGTTGCCATAGCGATCCTTGCTGCTCTGGGCGCTATGGACGGCCGTCGGATCACTAATCGCGACAACGAATGAACCAGCAATGAGCTGCCTTGATTGAACTTACCCAGAGGGAACCTCAGGATGCTGGGGTTCCCTCTGGTGTTACTTGAATCCTCAAATGCTCTAAGGCAATTATGGAGATTGTTGTTTCAAGGAGATCGGCAGCCGTAGCTTGCTGGATAGGATTGATTTGTACTGTCCTCTTTGTGGACAGGCCCCTCGCTAGGAAAGGTCATTTGCGTGCGGCGGAAACAAATCCGCCTTCCGTGCCCGCACCTCATGCTAAAGGCGGCAAGAACTCAGCTCTGGAATATCCCGGCGCTGCGCTAAAAGCGGGAATCCTGAAGCTAGCCGATGCGCATGAGAAAGAAACCTTGAATAAGCCTCATTCTCTGGAAGGCCATGTAGGAGTCGTCGACGCCTATTCGATGCTTTGGTGCTTCGGCTTTGTTCCCCGGGAGGAAGTGCTCTCAAAAGTATTAACGGCAGCGGAGACGGCCATCGCCATCGATGAACGTGATGCGCGGGCTCAAACTGCTATGGGGGTTGCGAAACTGAGCGCCTGGGATTGGCTTGCTGCCGAGCAACATCTCCACGCAGCGACCGAAATCAATCCGAAGTTGGCCACTGCCCATCATTGGTACGCCCTTTTCCTAGCGGCAAGCGATCGTCATGAGGAGGCGATCAAGTATTCCAGGCGGGCAGTCTCGCTCGACCCTTCGCCTGGTATGCAAACGGGTCTGGGCGCCGTGTTGTATTTCGGTCACGACTGGAAACAACAGATCACCCACATGGAGTCAACTCTCAAGAATTCGGCCGATTTCGCTCCCGGGCTCGATTGGCTGGGCATGGCTTACGTCCAAGAAAAACAATACGACAAAGCCCTTACGACCTATGAAAAGGCGGTGGAACTATCGGGGGGCCTGGCAGAGATCTTAGCCGGGCTTGGACACGCTTATGCACTTGCTGGGGAAACAGAGAAGGCAAGAGAGGTGCTTGCAAAACTCCAGTTGATGGACGAGAAGTGGTACGTCCCGCCGGTGCAGATCGCCTACGTCCTTGTCGGGCTGGGAGAAACTGACGAGGCGTTCCGGTACCTCGATCGAGCCTTTCATGAGAACTCTTGGGAATTGGTGTTCCTCAGAGTCGAGCCTTGGTTCGACCCGTTACGTGACGATCCACGCTTCAAGCGACTGGAAAAAAGCATGGGCTTCCCTGATCGAAATTAGCAGCGACCGTCGGTGCTTGCCCAAGCATAACATTGCCATTATTCGCCCGAGCAACAGCATGAAGATGATTTGTACTTCGGCAAGTAAATCCAAAATCTGCAGTGGCGTGCTACTGCTTTTGCTATTGGCTAGCCCTGCGCTTGCACAGCAAGAGAATTACCACACCATCGAAGTGCTCGATGCGGTGACAGGGAGAGGCGTGCCGTTGGTGCAAGTGTCTGTCGGTGGGCAGTCATTTATCACCGATAGCAACGGTTTGGTTGCGTTCGATGAAGCTGGCATGATGAACCAATCTTTAGTTTTCGATTTCGCCAGCTACGGCTACGCCAGCACAAGTCAGCAGTTGAACACCGTTTTTGAAAACGTGAGCCAGGTTCAGCTCACTCGCAACAATCGGGCCGAACGTCTTTATCGGGCAACTGGTGCGAATATCTACAGGGACAGCGTAGCCCTGGGCCGGAGCGTTCCTATCAGCCACCCGGTGAGCAACGCAAACATTCTTGGACAAGACTCCGTGCAAGCGGTCATTTACAAGAATCAAGTAAGCTGGTTTTGGGGAGACACGCTTTACGAGGACGGAGGCGGAATAGGGGGCAATTACTACACTTCGGGGGCCATCTCTCAGTTACCCGGCCAAGGTGGGCTCAATTCAAGCCAGGGGATTGATTACGCCTACTTCGAGGATGCCCAGGGCCAGAGCCGTCCGATGTTTCCCCAATATCAGTCAACCGGTAAACCTGTGTGGGTGGATGGGTTGTTCACCGTGAAAGATAATCAAGGGCAGGAAAAACTGCTGGCTCACTTTGTTAATGTGGAATCACTCTTCCCGCAATTCGTGCTGCTTGAGCAAGGGCTGGCCGTGTTTAGCGATCCTGCTGGGAGGTTTATCAAATCGCAAGACTACGGCGTTGCTCCACAGCAGGAATGGGGCACGGGACCGCCGATTGTTCCTGCAGGACATTCCTTTCGTCACTCAACCGGCGGCGAGGATTACATCTACTTTGGCGAAAACTACCCAAACATCCGCGTCAAAGACAATTGGAATGCGGTCAACGATATCACGCAGTGGGAGGCCTATACGCCACTACGAGCCAACTCGCGCTATGACGCCAACAACCCTCCGCTAGAACTTGATAGTCAGGGAAAGCCGGTCTACGGCTGGAAGCAAAACACAGATCCGCTGGGAACAGAGATCTTTGAGGAGATGGTTGCGGGCGGCCACTTGTCGCGCAGTGAAGCACCTTTTGGCTTGGTCGACTTTGAGACGGGCACAGACGTGAAACTTCACCGGTCTTCGGTAAACTGGAATGAGCACCGCAAGAAGTGGATCATGGTTGGCAACGAATCCGCGGGTAACGGCAGCTTCTTGGGCGAGGTTTGGTACGCGGAAGCTCCAACTCCCGAAGGGCCTTGGAAGCAGGCCGTGAAGATTGCTACGCACGGCGATCCGACGGGTGAACTGGGGGGCTCTTACTCGTTCTATAATCCGGCTCACCTTCCTTTTCTTGATGAGCAGGGAGGACGATTTATCCACTTCCACGGAACCTACTCGACGAACTTTTTCGATTCGGCTCCACCGACACCTGACTACGAATACAACCAGATTGCTTATCGGTTAGACCTCGATACCATTCCTCAGCTCGCCTCTGATTTGCTGTCGGCAGACTTCAATGCGGACGCGCTAGTTGATGAGTACGACTTCCAGCGCTGGCGACAAGACTTTGGCACCGGTAATCTGGGTGATGCCTCGGAGGACGGCCAAACCAACGGCATCGACTTCCTCTTGTGGCAGCAGCAATTCGGTCAGATACCCACTCCTTTCGTTCCACCTTCGGCAGTCAGTATTCCCGAACCACGAAGCGTTGTACTTCTGACATTGGTGTTCAGTGCGTTGTTAGCTGCTGAAAACAGGGTTTTCTGACCGCTGTTGGGCGACCCCCTTAAAGATGACCGATCCAATGTATTACAACTTTAGGGGCAACTTAATTGACTGTCGTAACCGGCTCTACTAGCCTAAAGGATGGTGTTTGAGGGATTATCGTAGACCGCGAAACGCCAATTGAGGTCCTCTGAAGGTCCTCCTGAGTTGTTGCTTCACTTGTCTAAAATCTTTCTTTGGAGGGTACCTAATGAGCAGATTGAGAAATCTTGTCGGCTGCGCATGCGTGGTTGCCTTGTTTGCTCAGCAAGCACAGGCGGATCTGGTGACGCCGACGGCGGTTTCCGCTTCAAGCGAATTCGCCGCTGCAGTCAATCTTATCAACGGATCAGGCCTTGATGGGGTAGGTCCTGTTCCCGGCCAACTTCACAACAACGACGAAAACGGGATGTGGCAGACCTTCAGCGCTACTCCCATCGGTGAATCCGTTGAGTTCACCCTCGCGGGCACTTACGATCTAAGCGATGCCTATATCTGGCAGTACAATGGCCCTAGTGGCGGTACCATGGGATTGCCTGAGCCCGACCGAGAAGTTGGATCGCTTGATATCGCCATCTCACCCAACTTGGTAGATCCGTTCGTCTCGATTGGCACTCTGACACTTGCCGCCGCTCAGGACCAGACAGTAATCGCGTTCAACGAGCCCGCACAGACATTTGCTCTCGGCTCCGGAAATATCGCGCAGCGTGTGAAGCTAACCATTTTGTCTTCTCAGATCCCCGGAGGTGATACCATCAATGGGCTCTCGGAAGTTCGCTTCGAAGGGAGGCTCATCCCCGAGCCCGCGTCGTTCGCGCTGGGTGCCATCGGCTTACTTGCATTGGCAAACGGCGGAAGACGCAGACGTTAGCGTCTCTGCTACTAGTGAGTAGCGATAACTGCTTAAATCGAGGCACGGTCAAACTTATCTGGCCGTGCCTTTTTTCTTATTTCCTTGCCACGCATCCCATGCCAAAGAAGAAGTCCCGATCGAAAGGATCCCGTTCGCAAAGACGTCGGGAGGCAGCCGGTGAGAGTGTCGCGTCGGACACTTCTCGATCAGCCTTGGGGATGAAGTGGCTGCTCGGGATTGCCATCGTGAGCCTGGTTGCGCTCGTCGCCGGCAATTGGGATCAGAAAAAAACAGCGGAAGATCTCACTCTCTCATCTGAGCAATCGACGGAAAAAAGCATTGCGACTCCGGCGGAGCAGTACCGTGTGGCACTTGCTCGCAATCCCACCAATGACAAAGCGCATTACAATTTGGGGCTAATCCTACACCGGCAAGGGAAGCTTGACGAAGCCGTTTCCCACTATCGACGTGCTCTCTCCGTATCTAAGAACAATTACGACTACCACAATAATCTGGCGGCTGCTCTTGCCGCTCAAGGCAAAACAGAAGACGCAATCACGCATTTTCGGCTCGCCCTTGAAATCGAGCCAAACAATGAGAAAGCGAACTTCAACCTCGGCAATGCTCTGTTTTCCGATGGCCAAGTGGAAGCGGCTGAGAAGCAATTCCGCCGTGTGATTGCGATCAATCCGAAACACGCACGAGCTCACAACAATCTGGCCGTTGCTTTAAAGCAGACGGGGCAACTGCAGGAGGCCTATCGCTATCGGAATGAAGCAATCCGCTTAGAGCGCGAGCAGCAAAGCAACCAACCCCAAAGCAACTAATCTGAGCGGCTAGGCAAGAATGTCGTGAATGACCTTGCCATGGACATCCGTCAGCCGGAAGTCGCGACCCTGGAATCGGTAGGTCAGCTGCGTGTGATCGATCCCGAGTTGATGCAGGATCGTGGCGTTGAGGTCGTAGACCTCGGTGGGCTTCTCCGTGATGTTGTAGGAGAAATCGTCTGTCGCACCGTAGGTCATGCCCGGCTTGATCCCTCCGCCGGCGAGCCACATGGTGAAGCAGCGGGGATGGTGATCGCGCCCGTAGTCAGTTGCCGTCAACTCGCCTTGGCAGTAGACCGTGCGACCGAACTCCCCGCCCCAAATAATCAGCGTATCGTCGAGTAGTCCGCGCTGCTTGAGATCGCTGACCAGTGCTGCCGAGGGTTGGTCGGTATCCTTGCACTGTTTGCTCAGGTGGTCAGGCAACGCATTATGCTGGTCCCAGCCCATGTGATAGAGTTGGATAAAACGAACGTCTCGTTCTGCCAGCCTACGTGCCAGCAGGCAGTTGCGCGCATAGGTCCCCGGCTTATGGACATCGGGGCCGTACATGTCAAGAAGATGCTGCGGTTCGTCGGAGATGTCAGTCATCTCAGGAACCGACGTCTGCATTCGAAAAGCCATTTCATATTGTGAAACGCGCGTCATGATTTCGGGGTCGCCCACGGCCTCATACTTTTGCTTGTTGAGCGACTGCAAATCGTC
Source organism: Lacipirellulaceae bacterium (assembly GCA_040218535.1). Taxonomy (NCBI): domain Bacteria; kingdom Pseudomonadati; phylum Planctomycetota; class Planctomycetia; order Pirellulales; family Lacipirellulaceae; species Lacipirellulaceae bacterium. The sequence goes on along the minus strand of JAVJRG010000005.1, from coordinate 1,540,264 downwards.
AAGCATGTCGCGTCGAAGTTGCGGCGGGCAGCCGGCCGGATTGGCAAGATACAGAACCGGGTCGTTGCCGGGGCGGAGTTTGACGCCCTGGTATTTGCCTGGGAGGAAACCGGATCCCCAAAGTCGTTCGTAGAGTGGTTGCCCCGCTTGCCGTCCGGTGCCTCGTGAGACCATGACAATGAATGAGGGGAGGTCCTGGTTGATCGTTCCCAAGCCGTAGGCGACCCAAGCCCCCAAGCTGGGACGGCCGGCCAATTGAAAACCGGTCTGACAAAAGGTAATCGCCGGATCGTGATTGATGGCGTCGGTCTTCAGCGATTTCACGAAACACAGATCGTCGGCCACCCCTGCCGTGTAGGGCAGCACGTCACTCACCCAGGCCCCACTCTGGCCGTGTTGGGCAAAGTTGAAAATCGATGGTGCAACGGGAAACGAAGCCTGGCCGGAGGTCATCGTCGTGAGCCGTTGCCCTTGGCGGATGGAAGCAGGCAGGTCCTGGCCGGTCATTTCCTGAAGCTTCGGTTTGTAGTCGAAGGTTTCGAACTGTGAAGGAGCGCCTGACTGAAAGAGGTAAATCACCCGTTTCGCGCGAGGAGGCGGAACAGAGGCTAAGCCTGTGTGCTGTTCCGAAGCCGATGAGCTACTGTGCGACAACGCTTGAAAAGCAGTCGCTCCTAGCGCAGCGCCACCGAAGCTTAGAAAGTGCCGGCGATTGAATTGCTGGGCAAACGCTAGGGAATCAAGGCCGGTCATTTTCGGTTACTCTTTCGTGATCGTCTCATCCAAGTTGAGCAAGACGCTTCCAATGGCAGCATAAGCAGCAAGGTCCTCGGACTTTTCGACGCCTGTCTCTGACTCGCCATGCTGGAGGTATCGCTCGATCTCCTCGGGACTTTCGCGGAAGAAATCTTGCTTGCTACGATAGCTCGCCTCAAGTGTGGCTAGTTCTTCGGGCGACGGTTTACGCCCCGTTGCGAGCCGAAAGCCGTAGGCGAGTTTATCGCTAGGACTCTTGGCTTCATAAGTGGACATCCTCTCGCCAAGCTTCCGCCCCGCTTCGACGTAGGTCACATCATTGAGAAGTGCCAGTGCTTGGAGAGGGGTATTCGTGCGAGCACGGTAAACTTGGCAGATTTCAAAACTTGGGGCGTCGAAGGTACTGGTGACCGGGTGAGGGACCGTCCGTTTTCGATAAATGTAGAGACTGCGACGGTACAGATTCTCGCCGCGACTTTGGACATACTTGCCTTCGCCAGCGCCGCCCGCCAACTCGTCCCAAAGTTTCTCGGGCTGATAGGGCCGGATCGATTCGCCGCCGATTTTCCTCGTCAACAAACCACTGATTGCCAACGCGTTGTCACGAATGGTTTCAGCGGGCATGCGGAAGCGCGGACCGCGGGCTAGCAAGCGGTTGTTTGGATCACGATCAAGCAGCTCTGGCGAGACCCTTGAAGATTGACGATACGTACCGCTGGTGACGATCAACTTCAGTAGCTTTTTGGTGTCCCAGCCCAGGCGAATGTATTCCACTGCTAGCCAATCAAGCAGTTCAGGGTGAGACGCGGGCTCAGCTTGCACACCGAAGTTCTCTGAAGTCTTGACCAGGCCCACCCCGAAGAGCATCTGCCAAAGCCGATTCACCCTCACCCGGGCAGTCAACGGATTCTCCTCGGCTGTCATCCAATTTGCGAGCGCAAGACGGTCTTTCTTGACATCGTCGGGGAGTTTACCCAAGAACGCTGGCGTGTCGGCAGTGACGGCTTGCGACTTGTCAGGCTTATCGTACTCACCGCGTATCAGGACGAAGGTCTGTCGTGGTTTGGAAAGCTCTTCCATGACCATGACGGTCGGTGCGGATGCTTCAAGATCAGTGATCTCTTTCTGCAGTCCAATAACGCTGGCTTCAGCCTTGCGAAGCTCAACTGCTATGGGATGATCAGAAAAGTCAGCAAAGAGCGCAGCTCGTTCAGTTTGAAACTTTGCGTCCTTGATTTCGGCTGTCACTCCTGCTGCCTTCTCTCGAAAGATTCCCTGCAGTCCGGAGCGTGCGATCGCAGTTATTTCGTTCTCGCTGAGGTTCTTTTCGAAGTATCGAACGTCAGACAGGTAGCCAAAAAACATCCAGCCCCGGGACGTTCGACCAATACGAATCGGTTCGTCGACCGTGAATGAACTCCGCAGCTTGTCATGCTCAACTTTGAGCGGCACCGGCTTACCGTTCACATGGACGGTGACACCCGCAGCCTTGCCCGTGCCATCATAGTTCACCATGACGTGTGACCATTGATTCCTGGGAACGGACTCCTTGGCTTTGGTCGAAACTTTCATCGCATCCCCAGGCCAACTGTGGATGAAGTGCAGCTCGAGTCGACCGTCCTGCTGCCAGTAGATGTCGAAACCGCGGGAGCCTTGCTTGAGGTCGATCTTGTCGAGGATCGAACCGATTTTATCTGGCTTCACCCAGAATGAGATCGCAAAAGGCTTCTCTCTTTCCGGCGCAATTGCTTGTCCGTAGGCGAGTGTGTGCAGACCTGTAAACTTTGCGACTTGCCCAAGCAGGCTCTCCGTCCAGGTGATCTTCCCGGACATTTCTGAGGGCTGCAGGGTTTCTCCATTCTCGCTTATTGCCACAGCGTCGCCGGCCAAGCGCACGTGAAGCTTGCTCTTCGGTGCAGCTTCCTGCGATTTGAAAGCCGAATCCTCGATTGTCCATGTCTTCGCCTCTTCAGTGACTTGAGGCCGTAGTCGGTCGACCTCCGCTTCGGCTGCCGCGAGCCTCTCTTTCAAATCGACCAAGCGTTGCAACCCCTCTTTTGGCAGCACCGGCTGTACTGGCATGACATTGCCGCGAGTTTCCTGATAGACGCCCTGCTCTCTCAAGTTGTTGAAAAACGAGAAGAATTGATAGAAGTCACGCTGACTAATGGGGTCGTATTTATGGTCGTGGCAACGCGCGCAGCCCATGGTGAGTCCTAGGAAGACGGTCGCGGTGGTTTCGACTCGATCAATGACATTCTCAACGAGCCACTCCTGCGAGATCGACCCGGCTTCAGTAACCGTCCGATGATTTCGGTTGAAGCCAGTGGCAATCCGTTGATCGAGGGTAGGCGAAGGTAATAAATCGCCCGCGATCTGGTCTCGCGTGAATTGGTCGAAGGGCAGGTTCTCGTTGAAAGCCTCAATCACCCAATCACGCCATAACCACATACTCCGTTTGAAATCGTTCTGATATCCGTTGGTGTCCGCGTAGCGCGCTCCGTCAAGCCACTCAACGGCCATTCGTTCACCGTAGTGAGGGGAAGCGAGAAACCGGTCGACAAGCTTTTCATAAGCATCGGACGATTCATCGGAGACAAACCTGTCGACTTCTTCGGGGGTCGGCGGTAGGCCTAGCAAATCTAACTTCAAGCGACGAATCATCGTTTCGCGGGTTGCCCCCTCAGAAGGTTCAAGCCCCTCTTCCTTGAGTTTGGTCACCACAAAACGATCGATCGGATGCGCGACGCCGGCAATCCCTGGAGGCTCAATTCTCTGAGGAGCGACAAAGGCCCAGTGACGCGACCAAGGGGCTTTCTCAACCATCCACTGTTTCAGTACCTCCCGTTGATCGCCCGAGAGAGGCTTACGAAACTCTGGGGGTGGCATCTGTTCCTCAGGATCGACGGAATGGATGCGTCGCCACGCTTCGCTTTCCTCAAACACTCCAGAGGCAAACGCGACTCCAATGCCCTCCTCAGTATCGAGCCTCAAGTCCGTCTGCCGTTGCTGCTCATCAGGGCCATGACACTGCACGCAGTGGTCCATGAGAATGGGGCGAATCTCACGGGAGAAATCAACCGCCCAGGACTTCGTACAAGCCACGAGCATCACAGCTTCAGCCAAAATAATTAGGCCAAATCGAAGGCGGTATTTCAATTTCGGGAAGATCATCGAAGGGTTTCCGGCAGGTTTGATCCGGGAGGAGCGGTTCCCCACTGATGATTCGGAGAGGGTCCCATTTCAAAGATAAGCGTCCCTCCTGCGACGACCTCGTCATGACTAATCCAGCACCGAGACAAGTCCTTGCCGTTGAGTTCTACCGATTGAATGTAAATGTTCTCCGGCGAATTCTTCTTCGCCACGATTCTTAACGTACTCCCCGAGTAGAAATCTGGATCAAGTCGAAGCGTTACTTCGTCGAAAACGGGGCTGGTAAGTTGATACATGCCATCTCCGGGGCAAACTGGATGTAATCCTGCGGCGGCCAACACATACCACGCTGACATCTGTCCAAGATCTTCGTTACCTCCCAAGCCGTAGGGGCCGAGCCCGTAGGCCGTGCTGCAGAGTGCCCGCGTCCATTTTTGCGTTAGCCACGGCTTATTGATGTAGTTGAAAAGAAAGGCGACGTGGTGGCATGGCTCGTTCGGATGATTGTAGTAGTCACTCCACTGCAAGTCGTCGGGAGCCTTCTCGAAAAAAGCGATCAGCTCTTCCTCGAAATACTCGTGTCCCATCAACTCGATTAAGCCACTGACATCATGGGGGACGAACCATGCTTGCTGGTAGGGATTGCTCTCCGTGCATCCTTGGCCGTAGTCCGTCTTCTTCGACCACTTCAACCAATTGCCGTCGTCGTCTTTGCCACGTAGCCAGCGGACTTCGGTGTCCCACAGGTTTCGATAAGCGAGAGAGCGATGGTAATACTTTCTGGCATGTGCCGGTTTGTTCAATGTTTCAGCGAGGCGTCCCACGCACCAATCGGAATAGGCATACTCGACTGTGTGGGAAAGGCTGTTGGGCGTGAAGCCGCGGGGGTGATTGCCGAATCGTTCGACGCTGTTCTTGCACAACTCATAGACGCGGTCGATATCGTAGGTGCGTATGCCTTTCTGGTAAGCGTCCAGCACCACTGAAACGGCCGGGTTTCCCAGCATGCAACCTGAGTAGGAGTGCATCATTTCCCAACGGGGAAGGTAGTCACGTCCGGTCGCCTGGGCCAGTTCAACCCAAGAGTTGATTTCGTCATGGATCACGTCCGGTCGGATGAGGGTCAGTAGTGGAAAATGGCTGCGAAAAGCATCCCAGCCGCTAAACACTGTGCGGTAGGTGAAGCCCTGTGACTGGCGGATTTCCCCGTCGGCACCCCGATACCGCCCATCAACGTCCACGATGCTGCGCGGGTCCATAAAGCAGTGGTAGAGGGCCGTCGCCATGATCGTGCGGTCTTTTTGCGATCCGCCCTTGAACTCAACGAGGTCAAGAATCTCTGCCCAGCGCTGGCGAGCGGCTTGGCGGGTTGCGTCAAAATCCCAGCCCGGGATCTCGACGGCCGAGTTGTTCTTCGCCCCTTCAAGATCGACGAGCGAGATGCCCACCTTCATGAGGACCTGTTCCTCTGCATCGGTTTCAAACTCCGCATAGAAACCGACATTTGAACCTTTGTACTTTGACTTATTGGGCATCGGCTGAAGCTTGTCCCAAACGCCATGCTTCGCGAAAGGCTGGCTGAATTGAGCAAAGAAGTAAAGCCGATAGGAAACCCCCCCTGCCCCCTTGCCCCATCCTCCGTCGGTATGCGGGCACTCCATCCAACCCTGGACGGTCTGGTCGTCAAGAAATTCAATCACTTGATGGCCATGTTCTATCCAGCGCTGCTTCATCCCGATGCGGCGGGCGAGATCAACCTGAATGCGCATGCTCTCTTTCCCAGGAGAAGTTAAACGCATGATTCCAGCATGTTGTGTTGCGGAGAGCTCCGCCTGGATGTTATAGCGGTCGAGATGTACGGAGTAGTAACCCGCTGAGGCACTTTCCGCCTCATGACGAAACGGCGAACGTGCCTTGTCGCGGTCGACTTCTAATTCGCCAGTGGTGGGCATGATCTGAAAATTACCCCACTCGCCATACCAACCGGTCCCACTTAAGTGGCACAGGCTGAAGCCCTCGATCGAATCGTGAAGGTAGTTATAACCGGAGGCATTATCGCCTCCAGTGATTGTGTCGGGACTAAACTGCACCATCCCAAACGGAACCACGGCTCCTGGAAAGGTCTTACCCAGTCCATAGAAGTCGTCGTCACTCCGCTTCGAGATTGTCCCGATCATCGGATCAATCTCGTAGACGGCTCCAGAAACTACCGCGTGCTCTCGGGCTGGCGACGACGACGCCAAGGTTATGGCTAATGCCAGCGTGCGAAGAAAGAGATGGGCTTGAGAAGACTTCATCGTATATTTTTGCATTGGGAGCGAGCATGTCGGATGCAACACGGGACGCCTGCGAGTCAATGAACGCGGAGGTTGCATTGCAGGGTGCTCTGCCTAGCCGCATTATAACAGCGTTTGAGACCGCTCCGATGCAGTCAAATACGGAGTTTCATCGATTGAAATGACACATCATTTGATCGCACGTTTCGCTTGCATGCCGCGGCAAAACAGTTAGCATGAGCAGTAGCAGCTACACTCCTTCTCTTTTCTGGCATGCGAAGATTCCGTCAAGAAACTTCGTGTAACCTCTTCAAAAATGCCAAATCGCAACGGTATCACTCCTGAAGCAAACGGCTCGAATGGCGATCAGCCAAGGTATCGTCGTATCTTCGAACTGCTCAGATCACAGATTTGGCAAGGGGTGTATCCGCCCGGTCAAAAGCTGCCAACTGAAGCCGAATTGATGCAGCATTTTGAAGTTTCGAGGACCACTGTCTCGCGTGCGATGCGCGATTTGGAACAGATGGGGCTCGTGGATCGTTGCCGTGGCTCAGGGACCTACGTCAAGCATCGCGACGGCAACTCGCCAGTGACACGTCTCTCGTTCTTGGTGCCCTGGGTGGATTCAGATGATCGTCTGCCTTACGTGGAAGGACTCATCTACCAACGCATAGCTCGCCTCGCCGGCGAGGCGGGAATCTCGATCGCTCTGCACTGTTTCGATTCGAGTTGCCACGATCTCAGAACCGGCATGCTCAACGCAGCTCAGAAAGTAATTGATGACGGCGTCAACGGCGTCTTGTACTATCCGGCTGAGTTGCCTAGCGACAAAATGCGAATCAATCGAGAGATTGTTGACCAACTTACCCAAGCTGGGATAGAAGTTGTTCTCGTCGATCGCGACATCACCACCTACCCGGAACGCAGCGAGTTTATTCGCGTCGGTTTCGATAATCGTAGAGGGGGCATGCTGCTAACCGATCACATGATCAACCAAGGTGCGAAACGCATTGCGTTTCTCGGTATCCCTGAGGACTCAACCGCAGTCAACGATCGGCTCCGAGGCTTTTACGAAGCCCATTACCAGCATGGATTGGAAGTGGATCCGCAACTGGTTTGTGCTGTTCACGAAGTTGATCTCGATCTCGATTTCTGCCGCCACCTGATGAAGCAAATACAACCTGACGCGGTCATCGCAAAGATGGATCGATTTGCAGCGATTCTTGGACGTCACCTTAGTTTCTTAGGTGTTGAAATCGGGACCGACTTGAAGCTGGCTGGGTTCGACGACGATCCGATCTCTGAATTGCTACACATGCCGTTAACAACGATTCGTCTGCCCGTCGATCCGTTCGCACATGCTGCGTTCACGGCCATTTTGCAGCGCATCGATGAAGAAGACTTTACGAGCCGTCAGGTGATCATTGATACGGAACTCGTCATTCGCGACTCAACAATCGCCACGGACCGACGCGAACACTCCGCTGAGTCGGTTCCTAATCCTTAATACGATCTTGCCTACGAGGAGTTGAGATGAAACTTATGGCGATCTCCTCAGAAAAAGCTTTACTCACATTACTTTGCATTCTTGGCGGAGCATTTCTCGTGCACCAAGCCCAGGCTGAAGAGCAGAAGCTGCATGACCAAGTACGGGCAGTCGTGCCCCGTGCTGAGGGTTCGATCGTCATCGATGGTAATCTCGAAGAATACTCGAACGCCTTTGCCGCCCCATTAGAGTACTTCCACCCAGATTCCAAGAACCGTCCTGGGCAGTTTTTCTTTCTTTGGGACGAGGCGGCCTTCTACGTCGGCTTGCGCACACTCGACGAACACTGCTACTCACAGGAGCACCCGTTGTGGGAGGGAGATGCGGTTGAGTGGTATTTCGATACTCGTCGGGGCAGCGACTTCCTCAACCGAGAGTGGGGCCAGGGTTCAGTCCACTGCTTCTTTACTCCCATGTACCTTGAAAAAGTAAGTCCTCGCTTTTGTCTTCGGCCGGGCTATGAAGATGCAATCAAAGAGATAGGAATCGAAGTCGCTGCGAAGAAAACGAAAACTGGTCTCGAAGTCGAGTTTAAGCTGCCCTGGGAGAATTTCCCTAAGTTCCAAGCAAAAGTGGGCGAAGTGATCGGCATTGATGCCGAGCTGTCTTACAGCGATGGAGGCCCCCGCTCTGATCGCAGTTTTCTTTTTGGCAGCCCCTTAAGCGTCCAGCAACCGGCGAATCTAGCCCGGGTAAAACTGGTCGAGCGGTTCGAGCGGTCCCACTGGAAGGTGAGTGGGCCGATTATTATGCCAATTCGCGTTGATACTCCTTGGAGCCAAGAAACCTTGCCACATGTAAAGGCGATGGTTGCCATGCCGCCGAATCGTGCCACGGCAGTCGAAAAAGTCGTTTTTCAGATTGTGGACTTACAGGGCCAAGTCATCTCGGAACACCCAGCCACTGACGAAGAACGATTTGATTCGCACGGCATTTTTGTCCGCAGAGTCGCTCAATGGCCAACGTCGGAAGCCCCCCCTGGGCGTCACTTAGTGCGGGCGATTGCTTACGATAGGCAAGGCAAGGAACTGACGCGCGTCTCGCCACGAATGGTGAGTGTGAATATGAAACAGGGGTATTGATCGTGATGACAGCCCTACAGAAGTTTGCGATTCACACGGCGGCTCTATTCACGTGTAGTGCCAACGTGTCGTTCGCTGAGGAACCGATCAACTACAATCGCGATATTCGCCCGATCTTGGCGAAGAACTGCTTTGCCTGCCATGGGCCTGATGAACAAAGTCGTGAAGCAGGCTTGCGACTCGACGAGCAAGCTTCCGCCACCGCGCAGCTCGACTCGGGTACACGGGCAATCGTACCGTGGGAAGTTGGCGAGAGCGAAGTCGTTGCCCGAATCAATAGTCACGATCCCGACTTGCTCATGCCACCACCGGAGAGCCACCAGAAGCTCACCCGCAATCAGAAAAAGTTGCTCGCGAACTGGATCCAACAGGGTGCGGCCTATCAGAAGCATTGGTCGATGATTAGGCCACAGAGAGTCGAACCCCCAGACGTGAATGCGCCTTCTGAGGGATTCAGAATTGCCAACGCGGTTGATGCTTTTGTCTTGAGTCGTCTCGCTCAAGAAGGACTACAGCCGGCGCCGCCAGCGGGGAAACGTGCCCTAATTCGCCGGCTGTCACTCGACCTCACTGGATTACCTCCGACGCTGCCAGAGATCGACGAGTTTTTAGCGGATGACCGCCCCGATGCCTATGAGAGATTGGTGGACCGGTTGCTCGCTTCACCGCACTACGGTGAACGCATGGCGCTCGTGTGGCTCGATGCGGCGCGATATGCCGACACCCACGGCTATCACATTGATAGCCATCGTGAGATGTGGCCGTGGCGTGATTGGGTAATTCAGGCTTACAACAAGAATCTCAAGTTCGATGACTTCACGACGTGGCAGCTTGCAGGAGATCTGCTCCCCGAGCCGACGAAAGATCAGTTGATCGCCTCAGGGTTTAACCGCAACCACGGCATTAATTTCGAGGGCGGAGCGATCCCTGAGGAGTACCACGTTGAGTATGTCGTTGATCGTGTGAACACGACCGGGGTGGTTTGGATGGGGCTCACCCTGGGTTGCGCACGCTGCCACGATCACAAGTACGATCCGATCAGCCAAGAAGAGTATTTTAGGCTCTTCGCTTTCTTCAACACAATTGACGAGAAAGGTCTCGACGGGCAGCGTGGGAATGCGACTCCCTTGCTACAGCTGCCCAACGACGAACAGAAGACGCAACAGATACAACTCTCACAGACCATCAAGCGATTAGAGAACGAGCTGAAACCATGGGAAGAACGCCTGGACCTTGCTCAGCAAAAGTGGGAGATGGCGGCCCCCTCAACAGTGGGCGAGGATTTGCGCCCCGCTCTCAAAGATTCGCAGTGGTATACGCTGCCCCCGATTGTTGAAGAGACGGCAGCGGAAGTTCTCAACTCCAGTTATCTAACTCCTAAGGACAAAATCGACCTAAGCAAACCTGTTTCAGTTCGAGAAGAAGAGAAAACCTGGACCGCGGCAGCATCACTCACTGATGGACACGCTCATAGCTTCCCCTTCGAACGCTCAGCGACTTACCTGCATCGCACGATCACCGTTAAAGAAGCGCGCTCCGCCCTCATCTCAGTCGGATGCACCGACGCGATTCAACTCTGGCTGAATGGCCGGCAGCTCATCGACCGTCGGCGTTCTCTACCGGTACCGCAACGGCAACGGGAATTTGAGGTTGAGTTACTACCGGGAGAAAACCACCTGCTTGCCAAAGTGGTCAACATCAGTTGGGAGTGCGAGTTCTACTTCGCGTTAAGGACGAAAGATGATCGCATACCGCCGGCAATTCATAAGATTCTTAGAACGGCTCGCGAAGAACGAAGTGAGTCAGATGTTAACAAGCTTAAGGATTACTACCGCGAGAACATCTTCCCAGAAAAGGATTATCAGGATCTACGTAGTCGGTTGCTGGCAGCTCGCCGACAGCTTGAGGTGCTGAATCAGGAAATCACCACCACGATGGTGATGCGAGAATTACAGCGGCCTCGAAAGACCTTCCGGCTTGAACGCGGGCAATACGATAGCCCTCAAGAAGAAGTTTCGCCAGCGACTCCCACGGTTCTACCCGCTTTGCCTGAGTCAGGTGCTAAGGATCGCCTGGCATTAGCACGTTGGCTCACCTCGCCGAAGCATCCGCTCACAGCACGAGTTACCGTGAATCGGATGTGGCAAATGTTGTTTGGCGATGGGCTCGTTTCCACTTCAGGAGACTTTGGCACCCAGGGTGCCTGGCCAAGCCATCCCGAACTGTTGGACTGGCTGGCAGTGGAGTTCGTAGAGAGCGGCTGGGACGTGAAGCATATGCTGCGACTGATGGTGCTCTCTTCAACTTATCGTCAATCTTCTGCCTCCACGGTACATAAGAATGAACAAGACCCTGACAACCGTTTGCTCTCCCGCGGCCCGCGTTTCCGGTTGCAGGCTGAGTTGATTCGAGATCTGGCTCTGCACGCTAGTGGCCTCTTGAACGAGAAGATCGGCGGACCGAGCGAAAAGAACTACCAACCAGCGGGCCTCTGGTTGGAACTGGCCCACCAGAAAGACAACAGCAAGTTTACGGCTCAGCAGTTTCAACAAGCGAGCGGCGAGGCACTCTATCGTCGAGGGCTCTACACGTTTTGGAAACGGTCCGTGCCACCGCCAAACTTGGTTGCGCTGGATGCTCCCAACCGGGAAACGTGCGTCGTGCAACGAGAGATCACCAACACCCCTTTGCAGGCTCTCGTACTGCTGAATGACCCGACATTCGTCGAAACTGCCCGCGGCTTGGCGGAACGAATGATGAAGGAAACCAGTGACGTCGTGGAAGAGAGGGCCAAGCTGGGATTTCTGCTGGCGACTTCGCGTGAGCCGACCGACCGGGAATTGCAAATCATAGCGGATAGGTACGAATGGCACCTCGCTGAGTTTCAGGATGATACTGCAGCCGCAGAAAAGCTACTTCAGGTCGGCGATTCACCACGTGATGGTGAACTGGATTTGGCCGAACATGCCGCTTGGACTTGCATTGCTTCGATGCTGCTCAACCTTGACGAAACGATGACCAAGGAGTGATCGAGACATGCTCCCTGCAATTGAAAAACTTAGCAACGATCTGGCGCTACAAATGACTCGGCGGTATTTGCTCGGCCGAACAGCCGGGTACCTCGGGGCTGCCGCTCTAGCCGGGTTGCTGGGGTCGCGAAAAGCTGCCGCAACAACGCAGCAGTCTCAAGCGATTGGGCTCCCGTCGCTGCCGCATTTCCCAGCGCGTGCCAAGCGTGTTATTTATCTTTTCCAGTCGGGCGGGCCGTCGCACATTGATCTGTTTGATTACCATCCCGAACTCCGAGAATTGCATGGCACGGAATTGCCAGACTCGGTTCGTGGTGGACAGCGCATCACGGGGATGACTAGCGGGCAAAGTAGTTTCTCAGTCGTCGCCCCGATGTTTCAGTTTGAACGTCATGGAGCGCTGGGCACTTGGGTCAGCGAGCTGCTGCCACAAACTGCCAAAATGGTCGACGAGATCAGCATCATTAAGTCGCTCCATACTGATGCCATCAATCACGACCCGGCCATCACCTTCATCAACACCGGCACGCAGCAACTTGGCAAACCAAGTCTCGGAGCATGGCTCAGCTATGGTTTGGGTTGCGAAACGGAAGACTTGCCGGCTTATGTCGTGCTAACGTCACGCGGCAAGCGGCAAGCCATGCAGCCCCTGTTCGCCCGCCTCTGGGGGAGCGGCTTTCTGCCGTCAGATCATCAGGGAGTTCAGTTTCGTGCTGGCAGGGATCCGGTCCTGTACTTGAATAATCCACCGGGAATCACGGCAAATCGTCGAAGGAATCAACTCGATGGTTTGGCCGAATTGAACCGGCTCCATCAGCAAGAGATGCTGGACCCTGAGATCAATACGCGCATCGCGCAGTACGAAATGGCCTACCGCATGCAGACTTCGGTGCCTGAGGTGGTCGACTTCTCCGACGAGTCGGCTAGTACCTTAGAACTTTATGGCGAAGACGTTCATCGCCCTGGTTCTTTCGCTGCCAATTGCCTGTTGGCTCGTCGCATGGCGGAGCGTGGCGTCCGATTCATCCAGCTCTTCCATCGCGGTTGGGATCAGCATTTTCATTTGCCGAAAGAGATTCGCGAGCAATCTGCTGATACCGATCGTGCTTCTGCCGCGCTGGTCGCTGACCTGAAACAGCGGGGGATGTTCGATGACACACTCGTGATCTGGGGAGGAGAGTTTGGCCGCACTATTTACTCCCAAGGGACACTGACAGCGACCAATCACGGACGCGATCATCATGGACGATGTTTTACTGCCTGGATGGCTGGTGGAGGCATGAAACGTGGGTACGAACATGGCCAGACAGATCATTTCTGCTACAACATCGTCAAAGACCCTGTTCACATTCGCGACCTGAACGCGACCATTTTGCACCTACTAGGCATCGATCACGAGCGATTCGTTTTCCCCTACCAAGGTCTTGACCAAAGGTTGACGGGCGTGGAACCAGCCCGCGTCGTTCACGAACTTATTGCCTGAGTTGCAGCAACTCAGGAGAAAGATTGCACATGGATCGTTTGGTGATGACCACCCTCGCCTGCTTAATAAGTTGCGAGTGTGTGCTCGCGAAAGTCAACATCAAGCTCGAAGAACAACCATTTGCCATTGAAACGTCCAGCTATTCGGCACGCGTCGAACGAGACGGATGCCTCACGAAATTCGCCCCCGGGGGAATGAACTTTCTGGCACCTGGGGTGAGCGTCTCTCGGGGAGCTTACTTTTTTCAAGGAAAAACGCTGAACCTGCCAAACTTCGAACGACCAGAGGAAAGTGTCATCGTCGCGAGCGGCGATTTAGCGACGGTACGCTACGAGTTTGCAGAAAAGTCGCTCACGATGCGGCTCGCGAACAAATCGGAAGCAGAGATGGTATTCTTCGTAGTCTTCAATGGCTACGTCGGAGAGGTTTCGATCAATGAAGGCCCTTTGCAGAAAACCGCGCTCACAGGCGAGTTCTCTGAGGCAAGCTTCTTCATGGGCAAACAGAAGTTAAAGATCGATGGCTTTGACAAACTCTGGGGCCCCTGGCAGGGACCGCATCAAGTGGTGCAAACCACACTGCCGCCAGGGGCGAAGAAAACGGTGACTTTCAAGGCAGGTTCTACCAACGAACAAGAGCGGTTACAGATATTGAAGCTCAACGCCGTACCGCCGCCCCAAGACCTGACCATCACCTCGCCGCGAGAGTACCAAGTTATCCAGCGGGAAACAGCGCAGCGTGGTCGTGTACTCATCAGCGGTCGCACCGAGGTTGATGCCACGGGGCTTGAGATAAGGCTCATTGGCGACGAACTCTCACCGCAGCAACAGGAATGGCAACGCGTCGAGTATAGCGCCCAGACCCATCAATTCAGCCAATGGATGAATGTTCCCGCAGGCGGCTGGTACACGCTTGAAGCGCGTGCAATCGACAGACAAAGGATGCCATTAGCGAGCGGCAAAGTCGACCACTTTGGCGTTGGCGAGGTATTCGTCGGGGCGGGCCAATCCAACTCGACCAACAGTGGGCAATTCAAAACGCAACAAACGACCGGCATGGTTTCTTCATTCAGCGGCACACACTGGCAAATCGCCGACGATCCACAACCTGGGGTGGCGGATCGCACGCAAGGAGGGAGCTTTTGGCCAGCATTCGGCGACAAGATGTACCAGGAACTCGGCGTTCCCATCGGCGTGGCAACGACCGGTTTCGGAGGGACGAGCGTCAATAACTGGCAGCCCGATGGGGATCTCTTCCAAGGATGGATGCTTAAGCGAATCAACCAACTTGGGCCGCAGGGCTTTCGCGCTGTGCTCTGGCATCAGGGTGAATCGGACGTCGGCATGCCGTCGGCTGAGTATTACGAAAAGCTTAAGAACACAATTCTCGCTTCCACTCAACAGGCCGGATGGGAGTTTCCTTGGTTCGTAGCCCAAGCCTCCTATCACAATGCCAAGGAGCCGTCTTTCGAAAACGTTCGTTCCGCCCAACGACAATTGTGGGAAAAAGGAATCGCACTACAGGGCCCAGATACCGATGTACTGACGGGAGATCACCGCGATCTCGATGGCAAAGGAATCCACCTCAGCCCCAAAGGTCTAAAAGCCCATGGCGAAATGTGGGCGGACCACACCTTGCCGTATGTGCGCAAGTCGCTCAACACCGCCCCTGAATAATGCTAACTAAGTAGCAAACCTTAGCTTGCCGCTCACTTGTCTTTGCTCGGCTTGGAAAGTTCAACCTCGAACTCATATACGCCCGAGCCAACAAGCAAGATCGTTTCATTGCCCTATGTACAGATTTCGTGCACCCCTTCGACTGAGGTAATCGGCTGTCCACTTTCGCGAATCTTTGCTTGATCGGTTGTGGGACTATGGACTCTAGCGGTGGTGCATGGGACGGTCAGCTTGAGTTGATAACGACCATTAGGTTTTCGCCACCGCGATTCGATTAAACCAAAGATACTTTTGCAGGAAGTATTGGCCCAAGTAAGATAGCCGCCGACTTGTGGGGTGATGGGAAATGGTGATGACCTGGCAAACGCCTGCGAATTCCGCCGATGTTCTCGACCATCCACTGAAAGACGGCCCCGAAGGAATAGTGGGAGAAGGAGTTCATGCTAGGATCAATAAATCCTCGTTCTGGCGTCCTTCCGTTCTATCCTTCTCAAATGCTGGTGGCACCCTGACCTTCCCCCGTTTTCAGTACCGGCCTAAGTGAAAGTGTTGCGGGGGTTGACCTGCTACAATTTACTGATCCGGCAGCAGTGTGAAAGCCGAAGCTTCAATTGGCCAGGCTATCCTGGCCAATTGAAACAAATTCCTTCGGGGCCAGGTTGCCAAAGACGCTATGGGGTCGGTGTTCGTTGTAGTCGAGTCGCAAGCCTGATCATGTTGCTTATTTGGACTTAGCGTTCGAGCAATGGCGTCAAGATGCGGCACTTGCAAGGCCGCGCAAATCCATCATTCAGCTTCGACGGTAAATACTTCGCGGCATTTCTTACAACGCAATTTGCGGCCATGAAACTTCTCCTTCACTCGATACGAAGCTTGGCAATGAGGGCAGGCAATTGATAGAAGCTTCGGGGTCGCTTCGACATCTCCTGGTGGCTCTGATGGGAATGTCTTAGCGGCTGGCGTGGGTGGGGCGTCTGATTGTTTGCTCGCTGCCGTTACTTCCGATGTCCCCTCTTCAGGTAAGAGGCTGACTGGATCAAGTGGGAGGCGATCTTTGTTATCCTCAACCCAGCGAGCCGCTTCACCGTTGAGCGGGCTTTTCACGTTGTAACTTTGGTAGGCGATCATTTCGCCAATTCGCGTCACGATCGATTGAAGTGGTTCTCCAGAACCCCAATGATCCCCCACACAGATGGCATGAGGGGCTATGTTGGGGTGAAACACTGGAGAGAGCATCCGACACTGTGGCGGAGTTCTTGGGTAGTTGCGCGGAAGGTGAATCTCGACCATGTGGCT
Organism: Lacipirellulaceae bacterium; assembly: GCA_040218535.1. Taxonomy (NCBI): domain Bacteria; kingdom Pseudomonadati; phylum Planctomycetota; class Planctomycetia; order Pirellulales; family Lacipirellulaceae; species Lacipirellulaceae bacterium. The sequence goes on along the minus strand of JAVJRG010000005.1, from coordinate 1,523,967 downwards.
GAGTGTCTCTTGTAATTCACCATCACGCATCCGCACGCTCTTAATGCGATACTCAAGCTGATACCGTTCTGGAGGTGTGCCGTCTGCTTGAATCAAGCGGACTCGTGGGTGCAGCCGCACATACTCACGCAGCTTTTCATGATCAGCAGTTAGGCGACGGAGGCGAACGTTGGACATTTGTATATGGACAAGGGCTTAATCTAAGTGGCGGCATCACGAGTTCAAAGAAGTTTGGCTCCTAAGAGTCGCTATCGCTGAGGACGTCATTGTTTTCTTCCTGTTCGGGTAAGGCGAGCCACCTAGGTACTAGATCTAAGAGGGTTTGAAAGTCGATTGAGAACCCGAGACCTTCGGCGACCCTTTTGTCGCCAGTCATGGTATTAATACCTATAAGTTGACCCTGCTCGTTGTATAAGCCTCCGCCGCTGTTGCCTGGGTTGATGGCCGCAGTTGATTGCAAGATCCGGTAGTCGAAAGCACCTTTTCTTTGCCGGCGGACTTGTGAAACGCTTCCTTCAGAGTGCGTCCAACCGAGGCCGTGAGGGTTACCTACCGCAAAGATCATGTCGCCAATTTTCGGTTTTGCATGATCAAGCCATCGCGCAGCTCGCACTTCAGGAGAGCTCACACGAGCGGACAAGATCGCTAGGTCTACTCCGTGGGGCGCGACCCACTCAACGACTGCGGGAATCGTGGTTTGTGATACAACCGTAATGGCCACCTCGGCCAGATCGCTGAGGTCTTCGGGGGCGTTCTGAGTGCTATCGGAGTAGTTGGCATCAATTACGTGGCGATTCGTCACGATGAGTGCTTTTCCGTCGTCAATTTTCAAGATAACGCCCGACCCAAATCCACCCCGACCAAATCCACGATCAGAGGAGATCAAGACATTGGCACGCATGGCTCGCGCCAGATGCTGGGGAAGCTCATCGAGTGACTCGGGATCAATTACCAATTCATCGAGCGAGACATGCGCCGCTTTGTCGCCATAGAAGTAAGCCAGCCCAAACGACCAACCTACGACGTCAACTAGCCCAAGCAACATGGCAGCTACGGCCAGCCCCAGTCCTCGCTTGCGTTGTGAATGCGAAACTAAGGCAACACAAGCGATGATCATCGCGATGACGCCAGTAATAATCCCAAACAGGGGAATTCCGGCCAGAGCGATTCCGAAAGCCCAAATCGCGAGACGATTCCACGCCTTGGGTTGCTCGTCGAGTTGTTTGAGTAGCTCTTGGGTTGAGACGCGCTTGGGAGCCGTCGGCAACGGAGTGGCTTCACTCAGATCAAGGGGCGTGACAGTTATCGGTACTTGGCCCGAATTATTACCCGTCAGCTTCCCGGGCGAGCACTGATAAGCCCGGCAGCTATTTGACTCATTCCAGCAGGATGCGTGATGGATCGATCCGCAATCTCCACAAAGCGCTACCGCATCGCCGAGGTTGATGTCCGCGGAGCAAGCGGCGCAGACGGTCCCAGTTTCTCGTTCGCCAGCTGTCGTCAGTCGGGGTGAGGATGCAGACACTTCGGAAATCTCAGGCGTTAACGTGAGCGGGCTTCGGGCAATTTAAAAGCTGCCGCTAACTAGACCTGCGACTAGCAACAGCGAGAACAACCAAGAGATAGCAATGGCCGCCCATCCCATCATAACGAATAAAGGCCCTGCTCGTGCAGCTTCTCCACGACGGGGAAGGAAGTAAATTGGCGTGCCAATCGCGACAAACGGCCCTGTGCAGCCCAACAGTGACAGTGCGAACAAGATAGCTATATTTTTTTTGACCCCTGATATCTTGCTTTCTAACTTCGCGCGATGTCTGAGGTCGGTACTTGTCATCGGGTCAACGGAGTCGAAATCCGTATTGCAGTACCGGCATCGTAAAGCGATCGACTTAATCTCTTCACCACACGCAGGGCAGTTCTTCGTGTCGCCCCATCCCGTGGTCGTTGCCACATCTGTGGCGTCAGGCTTTTCCAGGTTGGGGGCCTGCTGGCAGCCGTAGGTTCCACAACCTCCGATTTCCGCCCAGCACTCCTGATGGTGGATTTGATCGCAACCGGGGCAGGTAACGCAGTTTTCGTTGGGCTGAATCTGCGTCTGGCAAATCGGGCACATGGTCATCCGACCACCGGACAAAAGGGTGCTTTCGAGCACCGTCGCCTCCGCGGATACGGCAATTCCCGCCTTACACTTGGGACAGCGCAGCGCCCGCCCCGCGGGCCCCTCAGGCACGCGAAGCTGAACGCCACAGTCACATGTAATGACGGAATTGGACAATGCTTACTTTGTTACTCCCCTCACCCGAGAACTAGAATCCGATGCGTTGGTCGATCGTATCCCTGAGTCCTCGAATCAAACGCAGGAACCAAAGAAGAAAAACAATCGCTGAAACGACGAACACAAGGCCAACGATCGCGACTGCCGCCCCACCAGCTGCAGCAGCAAATGCGAATCCCAGCACGAAACAACCAGCAATAAATGCCGCGCAGAAGATGAGAAACTTGCCAGCGCTAGAAGCTAATTCGTAGTCGTTGAGGTAAGTGGCGGCGCGTCGAATAAACAAAATGAACAAGACATTGCCGACGAGAGAGACTAGCGATCCGATACCTGTTATCGCTTCTGATTCTGCCCCTCGTCCCGCAATATTGAGGATGATGTTGCCAACCATGCAAATCACCGCCCAAGTAACAAAGCCCTTCGCACCGCTTTCTTGGGGAACATTCGTGCAGCGAACATAGCCAACGAGAATTCCAATTGCGGCACCGAGAATCGCAAGCCCTCCCAAGATTATCAGGATCGCAGCGCCTCTCCCAGGACCCCCAGCTTGACCACCGCCCATCGCTGCGGTCAGGGCACCAAGAATTCCCATCAGGATGGCGGTACCAAAAATGATCCCCGTACAAATGTAAATCGTGTTCAGTCCACCTCGGACCTTCGACCAGGCTTCGGGATCAACCTGACCTGTGTTACCGAGGACTCCCTTGAGCGAGCGATCGAAAATCTCACCGCAGTAACGGCATTTCACAGCTTCTTGCATGATCGATTCACCGCAAGCCGGACAAGGCTTACGGCCATCGCCAGACACGTCTGGTGGAGATGGAGGGCCGGCCAATTCCTCATCAGAAAAACCACCAAAGTCAGCTTCTTCCGCTTCGTAGATCTCCGGTTCGGCGTTCGGTACGGGGATTCGTATAACCCCACCACACTTGGGGCACTTTGTCTGCTTACCGGCGGCAGAATCACCAGCGCGAAACTTCGCCGCGCAGCTTTCACATGTTACTTCGATAGCCACGTTTGACTCCAGGAAAAGAACTCTTGTTTACCGGGGGATGAGATATCAATGTTTTTGTGGATTGCTAAGACGCTGGTAGTACGAAACATCTTAAAGATGGGTTGCAGATTGTTTGTAGCTCTAGGTGGTGTTTTCCTTCACTGAGAATTCCAGGACGGTTTTGCCAAGTACAATCTGGTCTCCGTCGGAAAGCAAGTGTCGTTTCGTGGGGATGCCATTTACATACGTTCCATCGGGGGTGTTGCAGTCTTCGATCTCAAAACGACCGCCGCGATTGATGATCAGGGCGTGTTGGGGCTCAATGGCGTCGTCCTTGAACAGATAGATGTCTGCCTTAGGAGAGCTACCCAGCACGGTGGTATCCTTGAACATAATAAACTGTTTTCCAGCCAACGGCCCTTTGCGCATCAGCAGCCAAGCAGTTTTGGTCCAGCCCTCGACGAGACCAACAAAGAGGCCGACAAAAAGCCCAATGGTGCCGAAACCGACAGCACGGCTATAGGTGGCTTGGCCATCGTCAGTAATGAGTACCATGCTGATAGGATCGAAGAGCAAGCCTCCGATCAGCCCTCCTAGCAAGCCGCCAACGAGCCCGTTGATAATCACTTTCTTTTCGCGAATCGCGATGCCTTGGCCCAGCCCTGCGGGGATGGCAACAATTGCCCATGCTGCCGCCCGCCCCATCATGAAGACAATCAACGCAAGACCCGTTGGCATTTTCCCGGGGGCTGGATTCTCCCATAGCGAGAGGGCGAGCTCGCGCATCGCAAAAAAGACAATGCCCGTAGGGATTAAGAATATTAACCCTCCAAGGAAACCGACGCCGAGCCCCACGGCTCCATTGATGAGCGCGCGAACGTAGTTGCGACACATGATGCCTTCAGCAGCGCCAAGGAAAAGTCCGATCGTTGCAGCGACGGTTGGGAACACCAGTATCCCGACTAGAGTTCGCTTGTCTTCTGGCGCGTTATCGTCATAAAAAGGTTCCAAAATTCCCCATCCAACAAGTCCGCCCAGCATCGCAGCGATTGAAAGATAGAACCAGTTCGCATAAATCATGCGAATGACCCACGGCCGTGACGCGCCGGCATCGAAATCACGCGTGAGATACTGTTGCATCTCAACGTACTCGTCAACCTCAGGTGATCGCAGGTCGGTCGTGCTTATTCGGATGGGGTCGGACAAGAGATTTGAGTTTTCAGTTTGAATTGTTCAGTTTTCAGTTGGCTCAGTGCTCGGTTTCTCAGTATCTTCGGGCGGTTTGTTATTCTTAGGCTTCACCGGGGCTTGTGGTGCGCTTGGCGGATCGTCGGGAACCAGCCTCGTATCTTCTTGAGATTCTGACGCTGGCTTGCTCTGTTCGCCGCTATTCTTCGCTGACCTTTCCTCATTGGCTGAGGGGTTCGGCTTGGCCTTAGGTTTGGCTTTCTCTTTCGGTGGCGGAACCCGATTCAGTTCGTCTTGCTTTTTGAGAATCTCCTCGATGGCGGACTGTTCCAGGCGATCAAGGCCATAGTGTTGCTGAATCGAAGCAAGGGCGACGAATGCCTTTCCTAGGAGAAGAGACACTTCCTGATCTGCTTTCTCAATTTCCTTTCTGAGTTCCTCGTCGATATCCGATTGATCCTTCGGTATCGCCCGGCGAAGTTTTTCTGCTCGATTGATATACGCAAGGACAATAGCCAGGTCGTCTTTCAGCCCAAACTTCATCACCTTCGTAAGACCATAATGGGCGACCGCCCCTTGGACAATCTTCTGCTGCTCCCAGCGGCTCTTCATGTTGCCTAGAAAGTATCCCAAGGTCATCAACATTACACTGCCAAGGGCAAGCAAGAGTGGCATAGACAACAACGAATCGCCCGTTGCCTGTCCTGTTACGGGTTGGTAACTGGCAGCCGGGGCGGCTTGCTTCGCCTCCGCTTCCGGGTTGCGCTCGCTTGCGCTGACCGTGCGGATTTGGTCACCGATCCAAAAGTGTGACATCGGGGTCGGTTTCCCGCCACGCCAGGCAAACATTCCCTCCAGGTCCCTGATGGGATCCACAACGAAGGCCACCTGTCCCGGTCCTGAGAAGAAATTCTCTTGAATGAAACAGTCGCGATCGGAGAGAAAGATCCCGAAATCAGGATGGGAGTGATACCAGCCGACGATTCTTGAATCGTCGGGCTTCTTGTCCATTTCCGCATTGATTTTCGCCCAAGAGTCGTGAGTGAAGGTGACCTCAGCAAACTTGCTGTCGGCGTTATCGCAACGGATATAGTCCGTCACGGAGACAAAGGGGCCGTTCTCGTCCTTGCCCCACTTGCCAACCAAAACGCCACAAATTTCAACTGAAGTATCGGCCTTGGCATGTTCTTCGATTCCGCCTCGTACGGAGGGGGTCATGTGAAGCCGGAAATCAGCTTCAGTACCGACTGGGAATGTCGCGTCCTCGAGGGGCTCACGGGCGAGATGAGTAACGTCAATTCTGTCCTGTGAAGTGCTCATTCGGCGAACTCCCTATTCACTGGCTGGGCAAGACTCCCTAGAACTCTTGAGCGGTCGGCAGCAAACTCATAGTACTTCGCGTTCACGCCTTCGCGGCCTCCTATCACATCCCACAAAGGCACGCCCAGTTCCCCGAGCGTGGCTTCAAGATTGGAGAAATTCTCGTCAATCGTATGGTAAATCTTAGGAGTCCGTGCTGCACCGCAACCTGGACACTTGCCCATGGACTCTGTTACTCTTCCCAGGGAACCATAGTAAGGCTCAGTCTCGGTACACTCTGGGCACTCAAGTCCCGAGAGCAGATCGTGGTTCACTTCGATGACCGCGGATGGCCCAATCTGCGATCTTATGAGATCGAGAAACTCTCCCCCTGTCATCTCCGTCGAAGCGTCTAGAACTTCGATGGGCTCGAAAGCATCGTGGCTGGGGCAGTCCGGCAACTGACTGTAGCTAACGGTATAGCTCTGGTGGTTCGTGCCATCAAATACGAATCCCTGGCCTGAGAGCGAATCGAGTCCGTGCAGCATTTTCACAGCTTCCTGGACTTGAATGCCAGCGACGACTGAAGAGGTTGTGGGGGTGGTTGGTACTTTGCCCTGCTCCATCTCATCGCGAGTGAGTAATGCACAACTGCGACGTGCTTCGAGCATCTTCCAATCGACCTCACTCATTGTACATTCGTAGCAAGGACCCACAGCTGGATCAAAAACGCGTGCGACGCCATCGAGCCTTTCTATCGCTCCATCAATCCAAGGTTTCCCAGTTCGCGCAGCGGACTGATTAATGGCGACGCGCGCTTCGCGATTGTCGAGGCCACCGAGAATCACGTCAGCCCAGCGGTACAGGCCCAGACCAAGGTCGTAGACGATGTTCCCGTGGAACGAATGCGTTCTGATATCAGGATAGATATCGCGGGCACGCTCAGCAGCAACTTCCGCCTTGCTGCGACCGCAATCTTCAGCTCGATAGAGGACGGAACGGGAAAGGTTGGAGTGCTCAATCTGGTCGAGGTCGGCAATCAACACCTGACCCACACCAAGTAGAGCCAGATTCTTGATGATTTCGTTACCCAGAGCTCCCGCGCCAATGACTAAGGCTTTCGCCTCCTTCAGCCGCCGCTGGTCCCACCAGCCGATCAATTCAAAACGTGCGAAACGACCGTCACCAGGATTGCCGCCACCGTCCGCGTTAAGATCGACTAATCGGAGGACTTCGCTCACACCGCCCTGCCCTTCTTCAGGCTGGTAGAAGAAGAGGCATCCAACTTGCCTACTCCGGCAGTGATCTCAGGTTGCAGCCGAAGGATGTCGCCATCCTGAACCGACGCAGACTCGAGGGTCTCAGTATCCAATAACTGTCTCCCCGAACTTTTGTGATGAAACTTATAGCTCATGGCCTGCCCGTCGGGACTATGTCGAGGCAAGTTCATGCGTTCGATCAGTACAGCAATCAAACGATTGACCTCGGCATTCGAGGGCACTTCAACCAGCTGGCGTTTGTTACCTGTTGCGTCCCAAACTTCGATTTTGATATCACCCATGTCTGTGAGAGCAATCCCCTAAATAGGATTCGGCGGTTGTTGAATCGATGCGAGAATAGATAAAGAAGTGAGAATCCCTCTTTCATGCACCCCTGCGTCTCGTGTGATGTACCCGTAATGTAGTGGGAGTTGCCGCAGATTCCAATCCTTCAGGTTGAGGAATGCGTGCTCCGAGCGGCCGGCTTTTAGTCTTCGAGAGGCCAAAGGCATATCTGGAATTCGTTTCTCCACAAGAGATTCCCGAGGCATAGGATTCTCCGCGGGAGAGGTGACTCTTTTGTCAAGCTTTTCAGCTTGAGTCCCTCGGCAACGCCCACCCCCACTACTTGTTGTTCAGACCTAACTACTTTCATCATGGAGTCTTCAGGAGTAATCCATGGCCTTCCGCTACTGGACCAGCCGGTGCAGTTGTGGAAGCACATTTCCGGGCCCATACGTTCGGCCTCGCTAATTGTGTGCCTCATTAGCTTGCGCCACTCCTTACCCATATACGTTACGGGGCCCTCAGACATTCGCCATTAGATATGGAAAGCTTGAAAGCCCCCAATGCCTGCACGCTTCATCGCTTCCAGGTCGGCTGTAATGCCTTCCGCTGAAACGTATCCGTTCATCCAATGTCACCATGTAATGCGGTTTCGCAGAATTAGGCGATGATTGGAATCCCTCTCCTAAAGATTCCCTGGCGGTCAGGTTGGATACGGTGGCTCCAAGTAGAACCAATAATGTCACAAATAGTTTGACAATACCGCTGCTAGGCAATCAGTTTCTAAGCGTTGCAGTCATGACGTCTTCCAGGCCGGGACAGGTAGATGTGGGGCTGCGGTTGTAAATCGAGTGCTTCCTTGAACAAGACGGAGACGTTCTATTTAACTTTTGCGACATAGTCTTCGAGCAGTTTTCGCACATCATGGACAGTAGCTTGTCGATATCCAGGAGTTGCTGAATTACCGCCAGTGATCCAGTAGAACATCATCCCAGCGTCCGAAATATCGAACTTGCCATCTTGAAAGCCGACCACCGAATCTTCTTCGGCAATCTTTCCATGTCGCCACAGCTCTCGAATGCGGCTGTCTTCGTGATCCCTAGCCCAGTGGAAGGCCCAGAGCGGTCTTTGGAGCCCCCTGCCGAGATGCGCGTCGTATCCGTTTTGGTCAGGAATGCGCACCACTTCGGTTCCAAACTCGAGAATCTGTCTCCATTTGAAATAGTCACCGCTATCGTCGTTTGCCAGATGGTGAGTTAGAAGTTTGACAAAGGGGACTTTTGCAGGATTGGCTTTCTTCAACGCATAGCCAATGATGTCGGGTTCACCCGCTTCAAGAATCCAAAGTGGGTCTTGCTCGGACGAGGCGTTTATTTGGTCGACGAGTCTGTAAATGGCCTCTGATTGCTGGGTTCTGCAATTCCAAAAAGTAATGTGCTCGAATCCGCCCCATCTGGTCGCAGTATCTTCGCACGTGGCTTGCAACAGTTTTTGTCTGTTCAGTTCATCTTTTGCAGAGATATTGCTTGCTCTCACCAGGTCGCAGCTGTGGGCAAAGTAGGCGAGTCGGTCAGCGAGGTTAGCAGCACGCAACATAGCAAGGGCAGCTGCCGACCCTCCGAGATCATCTGGGTCAGGTGAGTTGCCGTCTGCCAAGTAAGCGACTCGACCTGCAGGTGGGCGTACGGGGGTTGTGGGCAATCTCTCGTCAACAGAGACACCGGACCTGATAATGAAGTCTCTAAGGTTGAACAGGTTTCTATTGCCGCCCCGAAAGACCAAGAACAGATCCTTCTTGCCGCTTGCACCAGCCAGGTTCGCGCTAGAAAGCTCATAGTCATTCCAGGTTTGAGTCTTGTGGATGTCAATGGTACCCAATAGTGTGCCGGTCGCTGAACCAGTGCGTACTTCAATAGTGCCTCCCTCAGGACTCGCGCTGGCCGACTGCACTTCAATGCTCCGGCCCAGGCCGGTTCCAAAATCAAAACTTTGGAAACAGATCCAAGATTCATCTTTAGTATTACTGATGTGAGATTTGTTACTCTTAATAATCGTGTCGTTGCTGGCGTGGGATTCCCTATCGAAACTGGCAGCGTTGATTTTCTTATCAAGATCGTCGGGAATCGGAGGTATGCCGTCCGTTTTGCTCGATTCCTCGCTGCTCAAGGTCTGGGCGGCTCGCTTAGATGCCGACGTATGGCGGAACATAGCCCGGTTGATTCGAAAGGACTTGGAGCGACCAGAAATGACCAGGGTGTAGATTTCGCCAGATTTGAACTTATAGAGCGCGGTGCGTTTATTCTTTTTTCCACCGGGATCGAGGCGGCCGCCAGTGAAATGATAGTCCCCTGAAGCCCACTCCCAGGCATCGCTTTTGCCCCCAAAATACTTTGTGTCACTTTTCAGCAAACTGAGAGAGGCATTGCCTTTGGGGACGTCGTGTGGTCCTGGGGCCGCGGTGTAATCCCCAACTACGCGAATGTAACAATCATTTGCCCAGTCTGTGTGCCCTTTGACTGCCATCTTTGCGCAGTGAAGATCGAACAGGTACGTCCCCCCCTTGTTGATCTTGAAATGATAAAACAATGGAGAGACTGCCGCCCCAAGACTGTAATCATTACCGGTGAACTCCATGTAGCCACTACCGGAGAAGCCAGCAAGAGTTGTCTTCTGCTTCCAGAGTCCGTAGGGCGAATTGGTGCTTTCAATCTCAAAGATGACCACCCCATCGGATTCGTTGTAGACTTCCGCAGCGATGACACACCTGAGCAGGGAAATGATGAATATCCCTGTTAGCAACGTGTTCTTAATCACTAGTGAAATCATTCTGCAGCACCATCAATCCCATTCAAGCAACCTCCGCACTCACCGAACTACACCGCTCCACCGCGCCAGCAGTCGTGCACGAGTTCAAACAGATCGACAAACACTTCACTTCCTTACTCTTTCTTGTACACGTTGCCGGATGCAACTTTTGGGGCCACGTTCAATCGCTTAGTAAGTTAGGCAGCCAGATCCACTTGCTCGGCATCGTCGGCAAGGTTCCTTTGTAGCAACTGGGCGCCCTGATAGTCGTAGAGTTCCCTCCCAACGACCTTTTGGCTGTGCGATTGAATCAATTTCGTATAGCGTCAGAAATCATTCCACAGACTGTAGGCAATGGACGAACCCGAACCTAGCAGTTGGAAATCCGAGGAGCCCCAGTGGATTCACTATCCAATGAAACCTGAGGGCCACCTATCATAACGCCACGATTGCGTAGAAATGGACAGAGATTCCAGCCAAATAGCGTGACTCATTGGCTTTACTTTCAGATCCTGATATCAATCACGTCACTCTAACGACAATGGGCTGATTCAAGTAGTTCGCCCAGAACAATTACGTGTCCATGCATACCCAATACCCTACTAGAAATCCACAGTCGGGCTAATGCCAAGCGGTCGGTAGCTAGGCAGCAGGAGCTCACTTGAATGTTTACTATTTACCTCATTCACTGTGTTGCGCAAGTGACGATGCTCGATCCACACTACTCCTTTGCAATAACAAAATGCAGTGATTTCTTGCTGCATACATCGAGATTACAAGTGTTGGCTGGAGAGAAGAGGGTATTGAACCTTGAATAGCGTTTTGAAAACAATAACTTGGTACTGGATTCGTTCGCATTGCCTCATAACCTCGAGGCTGTCGGTCCTTGCCCATGTTGGTAGCTCTCAGTCCACTCCATCATTGTTTGTTTGCCACTCTTCGGTAGATATAGCTCGCACCAACTCGCCTTCGTCGTTGAATAAGTGCATCCAGAATTCTGAGAATTGGTTTTCAGTTCCGCTCACGATAGGCAAGTGGGTTAGACGAAAGGTATCTTTGTTCATCAAGGCATCAGAAGGAACGTCGTATAAACTGAAAAGGGCGGTGCCGCAATCGAATTGGCTATCGTTTGAGGTTATATCGAGGCGAGACCTGTCATCCGAGTAGATGAGCTCAAATGCGACCTCGCCCTCAAAAGTGCATGTGTCTAGTAGCAGTCGACCTTCCATCGGTGCGGTAATCTCGAAACCAATCTGGCTTTGGATAGTCGTTTCGTCGAGCTCTAGGAGGATCGAGTCCGCCGACTCAACATAGAATGCCGTATCCTCGGAATCGAGTCGACACTGACTGATGGTGCAATGCGACTCGGCCAGGCTTAAACAGCGGCGATGGCCCGCATCAATCTCGCAATCTTGGAGCGTGATACTACCAAAGGCGCAAGACAGAATTGGCTCCATTACTTCCAGCGAGTCTTCGTCAGCTGGGCCGATGTCATCATCAGTCTCAATGCGCAGGCCCGCCAATACGAGCTCACCCTCTTCGCAATGAAAAGCCGTCTCGTCGGGTTGGCCTCCGAAAATCAAAGTTGGCTCGAAACCTTCCCCAGCAGCAATCTTCATGGAACGCCCTTCGAGGTGGATGGCCTCAAGGCGGTATTCTTCGTTGGAAACGAGCATGATTTCCAGGTCGCCTTCGCGCTGCTCGATATGGTCCATTAGCTCAGTAGCGTTCTCCGCCCTATAAGCAGAGGAAGTGGAGCGCCCACTGACCATGACTAGAACCAAACCGAGAAGCAAGGCTCCAGCGATAGCAGCGATGCTAATCAGCGCCCGAGAGCGGTCGTTCGCAAGCGACCTTCCTGCCCCAGGAACTACAGCAGGCCTCTGCCGATCTCTGAGCATTCTCGCTACCGACGCTGCATCGGCTGGTCGTTGCGCGGGATTCCTGGCGTGTAAGCACTCGACTAACCCAGACAACCAAGCGGGAACTTCAGACCTAGCGATTCGGATCGGCGTGGGCGGTGTTGTCGCAACGGCATGAAGCGTGGAGGCAATCGAGTTACTCGCGTACGGTGGTGCACCCACGCACATGTGATAGATCACGCTGCCCAGGCTAAATAAATCTGCCCGAAAGTCTACCTCACCGCCATCGATCTGTTCAGGAGCAAGGTACTCGGGAGTTCCGAGCAGGCTGCCGGTCTGCGTAAGAATGTCATCCGAGTTTCGACGAGCGAGTCCGAAATCAGTCAGCTTCACGCGGCCCGTTCCCCGCTCGATGAGAATGTTGGCAGGCTTGACGTCACGGTGGACAACCCCTTGGGCGTGGGCCGCGGAAAGTCCGTCAGCGATCTGCGCAGCCAATGCACCAATCTCATCGATGTCGCGAGGTGGCTCAGTCTCAAGTTTTTGCTGCAGGGAATCGCCATCGACGAGTTCCATGACCAAGTAGGGCAATTCCCGAATCTTAGAAACCGCGTGAATCGAGACGACGTTGGGGTGGTTAATCGACGCGGCTGTACGCGCCTCACGTAGGAATCGCTCGCCGTTCGATTCACCGGCTAGCAATGCGGGCGACATCAGTTTCAAGGCAACGGAACGTTGCAGTTTGCGATCGTAAGCTTCAAACACAACTCCCATTCCGCCACGCCCAACGCATCTCACAAGATCATACTCGTCAACGCGCCCCAGGCTTTCGTCACCAACGTCGATCCAAGGGCTAAGGTCTTCGAAGCGTACCGCGCTCGGCGTCCCAGCAGAGGAAGGCCGCTCTTTCTTAAGCTTGCGAAGGCGCTCTTGAAGAACCACGGACTCTTCGTCGGAGACTTTGTCTTGCAGCGATTGGGCCGCTTCGAGAGACCCACCACCGAGTTGCTCGATTAGCGTTTGGCACTTGGTACAGCGATCGACATGGGTGAAGAGGAGCGCTTCATGCTCTTCTGATTGCTGACCACGACAGAGTTGGCGGAGCGTTTCTTCCGTAGGACATTCCATAAACAGCTACCCGCCGATCGAGTCATCTACGGAGGCAATCTTTTCACGAATACGCAACAACACGCGGCTCTTGGCGACATAAACAGCACCAACTTTCATACCCAAGGCAGCAGCGACGGTCGTGGGGGTTCGGCCTTCAACGGCTGTCGCCCAAAAAGCCTCCCAAGATTGCTCGTTGACCTCGGCACGAACCAACTCAGCCGCCCATCGAAACATGTGGCTACGGTACTCGCTTTCCCATTGGTCGGCAAGTTCGTCGGGTGCTGTTTGTTGCTCTAAGACTCGCAGATTGGCTGTGTCACCGGTTCCTCGAGCCTTACCTTTCTTGCGTACGAGATGGCTGAGCTTGTATCGCGCGATGACCAGTAACCAGTTGCGGAATCGGCCTAGTTCCGAGTCGTAATCGAAACGCTTGATACTGCACGCTACCTCCCGCAGCACATCTTGTGCGAGATCAGCGGCGTCGGCGTCTTGAAGTCCTCGTCGGCGGCCGTATTGACAGACCAGCGGACCGTAGATATCGACGAACGCAGTCCAAGCCTCAAGGTCGTCCGCATCACGGACGCGGAAAATCAAGCTCTGCTTGGTCGTCAGCAAAAGCGAATTCCTTAGCTTGCTCTAATTGCCGCTTCACGGGCCTGTGGCACTCGCGAAAGCCGATTGAAGATTTCTTGAAAAATCGTGTTAGAAAGCCGCAACTCGTGTGCAACTAAGTATAGCCCGCCACAGTTGGGAAACAAATTGCCATGATTGGCTCTGTTTCTAGCGGAAGGCTGAATACCCGTTCTGATCAAGATCGCTGGGAGAGTCCCTCACCTTGGATCGCCTAACAGGAATTAAGACTTGGGCCAACTACTTTTCACCGAGAACAGAAAGAGGCAAAAGCATGTGTAGGAACACACGGAATGACTTTGATTCGTTGCCTTTCTTTCGCCGACAGCCCCGCAAAATACCAAAGTTCGTGCAAAAGCCTTTTCGCTTTGAGAATCTAGAAGCCCGAATGATGCTTGCGGGCGACACGATGCACGATGGAGATCACAACGGCGATGGAAATATCAGTGGCGCTGACTTTCTTCAATGGCAGCAGACCAGCACGACGGAAAATACTTCGACTGCGCAGACGGAACTAGCAGCCTGGGACGCCAATTATGGAGCAAACCATGGCGGTGGGAATCATGGCCACACAGGCCATCCCGCGAATCCGGCGGCGATGGCTCTCGTATCGCTCGATCAAGCGACTAATACCGTCGTCGCCTCGGGCAACTGGTCGGATCCGAGTGTTTGGCAGAACGGGACACTGCCTACCGCCGGGGCAAGGATTGTCATTCCTGAAGGGATGACTCTGACCGTCGATGGACAGATCGCTGAAGAATTCAAAACCATTCGCATTGACGGAACTCTACAGTTCGCCACGAATACGAACACCGAGTTGCGTGTCGATACGATCGTCAGTTCACCGACGGGCTGCTTCGTCATGGGAACCTCGACGAATCCGATTGCTGCCAACGTCACGGCTCGCGTTGTCTTCACTGATGACGGAGCCATTGATCAGAAATGGGATCCCCAACAACTCAGTCGCGGTGCGTTGCTGCAGGGACCGGTCGACATTCACGGTGCTGAGACGACGCACCGGGTCACCCTGGCGAGCCACCCCGCCGCTGGTGCGACCTCGATTCAGTTAAAATCTGTTCCAACGGGTTGGAACGTCGGCGACCAGATTGTGATCACGGGGACGCAAGGCTCGACGAGTGACGAAGTGCGCACGATTCAGTCCATCGATGGCACGATCGTGCAGCTCAACGAGGCTTTGCAACTTGATCACATTCCACCGAAGACGGATCTCAACGTGTATGTTGCCAATACGACACGCAACGTTGAGTTCGTCTCAGAGAACTCGGAGATCCGTCGTCGCGGCCACATCATGTTCATGCATCAATTGAATGTGAACGTAAAGAACACCAGCTTTAACGAATTGGGGCGCACTGATAAGTCACGCGAGCTCGACGACCTCTTCTTCGAATTCGCTGAAGATGTCGTTGGCAACGAAACCAGTGCAGGCGTGGTGTTCACCACAGAAGCAGGTGAAAGAACCAATATGCGTGGTCGCTACGCAGTGCACTTCCACCGTGGTGGGAACGACCCGAGTAGTCAGCCGGCCCTGATCGAGTGCAGCGTGGTGAACGGTAGTCCCGGCTGGGGATTCGTGAACCACTCCGGGCACGTGAACATGGTCAACAACGTTTCCTACGGTGTAAAGGGAGCCGCGTTCTACACCGAAGCGGGAGACGAAATCGGCTCGATGGTTGGTAACATCGCCATCCGCACGGTGAGCCCAACATTCACACTAGATGACGGAGGCGCTATCGATCCCGACCTGGAGGCTCATGTGCAAAGCTTCGGGGTGGATGGGGACAGCTATTGGCTCTCCGGCCACTTGGTAAGCATGCGAGATAACGTGTCTGCAGGTGCTTCAGGTCACGGAATCATTATCTGGAGCGATGGCCTCGTGGAGGAAGATCGTGGCCGCGCGACAGTGAAAACTGCAAACATCGCGAACGGACATCTGATCACTGGCCGTGAGACGATTCCGACTTGGTGGGCACCCTTGGCAGAGATCAGCAACAACGAATCCTATGGAGCGACCGTTGGCTTCCGCTCGCGATATGTCCACTCATCGGTCTACCTCGGCGAGATCGGTAGCCCCTTCCACGCGAAACCAAACCAGGCCTACATCGACACGCTTAACCCGGTGGTCGATGGCCTGACGGTGTGGGGATCGCGCGACGGCGTGCTGATGAATTACAACGAACGAATGTCGCTTAAGAATGCACGACTGATCGGTATCGGCGACCCGTGGGTACAAAACGGAGGTACGGCAGACACGGGTGTCGGAATCGACATGTACAACGAAGTAAGCCGCGGCCCAGGCGTGATCGAAAATGTCAGCATCGAAGGCTACGGCGTTGGCCTACTTGCTCCACGTCAAGATGATTGGACGGTCAGCAATCTGCAGCTCGCCAATACGACTGACCTGGTGATCACCGAGGCCCGCCAGTCGGCACGCAAGTTGAACATGAACAACGTCACCTTCGAGAGCCTCGATGGCACGGCTGTTCAAAACACGGCTGGTCAACGGAGGAATGTCGTCATGGAAGCGGATACAGGAGGCGACGGTTACCAGCCGTATTTCTTCTTGATGTCTGATCGGATCCAACTCAATGGACAGTCGTTGTACTTCGACCAGCAGGCGGATGACCATGTACCGGTCGAGTCGTCCGATCCAGAGAGTGTCGTGCCCATCCCGCAAGAGTTCGTGGGACTGACGAATCAACAGCTCTGGGATACCTACGGAACCTCGTTTGGCGGAGCGATCCTACCGAGTGACGCAATGCCGGTAAGTTTCATTGACGGCGGAGTGGTTGGCAGTGCACCGGCAACAACGCCCACAACTCCACCGCTTTACGACATGACAAACGAGGGGGGCGACGGCATCTTGGTTGATCCTGGCACACTCACCAACTTTGATGGGGCAACAAGCAATTCTTCCGGCGAAGCAGAAAGCTCACAGGCTTTGAACAGTGGCGAAGTGTCGAGCGGATCATCCACACTGGAAGCACCGGCGTCCGATTCAGATTCAGACGAAGAGGAACCACAAAACGAAGCCGATGAGGTCGATGCGTCAAAAGTTCTTGAGACGGATCCTGACGACGCTGCTCACGATACCTCGGATCCAGAATTCGCTGATCCCGAGGACGACATGGACTCAGACGGCCAGTTCGACGCGGAGATGGATCTCGACGATCCTGAACGCATCTGCGACGACGAGGACATCTGTGAGGAAGATGACTTAGAAAGTGACACTCAAGATGATGAAGAAATCGATGAAGATGAGGACCCGGAGGAGCTAAGCTCCGACGATGAAACGGATGAATCCGAAGAGGAAGAGCACCTCTGCGATGACACGGATGAGAATGAGGCCGACGATGAAGAGGATTTGAGCGAGGATACTGAAGAAGACGAAACCGAGGAAAGCGATGATGACGGTTCGGATGAGGTCGTCCCCGTCGAGGCTACTCTGGTTGGAACCGACGAGTCGGAAAAACTGCAAGGGTTTGAATCCGACGACACAGTGACCGGCGGCGGCGGAGCCGATCTCTTCCCGCTGACCACTGGCAATGATGTCATCACTGATTTCAATCCGTTTGAAGACCTTCTCGACGTTGGCGACTTCGCACGTGAATCCGACGGATTCGCAACCTTAACCTCGCTGGAGGACCTTGCCGCGAATTCCATAGAGACGACCATTGATGGCCAATCGGCTCTGGTGATTGATGTTGACGGAGCCTCAGGCGAGTCGACGACTTCGCTGATCGGGGTGACCATTGACGCGTTGACCTCTGACAACGTGTTCTTCGGTCTTGGTGACGACTCAATCCCTCCATTAGCTTTCACGCATTTCGCCACCACAACTGTTACCCTCAGTGACGGCACGGTTGGGGAGAGCGAAGCCCACGATTTAGCGGCGCACCCGCTGCCGTTCGAGTTAGTCGAAGGGGATGGAGATACTCTGAGGGAATTTACCGAGGGAATTGGCGGCCTGGCGGCACTTGATTCGGCATTCGCCTCAATCTAGCTGGCCAGAACTCTGGCACGTCGTAATGTGCCGCTGAGGGGGGAGGGGTGGCTACGCACACAAGGTAGCCACCCCCTTCCGCCTTGCGATGCTCTGCATTAGCCATAGAAACTCTCCGCAATAATTCCGGTGTCACTGTGAATATCACCTCACGATTCCGTGCAAGATCACGAATTCTACTTGCATCTCTGGCGGGAATTTCCTGCGCGGTAGCTTCCACCGAAGCTGCTTCTGCGGGAGACAAGTTGCGTCCCTTTATTGAGCGTTATTGTTGGGAGTGCCACTCGAGCGATCACGCTGAGGGAAATGTTGACCTGGAACTCTTGCTTGCTCAGCATCCGCTCGTTGTCCACGGCAAGACTTGGCGACGAATCTCCCAGTTGGTCGAGTTACGGTCGATGTCTCCCGAGGAAGCGGATCAGCCGACCAGCCACCACCGTAAACGGTTTGTCGAACTCGTGTCGCAAGAGCTCGACCAGTTTGATTACTCCAAAGTCCGTCATCCAGGCTATGAGCCAGTTCGCAGGCTTACTCATCGGGAATACAACAACACACTCCGCGATCTGCTTGGGGTCGACCTGCGTCCTGCCGATCTTTTTCCACGGGAGTTGAAGGGGGAAACCGGATTCGACAACGCTGCAGCCAACCTCTCTTTGCAGACGTCACTGATGGAGAGGTACATCGCCACAGCAGAACGTGTGGTTGATGCTGCAATCCCGCTAAGGAAGGATCGGATGATTGATGCGAAAGCTCGGAAGGCACTCTTCAGCGGAGGCGACATAACGACTCTCGAGGATTCACGAGCCAAAGAGGCTCTAACGCGTTTCATGACGCGAGCCTTCCGAAGACCGCCAGACGAGTTGGACCTACGTCGCCTGCATGACGAATACGAGCAGTCGAGAGCAGGTGGACTGTCTCCTCTTGCTGCCGTTAAAGAAGGATTGCCGAGCATTCTAATTTCCCCGAATTTTCTAATGCGAATCGAAAAGACTACGAAACATCAAGAGGCGACGCCGATCACCGACTGGGAGTTGGCATGTCGTCTGTCGTACTTTCTGTGGTCTTCCATGCCTGACGAGGAGCTGCTTCAACTCGCAGCCAGCAATCGTCTTGGCGAGTCGAATAACGTTCGGAAGCAACTCCAGCGGATGATCCAGGACAAGAAGGTCGAAGCTTTCTTTGAGTCTTTCACTGGCCAATGGTTGTCAACGCAGCTCGTAGGTCGCGAAATCCGTCGTGACCCGATCGATGAGCCTTGGTGTACTGATACACTCATGGATGCGATGCGGCAAGAGACCATGATGCTGTTCATGTCGATCGTCCGTGAGAATCAGCCTCTGACTGAGCTACTCGACGCCGATTACACTTTCGTCAACGAAGAACTGGCGAATACTCTCTACGAGATCGAAGGCGTTCAAGGGAAGGACCTGCGTCGCGTAAGTCTTGCTCATCAGGATCGCCGTGGAATCCTAGGTCACGCGGGTGTGCTGGCCGTCACCTCAAATTACGACGAGACAAGCCCCATCAAGCGTGGTGCTTACATTCTCGAGAACCTACTCGGCACTCCGCCCCCACCTCCCCCACTCGAAGTCGCCGAACTGGATGAAGAACTCGAAGAAGACGATCGACTGACTTTCGCTCAGAAACTACGCCGCCATGCTGACGATCGGCGTTGTGCGACCTGCCATCAGACGATTGATCCTCTAGGAATAGCACTTGAAGACTATGGTGCCTTTGGCCGACATCGTGGAGAGCATGGCGAGAGCTTGACGCGCGCAACGCTTGCCGACGGCTATGAGGTATCTGGTCTCCAAGGATTGAACGAGTATTTGCTCACCCAACGTCGCGAGGATCTAATCCGCAATTTGGTCGTCAGAACGCTGGAATACGCGCTCTGCCGACCGGTGGAGTACTACGACGAGCCGGCCATTCGCAAGATCATTGAGCATGTCAAAGAGAACGATTTGAGAATGCAGTCGCTATTGGAAGGCGTCGTTACCAGCTATCCCTTTCGCTACCAACAAACAGAAAGAGCGAAGCCATGACAAACGAATCCTTGAGAAACCAAGTCGAGATCAGTCGTCGATTCATATTGAAGACCGCCAGTGCTGCGGTGTCCCTTCCTCTTCTTGATCAACTACTGTCACCTGCATTCGCCAAGCCCACTGTCTCAGCGTCACCACGACGGTTGATTTATTTGTACTTTCCCAACGGAGTTGCCGAAGGGACATGGCATCCCAAAAAAGTGGGACACGATGGAAAGTTGCTTGAACTTAACAGCTGGATGAGCCCACTCGAGCCATTTAAGGACGATTTGACCATTCCCACCAATCTCTGGATGCCTGAGGGTGATGGTCACGTGGAAGGTCCGCCGAACTGGCTAACGGGCAAGGGATATGTGGGGGAACACTCACGTGCCGCTGGGGTCTCCGTTGATCAAGTCGCCGCGGAAGCGATCGGCGATCAGACGCTACTACCTTCATTGGAACTGTCGTTACAAGGCCAAGGCTTCTTCTCCAACTCCTTGCCTCGCAATGCGATTTCATGGAATCGACAAGGGGTACCACTCCCTCGCGAAGTCGAGCCGCGTGCGGTTTTTGATCGCATGTTCCGCCCACCATCGGGTGGAGCAACCACAGCCGGGGTGCTTGATGAGGTACGCGATCAGGCACGGCGACTACGCAAGCAGGTGAGTCGACAAGACCAGCACCGAATTGACGAGTACTTCCAATCAATTCGTGCGCTCGAAAAGCGGATCGAATTCGCGAATCGCAGATCGCACGAAATGTCCGCTGACCAAACTCTTACCGACATGTTTACTCCGCCAGCCCCTGGAATTCCAGCGGAGCACGAGGAATACGTCCGACAGATGCTCGACCTCATCGTTTTGGCGCTGCAGTCTGACGCAACAAGGGTGGTGACGTTTATGCTCGACCATGGACAATCTAACCGTTACTTCAATTTCATCGACGGCGTGAAGGGTACGTGGCACGCACTCTCTCACTACCGCGACGCTTCAGGCCGAACCGATGACGACGATGGCAAAACACGGTGGCGTTCAACGAAAGAGAAACGTGCCATGTATGCCAAGGTGAATCGCTGGCACCACCGTCAGCTCGCTTACCTACTAGCCAAACTGAAGTCGATCCAAGAACCAGATGGACGGACATTGCTAGACAATAGTCTGATCGTCTACGGAAGCAGCCTCGGTGACGGCGACACCCACGGCAATGAAGACCTGCCAACCCTTATTGCGGGGCGTGGCGGAGGAACAATTGAGGCAGGAAGCCAAATCCGCTCTCGTCGCCCTGTCGACATGGCAAGCCTGCATCTAACAATGCTCCAAAGCACAGGGATCAATGCCAGGAGATTCGGAACAGCCAACAGACCCTTAAGTTTGTCCTGACAGTCTGAGAACTGAGATGTGATCAGTTTGGCAGCTTCTTGTTGTACGTGACCTTGTAAAGAGCCAGAACGTGAGCTCTGTTGCAGCGGCAGGTCAAACTCTTGTGCCACTGCTTGGTGCAACTTTAGAGAATAGGCATATCGTTGACCGCCACTAGCTGATAAGCCAGTGATTGAGTGTGGAACACCCTCAAATAAAGTCTACAATAAGGCCACACAAGCATCCCATCGTTCTAAACTAGTCAATACAATGCGTTCTTCGATAACACTGCTTTCCTACGCCCTCCTCGCCACAACCCTCGACGCCACCGCAACGGCCCAAACCGTGCCTGATGGGGCCCCGCCGGCTTCGTCAGGCAGGGTCGTCCGACTCGCTAAAGAGATCGAGCCTTCACTCAAGGGGGACGCCAGCCGTGTCGCTCAGTACATCGATTTTTATCGTTCGCGACTTGCCAACGATTCGCGAGTTTGTGCTTTCGAGGTAACGGGGGAAATACAGGACGAGGGTAGCTTAGTCCTCGACGGCTTCGTCGAGTTCGCGGAATCGCGCGAAGGGCTGCAGTCTTTTCTCGAAACGCTCGGCTTTGGCGAGATTGATAACCGCGTCGAAGTTCTTCCCTCTGAGAATCTGGCCAGCAAGCACTATGGCCTTGTGAAGATCGCCTCCACGATTAGCTACGACAGCCCCGAAAGGAATCAATCTGCTGGAACGACCTGCTTGCTCGGCGAGCCACTCTATCTGTTGCGAATCGTGGGAGACTACTACTTGGCACACAGCGTTGAAGGCTATTTGGGCTACATTCCCAAGACTGCCGTAACGCAACTGACGCAAGCGCAATTCGAGTCTTATGTCCAGGCTCCTGGAGTGATCCTCACTTCAAACTACACGGTCGACGCGGGGCTCGAACTTTCCGCAGGCACGAGACTTAAGCGAACAGGTGAAACGAACGAAGGCGTCGAATGCGAATTGCCTGATGGGAAGACCGTAACGCTCCCCAAAAATATCTGCAAAACTGATGAGCCACCTCGTGAAGAGATCGACCGGGCAATCGAAAACGGGGAAAAGCTGCTCGGTGTCAAATACTATTGGGGTGGCAAAACGGCCGCGGGCATCGATTGTTCAGGGCTCGTACAGATTTGCTACGCAACCATCGGAATCAACCTGCCGCGCGACTCGAATCAACAGTGTTACGTAGGCCGACTAGTCGCTACGCGTTGGCACCGTTCGCGTTTGCAGCGCGGTGATCTGCTCTATTTTCTTGGGCCCCTCGGCCGAATTCGCCATACAGCTATCTACCTGGGTGACGATCAGTTTCTGCAAGCCGAAGTACCAATCGTCACCATCAGCAGCTTTAATCCCGAAGACGACAATTACGCACCCGTACGTGACAAGAACTTCGCATTCGCTAAGCGGCTTTGGTAGCTCTCACGCAACCCACGAGCAAATCAGCGCTGTCCCGTAGGCCGCGAAGTTACCAACGGCATAGCCTAACAGTGCCATGAGAATACTGGTCGGCACGAGTCGCTCGTCGTGGTGTGATGCAACGATCGTCGCAGACGCAGCCCCACCGATATTCGCGGCACTGGCGATGGCGGCCGTGTGAATGTCGACCTTCATGAGTTTCGCCCCCAGCAGGCAGAAACCCCCGTGGATGAGAATCCAAATGGCCGCTCCCAGCAAAAAGGGTAACGCCTGCTCGGCAGCCGCTGAAAGATCGGTCTTTGCACCCATTCGAGCAACAAACAGATAAACCAGGGCCATTGCCAACTCATGACTCGCTGGCAAGTCCCGCAGGTTGGTCAGCGAAAGGCTAATCCCAATGGCTGTTATCAGCAGCACCCGCCAGGACGAGGCCGTCAAGTATGGCTCGACCGTAGGTAGCACGCCAGAAATCACGTCAGCGAGCCATGTGGCAGCAAACGCGACCGCCAGCATTGTGAGGAAATCAGGTGTTGAGGGCGTTGCTTGACTCGCCGCATGCTCGTCCACCTCGTTGGCCATCGGGAGTGAATTCATCGACTCTTCAGAGACGCCGACCCAACGGGAGAAAACGCTCGCCCAGTTCTTTGAAGCGAGCAAGATCGGCAGCCAAAAGAGATAGATCACGGAGTCGCCAATCACCGCGAGACCGACGGCAGCTCCCTCAGCCTCGATCATCTCGCTGACCGCAGCCATATTTCCGGTTCCACCAATCCAACTACCTGACAGAACGCCAAACGCTTTCCAAGCATCCGGCCCAAGCCACCCCTTTACGACCAGCAGCCCTATCGGAGCCCCTACCATGACGCCCAACGTGCCGAACAACATCACGGCGACTCCACGCCCCAGCGTCTCAACGGCTCCACGAATATCGACTTTCAGCATCAGAAGCACCAGCATCATCGGCAGCACCAACCGACTAAAGGCATCGTAGACTGGCGCGTCGTTCGGCAGAACGTTTGTGGCAGAGAAGATGACTGGAATCAAGTAAATGAAAATCAATGGCGGCAAGTAGTTGAATAGCCGCCACCTGGTACTTCGTTCCAGCCAAAAGAAAAAAGCACATATTCCAGCAAGCGTCGCAAGTATTCCAGCTTCGCTTTCAATCGTGAAGTTGCTCATAAATGGGGTAAGCGAGCTGAAAGTCAGGGTAGGCTAGCAACGAAAATCATCGCTACTAACAGTTCGTGTGAGGATTGCTCAGTCTATTATCGCAGTGGATCAAACACCAGTGGTGCGAGTGCTGAGACCCGGCTTGCAAGGCGACTAGGCATTCGAGACGCCCCAACAAACTATGGCGTAAGCAATTGCTTCAGGCGTACGCTATCCGCATCATCCCAATCTTTTGGATTAGTAATGGCTATCCAAGCGTCGAGATATTCGCTTGGTGAGTAGTTGTGTCCGTAGCCAATCGGCACACTGGTCGCCATGGGAAGATCGCAGGCGACTTGCAGGAAAGTGATGATCGGGTACCAATCCAAATAGGGTGAGACGTCCGCTCCTCGTTCCCCCACAAGCCATTCTGGTTTCTGATACAGCAAGGATGGCGAGAAGAAGATCATCGGGTCACTTGCGTGCTGAATATAGATGCAGCGAATGGAACTCCAAGACTCACTCGACGGGTCCGGCTTGGACTTCTGATTTATGAATCTCACAACCGAAGCATCTCTGAACACGGGCAGCCATGCAGGAGAATTTGGCTCTCGAGCTCGTGTCAATTGAGACCACACACGGCTCGGGAATGGTGGACCGCTCCAAAGTGCCCCTTGGATCGGGTCTTCGAATGTCGTGAGCAAATCTCCTGACGTCTCTGAACCGAGAGAACCAAGGCTGAGTCCATGCAGGTACAACTTGGGGCGGGCCTCCTTGGGTAGGTTCTTCCAGTGCTCGTACACTTCTTCAAACAGCACTTGCGCAGCTACCCGTGAACGATTCGGATCGACCATGATCGTGATCCAACTCGGCAAATAGGAGTACTGCATACTTACGATGGCTGTATCGCCCGCGTGCAAATATTCGATCGTGTCTGTGGCACCAGGGTCTAGCCAGCCCGTTCCCGTGGGGGTCGCAACAACAAGTAAAGAGCGCTCAAAAGCGCCGACCCGTTTTAACTCTTCCAAGGCAAGCTCTGCGCGTTCCTCGGGCGTGTCTCGCGACCTGAGACCAACATAAACCCGCACAGGTTGCTTAGCCGGCTTTCCCAAAAAATCGCTCAACTGCTCCTGCGTCGGCCCCTTCGAGATAAAATCCTTGCCTTGACGGCCGATAGTGTTCCAAAGAATGAGTGAATCGGTGCTTCCTGATAGAACGTTGCGTTCAGGCTGCTCAATGCCTGCATCGACTTTCGCATCAATCCGAGAGAAAACCGAATCAGCAACGCTCAACGCGGACTTGGCCAAGACTCCGTTCACAAATAAAAGCCCGAGTGCCGAGACAAGCGAAATGCCTAAAACGTTCGACACTCGGCGTGGGAAGACACGGTTGATCTTCTCGATAACGTACGCACAGCTCTTTCCGAAAAGGCGCGCGCCTCCAACCAACAGCGCCCCAAAGACGAGAGCGATCAGTAACACCGTAAACGGGTAGGCACTTTCGAGTGGTTCCATTTCCATCCGGGTACGAATCGAGTTCTGCCAGATGGTCGCCCGCCAGAGAGAAACAGACGCCAAAACCGCCGCAAAAATTGTGATAGCTCGCTTTCCGACAAGTGTCGC
Source organism: Lacipirellulaceae bacterium (assembly GCA_040218535.1). Classification (NCBI taxonomy): domain Bacteria; kingdom Pseudomonadati; phylum Planctomycetota; class Planctomycetia; order Pirellulales; family Lacipirellulaceae; species Lacipirellulaceae bacterium. The sequence continues at coordinate 1,498,640 of JAVJRG010000005.1, read as the reverse complement.
TTTGCCTCCGAACTCAGGAAGCTCCAGATACTTCCAGACCCAAACGAACAGACAGCCAACACCGTAGCCAACTGCCAATTCAATACCAGAAAGCAGGCCTTGCACGATATAGTTACGTGGCAACAGCGAGGGCGAGAGCGAAGCAGCAAAAAACAGGACTGCAAAAACCAGCCCAATGTAGGAGAAGGATGCTTGGTACCTAGAAAACCAATCTTTCAACTTCATGGCAGGCCCCTGAGCACATTACGCGTTTCGTTAAGCAATATGCAATGCGGTAGGAGATCTTGTGCAGCGTCGGTGACTTTCCAAAGCTCAACACAGACATCTTGCCATGAGGATAACCGATGTGTAACGCTTCAGCGACTATGATAGAAGAAAAGCAACACCCATTACTGGGAGGTTCTTCGCCCTGACTCGAAGGTTGCGACCCTGTAGAGAACATCGCGAACCGATGCATTGCGCTACGTGTCGCTCTGATTCGAGCTCATTTCTAAACCCTTGATCTGCTCCAAGACTCGATTCGCTTCGGCCATTTTCAGATCACTTGCTTTTCGATCCCTATGGCTAAGTTTGTAGGATTCATCTAAGAGAAGAGCGTATTTCTTTTCCAGTCGTTTCTTTTTGCTGCTCAATAGTCCAAACATGGGCTTCTCCTTTCCGACCATCTGAGGGTTCTGAACTGCGTTGAAACCGAAGAAATAGGCAGATAAACACCAAGATCGTTGGAATTTCTCAGAAAATCGAAAATCGGCCACCTGCAACCACATCGTCGGCGGGTAAAGGGCGATCCTCAAAATAACATCTTTATTACAGTCATCGCCAGCTACTGGCTTAATGGGGTCCGAATAGAATCGAATCGCCAAGGGTTACCAAACGTCTTGCAATACGGGTAGGGCCTCGTCCAAGGAGGACTCTGCCTCCTCATCCCTACTGCTCCCTTGCAAACCCAAGGCAAACATGAACCAGTTAATTGACGTCGACGACCATTCCGATCAGTCTGTCTCAAGCCGAACCGCGGTTCCAGTCACTCATTCTCGAAAGACTCAAAACACTACGCGTAAGGATTCAGTCGACCTGGCCGCCATTAAGACAGCCGTTCGAACAATTCTTAAAGCCGTAGGCGAAGATCCCGACCGACCAGGACTTGAAGAAACTCCCCGTCGTGTCGCCAAGATGTATGCTGAGATGTTTGAAGGCTTACGCCTCGATCCCACGCGTCATCTTCAGGTCACGTTTCCTGAGGAGTATAACGAGCTCGTCCTCGTGAGGGACATCCCGTTCACGAGCATGTGCGAGCATCACCTGTTGCCTTTCACCGGCGTCGCCCATGTTGGATACATTCCTGAAGGTAAAGTGACAGGCCTCAGCAAATTAGCCCGCGTTGTCGAGGAGGTCGCCCGCCGCCCCCAAGTTCAAGAAAGAATGACACAAACGATTGCCGAAATGATCGAGTCGGAACTCAAGACCACTGCCGTAGGTGTCGTGGTGCAGGCAGAGCATTCCTGCATGTCAATTCGCGGCATCAAGAAGCATGGTAGCTCAACGGTAACCAGTGCATTGCGTGGCACTTTCAAGACGAATCTATCAAGTCGGAGCGAGTTTCTGTCCTTCATCAACGGAAAGTCTCTCGGCTAACACGCTCACACATTCTGCTCAACTACTGAGGTCGCTCTGATGATCATCGAAAAAAGTTACAAATTTTATGCAGCGCATCGCAATGAAGAGCTACAAGACAAATGCAGCAACTTGCACGGTCACCGCTATGGATTAACTTGCCATTTCGAGGTCGAGCGGACAGGTGCACTCACAACACTGTTCGGCGATTTCGACGCGAAGATCGAGCCCTTCTTGAAGCGTGAATACGATCACGGGATGATGATCCACGTTAACGATCCGCTGTATGAGACATTGACCCAACATATGCTAAGGACGGGCGAGAAGCTCAAGCTCAAGCGATTTTCGCACCCGACGACTGTCGAAAATCTTGCTCACCTCCTATTTACGGAGATCACGGATATGGGTTTCCGTCTGCAAAAGTTGGAAGTCAAAGAGACCGATAGCTCGACGATAACCTACACGCGTGACGATTGGGTGAACGACAGTCGCTACTTTGCCAACATGAAAGTAGCAACTGCTGCAACTGAATGATCATCCCAACGAATTGGCAATAGGGCTAAACTCGCATATGCTTTACGGTTTCGAATTCTGCAAAAGTCGATTCGCCCCGCCAATCCGCTCACGCTGCTTTCGATTCAACCCTTGCTTGAAATACTGCTCAGGCCGGAGATACGCCCGGTGATGCTTCATCGCCGGGTCGTTTAGGTCGAGGCTCAGGTCGCAGTCGAAGCGGGCGAGGATGGCGTGGTTTTGGTTCCAATTTGTGTAATTGGTAAAGTGTGAGATTCCCCAGGTAATTCCACGGCCATCTTTGGTGTTGGTAAAGGCATCGGGGACAAATGGCCCCGCGGCGCCAGGCATCATTTGCACGATCGAGGCGATCTCGAAGTTCACGCCGTTCTTTGCATACTGAATCGTGTTGTGTTCGTTGCCATCACCGATCACCAAGGCAGCGATGCCTTCCTTGAATGGAAAAAGGGTCGTTTCGTGGCCAGAGTTGATCACGGGGTTTAGCGGATGTTTTTCGAAAGGGCCTAGCGGGTCGTCGGCGATCGCTAGCCCCTGCATCCGCACGAGCCGCGGATCGCCATCGCAATCCGACTTGTAATAGAGGTAGATCTTGTCTTTGTAAACCAACGGGTAAGGGTCGTGGATCGAGTACTGATCCCATTCGCCCTCCGCCCCATTGGGGATCACTATCTTGTGGGTCGGCGTCCAAGGGCCGTCGGGTGAACCAGCTACCGAAACGGCCACCGGACAATCGTCGCCACGAGTGCCGCTGGCCTCCATGAAGGCTTGGTAATAGAGATAGTACTTACCTTTCCAAACCAAGATGTCGGTTGTTGTAACCGAACGCCAACCGGGTTGTGGTTTCGGCGGACGCGGCACGGCGACGCCTTGCTCTTCCCACGTAAACCCGTCCTTGCTTGTCGCATACCAGATATCCGCCAAATCCCAATCGCTAGAGGGAATCGTTTCGGTGGAGTTCCTCGCACCTTTGGGAGAAGTTGGCGTCTCGCGGTGCGTGTACCAAACGTAGTACCTGCCATTTGCGAAGATCACCTTGGAAGGATCACGCCGAGAGATGGTGCCATCGTGATTGTTGTAGTCAAAACCCTTGAGTTGCGTGTATTTGAAGAGCGAGTACAACTCGTTGTCCTCGGGCCGGGGAGCGGAGTAGGCAGTGTAGTTCCGTTCCATTGCAGCGCTGAGGGGGCGGTTAGGTTTTTCTTTCGGTAGGACGAACGGAAAACCGCTTGAAGGCTCTTCTTCTGCTGACGTAAGTTGCATCTGCAAGATGAATAAAAGGGCCAGATACTTGGCGAAGAATTTCATAGTGGATACCAGTAAGGTTTTTTGAGAATTGAGCGGCCAGGCTAGCGACGAATAGATGTCAGCTCAAAACGTTTGCTACTCGGGGATGACGAAGTTCGGATCCGCCGCCGGCGCCCCGAGACGTTTTCTTTGCTCCTCGCTCAGTCCGAAATTGAAATAGATCTTCGGCTGGACGAAGATATCGCTCTCTTTCATTTCTGGGTCGTGAACGTCGAGACTCAGATCGCAATCAAACCGTGCGAGCATACTGTGGCTGCGGCCATCTTCACGACCAAGATTGCGAAAGTGGCACAATCCCCAAGTGATGCCACGACCGTCGTCCGTGTTCGTGAAGGCATCGGGCACGTGGGCACCCGGTGCGATCGGCATCAGGCCCGTAATGGCCTTCACCTCGAAGTTCACGCCGTCTGGTGCGTATTGAATCGTGTTGTGTTCGAGCCCGTGCCGGCTGACGATCGCGGCCAAGCCCTTGCCCCATGGAAAGAGCGAGGTTTCATGTCCCGAGTTGATAACCGGGTTCAACGGATGCTTCTTGAACGGCCCGAGAGGATCGTCCGCGATTGCCAATCCTTGGGCTCGCACCGGGGGCTGGCCCCCCATTTCGCCTTTGTAGTAGAGGTAGATTTTTCCGTTGTAAACCAACGGATAAGGGTCATGAATCACGTACTGGTCCCATGAACCGGGCGGACCGTTGGGGACGACAATCTTGTTCGAGGGTGTCCAAGGTCCGTCTGGCGAGTCGGCCACGGAAACCGAAACCGGGCAGTCGTCGCCGTTAGTAGCGCTCGACGTCCGACTGCCGGGCATCATCAAATAGGCCTGATAATACAAGTAGTACTTCCCCTTCCAGACAAGAATGTCAGGAGTCGAAACCGATCGCCAGCCGGCATTGGGCTTCTCCATCCGCTCGACGGCAACGCCCTGCTCTTCCCAGACGAATCCATCCTTGCTGGTGGCATACCATATCTCAGCCAGGTCCCAATCGCGGGAAGGGATCGTCTCCCCAGCACCGCCCTCGTAGTCCGGCGGAGTGGGCGTTTGGCGATGCGTGTACCAGACGTAGTACTTGCCGTTCACACGAATTACTTTCGTGGCATCGCGCCTCGAGACGGTTCCATCATGGCCGTGGTAGTCAAAACCTTGCAGCGGAGTGTACTTGAATCGCGTGAAGAACTCATTACGGGCGCAGTCCAGCCCGCCATAGCTACCTTCGTATACACGGTTCATCGCCCTGCTCAACGGGATGTCTGGTTTTTGCTCAGGAACCAGACCGTAGGGAAAGGCTTCTGCAGTTTCTTGCGAGTGGTCTTCACCGACAGCTTCGACTGGTTGCCACAGGAAGTGAGCCAGGGAAACAAAGAACAAAAACGAGACAAACTTCATGACGTGATCCCCTGCCGCGGATGAGAGCGAGTTGAGGCGGGCTTCTACGAAAGACGAGCCTCAATTGCATACAAAATACACTGGCGGCGGCGATAAGGGAACCGATTCGGCAGAATGCTCGGCAGAAGAGTAAAAGACTTTACTCGATGCCCAACCGAGCAACGCCGCCTACCATCTTTTCGACTCACTCTTCAACCAAGCTCGAACCGATAGCCAACATCGCGAATCGTGTGGATGAATTGCGGTCGACTGGGTTCCGGCTCGATCTTGCTGCGCAATGTAGCAACGCAGCGGTCGACGCTGCGCCCGCTGACAATCACTGCCCTGCCCCAAACACGGTCCATGATGTCGCGCCGTGTCAGCGCGCGATGACTCTGAGAGACGAAGTACTCCAGCAGCAAGTATTCTTTGCGAGTCAAAGGGACTTCTACGCCTTCTCGCGTCAGTTTCTGAGAAGTTCGGTTGAAAACCGCGTCACCGATTTCTACGCCCTCAGGCATCTCGCTTTCTTGGCGGCGAACCAATCGGTTTACGCGTGCTAGTAATTCGCGGATTCCGAACGGCTTCGTGACGTAGTCATCGGCACCCAATTCCAAGCCGCGGACGATCTCCTCCTCTTGGCCCTTGGCGGTCAGCATGATGATCGGGAAGTCGAGTTTCTCTTTGCGAACGCGTTGACAGATCTCGTAGCCGTTGAGCTTCGGGAGCATGATATCCAGCAACATCACGTCAGGAGGTTGGGCGAGCGTCTGAGCGAGACCGACAGCTCCGTCCGACGCGCTGTCAACGTCGAAGCCGGCATCGGTGAAGTTATCAGTGAGCCCTCGCAGCAAGGTCGCGTCGTCTTCGATAATCATGATCCGCTGTGTCGTGCTCATGTTATGGCCCCCGCTACTTCGCTAGCGACATCCTGTTGTTGCTTAACTTCAACCAGCGGCAGCCGAACCTCAAAGGTGCTGCCTTCGCCAAGTTGACTCTCGACGGAAACCTCGCCACCATGTGCTTCGACGATCGCATGGACAATGCTCAGGCCTAGGCCACAGCCTTCGCGAGTTCGCGAAACTTTTTGATCAACTTGATAAAAGCGGTCGAAAATACGTCGTTGGTCGCGTGCGGAGAGGCCAATTCCATGATCGCGAACGGCGACAACTGCGTTGGACCCGTCCGTCGAGGTTGCCAGGACGATCTCTTTGTCGTCTTCGCTATACTTCCAGGCGTTCTCCAGCAGATTCACGACGACCGTCACCAGCGCGTCGAAATCTGCTGAGACCATCAACGGACCAGCCAACCGAAGCGTCAACGGAGATGACAGCTCGCCGATATGTTCTTCAAAGACCTCGGCTGATTTTCTGGTTGCTTCACTCAGGTCAATCGGCTGAAAATCGAAACGCTGCTTGTTGCGTTCCATCCGGCTGAACGTGAGGAAATTCTCAATCAGTCGTGTGAGTCTGGAATTCTCTTTAGAGATCAACTCCAGATACTCGCGCGTTCGCGTGTCCCCGGTGCTTCGATCTGGCTGATCTTCCGCTTCCAAGAGCGTATCAACCAACAGCCGAATGGCTGCCAGTGGAGTCTTCAACTCGTGGGAAACGGTTGCAACCAAATCATTCTTTAATTGTGCCAATTGCAGACGACGCCGAATGGTTGCCGCCAGTAGCCACCCAAGGACGCAGGTCGTCCCAATGACAATCAGGGCGATCCATGCGTGAAAAGCTTTCTGCTGCTGAGAATTCCTTTCGAAGAGATCACCCTCAGTCGCTACGAGACTCACCCTCCAAGGACCCAATCGTTGTCCAATGGGCATACTCACTAAAGCTTGATCAGGTTCCTTGGCTGAGGTAACGACGAACTCAACTCCCTCGGGTAACGATTGCCCCTTCGCGAATGTGGCGAGTTCTCGCCTAATGGTCTCCTCACTCATCAGCAGTACAAGGCGTTTATCCTGCGACGTTTGACTCCAAATCTCTGGAAGGTTCGTTTTGCTTAGAGATCTTGAGCCCCCAGGAGAGGCACCGAGTGTCTCGGCGACTTCTGCGGCCAACTTTTCGGCAGCTTGGGTTGGCCAGTAGATCGGCTCGTCAGTAAGGGCCTGCAACTCCGCCATCAGGAAGCGTCTCTGCGAGGATGGCATCGAGACCGTTCGATAATTGCCGAGACGCTGCTCAAGCTTCTTGGCAATCTCTTTCCAGCTTGCCGACTCTCGATTAAGAATTTGCAGCAATCGCAATTCAGAGACCGCGGCCAATGACCGACCTTGTCGGTCAAACGCATTTTCTTGCTGTCGAATCGACTTTAGAACTATAGCGGCCTCATCCCGCTCGTTGAGTTTCAGGAGACAGCGAACCTCAGCCAGTTGGGCAGTAACGCGCTGCAGGACCTCTTCGTGATCTCGACTGATCTCGGCATACACCTGCCGAGCCGCCCGGTAGTTTTTGTCAACATACTCGAAGCGTTGGGCACGGTACCAACGCGGATCGGAGTCATTCGGTGATTCGTTGACTCTCGGGTTTTCATCAGGGTAAAGCAGCACGCCCTCTTGATCCCGAATCAGAACGCTGTCGCAGAACTTCTTCTCGACAATCTCTTTGAACGCGTAGCTGGGAGATCCTTTGCTCGCAAGCTTGGAGATTTCGGCGAGTCGTTCACTCCAATCCTGCTCGACATTTTTGACGACAGACTCGAGTTGCACTTGGTACGCTTCCCGAAGTCTTTGACTTGCGGCGAGCCTTTCATTCGAAACCGCCTCGCGCATCATCCACACCACTCCCAGCGACGGGACGAGAACCGTCAATAGGATTAGCAGGATTGGCCACGCGAGGCGGTCGTTGGACATATTTATTCCTTACTTGATCCTGAGACTTGCAAGTATCTTCTCGATCTCAGGCTGCAGGCGGTCGAAGTCCTCAGCATTGCTTGTGAATCTCAAGTTCACCGCCGAGGTCTCGCCGAATAGGCATACACGACGAGCTTTCTTCGCCTTGCTCCCGTCAGAGTACTCGAAAACAGCCGAGACCGCCTCGCGATCACCGACCTTGATACTTTGGATTCCCTCGCTGCTGACCGCGAAGTCCTTCGTCCGCTTTCGGTAGTTCTCGATCGATTCTTCAAGCCATGCTTCCGTCGAATCATGATCGTCTTTCACATTGTTCAACGGCCCTGCTTCGATGCGCGAGTTTAGTGAAGCTGTGGGATCAATCAGCGTCGTCTCAGGACTATCATCGTCTGGCTGTTCAGGCGTGTAGGCATACCAATCTGGCGGCAGTGTTACTGAAAAGTAAGGTCGCTTCACTTCGGTCGCCTGATTCGGCTTATAGGGCCGAACCTCTGTCAAATCTGCAACGACACCACCAGCTTCGAAGCGAACGATATAGCGATGCTCATCGTTCGAGATCCAGAAATTTTGAGCAATATCCAGCTCCAATTTGAAGCATTCGAACTCGCCCATAGGTGTCTTGATCGTTTCCACCTTAGTGACTTCCATACCGAGCGGAATTCTCGTAGCGGTCAGGATGGCACTAATCTCCATCGTCGTCTTATATCCCTCTTTAAGGGGCAAACGTCGGAATGCCAAAGCTGCTTGCTCGTTATCGTAGACGGGCTCATCGAACTCGAGCGTTACGGGCTCTTCTTTATTGATCAGATCGATCTCGACTTTGCCTTCGCTGTACTTTGCTTTGGAGTCTCCAAGCAAGGTATGTTTCCATCGGCTTTCGATAGGAGCAAAGGTTGCGTAATCTGCTAAGACATGGCTCTTGCCGGACATGCCGTTTATCGTCACGGTCTGCCAGGCGGAGCATTTCCAATACGTCTTTCCCTCTCGCTCGGTCTCAGCAACACGGAATACTTGGTGCCCGACGCCCATTCCCGTGGGGAGCTTCATCTCGTAGATCATCTCATCCCCATTGCCCCACGGGACGGGAACCAATTCAATTTGGCCAGGCTGATGACTCTTCGCCTTAGCGACCCACGCCTTGGCACTTGGAAAGTCATCAATGACAGCCTGAAAGGCCTTGGCCGCTTCTTCGCTCTTGCCTTGCTTTTCATAACAGACGCCAATTCGATACTGGGCTTCGGCTGCGGCTTCGGCGGACTTCTTTCCTTCGGCAAGAACTTTCTGATAGATGGCGATCGCTTTTTCCAAGTCGCCAACCGTTTCTTCAGTATAGATCGCCTTTTCAAGTAACTCTGTCGCAACCGCCCCGTTGGTCGGCAGCGAGATCAGAACGATCGAGAAAAAGGTCAGCAGGATCATCCCTAGGGGGCGCCTTTCTGAAGCAAAACTTTTCATTATGGTGTGCGGTAACATAATTGGTCTCCTATTGTCAGTTTGATTTGATCGCCACCAGGAAGCTAGCAACTGCTCGGGGTGCACTCACCGAGCGGTCGCCAAACAAGTCGCAAGTGTCGGCCTGCGTCCTGGGCGACATGTAAGTATCTTAGAAATGCGGTGTTACCGGCGTGTTACCCGCGGATTCCCGCCGTGTCCTATTTTCGAGAACACTAATTACCCGCTCTCTTCGGCTGTGTGAGCAGCGAAACCACGAAAAGCGTAAGGAAACCAAGCGGTATCGTCACAATCCCCGGTTGGCTGAATGGGGCTAGGGCGTCTTCGGGGGCTAAGCCGTAAACGGCTGAGTACGTGTCTGCGCTGAGGAGAATCCAAGCGAGGGAACTTGTCATGCCGACCACAACCGCGGCGATGACACCCTCCTTGGTAGTCCCTTTCCAAAAAAGCAGCATCACCAGCGACGGCAAGTTCGCGGAAGCCGCGACGCTGAACGCCCAGCCAACGAGATAGCTGACATTCAGTTTTTGAAAAAGCATGCCCAGGACGATTGCAATCACACCAACAAGGATCGAAGCGAACTTCGCGATCCGAACTTGCTCGGTTCCACTCAGCGTTCTGCTAGAGAGGCAGCCGACAAGATCATGAGCAACGGCTCCGGCAGACGCCAGGATCAAGCCACTCACAGTGCCCAGCACGGTCGTAAAAGCAATGGCCGAAATAATCGCGAACAACATTTCACTCATACTTTTCGCCAACAGTGGCGCAGCCATATTGCTATCGGTGACATCCATCGCGCCACTGGTCATCGCCCCCAAGCCAAGATAGAGCGTCAACACATAGAAGAAACCGATGCAGCCAATACCGACGATCGTACTCTTGCGAGCCGCTGCTCCGTCTTTGACCGTGTAGTATCGGATCAAAATGTGCGGCAACGACGCCGTTCCGCAAAAGAGAGCGAGCATCAACGAAAGAAAATTCAGCTTGTCGCTGAATTCCTCACCGCGAATCCCTGCAAACTTGGGATGTTCACCGGGTCGCAAGACTTTGCTGCCCGCGGTTGGCTTGGGCGTGTAGACGGTCGTCTCCGTTCCGTCCTCCGCCTTGGTCGTTTCCTTGCTCCACAGAATCACTTCACTTTCTTGCAGGGTGCTAAAGAACTCCAAAGGACCGAGCGGCCCTGTTCTTTCTTTACCTTCTGGCAGTTTGGAGATCGAACCGACCGGCGCCAGCGAACCTTGTCCCGACTCCTTACCGAAGGGTAAACCGTTCATCAGTTCGCTTCCGTCGGGATTCTTCGTCACGGTCTGAGGCTGAGGGATCTCTGGATCGACCTCGAAACCTCGCTGGAGAATCATCACGGTCAGCACGGCACTAAACACAACCAGGAGCGAGCCCTTGAGAAACTGCACCCAGGTGGTCGAAACCATCCCTGCCGTGACGACAATGAAGATCACCACCAGTCCGACGACCAGCACCCCCGCCCAGTGCGGCCACCCAAGTAGCGGCTGTACCAGGACCCCAGCGCCTACCATTTGAGGAATCAGATAAAACACACTGACCGCCAGCGTACTCACGCCGCCAACAAACTGGATTCCTTTCGAGTTGAATTTCGCATTCAGCGCGTCGGCGAAGGTGAACTTGCCAAGGCGTTTCATGGGCTCGGCAACAACGAACAAGGCAACAATCCAGCCGGCCAGATAGCCAATCGAATAGAGGAACCCATCGTAGCCGTAGAAAGCAATCATGCCGCAGATCCCTAGAAAGGAAGCGGCTGAAAGATAATCGCCCGCGAAAGCAACGCCGTTGACGAACCAAGGAATCTGCCCATGGGCAGCAAAATAGCCTTCCGACGACTTCGCTTTCCGCCCCAGATAGAAACTGAGCCCGAGCGTGACGCCAACGAAGAGCAAAAAGATTGCCAGCGCGATGGAAGAGGGTTCGTAAATCATTCTCGAGCCTCGCCTCCTTGCTGGTTCTCTTCCGCTTCCGAGGTACCCTCGGAGAAGACGTCCTCGTCTCCGCAAAGCGCTCCATAGATTAAGGCGAGCAAGAAGGCCGAGATGATGAGCCCGAAACCCGAAAGGATAGCCAAATTTACGCCAGCAAATGGAGTCCTCTCCATCGTCTCCGGTGAAAAAGCATTCACAAGAACGAAGGTGCCGTAGAGTGCAAGGTAAACGAGGAAAAGCACCATCCCTAATCGGGCATTTCTTGAATTCATTTACTTTACTCTTTAGGGACCGAGAAGCCGTTCGAAGAGGCACGCAGAAGAGAGACGAGTCCGTGGGGCTACAAACCACGTGCTCCCAATCATAGCCACTCGTGCGGGAGATGCGCAGCCGTCAAACTCAAGAATTACCGAGAGTTTTATTCTTCTTCAGGAGTATGCGGCGTTTCATCGCCACGGATTTCACAGATCGCGTTCTGCGCCGCCTTCTGCTCTGCTTCTTTCTTGCTCTGCCCCCAAGCTGGTGTGAACTGCTGTTTGCTCACGTGGGCGGCGATTTGGAAACACTTGGCGTGATCAGGCCCCTTCTCGTCAAGCAGTTCATAAACGGGTGTCACGCCATGTTCGCGTTGGGCATGTTGTTGGAGCAGCGACTTGAAATTGCCGCCAAACTCCGTAGAGACCGTCGCTTCAATCTTGTTCTCAATACGCCGCAAGATGAACTCACGAGCCGGTTCCGGCCCTCCATCCAAATAAATCGCCGCGACGAGCGACTCAAATACCGCAGCCAAAACCGACTTGGGGACTTGTGGGTCAGAGGCCATGCCTTTGCCCAAGATGAGGAACTGATCGAGCCCCATCTCTTCGCTAAGCAACGCGCAAGTTTCTCGACTGACGACCACCGATTTTACTTTCGTCAGTTCCCCCTCTGAGTATTCTGGAAAGAGGTGGAACAAACGCTCGCAAACAACGGCCCCTAGAATGGCGTCCCCAAGGAACTCCATTCGCTCGTTCGACGCAAGACGATGCGAGACTCCGGAAGCATGCGTGAGCGCAGCGCTGAGTAGGCTGATGTCGTGGAACGTGTAGCCGATGGCTTCCTGGCAACCAGCGAAGTCGGTTCGCGTTTCGGTCGAATCCAAAAAGTCTGAGGCCAAACTGGCAGCGTCAGTCGTCGCGGACTCAGCGGAGGCGAGCTCAGAAGCGGAGACGGGTCCAGACGTAGCGGGCTCAGTCGAGGAGCGAGTACTCATAGTTGGCTCGGTACGGAAGCCATGCTGGGGCAGAGAACAAAGACACAACGATGAGCGTGTGCCGACGTTGCTGCCGCAGCAGAGCCTTCGCAAAAAGTAATTCGAGTGAAGTCAAGCGAGAAGAGAGTCTGACCTCAAGATAAGCGAGGCTCCCTTCCCTAGGTGCGTTGCTTTAAGCTAATTTGCGGTCACGAATATGTCAACATAAGTACAGAGACAGCTTGCCACCGATACCCCGAAATGATCAACACCCTCTACCTCCCCGAACTTCGCGAAATGCTTGCAGAGCAAGACTCTGAGGGCCTGCGCGAGTTCTGCACGGCCCTGCATCCGGCTCGGACAGCAGAGTTCATGGAGGGGCTTGAGCCCCAAGAGTCGTGGCAGGTTCTCCAAGCGGCTGATGTAGCCACGCGTGTCGACCTTTTCTCCTACCTCCCCGAGCAGCTCCAAGTCGAAATCCTCGAGACGGTCGATCCCCAGCAAGCTAGCGACCTGATCGCCAGCATGGCTCACGACGACCGGGTGGACGTTCTTAAGGAGGTTGAGGACGACTCGGTCGAAGCCATTCTTCCGCTGCTGCCAACCGAAGAGCGCCGCGATATCCAGCGGCTGATTCAGCATCCCGAGGGAACTGCGGGTGCGGTGATGACGAGCGACATGGCTCGCCTGCCAGAATCGCTCACCGTACGCGAGGCTCTCGACGAAGTTGCACGCCAAGCGGCTGATCACGAGACGATTTACTACATTTATATTGTCGACGATGAGAACCACCTTCGGGGCTTGGTCTCCGCGAGACAGTTGGTTACCCATCTGGGTCGCCCTGACACAAAGATCAGTGATCTCATGGAGCGTGACCTGCTCACCGTGACCGACACCGACGATCAAGAAACGGTCGCCGCGAAAGTCGCTGACTACGACTTTCTTGCGATTCCCGTGGTCGACAATGAACAACACCTAGTCGGCATCATCACGCACGATGATGTGATCGACGTTCTTCGCGAAGAAGCGGAAGAGGATGCCTATCTCGCCGGTGCGGTCGATCCGCTGGACGAGACTTATCTCGAAACGCCCTGGTACACACTCGCCTGGAAACGGGGAGTGTGGCTCACTGTGCTGTTTATCGCAGCCATGCTCACAGCCGCGGCGCTGAAGGAGTATGAAGTCGAGTTGGAGAAGGTGACCTGGCTGGTGCTCTTCATACCGCTGATCATTTCCAGCGGAGGTAACAGCGGTACCCAATCGACAACGCTCGTCATCCGCGCACTGACGAATAAAGACATCACCCCGAGCGATTGGCTGAAGGTAGTACGCAGAGAAATCGTGACCGGGCTCTGCCTCGGCGGCTTTTTAGCTCTGCTCGGGTTTGTCGTCGTTCGCGTATTGCAACCCGACCTGACATCTCAGCAAGCGCTGGTGGTTCCGATCACGCTTTTGTCCGTCGTGATTTGCGGGACCATCGTTGGTTCGCTGCTCCCGTTGATGTTCCGACGTCTCGGTTTAGACGAAGCGCTGATGAGCAGCCCCTTCCTCACCGGAATCATCGACATCGCCGGGATCGTCATCTACATGAGCCTTGCAATGCTTATGCTCGAAGAACTCGGCGGAGGATAACCCCCATTTCGCCGCGGTGCTCGCACCGCGCTACGGGGCTTAGCCGCAAGCGATCAAACATCCAACGCCTGCTGCCCAATATACATCTGCAGCACTTGGCTCTGCACCTTAATGGCCCGGATGAGCACCCAGATCTGGTCCTGAGAGAATGCTTCAGGGTCCGAGTTCGCAAGATCCTCAAGTTCTTGCGTCATAGCAGCATGCTGATCGGTCGAGGCCTGCAGCTTCAAGCCGGTTTCGTTCCAAGCCTCAGCCAGCGTTTCAGGGGTTTCCAGTGCATCGAGATCATCGCGACTATTGCTTAGCAATAGGCATAGCCGGGCGACTTCCTGAGGCGAGGCCTCGGGTTGCAGGGTTTGAATTCGACTCGCTAATGTTTGGCAGTCCATGGTGGTTTCTTCCCTCTCTAAATTCTTCAGAATAGATCAGATGAAAAGGTCGTAACGCAGTGGGATGCGTCTGGGCTGGTCGCGTTACGGCTTGGGGAGAAGCTGCCTGACGTGGCTGGAAGGTCGAGGGAATCACGTCATGCTATGGAAGTGTAGCTCACAGTTCTGCGCATGCTGCCACGTTGAGAACTTGCGACAAATTGATAGTAGAAGCGATATTTCCAATCGTAGCGATTAGCCACTGACAGAGTCCCCCACGCTGACCACGGAGCTGAGGAGTCGATCGAAACCACTTTCTGTGAGCGAACTTTCCTACTAGTCTGGGGGTCTACTTAAGAGACGAACCCCTCGCCCCCAACTCCAGAATCTCCAGCCCCTTACCGCTCAAATGCCTCAACTCGGCGTTAACATCGATCACGTGGCCACGGTCCGTCAGGCCCGCCAGACCAATGAGCCCGACCCCGTCTGGGCGGCTTCTCTCGCGGAACTCGGCGGTGCCGATGGCATCACGCTACATCTCCGCGAAGACCGTCGCCATATTCAGGATCGCGACCTTCACCTATTGAGGCAGACGGTCGCGGTAAAACTGAATCTCGAGCTGGCCTGCGAGGACGACGTCGTCGAAATCGCGTGTCAGACGCGCCCCTACCAGGCAACCTTGGTTCCAGAACGCCGGGAGGAAGTCACCACCGAGGGGGGGCTCGATGTGGCGGGACAGAAGGAACGAGTCGGCGAGGTAGTCAAACGATTGCAAAATGCAGGGATTGTCGTCAGCCTTTTTCTAGACCCCGACCCGAAGCAAATCGAAGCCGGCAAAGATCTTGGAGTCGAGGCCGTCGAGCTTCACACGGGAGCCTACGCGGAAGCGACAGCCAATCACGCTGGCGAGAAGGAACTCGCGCAACTCGCCGAAGCGGGCCGGCAAATCATCGAGAGCGGCCTCATCCTGCACGCGGGCCATGGCCTTAATTACCGCAACGTGAAACCGATCGCTGCTCTTGAAAACATGTGCGAGCTAAACATTGGCCACAGCATCATCGCCCGTGCAATCATGGTCGGCTTGGAACAAGCCGTCCGCGACATGAAACAGCTCATAAGCTAAACGCGCTCGACTCTACGGTCCTCTCTAGCCCGCGAGCTACGCCTCGCACGGCGCGACGCCATGAACTCCCCAATTGAACAACTCTCTAAAGCGTCTATCATACTCGCTACGAAACGCAGCGAACCTAAAGCAACCAACAGGAATAACTGATGGCCACCAAAGGCACCGACTTCGCAGGACTCTCCGTCGCCCTCGTTACCCCTCTGAAAGATGGCGAGGTCGATTACGAACTCTTCAAGCAGCAGATCGACTTCCAAATCGAGGCCGGCACCAACTGCCTGTGCCCCGTCGGCACCACCGGTGAGTCGCCGACCCTTACTCACGAGGAGCATGAGAAGGTTATTGCCTTCGTCTGCGAGCATGCCAACGGTCGCATCAAAGTCATGCCGGGCACCGGTTCCAACAGTACCGCTGAGGCATTGCGCCTGACCAAGTTCGCGGAGAAAGCCGGGGCGGATGCCGCCCTGCAAGTGGCCCCTTATTACAATAAGCCGACGCAGGAAGGCTTTTACCAGCACTTCAAGGTTTTGGCCGAAGAAACGGGCCTACCACAGTGCGTCTACAACATCCCTGGCCGCACGGGCAAGAATATCGAACCCGAAACGATCATTCGCCTCGCGGAGCTAGAGAACATTGCGATCGTTAAGGAAGCGACCGGCTCGCTAGATCAAGCCTCCTCGATTCTCGCCTCGACGAACCTTACCGTTCTTAGTGGCGACGACAGTCTTACTCTGCCATTGATGTCCGTGGGCGCTGAGGGCGTGATCTCTGTTGTCGGGAATATCGTCCCACAAGACATGATCGCACTCGTCAAAGCCGCCAGCGAAGGTGACTACACGAAGGCTAGAGCTTCGCACACAAAGTTATTTCCACTCTGCCGTGACATGCTCGGCCTTTCAACGAATCCCATTCCTGTGAAAGCGGCGATGGAAATGCTGGGCCGTGACAGCGGCGAACTTCTTCTGCCGATGACGCCACTCAGCGAAGAACAAAGAGCTTCTCTCAAACAAACGCTCATCAATTACGGTCTGCTTTGAACCCACCACACGGTCTGTTTTGAACAACGAAGAACTGATCGCGTACCATGAAGCGGGGCACGCTTTCATGGCGACACGACTCGGTGCAAGAGTCACAAGCATCACCATCCGGCCCGATTGGGATGACGGCCCAGAGCGGTACGGGGACGCGGAGATCCTCTGGCGGACTAGCGAGTTCACCTCGCGGGAGTTTGCCGAGCGGCAAGTCCTCGTCGCACTGGCTGGTCCCGCAGCAGAAATGATCTACCGTGGGGAACCACTTCACCCCGGCTTCGTTGCCGAATGGGCTGAGGACTGGCGGCAAGCCTGGAAAGCGGCCGCAGAGCTTATGCCTGACGGGCGTCGCCGCGTCAGGTATCTCGAACAAGCTGCCAGCAGCCTGTTCACGACGTTCAGCGACGACCACTGCTGGTCCGCCATCGCCGCGATCGTCGATGCCTTACTGGCTCACGAACGGCTGGAAAGCGAAGAAGTCACCGCAATCGTCGATCAATGGTGCCCCTAGCCACAACCGAGCTTCCGCCCACGGTTGTCTGCTTCTGTAACACGTAGAGCTGCATCCGTAAATTCGGGCAGAGCTTCAATCCTCTCAACGACTTCGCCCGCCGCCTTCGCGCTCTCAGCAAAAGCAAACAGCGTCGGCCCCCACGAAGACTGCCCGACACCCTTCACTCCCAAGCTACGGAGCTTCTCAACAGCCAAGGCTAACTCCCGCGTCGCATAAGCGCCGCCTTGCACGTCGGAAAAACACTCCCCTGCCCTGCGACCATACGCGTAGACTCCCTCGCTAAACATGTCGAAATCACTCGCTTTCGCAGCGGGCAAGATCTGCTCTGCCGCCAACTCCCAAAGCCTGGCCGTGGTCGCTTCAGCGACCCGGGGCACTTTTTCGAAGGCCTGTTGCTCGGCTAAGCCATGAATGGCCTTCTTTGTTGGTAAGGTAATGAGGACGACGCGCCAGTCCTCGGGAACCTCAGCTCGCTCTACGAATTCACCAAGTTCATTCTGATCGACAAACCCATTCTCGAAAATCAGCCCGCCACGCTCAAAACCATACGCCCCGACAGCGCTGCGATTTCCTCGCCCAGTGATCTTCGCCAAAGCATCTGCAGCGGGATCGGCAACCCCACCCGCTCGATACACGACAGCCGAAGTACAGAGCGCCAATTGCGTTCCCAATCCAAGCCCCACATGCTGAGCCGGCGCATCAAGCACGCGGATGACGAAGCAATCCTCGAAGCCCAAATGGGTTGCCGTCAACTGCGCATACTCAAGTGCCCGTTCAGCATGCGGCCCTTTGGCTAACCATTTTTTGGACAGTTCGACTTCCACTGAAACTTGCGGGTCGGAGATCATCATCCCCAGGCCACCGAAACTACGCTCGCCGGGTTGGTCGGCACGAAACCGAAGTAGTCCGAAGTGCAGCCGACTAGGCGAACTCACGCGGACCGGCTTGGTCGGCTTTCCTTCCAGCAGATCATCGCCAGCATTCACGACGCCACCAACTGAGAATCGAAATGCTGCCCAAGCGTCTCCAGTGCTCGCAGATCTTTCTTGTCGCCTGTCTTCACCACAACGGGAGAGAGTCTTTCGACGGCTGAGCGAATCTCCTCTGCGGGCAAAAACTTGATTCGGGTCGCCATGATCGCCAGTTCCAGAATCGCGGAAGACGCCCGGTTAAAGCCGAAGTGCTCCCTCAGGGTTCCCTTCTCAGCAACTTTCGCATAGACGTGATGCATCTCACTGCGATCATCGAGTCCAACGACCTCAAAGCTAAACCAACGGCACGCCTGCGTAAGAATCATCCCCTCAAAGCCGGAAGCCTTTCGCATGTTCGGCAGTTTCTGAAGCTTCCCAACTGCGGCCATAGCTACTAACGAAGCATCATCGGTCACGTGCAGAATCCCTCGCCCCGTTCGCTTCATGTTCTCCAGCGTCGTCGAGGGAGCGTAGGGACGAAAGTGCAACCACTCAGTTCCCCCAGTGCCGAGCTGACGATCGACAATCGGCCCCATGGGGGAAAGATTTGTCGTGCCGTCCGGATTGAGCGTTGTCACAAGCCCTTCCAGGATGCGTCCATTCGCACCAAGAGCAGGCAGTCCGTCAGGTGGTTCACGCGGATAATCAGTCATGCAGTGAATTCTACCACCCGCAACTAACTCATCGAACCATACAAATGGCCAGTCAAAAAGTAATCGGTCCACCCGGCGCTACACCCAAGCCTTCTGGTTCTTCTAACGGCGGCGGCGTTCGATTTTCAGCGGTTGCTAATTCACTGACGCTAACATCGACCTCGGTGCCGGCAAGCTGCAAGAAGTTTGCGAGCAATCGGAACCCGTGGGACGTAAGGACGGCCTCAGGATGGAATTGCAAACCAACTACCGGAAGCTCGCGGTGAGCGAGAGCCATGATCGCCTGATCGTCCGTACTTCGCGCTGTGACCACAAGCTCCGCCGGCAGCGACTCCTCTTCGACGATCAGCGAATGGTAACGACATACGGACAACGACGCGGGCACCCCCGCAAATACTGCGTGCCCGTCGTGCTCAATCTCAGAAGTCCGGCCATGCCGAGGCTCATCCGCACGAACCACCTGACCACCGAACGCCGCGGCAATGGTCTGGTGGCCGAGGCAGATTCCCAGCATGGGTACTTGGCGATGCAAAGCCTCCACCACCTCCAGCGAGCAACCCGCTTCGTTTGGGGTGCATGGACCGGGAGAAAGCACGATCGCCGCTGGCTTCATCGCCCTTATCTCATCGACGCCAAGCTCATCATTCCTTACCACGCGCGTTTCCTGCCCTAGCAACTGGAAGTAGCGGGCTAGGTTATGCACGAAGCTATCGTAGTTGTCGATCAGTAGGATCATGCTTGAACTTGGGTGCATTTTCGACTCAGATGAATCATAGAGCGTAACACTTACGCCCCAAAACTGGTGTACCAATAAAACGATTCGAAATCCACGCATGCCACAACAATTCCTGACAAGTTATGCTCCCATGCACCTACTCCGTTGGTTTTGGGTGGCCACCCTCGTATTACCTTTCACCTCCCAGGCGACCTTTGCCAAGCAGCCGACCTGGACTCAAATCTGGGGCGACGAGTTCAATGGCAAATCGCTGGACGAAAAAAAGTGGGAGATCTTCATCGGCAGCAAGCCGCACAACAATGAGAAGCAAGCCTACGTCGCGTCCCGCGTGAGCGTCGCGGACGGCAACCTCGTCTTGATCGCCGACGACACGCCCCATGAGGGCCAACCGTATTCCTCAGGCAAGGTCGTCAGCCGGTGGTACAAGCAGCATGGCCGCTGGGAAGTACGCGCGAAACTACCCTCAACCCGCGGCACTTGGCCGGCCATATGGATTCTTCCCGATTGGCGAAAGCATCCTTGGCCGAGCGAAGGTGAAATTGACATCATGGAGAACCGCGGCGACCAACCTTTCCAGGTGAACGGCGCTTTTCATTTCGGTAGCCGAAAGCCCTACAAGCACGACTTCAAGTTCAAGCTTTACAGCAAGCAAGTTGAAGACAAACCAGTCAACTATCACGAGGGCTTCCACGTTTACGCCGCCGAATGGGAGAAGCAAGAAATTCGCTTCTTTGTCGACGGAGAAAAGTTCTGGACACTCACCGACGACGAAGTCGACGGATTCCTCAGCCAGCAAACCGCACCGATGCAAGTCATCCTGAACCTCGCGATCGGCGGCGACTTCGTCAAGAAAGCCCAACCCGACGAAAGCAGCAAGTGGCCGCAGAGAATGCTCGTCGACTACGTGCGTGTTTATGAGCGGGCTTCAAAATCGAGTGAGGCGGCCTACGAGCCAAAGAAAGCTGATCCAAAATAGGTCGCCACGATAAATGCGGACTCGTCGCCGTGCCTCGCTTTCGACCAACCCAGGGTCTCGGATGAAATCTCTTGGGGATCGTCTTTGAATCTTTCGCGCAACCGGCAGCCGTCCGACTTCAAGAGCTGCCCATCCACTTCTTTCCGAGCTGACCTCCAGCCGGCCAAGGCTCCGAGCAGATCGGCTTACATTCTCTATTAGCCTTCGTGAAGCCTCGCTGCGGATTGATAGGCATGAAATTCCAAGCATTCGCTCCTCTCGTTGAATCATGTTCAGTTGTTCAACCGATGGATTGAATCTCAGCACGCTGCCAGAAGCACTTCTGCCTGGCGATCGCTTCGGATTTCGTTCAGTTCGAAAAAGAAAAATCCAATGGACAATATAGGCCCGGTAGACAGATCTCCTCCCGAGGATAACTCTGCTGCCTAGCACGACTTAGGAAGCTACGTGGCTGCGATTTGGTCTCGATTCTGTCGGCAGAATTGCTGGTGCCGTGGACAGAATGGAGTCACTTTGGGGCTAGTCAGCAGGGAGTAGAACTTCGGGCCTATCCATTTTAATGAATTCGGCGGGTTGGCTCAGCAACGGGTTTTGGGCACTTGGTGAGTGCGTGCGCAGAATTGGCGGGTAAGCTGGCTGCCAGCACAGCGAAACAGCACCAGCCCGACACAACTCGTACAATCTCGACCAATCAGGCTCCGCTTGGGGTAGACCGGAGATGAAACCTCCTGAGCGAGTTGGCCGGAGACCGAGGTCAGCGATTATGACGCAATCGACAGAATGCGGGTACGCAAGTGAGCGGGGTGAACTGCACCAGTGCTATGGACTGTCGGGACTGCCGTGCCATCCAGGGCTATTAACTCGGCTGGATGTTTTAGCCGTGTGTATCTCCGGTCCCTAAAATGCGAAGCCATACTATTGCCCCTTCGATATCCAAGCTGCGTTGCTAAGCGCAGACAGCGGCAGTTTAGCAATAGGAGAAGCTACACCGAATCGGTATCCTTCTCCTGCTCCTATTCTACGAGTCGTCAATGATCTCACGGATCAATGTGGCGTTTACGCTTGCTGCCCTCCCGTGTTTCCGGTCTTCCGCCAGCTCATCAAAACAGCGCAGCGCGTCGCCTAATTTGCCTAGTCGCGCATAGCACGCACCAAGGTTGAGCTTGGCGTCACTGTCCATAATGTCCGGGGCGAAACTTGCTAGCCGGTCATAGTCATCGGTATGAGCAAGATGCAGAATCTTTTCCAGTAGCCTAGCACTCTCGCCAAACTTACCGCACTTGTACTTTGCCAGCGCTCTCTGCCAGAGCAGCGGGATCGCTCGAGGAAAGCGTTGAATGGCGATACGATCTGCCTCTTCACGCGTGATCGGGAAACCTTTGGGTAGTACATCAGCCGCAAGCACATGCTCAAGAAGCTGCGCGAGTTGCCCTGGACTGGCCGACGCCTGCGGATCCTCCGCGGCAGCCTGTTCTGCAGCGCGTTTCAAGAGATCGACTCCTGAGTCGTCACCTAGCGCGATCCGTGTCCTTCCTAACTCGACTAAGTAGTAAAATTGATCGGGACGATCCTCCAATTCTAGAGCCATCAGCTTCTCAGCCCTCAGGAGCTTTGGTCGCTTGTTCGAATCAATGTAGCCGTAGTGATTGAACTCGATGCTGCTGGTGAGCACTTGCATGCCCTCACGTTGTGCGATCTCCTCCAGCGAATTCTGAAATTGATGGTGAATGCGGCCAATGAAACGCAGGTCGGGGCGATTTCGAAAGAGGCGGAACTGCAACATTTTAGTGAAGACACTAAGGTTGCTAGCATCGCGCAGGTCCCGGCGGAGTAATCCGTAGGCAATCGTGTCGCTGCTTTGGACACAATCGTGTAAATCGCCAAGAGACTCCCGAAGTAATTCCTCATCGGCGTCCAAAAGGAGTATCCAGTCTCCAGAAGCGTGCTCGATGCAAGCGTTGTACGCGGCAGAAAAGTCGTCTTCCCAAGAGAATGAGTAAGTCTTCGCGCCGAGATCCTTTGCGTATTCGACAGTTCGATCTGTTGAACCTGTATCTAAGAGAACTATTTCATCGACAACGCCAATTACCGAATTGAGACAGCGGCGTACGTGACGTTCCTCGTCCTTCGCAATGATGCAAGCGCTGAGCCTCATTTCACGGCTGACTACCGCTCTTTCTCCAACGGACTGCCATTCCAAGCCCCACGCCGGCCATACAGAGAAATGAAGCCCCGGGCTCCGGAACAACTGACACGGTAACTGTGCCGGTAAATGTGGCACTACTAAATGACAGTAAGGCGGCTTCGTCGCCGTAGGGCGTATTCATCGGAGGCATGTCAAAAAATGACGAAGCATTGCGATAAACATCATCACGCCCACCGTAGGTCTCCATCAACTTTGTGGCGTCAATGTCTATGTAAGTGTCTGGGAACCCGGGAAGATCCGCTACACTTTCTAATGATGCGACTATTGCAGCCTCGGTGTGATGGCGGAATGAGTTCAGAGCAGGATCCTCAAAGATTGCGGACCATTCGGCGCCTACAGCCGGTGTGTCGCGAGGAAACGTCGCCATGACCCCAATTGCTCCGTTGTTGTCGTAGAGCCCAACAATCGCATAAAAGGCATCGCTAAACCCAGACGTAGTCGTCACGTAGGAAGCAGGATCAACGGTCCAATCCCCGTTTGGCACAACGTCGCCGACCAAGGTTTGGAAGACTGTCGTTTTTTCACCGCCGGGGATTGCTCCCAAGTACCTACGCGCTGCGGTCGAAACGTTGTTGCCATAAAGCACGACAGCATTAAAAAGTGTCTGTTGTGGTGCGAGTTCGAGTTTGAACGTGACATCTGCTTCCGCCTCGGTCCCCCAGGCAGTGGCAAGTCCAAGAGACAAAGCGGCAGTTCTTATTTTGCGAAGTCTTTGGCGACGCCGACGTTTCGTTAGTTTCACTTCACTCGATTTACGGCGCTTCATACATTCATTTCTCCGTGCGAATACTGCGCGAGTCGCCATTGCAGGTGCTTGACCAGTAATTGTGAGATTGTAGGCAGATTAGAGAGTAATCGCAAGTTTTCTGCGAACTGCGTACACGATAGTTTGCTGTAATTCATTCACGGTTCGGCGGGTGGCACTGGCTCTAGCAGCGAGCCCTAGCAAAGCCGAAGGTCGGGCGCTTGGTACCATCGCTGGCTTGCTCAGGCTAGGGAATCAACTATACGTCGTCTGTGGGCCACACACCTCGATAGTTTGCAGATTCACGCTTTCTAATGGGACTCAAGCTGACGCATGATTGCTTGTCCGCTTTGCTTAAAGAAACTTCCGGCGGGTCGTCCTGGGAAGTGGGCTGTTTTTCTACGGTTATTGTTGCAACGACGAGGAAACAAAGGGCGCCTGACAACGAGCCGCCAGAGGACAATTTCCAAGTCCGCGGCGTGCACAAGTCAGATCGCGGCTGAACTGGTAGCGTGAGTAGGATCGTTCGCCAGATGGTTCTTTTGCCGGGGGCCGCGTAGAGATCGAACAGTTGCTGGCCGTCGAATCCGGTCCCGAGGAAGTAATTTCAAACTTTGCGAATGGAGGCTTTGCCGGCGAGAAATAAATCGTTGCTTCTGGGCCTTAGAAACTCGCGATAGAACCCAGACTCAGAATCAGGCACAGCTCTTCGGCCTTGTCTTCTTCGTCGAATAGTCAGGAGCAACTCCAACCTAAACCCCAACCGCCGCCGGTGACGAGACGTTCGGCTTTGGGTTGAACACCGGCTGGAAAGTATCGTCGAGGACCGCGGCTTTGGAGTGGCGGCGGAAGGGGCAACTGATGTTTTGGCCGGATTGGGCGACGATTTCGCAGGCGAGTGTTTCTAGTTGCTCCAGGTTGGTGTTGAAGCGGCTGAAGAATTGAGGGTTGCTCATTTCTTCGAGCAGGCGAGTGTTCATTTGGCGGATGATCGGCATCTCGGAGATGTTGATCGCGCCGGTCGACTGGTCGTCGGCGGTTGCCTGATGCCATTGGCGGAAGAAGTCTTGCATAAAGTGGTTCAGCTTGCCGAGTCTCGACAGCTTCGACATGTTGCGCAGGTACATCGTCTGATGGCAGATCCGGCCTTGCATGAAAATGAAGCCGGTGATTGACCAGTAGATCAGATAGTCCCACAGGATTTTCACGGGCATGACCGTTGGGTTGCCGAACAGGCAGTACTGGTCTTGGTAGGCGGTTTTCGTGCCGTAGTAGAACCGTTTGAAGATACGGTCGTACGAGAACGCGCGAATGCGAAACTCCTTGCCAGCGAGGTCCCGGCGAATCAGATCGGTTAGGAACGTGTTGGAGAACGCGATGAAATCGCTGCCGGGCGAGTAGAACGGATCGTGGAAAAAGCCGGCCTCGCCGGTGATGCCCCAACGACGACCAGAAAACACTTGTTTGCATTCGGTGGCGTAATGCTTGATCGCACGGAAGTCTTGCAGTTCGTCCAGGTTTTCTCTGACCGCGGCAGCGCATTGCGGCTCGTGCTGTTCGAGCCAGGCGAGCGCTTTATCCATCGAGTTGAAGTTCGAGAGCGAGTGGAATTCCTCGGCGGCAACGATGCCCATGCTCGTTGAGCCCGACGCCAGCGGAATCATCCAGACCCAGTAACCTTGGCCCATCAGATGATTCGTGCTGTACCAACGCCCCGTCTTACCCTCGTGCCCTTCGCTCCAGACGGGGTCCTGAGACCAATCGTCGATCTTGATGTGCTTTGCGAAACGAAACCAGGCGGAGCTTGCCCGATGCGGCGACGACTTTTCGAGTTTGAGTTGCCGTTTGAGGAAAGCGCGGCGACCGCTGGCATCGACGACCCAACGTGCATCAACGGACTCAGTGTTGCCCTCGGTCTCGAAGGTCACTTGGTGCGTGCCGCGGCGATTGATCTCGATCGATTGAATATCAGCACGGTCAAGGAAGCGAATCCCTTGTGACAAACAGCGATCGGCGAGGAAGTTTTCGAAGCGTCCGCGATCGAGTTGGTAGCTCGGACACGGCGCGTAACGCTTACCGCCGAGTTCCAAGCGGTTCTCGATTCGTGAATTGTCGCCCGAGGGAAAGAAGAACCGTAAGCCGAGCTTGGGTAATTGCTGGTCGAGAATATGATCGCGCAGGCCGAGTACGCGTCCGAAATAGTGGGCGGCGACTTCGACCGTGGATTCACCCACCTTGTGGGCCGCTTCGGGAACGGGGTGTTTGCGTTTCTCGAGTACCGTGATGTTGGCCTGCGGAGCTTCTTGCCGCACTTGCAGCGCTAGCGAGAGCCCTGCCAAGCCACCACCGAGAATTGTGAGGTCGGTTTGTTGTTCCATTGTCGGTCTCGTAGGTTCACTTGGTTGCTGTTTGAAATCTGAAGGCCGCGTCCGGTAGTGGTTTCATTAATCGTAACCCGAAGCGTAAGCGAGGGAAAAACCCTGACAGCACGGCCCCTCGCTCACGCTTCGGGTTACGAAACTGTTTTCTAAACTGCTCTTAAATGTTCAAAACTTCGAACACGTTTTCTAGGCGATTCTCCGTTGCCGTGCGTTCGGGGATATCCGTTTGGACGGCTGGTTGCACGCGTTGGATGCGGTCGGTGATCTCGTACATTAGGTCGCGGATCAAATTGACGTTGTCAGCGAAGCGTGCTTTCAATGCGGCATCGTCGAGCTTCTCGCGCAGCTCGGCGTTGAGGCGGGTCATCAATTCAATTTGGCTCTGATCGACAAACGCGGACTCGGCCCGTACCGTCGGGTCGGCCTCGTACCAGCCGCGGAAAAACTGCTGCATCTTCAAGTTCATCTCGCGGATTTCTTCGATCCCCTTGGCGAGCGACTGAATGAACCCAACGTCGGTCAGCTTGCCGTTGAAGTACAACAGGGCCGGAAAGCCCCAGTAGACGGCATAGTCCCAGACGAACTTCAGCGCCATGATGCGCGGGTTGCCGAACAGCGGATACTGATCGCGGTAGGTGAGCAGGTTGTTTTGGAAGAGCGTGAGGAAAACACTTTGCAGTGTGGGGGCTAGGTGCTCGATGGGGCGTCCCGCGAGGTCTTCATCGATCAGTTTACCGACCATCGCGTTGCCAATGGCAATGAAGTCGCTGCCAGGCGAGTAGAACGGATCGAGAAACGCAGCCGCTTCGCCCACAAGGCCCCACCGATCGGCGGAAAACACCTGGCGTGCACCACGCGACATTTTTTTGATGGCCAGGAAGTCTTGCATTTTCTCGCGGTGTGGGCGAATGCTCTCGGCGCACTCGGGCTCGTGTTTGTCGAGCCAAGCTAGGGCTTTTTCAAAACTGTTGATGTCGCGTAAGGCGTGGATACGCGGATCAGCCACGATGCCGATGCTCGTCGAGCCACTGGCTAGCGGAATCAGCCAGACCCAGTAGCCCTCGCCCATCAAGTGATTCGTACTCAGCCATCGGCGGGCTACTTTACCGGTGAGCACCTGCCAATTTTGGTCGTCACACCACTGGTCGATCTGGATGGTCTCGTCGATTCGGAACCAAACGGCGTTAATGTCGTGGTTGAGATCCTCGGAAAGATTCAGTTTGCGTTTCAAGAAACTCGCTCGACCGCTCGCGTCGACCACCCAACGGGCGTGCAAGGTTTGCTCGTCGCCGTCGCGCGTAACGACAACGCGATGGTCTGTCGGTGAGGATTTTCCGTCGGCTGATTCCAGGTGGACTTCTCGCAGCATTGAACCGCTGAGGATCGTGGCCCCCATTTCCGTGACGGTCTCCGCCAAGTAGTTTTCGAAGCGTCCGCGATCAATCTGATAGCTGGGTGCCGAGAAAAAGTGGCTTCCCCCAACTTCGGTTCCTTCGGCAAGCGACTGATAGGCTTCTTTGAAGAAAAAGCGAAGGCCGAACTTTGGCAACTGGTGATCGGTCAGATGTTTTTTGAGCTGCAGCTCCTCGGCAAAATAATGGGCGCCGATTTCGACCGACGACTCGCCCACTTTGTGCGTTGCCTCTGACACGGGAAAGGTCCGCTTTTCGATCACGGCGATCCGCGTTTCGGGGCGCTTCATCAGCAACTGTTTGGTCAACGTCAGACCCGCCAGCCCGCCGCCGAGGATTACCACATCGTATGGTTTATGCTCTTTCATCTTGCTTCCGTCGTCAATTTTGAATGACACTAACTCTGAATAGGTTCTGCCGGTCGCTCGACGTGATCCGAGATCTCCGTGATCCAGTAGCGTTTCTTCTGGAAGGGATAAGTCGGCAAGCTCAGTTTTTCAAATTGCCAGTGGCCGTTGAACTGTTTGAAGTCGGGCAGTGCTCCGGCTAAGTACAACTGCCCGAGGGCAGCTAGCATAGAGGTCGTCGCATCGGTGTTGTCGTCCAGAGAGGGCAACCATGTCGCTGTGTTGTCGTTTGGTTTCGCAGCATCTACCGTTCCGAGCTCGAGAATGTAATCGGCTCCCTGCTGGATAAGTGTTTCGATGCTTTCCTCTATTTGAGGAACGTCCAAGCAGTGTTGCCGCCAGTAGCTGCCGCCAAGTGAACGATGCACGGGGACGATGGAGGCACTGGAGCTGCAAATCAGCGGCAGGTTGGGCGGATAGTAGTTGATGGTATCGGCGAAAGTCTCAAATTCGTCGAGTGCGGCTCTCAGCTCATCGCTTTGGTCGGCTTGGGAGAGCGACTGTTTCTGAGTGAGTATCTCCTGCCGCTGGACCACTAGCGTCAGCGCATCGAGGAAGCACAATCCGCCCGCTACGCACGCGGCTATATACTGACCCACTCCGAAGCCAGCCACAGCCTCAGGCTCGATGGCCCACGATTCCCAGACTTTCGCCAGGCCTGCTTGCACGGCGAAAGTGTGAACTTCGCTGTACTGGTTCGCATTGGTTTCGCTCGTGAACCATTCCTCAAGAGGAGCGTGCGATTGGTTGGTCGCCGCTGAGTGTTCTGCCAAACGCTGGTCGAAGCTGGCGATCAACTCGCGGAAGACGGGTTCGGCGCGATACAGTTCGCGTCCTCTCTCGAAGGTCGTGGTGCTGAAGTCGCCGAACAGCCAGGAGATTTTTGGAGCTGATGTCGAATGGCTCATCGCAGCGTTCGATTGTCGTGGTTCGGAGCCGCCGGTCGCCCCGTTCATGTGTGCGCCGTTTTGGGAGGCACTACCGTTGCGATGAAACGACGGCCCGGATGGTTCTTGGTCGATTCCCTCGGCGAGTCGCTCTAACATCTCTTCCCGCGACGACGCGGTCAGTGCAGTGCGGTATTCGTGGTGGCGTCGTCCGGTCGCCAGGGTATGACAGTAGTCTGCCAGATCGACTTCGGGATGATCGCTTAGGTAATCGAAGTGCTTTACCACAAGCTCCTGTAGTGCGATCTCGCTGCGGGCGCTCAATACGAGGAGTTGGGTCGGTCTTGGTGAGGCGAGCATCGTTTCATCAGCTTCACCCTCGTTGGCAATATTCGCGGACGAACTGAGAATCACATGAGCGTTCGTCCCAACCAGTCCCAGAGCGGTCACCCCGGCGACGCGTTGCTCCGTTTCCGGCCACGTCGTCTGTTCGCTGACCATCTTCACAGGCAGACGGCTCCAGGGGATATGCGAGCTTGGCTCGTCGAAGTGCATTTGCGGTGGGAGAATACCGTGATGCAAAGCAAGTACGGTTTTGATCAAGCCCGACACCCCGCCGGCTGCTTCGAGATGGCTGATGTTCGCTTTGACCGAGCCTACCAGCAATGGTTCGTCGGGCTTGCGCCCCTTGCCGTAGACCGACGACGCGGCAGCCAACTCCATCGGGTCGCCCAACTCGGTGCCTGTGCCGTGCGCCTCCAAGTACTGGACTTGCGAGGGTGCGAGGCGGGCGTCCTTGAGTGCTTCGGCGATGACGCGTGCTTGTGATTTGCTGCTGGGTGACGTGATGCCTCCGGTGAATCCGTTGTGGACGACCGCGCCACCCCGCACGACTGCCATGACGCGATCGCCGTCGCGTTGGGCGTCGCTCAATCGTTTGAGCACGACAACCCCGCAGCCCTCGCCCCGACCGAAGCCGTTAGCACTGGCCGAAAACGAACGACAACGACCATCGGGAGACAACAATCCGGCCTTCGACATGAGCAGCGAATTGACCGGTGCCAGAATCGCGTTGACGCCCCCGGCGAGTGCCATATTGCAGTTGCCGTCCTGCAGACTTCGTACTGCCTGGAAGAGTGCGACCAGGGAACTGCTGCTTGCCGTATCGACGGCGACACTTGGACCTTCGAAGCCAAAGAGGTAGCTGATGCGTCCCACGCCGGCACTGTGTGAGAGGCCGGCACCGCGGAACTCGCGGATCACTTCTTCGTCGTCAAGGCTTGGCAGAAAAGCGTAGTCTTGGCCCATGATGCCCATGAACACACCGACGTTTGCGTCGGTCAACGGGTGCGGCGAAATGCCGGCATCTTCGAGAGCCCGGTAACTATTTTCGAGCAGCATGCGATGTTGCGGATCGATCCAGCAAGCCTCTTGATCCGAGATATTGAAAAACTCCGCGTCGAAGTCCGCGATGTCTTCGAGGAAACCGCCCTCGCGCGTATACATCTTGCCAGGCTCGCGGTCGGCACTGTAGAAGCGATCGATGTCCCAACGGTCATCCGGAATTTCACGAACCGAATCGACCTGATTGAGTAAGTTCTGCCAGAATTCGTCGAGGTCGCGTGCCCCAGGGAAACGGCAGCTCATACCAACGATCGCGACATCTTCGCGTTCGGCCCGCGCCGTCTCAGCGAGCGGCTTGGCCGGCTCGCTTGATTCGTTAGAAGTCTCCTCCGCATCGCTGACGATCAATTCCAAGACATGATCAGAGATCGCGTCAATCGTCGGATGGTCGAACAGCATCGTGGGTCCGATGCCCATTTGGTCGCCGAGAAGCAATTGCAGTTCCGTGCCGAACTCGACCGCCATTAAGGAATCGAGACCCATCTCGATCAGGGGACGATCCGTTTCCGGAAGGTCCGGGGTAGAGAGAATCCCTTGCAAGGTGTTTTGGATCGTCGTGACCAACAGTTTTCTTTGGGCATCACCGCGGAGTCGTTTCAGCTTGACGACTAACTCCGATTCGCCTGCCTGCGATTTCTGTTTGGTGGAGACCAACTCCGCGAGCAAAGCGGGAGACTCGCCACCCATGCCCATCCGCATTCGCTGCCAATCGACATCCATCACGGTCGTCTGCACAAGATCGGCAGCCAACATCTTTTCCATCGCATCATGCGCTTCGCTGACGGCCAGCGGGGTGATGCCCTGCAACGACAAGCGTTTGAGAATTCGCTCGTCGTCGGCCATTCCTTCGGTCCACGGTCCCCAATTAATGCTGAGGGCCGGCAAACCAAGTGCGCGCCGCTGCCAAGCCAAGCCATCGAGATAGGCATTGGCGGTCGCGTAGTTGCTTTGCCCCGGCGAGCCCAGTACTGAAGCCGCGGAAGAATACAGGATAAAGAAGTCGAGCGGTAATGACTTCGTGAATTCGTGCAAAAGGGTTGCACCAATGATCTTTGGTGCGAGCACCTTTTCGAACCGTTCCCAGGTTTGATCGCCAATCAGCCCGTCGTCGAGCACACCCGCGGCATGGATGACGCCGACTAGTGGGTTGAGGTCGTTGCCGAAGCGGTCGAAGAGCGTCTTGACGTCGTCCGCTGAGCTGAGGCTTGCAGTGTGGACAACGACTTGGCAGCCGAGCGTCTCGATCGTGTTGAGGAATTCCTGGGTTGGCGCGTCGGGCTCGCGTCGGGAAACGAGCACGACCTGCTTGGCTCCCTTCTCCGCCAACCACTTGGCAGCCTGCCGGCCCAGCATTCCCAAGCCGCCGGTGATCAGATAGCTGGCGTCTGGATGAACTTGCAGGGGTGGTCCCGACCTGCGGGAAACGGCCGCCTGATTCAGTCGCGGTACCGTGAACTGCCCAGCGCGAATGGCTAACTGGCTGTCGTGGGTTTCGGTCAGCAGAATATCAACGACGGCACCGACCGTCTCCGTCGTCGCTGACTCTTCGGAGGCAAGATCAATGACACGGCAACGCATTTCGGGATGTTCAGCGCCCAGCACGCGACCCAAGCCCCAGTATTGTGACTGATGAGCATCGACTGTCGCGGCTTCCTTGGCGGCGATCGCATCGCTGGTGACAAGCTGAAGTCCGCATTCGAGCTTTCGTAAGTTACGCTTCTGCAGCGTTGCGATCAGGTTCAACAGGCCCGTGCATTGAAGCTTCGTCGTCTCGGGAAGTTCGCCGCCGCCGCCACCGTCCGTTTGATTACTGGCCTGCTGATGGCAGTCGAAGATCCAGGCGATACCGTCGGGTGCGGCTGACACGTCGAATAGCTGTTCCCAGTTGGCGAGTTCCTCTCGGCACATCGCAAAGTGCGAATCAGACAACTGCTCGAAATCGGTGTTGCTCGTCAGGGAAAGTTGAACCACTGAGTGGTCTTGAGACTTGAGCC
The DNA here is from genome assembly GCA_040218535.1 of Lacipirellulaceae bacterium. Taxonomy (NCBI): domain Bacteria; kingdom Pseudomonadati; phylum Planctomycetota; class Planctomycetia; order Pirellulales; family Lacipirellulaceae; species Lacipirellulaceae bacterium. The sequence continues at coordinate 1,466,896 of JAVJRG010000005.1, read as the reverse complement.
TCGACGCCACTTGGCTGGCCAGCGAATCATCAGACTGGTCCGTCGAGACGACCAACCACTTGGTTTGTTTCGTTGTGGCTGGCGGTAGGCGGAAACTCTGCCAAGCGAAGTTGTAGAGCAGCCGCTCGGGACCAGCACCGCTGAGCTGACGCAGTGCTGCACGGTTGATCTGTTGCACCTGGAGTGATTCGATTTCGGCGACAACTTGGCCCGCTTCGGTTAGCAGCGTGATGTCGGCGGTACGGAGTTTTCCCTCTGACTGTTTCCATTTCGCGTAACACCAAGCTTCGCTTTCGATCGCTTGGAACACGGTGCACTTGCCAATGCCGACCGGCAGGTAGAGGTTCTCGTCGTCGTCGCGAAGTAGGCCCACCGCCAGGGAATGTAGTGCTCCGTCGAGAAGCGTCGGGGGGATCGTGAATCCGCGGATGTCGCCCACGGTCTTCAAATGCGTGAGGACGGCTTCCTTTGAATAGTGAATCGACGCGATCGTCTGGAACTTCGCCCCATAGTTGAGCCCCAACTCTTGCATTTTGCGATAGAAATCCTCGGGCGAGGCCGTTTCAGGGCAGGCGGCTTCGAGCTTGCTGCGATCAATCGCTTCGGGGCGTTCGCCTGGCGTCTCGTCGAACTTGCAGGAGCAGTTCCGCGTCCAATTGTTTTCACCGGCGGGCGTGGAAAAAACCTCGAGCGTCTTCTGACCGTCATCATTCTGTCGCACAATGGTTTGCAATGCCGTACGAGAGGCAGGCCTGAGCGGCTGCTCGAAAGCCAGTTCACTCACCGAAGAATGCCCCGCCGCCGCCAATGCCATTTCGACATACGCGGCACCTGGCACAACCGTGTGGCCCATCACTTCATGATCGGGCAACCAAGGCGGGCTATCGGGTTCGATGAAACTCTCGTAGCGTGTTTCATCTTTGATACCGGCCAACGATACCTTGCTGCCCAAGAGCGGGTGGGCCGTGTGGAACTCGGCATGGAACGCACGTGGCTTGTCCGGCCCCCAGAAACGACGTCTTTGGAAGGGGTAGGTTGGCAGGACGACACGTCTTACATCCTTGCGCGCGTAAACCGCATCGAAATCGGGTGTCGCGCCGTGAACATACAACTGTCCGATTGCTTGCAGCAACGAATTCGCATCTTCGCCGCCCCTTTGCAAGCAACTAATCAGTCCAGTGGCGGGCTGTTTCCAATTCGCGGCGGCCATGCGCGTCAGCACCGCCTGCGGGCCGAGCTCTAACACCACGTCGCAACCAAGTTGTTGGACGGCTTCGATCCCGTCGGCGTAGCGAACCGCTTCGCGAATGTGTTTCGCCCAATAAGCACCGTCAAGCACCGCATCCGCCGCCAGCGCTTGACCTGTGACATTGCAGACCAGCGGCAGGCTGCCCGGCTGAAACTCCACCTGATCAGCGACCGCCTGGAAGGGTGCGAGGGCGGGGTCCATCAGTGCGGAGTGGAACGCATGTGAGGTCGTCAGCGCCTTCGTTTTGATGTTGCGTGCGGCGAACTCCTTTTCGACCTCGGCGACCGCCGCTTCGGTTCCGCTGATAACGGTATGGGTGCCATTGAGTGCGGCCAATGAGACTTCAGCAACGCTCTCAATGCCCTTTTCGACTTCAGCAGGCGGCGCGAACACGGCCAGCATGCGACCACCCGCGGGCAATTCGCCGATCAGCCGACCGCGCTCGCTGATGAGATGTAACCCTTCGTCCCAGGTCATGATGCCCGCGACGCAGGCTGCTGCGTACTGACCGACACTGTGGCCGAGGACAGCAGCGGGCCTCAAACCACAGCTTTCTAGCAGTCGGGCAAGCCCCATTTGGACGGCGAAAATTGCCGGTTGGGTCCAGCTTGTATGGTTGATCAGTTCAGGGTGCTCGAACATCACCTCGGTGAGCGACGCCTGACGCCACTGCTGCAGCAATTGATCGCAGTGGTCGATGGCTTCTCGAAAGACCTCTTGCGACGAATAAAGTCCGCGAGCCATCCCGACGTATTGCGAACCTTGACCGGTGAACTGCCAAGCGACTTTAGGGGCACGTCGACCATTGCCAACGAAAAGCGAATTGGATTTGCCGAGCCGGGCAAGGGTCTTCAATTCATTGATCGCCTGCTCTCGGTCACGTACGACAAGCGCCGCACGCTGGTCCATATGGCTGCGACCCACGCAGGTCGTATAGGCAATGTCTGCCAGATCTTGTTCGCTGCTGGAAAGATGTTGCTCGAATCCTTCGGCGAATTCCTGAAGTGCCTCCTCACTCTTCGCACTCAAAACAACCAACTTGGGTTCGCTGGATTGCTTTATTTCCGCCGTCACGGGCACCTGAATTTCATTCTTAGAAGGTGCTTCAATGACGGCGTGCGCATTCGTGCCGCTCATGCCGAAGGCGCTGACGTTGGCAATGCGCTTCTCACCATTGCTCGGCCAGTCGGTTGCTTCGGTGACCACCTTGACGGCCAGTTTGTCCCAGGGGATGTGCGGATTCGGTTCGTCAAAATTCAACTGAGCCGGGATCTGCTGATGCTCCATGGCCAGCAACACTTTGATCAGCCCAGCCATTCCCGCCGCTGCCTCAAGGTGCCCGATGTTCGTTTTTACCGAGCCCACCAGCAGTGGATTATCCGCGTCGCGTGCCTGCGCGAGTGCGGCGGCCGCGGCCTGGATTTCGATCGGATCGCCCAGTTCGGTCCCCGTGCCATGTGCTTCGAGATACGCGACGTCCGACGCGGTGATTCCTGCTCGTTCGAGCGCCTGGCGAATGACTTTCTCTTGCGCCTTGGGATTAGGTGCCGTGAGTCCGCTGCTGGTGCCATTGTGACCAACAGCCGTCGCGCGAATTATCCCCAAGATGGGATCGCCAGCGCGCTGGGCATCAGACAGTTTCCGCAAGGTCACAACACCACAACCTTCACCACGAAGGTAACCATCGGCAGCCGCGTCGAACGCGCGCGAGTGCCCATTTGGTGAAAGGGCTTTAAGCTTGCACGTTAGAATATTTGTCGTCGGTGAGACGATGGCGTTTACGCCGCCGACCAACGCACGCTCGCAGTCGCCGCGCTGCAGACTTTGACATGCCAAGTGCAGTGCTACGAGCGATGAGGAGCATGCCGTGTCGACCGCAAGGCTGGGGCCTTGTAAGCCAAGATAGTAAGCAAGCCGTCCACACAGGAAACTACCGGCGGCACCCGTGGCAATGTACGGGTTCAGATTCAGGAATGAATCGCTGGCTTCGTTCTGGTAGTCGTTGTGCATCCAACCAACGAACACACCTGTCTGTTCGCCGATCTTTTCGGCTGGCCAACCGGCCCTTTCGAGTGCTTCCCAGCCAACTTCCATCAGCAGTCGCTGTTGTGGATCGACCCACGTCGCCTCGCGCGGCGAGATGCCAAAGAACTCGGGATCCATCAGATCGAGGTTGTCGAGAAACACTCCTTGGCGAGCGTACATCTTGCCTGGGACTTCCGGATCTTCATCGTAGAAGGCGTCTAAGTCCCAGCGATCTTCGGGAATCTCGCTGACCTCGTCGGTCCGCTCCAGCAGACATTTCCAAAATTCCTCGGGCGTGCGCGAGCGACGCGGAAAGCGGCAAGCCATGGAGACAATCGCGATCGGCTCAGCAGCACCTTGCTGAGCTTCCGCAAGTAGCTGCTTGAGTTCACGGATCTTCAGCAGTGCTTGCTTATTCGGCGAAAGTTGATTGTTCGGTTGCTCGGTCATGTCGTGATGAAAGGTGTCTTAGCAGACTAAATTCTTGATCAGTGCAAATAGTACGCACTCAGCTACTTTCAAGCTCTCTCATGAGCTCTTGGAGTGCTTCGTCCTCGGACATTGCAGCCACCTCTTGTCGCAAGGTGGCGAGTTCGCGACTGGCCGCTGACGCGGTCTCTGGCAAGTCATTAGTGGGGAGTGATGACGGCTGCTCGTCCGCTGTAAAAGTCTGGACCAGGAACTCCGCTAAGTCGCAAACGCGTGGGTAGTCGAACAGTAGTGTCGCCGGGATTTCGCAAGTCGGGCCGACTTCTGCTTGGATCTGGCTACTCATTTCGACGATCATCAGCGAGTCGAGCCCTGCCTCTAAGAACCGCGCGTCTGGTTCCAAGCGGTCGTCCTCACCACTGAGCACCTGAAGCATGTTTTGTATAAACTCGGTGGCGACTTGCGGGCGATTGGTCGCATAACTCTTTTTCAACTCAGGCCAGAGCGTTGGCTCGCGCGTCGCGGGAGAGGAAGCGGCTAGGTGCGCTGCCAACTCGTCGGTGGAAGTTGCAGCGGTCGAGATTTCGCTGCTCAGGTCGACCTCACGCAGCTTTGTTTTGAGAACTTTACCCGAGGGGTTGCGGGGTAATTCCTCGGTCGGCACAAACTGCCTTGGCACTTTGTAACTCGCCAAGTTGTCGCGGCAATGCTGTTGCAGTTGCTCATGCAGGTCAGCACCGTTGGTTGCTGTTTGAGGCGTCAATACCACGAACGCCACCACGCGCTCGCCGAAAACGTCATCCGGTAACCCTACCACAGCGGCTTGCGAGACCGTCGCGTGGTCGAGCAGGATTCGCTCTACCTCAGCCGGGTAGACCTTCAACCCACCGACCGCGATCATGTCTTTGACGCGATCAACGATATAGAAAAAACCCTGCTCGTCCTGGCGACCGATGTCACCCGAGTGAAACCAACCATCGCGAATCGCGCTAGCGGTTTCATCAGGCCGATTCCAGTAACCAAGCATCACGTTCGGTCCGCGGATGGCGATCTCACCCAACTCTCCTGGCTGGCAGGTCTCGCCGGTCTCGGAATCGACGATCTTCATCTCGACTTGATCGATAGGCGTGCCAATCGAGCCCATCACGTAGTCCTCTTGGTGGTTGTAACTGGCAAACGGCGAGGTTTCTGTGAGGCCGTAGCCTTCATAGATTGGCTGGTCGAACTTCTCTAGCCAGTGACGACTGACCTGGATTGGAAGCTTGGCAGCCGCCGAGAAGCAGTAACGCACCGACGCAAGGTCTGCGGGCGTGCAACTCTCGTTGAAGAGCTGGAACATCGTCGGGACGCCGTAGAGTTGCGTCACCTTCTGCTGCTTGATTAAGCGTTTCGACTCGTTGATATCGAAGCCACGCTGCAACACGAGCGTTGCACCAACGTTAAACGCTGAGTTCAACAACGCATTCTGACCAAAGCAATGAAACAGCGGCACCGCGATCAAAATACGATCGTCGGGCTGCATGTCGCAGAGACGGTTAAATTCCAGCACGTTGGAACGCACATTGTTGTGCGATAGCGTCGCGCCTTTGGCGAAACCCGTTGTGCCTGATGTGTATAGAATCAGTGCGGCTTCGTCGGGATCTGCATCGATCCAATCTGAGATTTCTCCGTCGGGTGAATCCTTCAGCTTTTCTCCGTTACATTGGTCGGCCCAGTCAGAAACGCCGAATGTCTTGGCGACGCAGTCGGGGAGGTACTCCGTTTGCTTTTGAATAGTTTCCGTGTCAGCGACGAATGCTGTTGCTTCACAATCGGAAACCACGAAGGCGACTTCTTTCTCGGTGAGGCGAGTGCTGATCGACACGGTAATCGCCCCCAGTCGGAGCGAGGCGTAGTACCACACGACAAACGCGGGCACATTGGGCAACATGATTGCCACCCGATCGCCACGCCCCACACCTGCCTCGCTGAGTCGCATTGCTGCTTGAGCCGAAAGTTGTTCGAGCTGCGCGAAAGAGAACGACTGGCCTTCAAAGACAATCGCCTCTTTGTCGGGCAAGCGTTTTGCCGCGGCGGTCAAGTGTTCGCAAATATTCATAAACTCTCGTCGACCCGGTGATCGTAAGGTCGCCTTGCTCACCCTCGACAGAGCGGAGATTCGTCGAACGAGTCGAGTACCGGCTGAACGGCACTTACGACACTCCCATGTGCAGCAATGTTCTCGTGAAGCGTTGCCAGATGTTGTTCAAGCCATTGGTCCGCGTCGTCGAACAGGAACGGGCGTTCCTGACCAGATTCGCTGCCAACGGCTTCACAGACTTTCGTGTAGAGTGGTGCGAGCAAGCTGCCCAGTAATGCTCGACCGTCGAAGTGATCGAGTGTTGCTTTGGCACGCAAATCAATAGCCTGCACAGAAAACAACAAGGCCACTGCCAGATAATGCTGGAACAGCTCGACCGACCTCCAGGCGAAATTGGCAGCGCCCCAACTCAGCCCGTTGATGTTTTGGTTGAATTGCTCTGCGTGTGTCGGATAGTGTTCGACCAATGGATTGCCAAGGTATGTGAGCATTGGCATGATCGAATTGCCGGTGATCTGTAGCCCCTTGAGGCCCATGTTGTAGGGTAGCGCGTCGTTGCCGCGCAGCGAAGAAGGCAGGCCGTTGCTGAATGCCGGGGTGACCAGCGAGGCGATCTGCACGTCGAGATGTTTGGCCATCAGCCCGAGGTGACGGCGGAGGTCGTCCATCGCGACACCAACGTACTGACCAAGAAAATTCCCACTCTGATAGAAACGACCATTCTCCGCATCAACGAGCGGGTTGTCAGAGACGGCATTCATTTCAGTCTCAACAACGTTGATCACCCGAGCCAAGCCTTCGACGATTGGCCCGAAATACTGCGGCAAGCAGCGCAGCGAATAGCGATCTTGAATATGCTCGGACGGTAGCTCCTTATGGGCGCTGCCATTGAGCGATTCCCGCCCTTCGTTGAGCAGCCGCTGCATGATTTTCGCAGACCAGACCTGTCCTTGGTGTGGCTTACGCTGGTGAACAAAGGCGGCAAACGGCTCGTCCTGCACGTTCAAGGCACGAAGCATGATTGCCTGCGCGCCGAAGGCCAATGCCATGAGTCGCCGTGCTTCAGCGACACAATTCGCAGCGATTGCGGAACTAAATGACGTCCCGTTGACTAGCGCAAGGCCTTCTTTGGGGCGTAACTCGATAGGCTCCAGATCGAGTTCGCGAAGTGCAGCCGGTCCGTCGAGAGTGCGGCCATCGATTTGCACTTTGACGAAGTTACTATGACCGGTGATCGCTCGAGCAATTACCGAAAGCGGCACAAGGTCCCCGCTTGCTCCGATCGAACCCAACTCGCGAACGACCGGCGTTGCGCCTCGGTTCAAGTAGGTAATAAGTCGCTGGATGATTTCCAAACGCACGCCGGAATAACCTTGCATGAGCACGTTGGCACGCAAGGCCATCGCTGCCCGCACATGACGAGGGTCGATTGGTGAGCCAGCTCCTGTTGCCAGAAACGACAAGAGGTTCTGCTGGGAAGCAGCCGCTTGATCGCAAGGCACGGCTAGGTTTGACATGCCACCGAAGCCGGTCGTCACTCCGTAGACGGGCCACCCTTTTTCAACGGCATGGTCGACGAGTTCCGCCGCCGCGGTGATCCGCTCGCGCAGCGCAGCGTCCTCGCTGAGTTGCAACTGGCGATGTCCTTGTCCGATGGCAGCAACCTGGTTGATGCTGAGTGGACTTCCATCGATCAAGGCGTTGCTGCTGGTGCCTACCCTTTGTGTAGCGGCTGGCGGCATGGGGAGTGGGTACTCTGAGCGTCTTGTCGTAAGTCTGGTATTTTAGTGAATTTGTTTGGATTATGACAGGTATCGAGGCCAAGAAGCAAATTCGATGACCTTGTCTCACTGATACACTAGATACTTGATAATCGCCAATACCACTGACTGCTTAACTTGAGAGGGACAGGCTTACGCGATCTTTTGTCCACGCGCATCATGGCAAAAGCTGGCGAGGAGCGGCGAGCTGGGGCGTGTTACTTCACACGTAATAGACGTGTCAGAGAGGGGACCAGGTACAGGGCCATTAGCGTTGCCCCGCCTACGCCGCAGGCGATCGTGATCGCCAGAGGCGGCCAAAACCCTCCACCGCTGAGAATTAGCGGTAGGAACCCCACGATCGTGGTGATCGTTGTCGCAATAATATGTCGCGTGCAGCTAACGACAACATTCGTTAACGCCAAGACTTCTCCACGCCGGGCAGCCTCGTTGTTGCGGATTGCCGCGAGCACGACAATCGAGTCGTTGATTGCCAGACCAACTAATCCCATCGTGCCAACAATCGCCATGAAACCGAAGGGGAATCCAAACAACCAAAGTGACAACGGCCCCAGACCGATCGTGAGGCCCCCAACGACAATAATGATCAACGCACAACGAAACGAGCGGAACGAGACGACGAGTGTCAGAATCATCAACGTGAACAACACTCCCGCATTGGCTACCAGTCGTTGGACCGCGCTGGCACGCTCCGCATCTTCGCCACCAATGTCAAGCCGATATCCCGGTGGTAAACGGAAGCCGCTCTCTGCCAGTCGTTGTTGAAAGTCCTCAAGCACGACCGCCGGCAAGACTCCGGCGGTTAAGTAAGCCTTGATCTCGTTGGTTCGCTCACCGTCGATTCTCACCAAAGCGGCCACGTCGGAACCGAGCTCAAAATCCGCAATCGCTGCCAGGGGCGCAGCAACACTTGCGGCTGGTGGTGTTCCGGGAGGACCGCTTGGTCGAGTCGGACGACCACTGCCGAGTTGCAGTGCGGCCAGGCGATCAAGCCCGGTGGTGGATTCGCTAGCCATTCGCACGCGAACCGGCAATTCCTCATCACCGTCGAGCAGTTTGCCCGCCGGTGCGCCCTCAAGCGTCGTGTAAAGGTGGGAAGCGATTTGAGTTTCGTTATTTCCCGTCCGAGCCGACTGTTCGGCATCGACATCGACGATCAGCTTGGGGATTGTCTCTTCCGAATCGGAACGCGTGTGAATCACGTGCGGCGTCTGGCTGAGGAGCAATCGTAACTGATTGCCCAATTCCTGAAGCTTCTGCAAGTCCGGTCCAACCAGGCGCAGCTCAATGGGGGCGTCGATTGGCGGACCTTGCTCTAATTGGCGGACAATTGCGCGACATTCGGGGTGGTTGGCGTCGAGTTCGGATTGCAGTGCGCGTACCGCGGCAGTCGCCTTCTGTCCCGCGGCAAGTTCCGCAATCGCCTGCGCGTAGAAGGGTGTGCCTCGCCGGCTAGGGACCACGTTGTAATAGAATGTCGGCGCACTTCGCCCGATGAACCAGTGCAAACGTTCGAGCGCCGGATTCTTTACCAGGCTCGTCCGTAAAGTCTCGACCGTCGCGAGGGTCTTGGCGATCGGCTCACGAGCGGGCAATTCGACTTCAATTTGGATTTGCTTTCGATCTGAGGGGGGAAAGAACTGATTGGGCAACTGCCCCGCCACCCAGTAGCCGAGGCAGGGCAACGCGCATGCGAGCACGACACCGAGGATCGGCACGCGAAAAACGAACTTTAGGGACCAAACGTAAACCGACTGAATCAGTCGATTCGTGATCCCATAGGTGAACGTGCCGCGTTGGTCGGTCCTGATTCGCATCAGGCCTAATAGCGCCGGCACGACGGTCATCGCTAGGAGAAACGAAGAGCTAATCGCTAGGATCACGCTAATGGCAATCGTCCCGACAAACTCGCCAGGGGGGCCGGGGAGGATGGCGATCGGCATGAAGGCGAGCGTCGTTGTTAACGTCGAGCCGAACAACGGCATCGCTAGATGGCGAATGCTTTCGCGAATCGCATCCTGAGTGGTTTCGCCGCCGAAGATTCTTGCCCGGACATCTTCGACAATCACAATCGCGTTGTCGATCAACAGACCTAACGCGATGATGAGCCCGGTGATCGACATTTGATGCATCGGGATTCCCATCGTCCGCATCCCGGCCAGCACCATGAGCGAAGACAGCGGCAAAGTCACTCCCACCACAATCATGCTTCGCCAGCCCATCAACAGCAGCACGACGCACGTGACGCCCGCCGCGCCGAGGAATAGATTCTGCAGCAAGGTGTTTAGCCGGACGTCGATGAATTCCTGTTGGGAAAAGATGATCTCAACGTCGAGCTCGGCCTGATAGTCGTCTTGGAATTTCGCCACGAGCTCTCGCAAGGAGTTAGCCCAATGGTCGACACGTAGCCGGTCGTCGAAAAATGCGCCCAGCACAATTCCCGGCTCGCCATCGACCAGGGCGACGTCGGTCTTTGGCGTGATTGTGCGCTTCTCGATGGTGGCGATCTCCCTCAGCCGGACTGACTGGCCACGCGGGCCAAACCGGATGGTCGAGTCTCGCAGCTTGTCGATGTTCGAGTCGCTTGGCTTGAGGTCCAACAACAACTGCGAATCGTCGCCCCGCGCGTAACCCGCCGGCTGGCTTGCAATGTTCGCCGAGACTTGACCAGCGATCGCCGCAGTCGACAGCTGCGTCGCCACCAAAACGGTCGGCTCAACTTCGATCAGGTACTCTTCGCCGGGGTTGCCGAACTCTTCGACCGACTCGGTGCCCGGCAAGTTGCTGATTTGTTGCCAAAGCTGGCTGCTCAGCTTGCGTAGGATGGAAAGCTGAGGATCGCTCGCATCCCGCCACTTCACCGCGACGATCGCAGCGAACGCTTTGAGGGGAAAGATCTCGAAGTCGGGTGAGAAACAACCTGTGGGTAAATCGGCCTCGACATCTGCCAGCTTGTTGCGGACTTGTGACCAGACTTCCTCAACATCGTCGACCTCGTCGCTCAGCTTGATGACAAGGTTGGCGATGCCTGTCCGGCTGTTGGAGCGGATCTCCTTGATTTCCGCGATGCCTTGCAGTTGGTTCTCGATGCGAATGGTCACGAGCGACTCGACACGCTCGGCATCCGCACCGGGAAAGACGGTACTAATGACCGCTACGCGTTTCCCTAGCACAGGATCTTCAAGCCGGGGCATCAACACGAATGACGACAGCCCCGCCACGACAATCACGCCGACAAGGAGCAACAAAATCCGCGGATTCTTAAACAGGAAATGGGCGATCATTCACCCACCTCCGGCGGCCCCGGCTGTGTGAATTCTCGCTCGACGAGCTGTCCAGCGACACTTTGCCCCGGCACGATTCGATTTAATCCCTCAACGACGTACAAGTCGCCTACCGTAAGTGAACCGCGTACTAAGGCGTGTTCAGCTTCAAGTTGCAGCACTTCGACGATGCGCCGTTCCACCGTTTGTCCTTCCCCTTCGCCCTCAATGACGAATGCCGACCACAAGCCGTTGGCCTCGCGTTGCAAAGCAGAAAAAGGGAGCCAAAAGCCCGTGTTCTTGCTGCCGTTCCAAGAATGCACCTCGACGACTTCGCCAATCGTCCAATCAACACTCTCTTCGGTGTCATTTTCTCCATTGGCATCATCTCCTAGACCGGGCAAGTTGAGTGTCGCTAGTCGTGTACGTGACGACGCGTCGAGCTCGGGTGACTTGCTCGCTACGGTCGCAGGTCGCAGTTGTTCATCCCGTTTGATCCAGACCGTGTCACCGACCTTCGTCTGGCTCGCCTGGGCGATTGGTAGGTTCACTTCAATGACCGGCGGCGCGTCTTCGAGAATCTGAAAGTAGGGTCTTCCACTCGGCACCATATCACCAGCGGTCACGTTAATCTCTGCAAGCTGACAGCGGTAAGGGGCAACGATCAAGCCTTTGGATAATTCCCGCCCAAGCTCCGTCTGCTGCGCCTTTAGCCGCTGAATGTCTTGTTGAGCTCGCGTAATGAGTTGTCGATTGTTTTGCGATTGATAGGCAGCAAGCTGAGACTGAGCGTCCGCAAGAGACTTGCCGAGTCTCTCTTGCTGGTCCGCCAATTCTTCCTGTTCAAGCTCCGCAATGACTTCGCCTTCGGCGACAAATTCGCCAACCTTGTAGCGAACCTTTGCTACCCGCCCACCACGAGCGAATCCGAGAGAACTTGACCGGATGGGTTTGATCGTGCCAAAAGCGATGGATCGCTCGAAGACCTCTTCACTGAAAGTGACAGGTGCGACGTTGACCTTCAGTCGTGTCGGCTCGGGAGTCTCTGCCTCTCCTCGATCAGCAGAGCTAGGCTGTGAAACATCGCAACCCGAAGTAACTGTGCAGATACAGACAATGCTGGACAGCAATAAAAACGGTAATCTCAGCAAAAGAAAGTGCAAAGTATTTCGATCAGGCTTGGCCAAGAGTGTGCTCTATATGTGTCCTTAGAAGACAGAGTTCGTGGCTGAGTTGCGGATACTGACTTGGATCACTTGCTCAGTTCTATAACTTAGGCTCTGCCGACCTTCATTCCTAGGTACACGAGTAAGCCAATCAGTGTTAAAGAAGTAGCAATTTCCTCAGGGATGCAAAGCACTTGCTCGGCAGGGATCGTAAGAAGGTGGAATCTGTGCGGTCTTGGCAAGCATTGTCGATTGAGTTGAATTGGTATTCAGCGTACATCGTAGAGCACTAAATGCGTCGTCAGTTCGACCAGAGAAGTGAATCAGACAAAGACTTTCCGCTAGTCAAAAGTTCGTACCAATCGAAGAGCTCATCTGTAGCCAGTTCCCCAATATGAAAAGCTGAGCGGACTTGCATGCTTGCTTTGATGCAGATTTCACTTGGATCATCAAAGACGGTAAGAACCGTTCTTGGCGATCAGCCCGATCAAGAAAAGCTCGACCTAGGCAGGAATAGAGAACCGCACTGCCGAATGCCGGCAGGTAACTAAAACTCTGTGCTAGAGAGCACTTAGAGAAAGTACACCCCGCTGGATTCGAACCAGCAACCTTCGGTTTCGTAGACCGATGCTCTATCCAGTTGAGCTAGGGGTGCTTTTGGGCTGTGCAAGCAGGGTATTTTGCCAAAACGTCCGCTTAGCCGCAAGGGACGGCTGATTGGCAGACACGGCGGCTGCCGAATTGGTTCTATCGACAAACCCGCTAGCTAGCTCCAGCGAACCTGCCAGAATGCAGTATCGAAAAACTTCCGAGCGGTGAGACGTCAGCTCTCGGACCCAAAACGCCAACCAACCAAAGTATTCAGCGACAGGAAACGAGCGGCAAGTGGCGTGGGCGACAACCGAAGGATACTTCGACCAGATCGAACGCTGGCTCGAAATGGAAGGTGCCGCGGAACGTCAGCGGCTTGCTGATCGGCGGCTTCGCAAACAGGCTGGCAACCCTGAGCGAACGGGCGAGACGATCGTCAACCTTCGCATGGTCGATCATCGTGTTGGCCTGGCAGGACGAAATCTCATCGACTTCGCCAAGCCAGCCTCCGAACGCCTCCCCATGAATCGGCTCAAAGTTGGCTCGCCGGTGATTGTCTCTGATAATGCCAACCCGCAGGGTGAGAGTCTGCCTGGAGTCGTCAGTCGCAGAACCTCGGAAACTATTCAGATAGCTCTCGACCAATGGCCTGAAGCGCGCAACTTCCGGCTCGATCTGTCCCCTGACGAGCGGACGCGACTGAAGCAAGCTTCCGCCATTGCCAGAGCGAGGATGCTCTCCGGCTCGCAAGCCCGCTTGCGAGATTGCTTGCTCGCCCAACAAGAACTGCGTTTCGATAAACACCCGCCAGTTGAATTCGCCACGCAACTGAACCCGCCACAAGAGGAAGCGGTTCGATTTGCCCTCTCCGCGCGTGATGTGGCCGTCGTCCACGGACCTCCTGGGACTGGCAAGACGACGACCCTGGCGGAGGTGATTTATCAAGCAGTCAGCCGCGGCGAGAAAGTGCTCGCCTGTGCCCCAAGCAATACCGCAGTGGACAATCTCCTGGGACGGCTAATCGCCCTGATGCCAGCGGTCATTCGTGTTGGACATCCGGCGCGGGTGTTCGAGTCACTACGCGGACATACCCTGGATGAACTGGTCGAAGCGGACGACTCGCGATTGATCGTGCAAGAAATGTATCGCGACGCTGAAAACCTGATGCGAGCTGCTTCGCGACCATCGCGATCGCGAAACGCTTACAAGCACCGTGGCAATCTCTACGCGGAGGCGAAGAGCCTCCGCCAACAGGCGCGACTTCTTGAGAAACATATCATTCAGCAAGTCCTGAATTCTGCGGATGTGATCTGCACGACTTTAACAATCGATGAAGAACTTCTCGGAGACCGTCAATTCGACTTGGTCGTCATCGATGAAGCCTGCCAAAGTACAGAGCCCGCACTTTGGCAAGCGATGTTACGCGCGAAGCGTCTGGTCCTTGCAGGCGATCACTGCCAGCTACCGCCGACGATCCTCTCCGAAGAAGCGGCGCAAGAAGGGTTTCGGATCAGCCCGATGGAAAGGCTTGTCGAAAGTTTCGGCGAGAAAGTCTTCAAACGCCTGACTGTACAGTATCGGATGCACGAAAAGATCATGCGGTTCTCGAGCGACCATTTCTACGACGGAGAACTAGTCGCTGACGCGTCTGTAAAGCACCACCGCTTGTTTGAAGTGCCCGGCGTTGACGAGTCACTTGAGGATGACCCCATCCTGGAGTTCTGGGACACAGCGGGAGCAGGTTGGGATGAGGAACTAGAACCCGATGGCGAAAGCAAACGCAACCCGAAAGAAGCCAACTGGGTCGCTTCGCAAGTGAAGCAGTTTCTCGATGCGGGGGTTGTGCCGGAGGATATCGCGGTCATTGCCCCTTACGCAGCACAAGTACGACTGCTCAAGAATCATCTCCAGGTGAAAGGTCTGGAAATCGACACCGTCGACGGTTTTCAAGGCCGCGAGAAAGAAGCTGTGATTATCACGATGGTTCGCAGCAACTCGCAAGGAGAAATCGGCTTCCTTAAAGATACACGCCGTACGAACGTCGCACTGACCCGCTCCCGTCGGGCACTGCGTATCATCGGCGACAGCGCCACGCTGGGCGGGCACCAATTCTATTCGGATCTGTTAGACTACCTGCAAAAAGAAGGCTCTTACCGAAGCGTTTGGGAATTTGTTACCTAAGATCAATAACCGCTACTAACTCATTATTTAGGCCACGGATTGCACGGATTATCTAACACAAGAAAACGAAGAAAACAGAGGGTATGAATCTTTGTTTCTCTGTTCGCTCCGTTCTCTCCTGTTCAAAATAAACCTGTGCGATCCGTGTGATCCGTGTTTCCAAACTAAGGATTCTACTCTCGAATGCTTCGACTTCTCTCAACGCTTTTCCTTCTCGTTTTACCCATCATCGCCAGAGGCAGCTCCACCGCGCCGCCGAATGTCATCTTGGTGATCACCGACGATCAGGGCTATGGCGATCTCTCCTGCCATGGCAATCCGATCCTCGAAACACCGAACCTCGATGCACTTCACGCGGAAAGCGTTCGCTTGACGAACTTCCACGTTAGCCCAACTTGCACACCAACCCGCGGTGCACTGATGAGCGGCCACTGCTCCAATCGGGCGGGCACTTGGCACACCATCATGGGCAGGTCAATGATCCTTCCCGGTGAGACGACACTCGGAGAAGCGTTTTATGCGGGTGGCTATGCAACGGGAATGTTTGGCAAATGGCACTTGGGAGACAATTATCCCTTCCGGCCTGAGGATCGTGGTTTCCAAGAAGTAGTCCGCCACGGCGGTGGTGGCATCGGACAAACGCCCGACAGTTGGAACAACGCCTACTTCGATGACACGTACTTTCATAACGGTAAACAAGAGAAGTACGATGGTTATTGCACAGACGTTTTCTTCACGGAGGCGAAGCGATTCATTCAAGAACAGCATAAAGCGGGCAAGCCGTTCTTCGCGTACATCTCAACAAACGCCCCGCACGGACCGTTTCACTGCCCCGAGAAATACACGGCAGCCTACAAAGACAAGGTCAAACGTCCAGCCGAGGCGATCTTCTTCGGAATGATCGCCAACATTGACGAAAACGTCGGTGCCTTGCGGACGTGGCTGGCCGAAGCGGGCCTGAGTGAGAATACAATCTTCATCTTCATGACGGACAACGGCACTGCGACTGGGGAAAGAATCTACGGTGCCGGAATGCGGGGGAAGAAGGGCAGCCAGTACGAAGGCGGCCACCGAGTGCCCTGCTTCATCCACTGGCCAGCGGGCGGCGTCAGTCAGGCGGTCGATGTTGAGCAACTGACTGCCCATGTTGATCTGCTGCCGACGCTACAGGAACTTTGTAACTTGCCGGGGAAGGAAGGCTATTTTTATGAGGGCCAATCGCTTGTGCCATTGCTCCGCGACCATACGACTGAATGGCCCGATCGTGTGATCATTACAGACTCGCAACGTGTGCTGCATCCGATCAAGTGGCGACAGAGTAGCACCATGTCGCAGCGATGGCGGCTCATTGATGGCAAGGAGTTGTATGAGATCGAACTCGACCCAAACCAAAAGAACGATGTCGCCCAGCAGTACCCCGAAGTTGTCCGTAAACTACGTGGCGACTACGAAAAGTGGTGGGAAAGCCTGCAGCCGACCTTCAAAAAGGATGCGCGGATCGTCGTGGGAAACCCGGCAGAGAATCCAACTCGCCTAACCGCTCACGACTGGCTTATCGACGAAGGCGATGTCCCTTGGAATCAATCGTTCATTCGAGCTGGAAAACAGAACGTCGGTCATTGGGCGCTTCATGTCGAAGAGGCTGGCAAGTATCAGATTTCGCTTCGACGCTGGCCAGCGAGCATCGCTCACCCGATTGCCTCTTCACTGCCAGCAGGTGAGCCCTCACCCGGCCTGGCTGCGTATCGTGAAACCAAGGGAAAAGCTTTGGAAATTGGGCACGCAAAACTGCAGCTTGGAGATCACTTCCAACAGCAAAACTTAGGTGCAGGTGCAGATGAAGTCCGCTTTGAAGCATCTTTGGAAGCTGGCCCAATCGACCTCACAGGCGTTTTCATCCTTGATGATGGGACCGAAGTTGGGGCTTACTACGTCGATGTAGAACGCCTGTAGAACGCTACCATCCGCGATGATAGTGATGCCGATAAACTCTGGGACCGTGGTAGTAATGAATCACAGGAGCCGGACGAACGTAGACCGGAGCTGGCCGAACGACTTGGACCACTGGGCGGGGATTGATCGGCGTTGGCACGGCACGTCCCGCTGCGCGCTGTGCTTCCAGAACAACGCGGTCGCTAACGCCGGATTGCTTGAGTGAGATAAGACCATTTGGACTCAAATCAAATCGACCTCCGCGGCTTTGAATCGTGCTGATGATCAGATCGTCGCTCAGTCCGGCAGCGGTCATTTGAGTGAGGTCGAAGTTGGTCACAGCGGTTGCTGCAGCTTGGGCGTTGGCTTGATTAGCGATCGAGTTTCCCACGATCACTTGCTGCGTGTCGGCCCGATCTTGAGCGCTGCCAATCGCACGACCCGTGAGTGCTCCCACACCGGCTCCGATGAGCGCCCCACCTTCCCAGTTTTTGCTTCCGCCAATGAGAGCGCCGGTCAGCGCGCCCAAACCGCCCCCCACGATAGTTCCCTCGCGAGTATCGTTGCGATAGTAGCCCTGATTCGGCTGGTAGTAGTATTGCTGGGCTGCTGTTGGCGATACGAAAAGGCTCAGCACTAGGAAGGTCAGCAATACTTTCTTGGAATCGACAGCCATCGGTAGACTCGCAATATCTCAGAGGAATCGTCAGGATTTCACTTCACGCTCTTGTGTCTTTATCGACATGTCCCAAGAGCAGCAAGAGCGTTATCGTCTGCCGACCTTTCGCGATCAAACGCTAGCAGAGCGGTAGACCAAGCCGAGATTGCTAGCTACAATCGCGCATCGTAGACAATATGCAATGAAGGTGGCTTCGCGAATCTACTTCGCTGGAGCGGTAGCACAACCTTTTTCTCAATCTCATCCAGCCCCACCCACATCGGACTCAAACTATGGTCGAAGGAATCGCTTGGGCACTCGTCGCAGGGGTCATGCTCGGCCTCTATGCCCTCCCAGAAAAATTCACCAAAGGCTTCAAGGAAGAAAACACCTGGGGCCTGTTCTTCATGCTCACGATGTTCGCGGTCCCACTGATCGCGACGTTTGCGATGATGAAAGGGGTGGGAGAAATCTACGGCACCGAAGCCGTGAAAGAGATTCTTCCCCAGATGGTAGTGAGCAGTGTCTTGTGGGGCATCGGCGTGATGATGTGGGGAAAAGCCATCCATCACATCGGCGTCTCACTAGGGTTTTCGATTTTTATCGGGACGGTGATTCTTGTGGGCTCGCTACTACCCTTCTATCAAGATGGGTTGCCGCCTCAAAAAGCCCTGATTGCGATTCTTGCCGGACTGGCGTGTGTTCTCCTTGGCATTGTTGCCAACGGCAAGGCAGGTATTCAGCGTGAGAAAGACGAGGCTGAGAATAAGGCTGAGGAACAGTCAGAAGGTGATGATCACGGCAAGCAGTCAGTATCGACGGGCATTACGATCGCCGTCGTGGGGGGACTGTTGGCTACGGGGTTCAGTTTCGCCAACGCCGTTGGTCGTCCTCCTCTGCACGAAGCAAGCCAGGCTCAGGGCAACGCAGAATGGATCACCGCTCTAGCTGTCATGCTGCCGATTTTCTTGAGCGGCGGCGTGATCATGGCCGGCTACTTCGGTTGGCAACTAACGTCAAAGAATTCCTGGGGCTCGTTCAAGACGCCCAGCTTTGGCAAGAACTTCGTTCTCATTCTTATCATGGCGTTCTTTCACTACGCTGCTTCAGCCGTATTTGCTTTCGCGGCATTTAAGCTTGGGGACGTTGGCAACACCGTTGGCTACGCGATCTTCAATGCTACATGCGTGGTTACGGCTATTGTCAGCGGCATTGTCGCAGGCGAGTGGGCAAGAGCGTCCGACAAGGCGAAGAAACTGCTATATCTTGGCTTGGTTGGAATGGTCGTCGGCATCGTGATTATCGCTCTCGGTAACAAATTTGCGGGCGAAGCTGAGGACACAAAGCAGACCGACACCATTGAGAGTACCGCAAAGGAGGAAGCGGCAGAATGAACATCAGTAAAGCGCCGTTTGGCGACCATAACGGCACACCGGTCGAACTCTATACTCTAGAGAACGACAACGGCATCACGGTCAAGATCACCACCTACGGCGGAACCGTCACTTCGCTGGTCGCCCCTGACAAGAATGGCAACCGTGGCGACATCGCTTGTGGATTCGATACGCTCGCAGGCTACTTCAGCGACGATTACAAGGCAAACTCTCCCTACTTTGGTTGTCTAGTCGGTCGCTACGCGGCACGGATCAAGGATGGCAAGTTCACCGTCGACGGTCAGGAGCACCAAGTCGCTACGAACGATGGCCCTAACCATTTGCACGGCGGCATCGTCGGTTTCGACAAAGTCGTTTGGAACGCAGATGACGCCCGAACGGAGGACAACGCCGCCGTGCTTGTTCTTTCTCGGACAAGCCCCGATGGCGAGGAGTCGTTTCCGGGCAATCTCGAAGTCACGGTCGAGTATCGACTCAACAACGACAATGAACTTCGCATTTTTTACTCTGCGAAAACGGACAAGGCGACGCCCGTTTCACTGACCAATCACACTTACTTCAATCTCAACAGTTTCCAAGACAAGATTCTCGACCACCACCTGAAACTCAATAGCGATCGTTATTTGGTCCCTGACGAAACGAACGTCCCCGTCGGCGAAGAAGCCAAGGTTGCCGGCACGGTCTGCGATTTCAACACTGCAAAGCGCATCGGCGACGCTTTCGAGGAACTACCGATGGGCTTCGAACATTTCTACGCATTCGACAACCCCTCAGGCGAGTTGCAAAAGATCGCAGAAGTGACCGAGGCAACCTCTGGACGCACATTGCAAGTCTTCACCACCGAGCCGGGAACACTCTTTTACACGGGACGTTATACTTCAGACGATTTGCAACGTGAGTCAGGCGATCAGTTCGGTCAGTTCCGCGCATTCTGCATCGAGACCTCGAAGTACCCCAATGGCCCGAACATCGAAGGGGCTCCGCGTAGCATCTTGAAGCCAGGCGAGACCTACCAAGAAACCACCGTCTATAAACTAAGTTGGAGCGGTGGTGGCACCACAGCGTAAAACTCTCACGAGATGAATCCTCAAGTTTTAGCCACGGATGACACGGATTTCACGGATGAAAAAGTGATGCAGGGTGAAAGACATTTTTTTGCACAAGAAAAAACTCTAATAGTCGGCAGCACGGATTATCTAGAATTGTCGACGAACATTCATTGAGACTGGATTCCTCGGTCGGCGAGCCTCCCGTCGGAATGACACGATCGAAACCAATCCGTGAAATCCGTGCGATCCGTGGCCAAATAAGAACTCACCAATTATGAAAAGCGCTCAATACCAAGGCGATAAAACGATACAAGTCGGCAGGAGCGAAGCGTTGGCTCCTGCTGAAGGCGAAGTCCGCCTGGAGGTTGCGTTCTGCGGAATCTGTGGCACGGACATGCACATTTTCCACGGCGCAATGGACCAGCGAGTCGCCATGCCGCAGATCATCGGGCACGAAGCTTCTGCGACCGTGGCAGAAGTCGGTGAAGGAGTTACGTCAGTCAGCCCAGGAGATCGCATTGCTGTTCGCCCCCTGAAGTTTGGCGAGCCCGCGGCATTCGACAAGGGCTACGCCCATGTTGGCAAGAACCTGAAGTTCATCGGCATCGATTTGCCCGGCGGCATGCAGTCCTCATGGACGGTTCCAGGCTATACACTGCACAAAATACCTGACGATTTGAGCCTGGAACATGGCGCAATGATTGAACCTGCCGCGGTTGCCTGTCACGATGTTCGGTTAGGTCGTGTCAAGGCAGGCGAAAATGTGGTGGTGATCGGTGGCGGCCCGATTGGGTTGCTTATCGCTTTAGTCGCAAAAGAAAAAGGGGCGCAAGTAATACTCTCCGAGGTGAACGAGTCTCGCCTCGAGTTGGCAGAGTCGCTTGGCCTCAAGATTGTGAACCCGATCAAGAGTAATGTGCCCGAAAGTGTCAGCAAGCTCACCGACGGCGCGATGGCGGACTGCGTGTTTGAGGTCTCCGGTTCAGCCCCTGGGGTTGAATTGATGACCGAGCTGCCCAACGTCAGGGGTCGCATCGTCATGGTCGCGATCCACCCTCAACCAAAGCCCGTGAATCTGTTTAAGTTCTTCTGGTCCGAAATCGAATTGATTGGAGCCCGGCTCTATGAAGAAGAAGATTTCGACGAAGCAATCCAGTTGGCTGCAAAAGGCAAACTCCATCTCGACAAACTAGTTACTTCGATTAATCCAATCGATGACGTCCAACAGACATTCGAATCCATTGACGCCAACCCTGATGGGATTAAAACGCTCATCGACTGCCGATCTTAACTAGCCTTCCTTGTCATTCCGAAGGAGCCAGCGACTGAGGAATCCGGTTAGAAGGCGAACGAGAGTACTAACCCGATTCCTCGGTCGGCGAGCCTCCCGTCGGAATGACACCACTTCCTGACCAACCTTGAATCAAACCATGAACAACGATTTCGATCTCTCAGGAAAAACCGCTCTCATCACCGGCTGCAAGCGTGGCATCGGCAAAGCGATGGCAATCGGCCTTGCTGAAGCTGGCGCTGACGTCGTCGGTGTTTCGGCTTCGCTAGAGTCCTCAGGCAGCGAGGTTGAGCAAGAGGTCGAAGCAACGGGCCGAAGCTTTCGAGCCTACCAATGCGATTTCAGCGATCGCGAACAACTCTACGGCTTCATGGGTAATGTCAGGGCCGACATTGGTAACGTAGACATATTGGTGAACAACGCCGGAACCA
This sequence comes from Lacipirellulaceae bacterium, assembly GCA_040218535.1. Taxonomy (NCBI): domain Bacteria; kingdom Pseudomonadati; phylum Planctomycetota; class Planctomycetia; order Pirellulales; family Lacipirellulaceae; species Lacipirellulaceae bacterium. Next base: position 1,445,376 of record JAVJRG010000005.1, on the reverse strand, counting down.
TTCTGCGCAAACCAGCCGTTGAACATCCTGATGAATACTGGGACAAGGTGATTGAAGTGAACCTGAATGCCCAATTCATCCTGACTCGCGAATTTGGAAAACTAATGGTTCAACGCAAGGCCGGAAAAATCATCTTCACTGCTTCACTGCTCACCTTTCAAGGCGGCATCACAGTTCCCGGCTACGCAGCCAGCAAGGGCGGTATCGGCCAACTAACGATGGCTTTCGCCAACGAATGGGCAAGCAAAGGCGTGAACGTGAATGCCATCGCACCCGGTTACATTGCCACAGACAACACGCAAGCGTTGCGTGACGACCCGGTCCGCAGTGAACAGATCCTCGCCCGTATCCCGGCAGGACGTTGGGGTGATCCCGATGATTTCAAAGGCCCCGTCATATTCCTCGCATCGGAAGCCGCCAACTACGTCCACGGCACGACTCTCCTCGTCGACGGCGGCTGGATGGGCCGCTAAGAAAGAATTGGCCGCTCGCGGCTTAGCCGCACCCACCCCAACCAACTACAACCCCAGAAACACGTATGCCTCACAAACAAACCATCGACGGAATCGACCACTACTCCATGTGGATCGACGGAGCCTCGCGTGAAGCCTCAACGGGCGAGTGGATTGATGTTGAAAGCCCCACCACTGAGGAAGTTCTCTTTCGCGTTCCTAAAGGTGACGCAAGCGACGCCCAACTGGCGCTCGAATCCGCGGCCTCAGCCCAAGCGGCTTGGGTAGCAACGCCAGCCGTTGAGCGCGGAAACTATTTGATCCGTCTAGCCGAACTTATTCGTGAAAATCGCGAGGAACTCGCTCGCATTCTAACCTTGGAGCAAGGAAAGATTTACTCACTTGCTCTTGGAGAAGTCGATGTCTCCGCGGACTTCCTGAACTACCCAGCCCAGCAAGCACGCCGTATTGAGGGAGACATCTATCCTTCGGACAACCCTGACGAGCACATTTACATTCACAAGGTTCCCTACGGCGTCTGTGTCGGCATCGCTGCTTGGAATTTTCCTTTGGCGCTAGCCTGTCGCAAAATCGGCCCAGCACTAACTGCTGGCAACGTGATGGTCGTCAAGCCGCCCGCAGTCACTCCGGTAGCCACCTTAGCCTTGAGCCGACTTGCCGAAGAGGCGGGAATTCCCAAGGGTGTGCTGAATCTCGTCACAGGCGGTGGCTCGACGATGGGTGCCGAACTGGTGAGCAACAAGATCACCAAGCTCGTCACCATGACCGGCAGCACGAAAACCGGACAAGAGATCTTCCGCAACTGTGCCGATCATCTCAAAGCGGTGCGCCTTGAACTTGGTGGCAAAGCGCCTTTCATTTTGCTCGACGATGGCGTTGTGGACAAAGCAGTCGATGCAGCGATGATCTCGCGGTACTTGAACTGCGGCCAAGTCTGCACTTGCAGCGAACGCTTCTACATCCAAGCGGGGGTCTACGATGAGTTCTTGGAAAAGTACATCGCGAAAAGTGCCGACTTGAAACTTGGCGATCCGATGGTGGAAGGCACCGACATCGGACCGAAGGTGAACCGCCACGAACTGGAACAGATGGAGCAGGTGGTCCAGCGTGCGGTCGATCAAGGAGCCGAAGTTGCCCTTGGAGGCAAACGCCCCGAGGGGAGTGACTTCGAGAAGGGGCATTGGTACGAGCCAACCATCCTGACCAACGTCACCAACGATATGGAAATCATGCAGGAAGAGGTCTTCGGCGTCGTCAGCCCCATCATGAAAGTCGACAGCTATGATCAAGCCCTGCAGCTAGCCAACGATAGCGATTACGGCCTGAGTGCTTACCTCTTCACACGAGACGTTGGACGAATCCAGCGGGCAATCCTCGAACTCGACTTCGGCGAAATCTACGTGAACCGCGCCATGGGCGAGCAACGTCAGGGATTCCATAACGGCTACAAGCTAAGTGGGACCGGCGGCGAAGACGGCAAGTACGGGCTGGAGAATTACCTCGAAAAGAAGACGTTCTACGTAAATCATTCCTAATCGGCTCTACTGGTGACCTTTTTAGGCTCTCAGAACCTTCTCTCAATTTAGTTTATCCTACTTTCTACCCCATTTTCTTGCGTGGGGCGTGCAGTGGCGGCGACCTAACGGGTAGCATGGAACGTGTGCGGAAAACAACCGCACACGTGATGTTCGCTTTCCTATTGGGTACGAAACGCAGCTTTTCTAGCGAGGTATTTTCAGTCGGTCACTTCTGCATTGCGGATCAGTGTGGTTGAATCCGACTCCCCCAATCGATCCTTACGGCTTTTCACAACAACTAGCCGTGATTCCCACGCCCGGGCGAAGGGATATTTTGAACGACCAGCTTAGCGACGCCGAACTGGTGCGCCGCGCACGGGGTTCCTGTGCGGAGGCGTGGCAGGCTCTGTACGAAAGGCATGTCCCCACGGCATGGCGGTATGCGTACGCGCTGCTGCATGATCGGCATGTCGCTGAAGATGTCGTCGCCGAGACCATGTTCGCCCTGCTGCGGGCGCTTGATGAGAACAGCGGCAACGCGGTGAATCTCGAACAGACCTCAATCGCGGCCTGGCTCCGTGCTGTCGTTCGCAACAAATCAGCAGACCATTTTAGAAAAAAGAAACGCACCAAACACGCCTACGAGCAGTCGGCTATCCGCACCAGCCAACAACAGAAAGAAGAACGCCCCAGCGGGCAACTGGAAACAGCAGAGCGGCAATTAGGTGTCGTCGAGATTCTCGAGACTCTGTCAGATCGCCAACGAACAGCACTCGAACTAAAGTACGTAGAAAATCTGAGTGTGAAAGAGATTGCCGTGCGATTGGAAGAAACAGAGAAAGCAGTTGAGGCGACGCTGTACCGTGCACGTCGCGAGTTCCGCAGACACTATGAGTTTCAAGAGAAGCAAGCTGAGCAGAGAAGCGCACGATTAGCAGTCGACGAGCGAAGCACTCGAAATGGAAGCAGCCAGCCCGAGACCAATGGAGTTGCTTTCCCTGAGATGATCACCGAGAGCCTGTCGAACTCGACTAATAGCAACCTCACCCCGAGCGCTAAACTGCACGACCGCCCCGCCGGTTGAAGAAGTTCAAGAAAGCATGTCGCAATCCAAATTACCTAACGACGATTCCATGAACGAGCCCTCTGGAATTGACAATCCTGGCAAAGGCAATCCGCTCGACGGATTCCAGGAGATGGCGCTCAAGCGCGAGCTGCAAGACGCTTATGCAGTTCCGCCACTGCGGGAAGAATTCACCGACGCACTCAGCCATCGCCTCGACAAAGCCTACAGAGAGTCTTATCCCGTTAATCAAGTCGAGTTAGCCGAATCGTCAGAGATACTTGCCAGCACCCCGAAGTCGAGCGCACCAACCCCTCAACAACGGAAACTGCGTCGACAACTCTATCTGGCAACCGGACTAGCAGCCTCCTTATTGCTAGCCTTCATCACGCTGGCCACCCGAGACTCCTACTCTTGGGCGGCCATGCTAGAAGCAATCCGGGAGCAACAATGGGTCGAAGCTAATTCCGAAGAGCCGACCTCAATCGGCGATGGTGAGAGCCGTTTCTGGTTCTCAAGTCGTCGGCGTGTTGCCGCTCAGAAAAGTATTCGCGGCACGATGTTTCACGATTTCGTTGAACGCTCGGCCAGCAATTACTCCGCAGAACGCCGCGTGGTCACGGTCAACTCACTGTCACGCTCAGCGGATTGGGATGTCCAGTCACAGCTACTCTTGGCCGTCCTCCCTGGGCAGCAACAGGCTAGTCAAACCGACAGTGCGAACACGAGTCGAGCAAACAATTTCCAGGTGATTTCCGAAGACTGGAAACCCGTCGATAACGAAGGTGGCAAGCAACAAATCGCTTTGAACGTGAAGCTACAACAGCGAGAACCTCCTCACGAAACGCTCCGCCTGAATTTCCGTTGCGATCCCGAAACACACCTTCCTATGAGTTGCGAAGTGGTGACGCGATCGAAAGCGGAAAGCTCAGACTCACGCGACTTGGCGGAATTTCGCCGACCGCAACGGCATCAGGTTAACTTTTCCTATCCCAACTCGGGGCCACAAACTATCTACGCCTTGGGCGTCCCAGAGGATGCCCAGATACTTGCTGAGGATCTTTCCGATCAAAGCAAGAACGCTGCGGGGGTCTCCGGGAAGTCTGAGCCGAGAATTGCCCGTCTCGATAAGCCCGCTCCACGGAAAGAACAAGAAGACACCCTTATCGTTGAGCAGGAAACCACGCTTGCACGTCGCCCAAAAGCATCACCAATAGAACCATCAGCACTACGGTTTGTGGTACCTAAGAATCCACAGTTCGCTTTCGACACGCTTGCCCTCGGAGAACCTCTTGCAGAGATCGAAGTCACCGAGCAATTGGATGCCGCACTCGAACAACTCTGGCTCGACCAGGGCATCACCCCGGCTGAGCCAACGTCCGACGAGGAGTTTCTTCGCCGAGTGTATCTCGACCTCACGGGCAGGATTCCCACGATCGCCGAAGTGCGAGAGTTTGAAGAGTGGCAAAAATCTGGAGATAACAGCGGCTATCGCGAACAGCTCGTCGAATCACTTCTTGCACGTCGAGATCACGCGACCCACTTAGCCGCGGTCTGGCGAAAACTGCTCCTACCGGACGGGGTCGACCTTTCTCGCTACGGCGGACCTGCGGAGCTAGAAGGTTGGCTGTCCGACCATTTCGCCCAGAATCTTGCCTACGACGAGTTAGCACGCAAGCTGCTACTTGCCGAAGGGCGAATTGATGATTCCGGGCCACTGCTCTTCTACGCAGCACACAAGCTCAACCCCGAAGAACTCGCGGCAAAAACCTCACGTGTGTTCTTAGGAACCCGTATGGAGTGCGCTCAGTGCCACGATCATCCGTTCGACGAGATCAGCCAAGCACAGTTCTGGGGTTTCGCCGCACTCTTCGCGCAGATTTCTCGTCCGAAGGGCAAGATCGAAATGGTTTCTCCCGTGATGCAAGTGAAGGATTCAAATCGCGGCGAAGTCACCCTTCCCGATACGGAAACCGTGGTGCCACCGTACCTGCCAGACGGCACGCTCGTGGTTCGCAAGGGCAAAGATGCCCCCTCAAGGCGCGAGCATCTCGTTGCCTGGCTCACGGACCAACAGAATCCGCGCTTCGCACGTGCGACCGTCAATCGGCTTTGGGCTCACTTGTTCGGGCGGGGACTTGTGGATCCTGTTGACGACCTGCGAGCCGACAACCCGGCCGTTAGTGAAGAAGTTCTCCGGCTTCTTTCCGAGGACTTCCGTCGCAGCGGATACGACCTTCGCCGGTTACTTCGTGTGATTGTCGCCAGTCGTGCTTATCAGCTTTCCAGCCGTAGCCCCGCAGTTGCAGCCAATGCAGCTGGAGACGAAACCGTAGCCGACGATCCGGCACGTGCTTTGACGTTCGCGCAGATGAATCTAAAAAGCTTCACAGCAGAGCAATTGTACGATTGCATCGCCATCGCTACGGGCTACGAGTCAACGGCCAACACACAGACTCAGGATGGTTCATTGCTGCGTATTGGCAACACAAGCCGCGATCAGTTTCTAGCTCAGTTCAGCGCCCCAGCGGGAAAGACCACCGATTACCAAGCGGGAATTCCACAAGCCCTTACGCTGATGCACGGCGGACTTACGAATCAAGCCACGGCTCCGGAAACCAGCGGCCTGCTCCGTTCATTGAGCGCCCCGTTCTTTGATGATCAACAGCGAATCGAGGCGCTATTCCTGGCGACGCTCTCGAGAAAGCCAACCCCCCAGGAACAGGAAACGATGACAAAGCTTCTTGAGGGAGTCGAAGCCACGGCGGACCGCCAGCGCAAGCTCGGTGATATTCTCTGGGCACTGCTGAACAGCGCCGAATTTACCTTTAACCATTGATCGCGCAAGCATGGCATTTTCTCTCAATCGCCGCCGCTTCATCGAAACCCTCGGCGTGACGGCCGCGGGGGCAAGCTCCTGTAGCTGGTTCCCCCAATTGGCCAGCGCGGCAGCAACCGATCCGAAACGCAGAAGAAGCTGTATATTACTCTGGATGGGTGGCGGTCCTTCGCAGACAGACACGTTTGACATGAAGCCCCAACATGAGAACGGGGGCGAGTTCAAGGAAAACGCGACTTCGGTTCCTGGCCTCAGGTTTAGCGAGCATCTTCCAGGCCTGGCGAAACACGCCGATCAGCTCGCCGTAATTCGCAGCCTCAGCACAAAAGAGGGAGATCACGGTCGGGGGACGCACCTAATGCGGACGGGCAAGCCTCCGATGGGGGCAATCAATTACCCGTTCGTCGGCTCGGCCCTCGGGAAAGAGTTGGCAGAAACGATCGATTCCCTTCCCCCGTACGTTAGCATCGGCCAGAACACGATGTTCGGCTCCGAAGCCTTCGGCCCCGGTTTTCTCGGACCCAAGTACGCGCCGTTGGTGGTCGGAAGTGCTGGGACTTCGGGAGCAAGTCTGGCCTCAATTGTTGGCCTGGAAAACAACAACAGCGGCTTCGCAAAACTGCAAGTCAATTCGATCGCACCGCCTGCTGGAGTCTCGAAAGAACAGATGCGCGAGCGGCTGGAAGTCTGGCGAGAACTTGAAGGAAACTTTCTAAAGAATCACCCCGCCGCGGCGTCGCATGCTCATCGGACGGTGTACGACAACACGCTGAAAATGATCAGCAGCGATGCTTCCAGTGCCTTCGACTTATCACAAGAACCCGAAGCTCTGCGCACCGCTTACGGGAAAGGCGTGTTTGGCCAGGGCTGTCTGCTCGCACGTCGGCTCGTTGAACGACAGGTGCCCTTTGTTGAAGTCTCGCTGAACTCCGCAACTTCTGGCGGTGTCGGCTGGGATAACCACTCGAACATCTTTGAATCCGTCAAGAACCTCTCAGCGGAACTCGACGCGGGTTGGTCGAGCCTAATGACGGACCTGAAGGATCGGGGCCTCCTAGAAACCACCACCATCGTTTGGATGGGAGAGTTCGGTCGCACACCAAAGATCAACGGCTCGGGAGGCCGAGATCACTTCCCGCAAGCTTGGTCTTGCGTCCTCGCCGGCGGAGGAATTGCTGGTGGTCAAGCCTATGGAAAAACGTCTGCCGATGGCCTGCACGTCGAAGAGAACAAAGTTGACGTCAGCGACGTACTGGCAACCATCTGTTCTGCCGTTGGGGTCGAACCCGACACGGAGAACCTCGCAAACACGGGACGCCCTATCCCGATCGTCGATGGTTCCCCAATCAGCGAGTTGCTCAGCTAGCCGAATTGCCCAACTAGAATAGCCGCAGATGAATGCTGATAGACGCAGATGCTCGTATATCATAGCTGTTGCTCGCAAGAGTCCTTTCTCAATGGTTGAAGAAAAGAATATCTGCGTTCATCCGTGTTTATCTGCGGCCAGATTGAGAACCATTCTTTTCTTTTGCCTACTTTGTCAGATACGCAGCACCGCCTTCGCGGTGGAAATTCTAGCCAGTTGTGCGATTCAACCCGTCTCGCCGCAGCGTGTCGCTCAACCAATGAACGCAGCGGTGACACTGAGCACCTCATCGGCTGAAGTTGAACCGATTGCCAACTACTCACCCGGCCCACGGAATGATTGGCTTTCGGGCGAGAAGATAGATCGCAACGATGCAAGCGTCACTGCCCTACTTCTCACGCCGGAACGTCCTCTCAAGCTGGAAATCCGACTCTATGTAGGTGGCAAGTCGTTCCGCGAAGTTGAGGAAGCGTGGATCGACCAACTCTCCTCGGGTGAATCGCTCTCGAAAGCGTCTGTTACAAGACAGGTCTCTTTGAAAACCCCGAATTCGACTGAAGGAACTTCCGAGGAAGCTGCTTCGTCAAATGACGACACCACGAATCAAGAACCAACGCAAACACCTGCTTCCGAAGTGAAAAACTCTGAATCAAAATCGGATGTTCCTGCACCTGTCCCCGGAGTCTCCACACGTTCACGCGGCAATGTCACGTTGGATCGACGTTTGCGAAACTATCTGGATACTGCCGACGAGGTGGATCGCGATGAACTACGTTGGCTGCTGGGCAACTGGTCGAATCTTCCTTCGCCACTCGTTTTGAAGCCTCGCTTTCACTGGAGCCGAGTCGGCGACGCGCCACTATTCCATCGCCTGGATGTCGACGGAGACGGCCGAGTCTCCGCCGAGGAACGCACGAACTTTGACGAATCGCTCTCACGATCCGATACCGACGAGGACGGCATTGTTGAACTGGCTGAGCTCTCTACCTCCTTGCAGGGTCATTCCGACGTCGAAAGTTTTCAAAACCGCCCTTTGCTCTTGATGCTGGATGAACCGTCAGACCATGAGCAAATCCGGAAGACGGTTGATTCTCTCTATCCTCATGAAAACGAAGTTGCTTCAAAACCAAACTGGATCACCCGTCCGGCTGACTTGATTCTCGAAGTCGATTTTCAGAGCCAGAGCAAGAACAAATCTAATTCCGTCCGACTGCGGGGTACTCAGAATAGCCATCAACCCGTCATCCCTGGCGAAAAAGCCCTCACCGTAGAGACGGGCAACAGCTATGTCGAGTTTGCTGCCGCCGAATCCGAAGCGCAAGCTTCGACCGGAGAGCCTGCCTCCCTCACCATCGGGATCGTCGCCGAAGGGTACCCGTTATTTCGTCTCGCTGATCGAGACGGAAACCGTCGCCTCACGACTCGTGAACGGCGTGCGATTCCCGCACTACTCGACCAGCTTGATCGCAATGGCGACGGCACGCTGGAGTTCTCCGAGGCGGGTGTTCCCCTACGGCTGCTCGTCACCTACGGCCTGCATGCCCACACGTTACTTTCACGCCCCGTCCCGGCTGCCCAGCACATGCGACCTGACAAAGCACCAGCCGCCCCTAGCTGGTTTACGGCAATGGACACCAATCAGGATGGTGACCTTTCACTCGACGAGTTCAAAGGCCTAAGCCGCCAACAGTTT